>NZ_CANTKB010000031.1 GCF_947654165.1 uncultured Blautia sp.
AACTCCTGTTCTTTTTTTGTGTTTCCAAAACTCGGAATTTCCTATAAATTAAAAACAAGGACTGTGCATCCCAGGTCAGCCCCTTCGTGCCACAGTCCCTTTTTTTATTCTACAGAAACAACGTAATAATAGATTGGCTGTCCGCCTTCGTTTAATTCCACATCGAAATCAGGATACAATTCTTCCAGACGTTCTGCAAGCTGTTCTGCATCTTCTGCTGTCACATCTGCACCATAATAAACACTGATGATCTCAGAATCTTCGTCTGCCATTTCCTGCACGGTTGCCACAGCAGTATCTTCGATTTCTTTTCCTACTGCCAGAATACCATGGTCACCAATGCCCATAATATCTCCCTGTCGGATTTCTTTATCATCGATTCTGGTATCTCTTACTGCATATGTGATCTGACCGGTCTTGACATTTCCCATTGCTTCCATCATTTCTTCTGTGTTCTGTTCTACGGTCTTATCCGGAACATAGGAAATCAATGCTGTAATTCCCTGTGGAATCGTCTTGGTAGGAATTACCACGATGTTTTTATCTTCTGTCAGATCTCTTGCCTGATTTGCAGCAAGAATAATGTTTTTATTATTTGGGAAGATGAAAACCGTCTTGGCATTTACATGAGAGATTGCCTGAAGCACATCTTCTGTACTTGGATTCATAGTCTGGCCGCCCTCGATCAGATAATCAGCACCCAGTTCACGGAAAATCTCTCCCATTCCCTCACCTACAGAAACAGAAATAAATCCTACTTCCTTGGCCGGTTCTTCTGCTGCCTGCTGGGCTGCCATTTTCTCAGCTTCTTTGATCACCTTCTCATGATGCTCTAACCGCATATTGTCAATCTTCATATTAGATAACTGTCCATACGTCAATGCCTTCTGGATTGCCTGTCCAGGATCGTTGGTATGTACATGGACTTTTACGATTTCATCGTCTGCCACTACTACCAGCGAATCACCGATGGACATCAGATACTCTTTGAAGGCTTTCTCTTCACTTTCCGGAAATGCTTTTTCCAGCATGATAATAAACTCTGTACAATATCCAAATTTGATATCGCTTTCCTCTGCTGAAACCGGTTTTACCGAAATACTTGACTTTGGTTTTTCAAAAGTCAAATCAATTTCTTTGCCCAGGAAGCCATCGTATGCTCCCTTCAAGACTTCCAGCAGCCCCTGTCCGCCAGAATCCACCACACCGGCTTCTTTTAACACCGGAAGCATCTCCGGGGTTTTCGCAAGCACTGCTTCCGCCTCTGCAATCACATCAGCGAAAAAGGTTTCCAGGCTTTCAGCATCTTCTGCCAATTCCATAGCCTTCACTGCCGCTCCCTTTGCGACTGTGAGAATGGTACCTTCTTTTGGCTTCATAACTGCTTTATAAGCAGTCTCCACACCCTTTTCAAAAGCTCTCGCAAAAATCACTGCATCAACAGTCTCTGACTTCTCGATCACCTTGGTGAAACCTCTTAAAAGCTGTGAAAGAATAACACCTGAGTTACCTCTTGCACCTCTCAAAGAACCGGAAGAAATTGCTTTTGCCAGAGTTTTCATGGTAGGATTTTCCAATGCACTGACTTCAGATGCTGCTGACATGATTGTCAGTGTCATATTGGTTCCTGTATCTCCGTCCGGGACAGGAAATACATTTAATTCATTAATCCACTCTTTCTTTGCCTCCAGATTCTTAGCCCCGGAAAGGAACATCCGGCTAAGCATTTTCGCATCAACGGTATTGGTATTCAAAACATGTTTCCTCCTTAAAATCCAACTAATTATTTTATCTTATGGTTTAGTCGATAACTCTTACACCTTCTACAAGGATATTGATTTTTTCAATTGTAAGCCCTGTGAACTCTTCTACTTTGTATTTCACATTGCTGATCAGATTATCTGAAACAGCAGAGATGCTCACACCATACGCTACAATCACATGAAATTCCAAAGTTACCTTATTGTCTATAATGAGAACATTGATTCCATGTTTCAGGCTGTCTCTCTTTAATAATTTTACCAGCCCGTCTTTCATACTCACAGCCGCCATTCCTACGATTCCAAAACATTCAACAGCTACACTTCCTGCGTAAGTAGCAATGACATCTGTATCAATTGTAATCTTTCCTAATCCTGTATCAACAAATCCATTCATGCACGGATACCTCCATACTTTTTTATCTATTCTAACATATCTTTTCCAAAAACGAAATAATAATTTAATTTTTTTATAATTTTACTTGCAAAAATAAAGTTCATCTGCTAAAATAAGCAGTGTTGTGAGTTTGTTACACGGACTTATTATAAACTTAAGGAGGTGTTACCATGGCAAAGTGCGCAATTTGTGAAAAAGGTGCTCATTTCGGAAACAATGTGAGCCATTCTCATAGAAGATCAAACAAAATGTGGAAATCCAACATCAAATCTGTAAAAGTTAAAACAGAAGACGGAAACGCAAAGAAAATGTATGTTTGTACTTCCTGCTTAAGAAGTGGTAAAGTTGAAAGAGCTTAATTACTGATTGACACATCAACAGGCCTTGTCCTTTGGACAGGGTCTGTTTTTCTCTGTTCTTCTATTTTATTCAAACTTCCCATACCCAAAATTGGACTCATATCTTGAAAAATCAATATTTCAACTCATAAAATAACATTTTGGCAGCGGACGAAACCCTGTTCCAATGCTTTTTCAGTTAAAAAGTTTGTTTTGTCATTTTTAGCCTACCTTTTTCATGCATAAATAAGTGGGTTTTAATAAATTCTGAAATTAGACCTACTTATTTTGGAGACAAATAGGCTGCTGAGCAAGATTCTGTAAATACAACCTATATTTTACGAGAAAAAATAGGCTGAAAAAAGAAATTTGGGAATTTAGCCTATTGGGGCCAGATAAAAGTAGGCTTGTATGAGAAAAATATGCAATCCAACCTATTTGAGCTACAAAAAAGTAGGTTGAAACGAGGAATTACAAAATTCGGCCTATTTTTTTGGTGAAAGTATTGATTTTTCAAGGTGCAGCATGCCAAACGGTGTGAGAAGTTTGAGTATTTTATTCCTTTACTATCAACAGCCGCAAAACAGGTTATAGCCTGCCAGGAGACACAGAGCAGCCATAATCACCATAAAAAAAGTTTTAGGGAAAATCAGGGCTATGACAAGACCTATCCCCACGCCAAACAAAAACAGACCGCACACACGGCTCATATTCTGTTTCTCCTTTCCTTTCTCTCTGCTTAGTCTATTATATGCAAAAAACCACCGCAGATAAACCTGCGGCAGTTTCTTCTTATGCTTCTTCTGTTTGTTTTTTTTCTTCACTGACAATCACTTCAGGATCCTTTTTCCCTTCTGAAATCTTATTCAGAAAATCCGGTACCATATCCAGGATTTTGGTAAGTCCATCCTGATTGCGGATATTTACCAGTTTTGTTACACCGTTAGAAATCACAAGCACTGCACTTGGGGAGATTTTTCCTCCCATACCGCCGCCCCCGTTATTTTTCTTTTCTCCTGAAAAAGCACCTGCACCTACTCCAAAGGATACATCCACCAGGGGAAGAAGTATCGTATCGCCCACGGTAATGGCATCTCCTACTACTGTTTTTGTCGTAATAAAGCTATCCATCCCTTTAAACAAAGATTCTACTGTAGACTGAAAATTGTTTTCTGAAGCCATATCTGGTTCCTCCTTAACTTAACCTTGTTTTATCTTTTTTATCATAAATCGAACATCTGAATCCAGAAACAGCTTAATTGCCAGATGCACAAAAAAGCCACCGTAGATTCTTCCTTTTAGAAAAATAGTTCCTTCTAAGATGTTTTTCTCAAAATAAGGTTCTATTGTAATATGCTCTCCATAAACAGGAAAAAATATGCCCGCCACAGCTAAAAGCTCACCTGTGATACACGGATCTTCTGTTCCTATTTTAAGATATCCCCGCACTTTTCTGGGTCGTACATGCAAAACTGTCCTCTTTCCATGATACAAAAAAAGCGTTTTTAATCTTGCAAAGCGTTCCGATTCCAGGATATTCCTTATTTTTTCTATCTTATCACAAATCTTCTTTCCTGTTAACCAGATTTTCCGAAAAAATTCCAGGATTTTCCCGGGAATTCCGGGGATTTTTTCAAGAAACTGCCGGATTCCCCGAAAAAAGGCAGAAAACTTTTCTGTCAGGGATTCCTCTTCGGACTCCTCTGCCGATTTTCCTACAGGCTCTTCTGCAAATGCTTTTGTCTCTTTTTCTGGTTCTTTCTGTTGATCTTTCTGTTGATAGACTTCCATTGCAGAGAGTTCCTGGCTCCCTGTTGGTTTCTTTTCCTTCTTTTTGCCTTTCAGAAGCTTTCCGACTTTTTCCATGGGAATCCCGAAAATCTTAACAGAATACCCATTTCCCTGCTCCTGATTTCCGAAAAACATCCGGAAAGATAAGATATGAAACAGCCAGGAAATCTTCAGATATCCCCCATAGGCAGATGCATCCTTATAAGCCTCGCCTTCATATACCACTGGGCAAAAAAGCAAGAGCAGGATTCCCAGAAGAACAAGCCCCACAAGAATCAGCAGCAGGATTCCCACAACCTTCAATATGCCTAATAAAATATGTAATAGTATCATGTTCTCACCTGCTGTTTTCCTCTCTGATTTGATTTTCCAGCCATTCTCTTACCTTAGCTGTTCCGGTTTCTTCATATGTTTTCTCAACCAGTGTCTTCACCAGCTCCACAGCTTCCTCGTACCCGCAGCACAGCCCCACGATCATGGGGCAGGTGCGTCTTCTGGCTTTTTGTTTTAATTCATTTGCGGAAAAAATTTCCAACTGATTTTCCGGATTTTGTGCCAGAGTGACCAGATAAACATCCAGGACCCCTGCACCGATATTAATTTTCCTGATTAACTGTTTTTTCTTCTTTTTTGCATTATCGCCAACATACAGCCTTTTATACCAATTTAGCATAACATTTATTTCAGCCTTTCTTCAATGGCATTTACCACCGTCTCCAGGACCTTCACCCTGGCATAATATTTATTATTTCCTTCTACAATGATCCAGGGGGCATAGGAAGTGGAGGTACGGATGATCATCTCATTGACCGCTTCCTCATATAAATCCCATTTTTCCCGGTTTCTCCAGTCTTCCTCTGTGATCTTCCACTGCTTCAGAGGATTTTCCATCCTCTCTTTAAACCTGCGTTCCTGCTCCTCTTTATCAATCTGCATCCAGAATTTCAACACAATGGCACCGGAATGAGCCAGATGTGCTTCCATATCATTGATTTCCCGATATGCCCTTTGCCATTCTTCTTTTGTACAGAATCCTTCAATACGCTCTACCATAACCCGTCCATACCAGGTCCTGTCAAAGATGGTCACATGGCCTGCTTTTGGCATAGCTTTCCAAAACCGCCATAAATAATGATGACTTTTCTCCACAGCCGAAGGTGCTGCTGTAGGACTGACCAAATAGCCCCTGGGATCCATGGCATCCGTAAGACGTTTAATAGCTCCGCCTTTTCCTCCTGCATCCCATCCTTCAAATCCAAGAACCACCGGAATTCTTCTTCGGTACAATTCACTGTGCAGCAGTTCTAATTCATCCTGCAGAGCTTTTAATTTTGCTTTATATTCTTTCTCGGTATAAGCCAGTGTCAGATCCGCCTTACTAAGCACAGAGGATTCCATTCTTTTTTGTTCTGTTCCCGGCACTTCTGTTTTCCGGCTCTTTTTATCCTTTACCTCCTGAATCTGTTCCTGTAAGCGACGGATTACTTCAGAAAAGATTTTTGCGGTGGCAAATCGTCGGTCTTCTGCTTCAATAATCATCCAGGGAGCATATTCTGTCTCTGTACGCTCCAGCATCTCTTCACAGATTTCTTTGTAACGGTCATATTCTTTATTTCTCTTGGCATCCTGCTTGCTGACCTTCCATGCGGTTTCTTTGGACTGGAGCATTTTTTCGAAACGCTTCTTCTGCTCTTTTTGGCTGATATGAAGGAAAAATTTAATAATGACATTTCCGTCATCTGCCAGAGCACGCTCAAAGGTACTGATCTCCTGATATGCATAGTTCAGTTCCTCTTTTGACAGCTTTTTCTCAAACCGTTCCACAGATACTTTTCTGTACCAGCTCGTATCAAAAATAGCAATTCTGCCACGCTCCGGTGTTTTTGTCCAGAACCTCCAGAGAAACGGATGCATCTGTTCTTCCTCTGTTTCTTCTTTGATAGCAAAAACCTCAAATCCCCTTGGATCCAGAGGATGAATCAATTTATTGATCTGCACGCCTTTTCCTGATGCATCCAACCCTTCAAACACTATGATCACGGGAATTCCCATGGCTTTACACTCTCTTTGAAGCACCGCAAGCTGGGCTTCCATGTGTTCCATCTGCTCCTGATACACTTCTTTTGTCATTTTTTTCGTCAAATCAATCTGTTCCAGCATCCCTGTTTTCCTCCCTTCATGTAAGACCCTGTCCTGCATTCCTGATGCAAAAAGAGGCCGGAAACTCCAGCCCCTTCTCCTAAAAGTACTTTCGATTGCCCCAAAGATTTGCTTTTTTCAAATCCAGGTATTCGTTGTAAGCCTTTTCCAAAATCTGCTTTTCATTTGAAAAACGTAAAAGATGGTAAGCTTCATGGAATTTGTAAAAGCCGGAATCTACAAAGTATTCTTCTCTCTGCGGTTTGCTGTAATAGCTGTTTGCAGACATCAAATACCAGTAAACATCCTTTTCTACAGTATCTTCCGGTACGCAAAAACTATACTGGCTTTTCCCCACATATTTGATAATATTTGCGGTCACTCCTGCTTCCTCTTTCACTTCACGCAAGGCGGTGTCCTTGTAATCCTCGCCTGTTTCCACCGTTCCTTTGGGAAGCACCCAGCCCTCATACTTATGTTTATAGGACTTGTACAAAGTCAGTATTTTCCCTCGGTATATTACCACCCCGCCACAGCTTGTTGCTTCAATCATATTGCACATCCTCCTGCTTACGACACCGAATGGTGCCTGCGTTGTGTTTCTTATTGGTAGTATACCTCTTTTTTCATGCAGGTGCAACAAAATTGACAACTTCCCAGAGCAAAAAACCTACTTTTTACATTCCACCGTAGTAATAAGCATTAAAAATCTCATGAGCCACCGGAACAGCTACTCTGCTTCCCGTACCTGCTCCTTCTGCAATTACCGCAACTGCCAGATCCGGATTTTCTATATTAGAAAAACCAATGAACCAGGAATGTGTCTTGATGCTTCCGTCACTTCCGTAATATTCCGCAGAGCCAGTCTTTCCTGCTGCAGAATAGGTTTCACCCGACAACTGTGTTCCGGTTCCTCTGGAAACCACTTCTGCCATCAGATTTTTCAGCACCTGTGCTTCACTTTCTGTCATTAATTCTTTGTACACCTTCGGTTTTGTAGTTTCAACGGTTTTTCCGCTTACAGTTTCTACATGATCAATATAATACGGCTCCATCAGTTTTCCGTTATTGGCCACAGCACTGGTGATCAAAGCCATATGCATGGGCGATACCAGCGTGTTTCCCTGTCCGATGGATGTCTGCATCAGCAAAGGTCTTCCCGGATTTTCTCCCAGATCAAATTTACTCTTATTATAATCCAGAGCAATCGGAAGCTTTGAGTTAAACAGCAGGCTCTCTGCCGCAGATGTCAGGGCATCTTTCCCAAGATCCAGTCCCATCTGGGTAAAGGCTGTATTACAGGATTCTGCAAAAGCTGTGGTAAAGTCTTCTGTACCATGAACTTCCCCTCCAAAACATGGAATCGTATGTCCGTCTACCGTGATTTTTCCATTACAGGTATATTGGAATCCGTCGATGGTTCCATGCTCCCGCAGATATGCCAGAGCATCTACAACCTTGAAGATTGAACCGGGGGGATAGGCACCTTGGGTTGCCCTGTTTAAAAGGCTGCTGTTTGCGGAATCACTGACCAGTATATCCCAGTCACTGTCCACCGTATTGGGATTAAAATCCGGCTTGCTCACAGATGCCAGAACAGCACCGGTCTTCGGATTTAAAACAACCACAGCCCCCTGGTAGGAACCAAGGGCATTATATGCCACCTGCTGCAGTGTATGATTCAGAGTCAGCACTACATTATCCCCCGGATTTTTATATTCCATGATCTCATTCTTCACCTGATCAATATAATCATTGTGAGAAGTCATCAGGGAAAAATTTGCCAGGGATTCCATACCGCTTTTTCCCTTGGTATCATAACCAACAACATGAGCATACATATTAGCAAAAGGATAGACTCTTGTCTCATTGCCTTCCCCGTCAGTATCAGTCCGTGCCAGAACCTGACCGTCTGACGAGAGAATACTTCCTCTCAAAATACGCTCCTGAAACTGGTTCTGCCTGGTATTATAGGGGCTGCTGATCACATCCTCCCGCTCCACTGCATTAAAATACACCATATAACCGGCCAGAGAGAGGAAAATCAATACAAAGAAGTAACTGACAATGGTATACTCTCTGTTTACCGGCCGTTTTGATTTTTTTCTTTTTTTATCTTTGCTTTTCAATTTCCTCATCCTCATCTTCTCTTAATATATAAAGTCCCTGGATAATCGCCAGCATGATAATCGTACTGAGCACCGAACTTCCTCCATAGCTTACCAGAGGCAGGGTGATTCCCGTCATTGGAATAAATTTGGTTACCCCTCCAATCGTAAGAAATACCTGAAAGGCATACTCTGTGCCAAGGCCAAGGGCAATCAATTTATAAAACCTCTTTTTGATTCTAAGGGAAATATTCACTACCAGAAGAAACATGCTCATACAGATTAAGATCATACAGATAGCAAACAATCCTCCCAACTCTTCACAGATTGCCGCAAACATGTAGTCCTGTTTTACAAAAGGAATCATTTCCGGTGAGCCCTGACAAAGCCCCATGCCGAACCATCCGCCTGTCCCGATGGCAAACAGCCCCTGAACAATCTGATACCCTTCATTCTGATACACAGAAAAGGGATTCTTCCATGCTACCACACGCTGACGTACATGGGAAAATAAAAAATATGCAACTACAGCCGCAGCACAGCCGCCTCCTACTCCCGCAAACAGATAAAACGGCTTTTTTGTTGCAACATACAGCATGATCACATAGGTAACAAAAAACACCACGGCACTTCCCAAATCTCTTGAGAGCACCAGAATCAGCACAAACGCTGCCGCTATGGCTGTGGTGATCACATGGTCTTTAAACTGTGCACTTTTCTTATACAATCTGCTTGCCACAAAAAAGACAAAGATAATCTTTACAAACTCCGAAGGCTGGAATGCAAAAGAACCAATGTTAATATTAATCTTAGCTCCGTTGACCCGGTCGCCAAAAACCAGAACAACTGCCAGAAGCCCTATCCCTGCCACAGCATAAAACCAGGTCCATTTTTTCAGGAATGTCATCTTCTTGATCATGATCGGAATGATCATGGCAATCATCGTAGCCGCCGCTACAATCAGGAACTGCCGTTTTGCCGACTCAGGACTCAGTCTGGTTATCATGATAAAACCAATGGACAGCAGCATGCACATATGGTTCAGAAGCAAAATCGAAGACTTCTTATAAAAAAGTCTGTATAATACCTGGACTGCCACTAAATACAGCAGCAATGCACCAAACAGATAAATAATCTCTACCTCTTCCTTTTTCAGGAAAATAACCAGAAACGCTGTAAAATCCATAAAAACAATCAACAATAACTGTTTTCTTAAAATATATCTCTTGTCATAATCATCTTCATAACGAAACACCGTAAAGCTCTCAAACGTATACAAAAGAATGAGCACCAGCAAAAGATATTTTGATAATTCAATAATAATATTAAGCACTTTTTCACCTACTCCACACCACGTTTAAAATGGCCTTTTGTTGCATCCTGCATTTTAAACGCATTTTTCTTTTTCTGTACAAAAAACTCCAAAAGCCTCTTGCACTCCTTGCGGTTCTCCCATGTAAAATTCATCCGCAGTGCCTGAACACCTGCAGACTTTATCTGCTCCGTCTCCTCCCAAAGACTGGTAGGCACACTGTTATAGATCACAGTATAACAGAAATCACAGAAACTTTTTGTCATAAAATAGTTTCCGTACCGATCTTTTAGCTGTACCGTACCAGACTGATGGTCACAGGTACCGCAGGTCTTCTTCACACATTGAGCAGATATCATCATGGGATAATATCCATAGACGATCATTTCACTGCGGCTGCATTCTTTCCTGCGGATTTCTTTTCCATTCAGTTCCAATGGAACGGTTGTCCTCAGCAGACCCATATCTTCCAAAAAGTTCTGGCTCAGATCATTAAAACTATACAGAGAATAATCACCTACTGCTTTTCTTTCCAGACCCAGATTTTTTAAATACCCTAATTCCTCCAGATTCCGAATCACAAATCCGTCTGCACTCTTGCCCACCTCCCGGATTGCCTGTATCCGGTTATCCAGTCTTCCTTCTCTTAGGACATAGGGTAAGGTAAGATAATATTCCTTTCCTGCCTGATGGGTAACTTGGATGTCCTGCAGCACTTCTTCCCGAAAATTTTTCACAGAATACATTGAGATGCTGCAATAAATGCCATCTACCTCCTCCTGAGAAAGTGCTGCTTCCCATTGTTCCTTTTGCTCCACCGACACATACCATTTCTGTTCTGAATCCAAAGTCTCTTCTCGTTCAGTCCAGGATTCTGTATCTTTTTCCGGCAGTTTCCTCCGGTATTGAGACAAATAAGAAGCTTCCAATTTTTCCAACCCTGCTCTTCTTAATTCATTTAGACTCTGCATAGGAAGAAATCCCGCCTCATCTGTAATCACCTCTAAATGTTCAAAGGCAAATGGAGTCTGCCCTGTTTTCTCCATCTGTTTTTTTACACGATCCTGAGTCAGAGGCTGGCGTTGTGCCGGCTCTACCATATCCCCCATCACCTGAACATGGGTATTCTGAAAATCAAGATCCAGCACAGCCGGTGCATCTGTACATAATACCAGAGTTCCCGTGATCTTCTCCTGGAGCTTTGCGTCTAAATATTGCTTTTTCAGCCTCTCAAACAGAACCTCATTTCTTTTCCCTTGAATATTCTGTTTCTTATTCTGCTCTTTCTGATTCCGGACAGCCATCATTTCTTTTCCGTTGTGAACCTGATAATATCCTTTGTTAAACCCGTCTCTCTGATACAGATCCAGAAGTTCCTGCATATCTTCCGCTTCTATCTGATAGGATTCCGGATGTCTTTCAAATAAATCCAAATATTTCCGGTAAATCGCCGTTACTCCGGCTGCATATTCCGGGCGTTTCATTCGTCCTTCAATTTTCAGAGAATACACTCCTGCCTGCAAAAGTTCCGGGAGAATTTCAATGGTACACATATCCTTCGGACTTAACAGATAAGACTGATTTTTTCCATTTATCTGTTTTCCCTGCTGATAAGCAGTGTACGGGAGACGGCAGGGCTGAGCACATCTGCCCCGGTTGCCGCTCCTTCCCCCCAGCATACTGCTGAACAGGCACATTCCGGAATAACAGTAACAGAGTGCCCCGTGGACAAAACTTTCTATCTCTGCCCCTGTCCGCTCATAGATATCCCTGATTTCTTTCAAAGAAAGTTCTCTGGCCGTAACGATCCTGGATGCCCCTGCTTCCTGTATCAGTCCGGCACCATGAGGTCCGGTCACGGCCATCTGCGTACTGGCATGAATCGGAAGCCCTGGAAATTCTTTTTTGATAAAAGACAATACTCCAAAATCCTGTACAATGACTGCATCAAGTCCCTGTGCATAGTACGGAGCCAGAAAATCATACAATTCTCCAAAAAGCTCCTGATTTTTCAGAAGGGTATTGACCGTAAGATAAATCTTCTTCCCGTGCAGATGTGCGTAGTCAATGGCTTCCAGCATCTCATCCTTCTCCGGATTTTTTGCATAAGCTCTGGCACCAAACATCCTGCCTCCTATGTAAACCGCATCTGCCCCGGCCTTTACAACCGCCTGCAGCCCTTCATAAGACCCTGCAGGTGCAAGTAATTCTGTTCTCATACTTTTTCTTTTTCCTTTACTATTCTCTATTAAAAACAGAAATGGGGCGCTGCAACAACATCTGCCCACCCCACTTATTATTTATTTTGTTTATTTTAATAATTCTTCCAGCTCTTTCTCCAACTCTGTCACCTTTTCCTGAAGACTTCGAACCAGTTCCGCATGTTCTTCTGCCTCTTTTCTGGCACGATCCAGTTCTACCTGGCCATTGATCAGATCATGCTTCAGATCATACATTTCACGATCCTTTGCCTCTAAATCTTCCTCAAACATCTCAGCCTGTCTTTTGGCTTTAAAATAATCGTCTGCGATATTCAGGCTTAAAAGTGTATGTCTCGTTTCCTGTGCCTGTCTGTTATAGCCGGGTATCTGTCCCAGCTCTGTCAGTTTGCTGTTCATATAATTGGCGACCTTCTGCAGGTATTCTTCACTTTCATAACCGCTTAAAGTAACGATTTTACCCCCGATCAGCACCTGGGTTGTATTTTTCACTGCCATCTGGTTCCTCCCACCTTTTTCTTTCGTTCCTATTGTCTATTATAATCGAATTTCCAGGAAAAACAACTGTTATTTTATCCCCAGATGATGATACGTCAATTCTGTGACAGCTCTTCCTCTTGGAGTGCGCAGCAAAAATCCATTCTTGATCAGATACGGCTCATAGACATCTTCTATGGTTCCTGCGTCTTCTCCAATGGCTGCCGCCAGGGTATCCAAGCCTACAGGTCCGCCCGAAAATTTCTCAATAATCGTGGTCAGCAGCAGTCGATCCGTCTGATCCAGTCCATAACGGTCCACCTCCAGAAGATCCATGGCAAAATCTGCCACTTCTTTTGTAATTCTGCCATCATATTTCACCTGGGCAAAATCCCGCACCCGTTTCAACAGTCGGTTTGCAAGCCTTGGGGTTCCTCTGGAACGTTTTGCCATCTCCAGTGCACCTTCTTCATCTGTTTCGACTCCCAACACTTTTGCCGAATGAAGAATAATGGTCTGCAATTCTTTTTCTGTATAAAATTCCAGATGGTGAACCACTCCGAAGCGGTCTCTCAAAGGTGCTGTGAGAAGTCCGGCTCTGGTTGTCGCTCCCACCAGAGTAAATTTAGGCAGATCCAGGCGGATAGAACGTGCAGTGGCACCTTTTCCAATCATAATGTCAATCGCATAATCCTCCATGGCAGGATACAAAACCTCTTCTACCTGTCGGTTCAGCCTGTGAATCTCATCTACAAACAACACATCATTTTCCTGCAGACTGTTTAATATGGCAGCCATCTCTCCCGGCTTCTCAATAGCAGGTCCGCTGGTCACCTTCATATGCACACCCATCTCATTTGCAATAATTCCAGCCAGGGTTGTTTTTCCAAGCCCCGGCGGGCCATAGAACAGCACATGATCCAGGGCATCTCCCCTTTGTTTTGCCGCTTCAATATAGATTTTCAGATTTCCCTTTGCTTTTTCCTGTCCGATATAATCTTTCAAGGACT
This sequence comes from uncultured Blautia sp., assembly GCF_947654165.1. GTDB lineage: Bacteria > Bacillota > Clostridia > Lachnospirales > Lachnospiraceae > Blautia. Next base: position 13,552 of record NZ_CANTKB010000031.1, read on the forward strand.
GAGGTCTTAAATTCCCCTCAGTACGCAAATCTTCTTCTATCACATCTGTTGTAATAATTCTTCTCTCCATGCTCATCCTTCCCGGCAGTATCAGAACAGATTTTTAAGAGCTGCCTTTAGCAGAGTTTCCACATCCATTTCAGGAGTCATATCCACCTTTTTCACTGCACGCAGGGCATCTGCACCGGAATATCCCAATGCAGTCAGTGCCTCTACTGCTTCTTTTCTGGCATCTGACAACTCAGATTCCTTTCCCTGTGCTTCCCTTACATGCTCTGTTTTCAGCTCGAAGGCTTCCTGCAGATCCATCTTATCCTTCAATTCCAGAATCAGCTTCTGTGCCGTCTTTTTTCCGATTCCGGGTGCCCTGGAGATTGTCTTCACATCATCCGCCAGAACAGCAAATCTCAGTTCATCTGCCGTAAGACCGGATAAAACTCCAAGAGCCGCTTTGGGACCGATTCCATTCACTCCCAAAAGTAATTTAAAGGTATTCAGATCATCTCTGGTGAGAAATCCGAATAGCTGCATGGCATCTTCCCGCACGTTCAGATAAGTATGCAGCTTCACCTCATCTCCTTTTCTAAGTTCCGCCTCTGCACTTGCCATCGGCATAAAAATATTATAGCCCATGGATCCTGCTTCCAGAATCACACGATCTTCCAAAATCTCCGCAACCTTGCCTTTGATATATGCGATCATTCTTTTTTCCTTTCTTACTTTGCTTTTACAGCGATTCGTTTCAGGATTTCTCCTGAAACAATACCGATCAGCATCCCGGTTATTAATCCGGCAATCAATAATGCCGGAAAATAGTAAAACAAATTCACATTTTCTACCACCAGGACTGCTATCAGGATCTGACCCAGATTATGGGTAACACCTCCTATGATACTTACACCTACTATGGAAAAACCACCATACCGCTTCACCAGGCTCATGCAGACCAGGCTCAATCCTGCTCCTGCCAGACTGAACAGAATGGAGAACAGATTTCCAAATAAAAATCCAATCACCACAATACGGATTGCTGACACTGCTGCTGCTTCTTTGTAAGTATAAGTGTATAACACAAACACTGTCACTAAATTAGCAAGTCCTAGTTTAATTCCCGGAATACCGGTAAATACCGGAAGCAGCATTTCCACATATCCAAAAATAATCGCCAGAGAGGACAGCAGTCCCATCCAGGCAAGTTTTCTGATCTTATTTTCCCGCTTCATAACATCCTCTAATTAACAATCTCGTCTAATGCCTCTTTATCCGTTTGCTTCATACCCGTGACTTCCAGAACCACTTTATTGGGCAGACAGACAATCGTTTCTCCCTGTAAACGTATCGGTCCCTGATGGATACAAAGCTGATCCGGACATTCTGCAGAAATCATGGTGACTTTTTTATCTTTTATCTCACAAACATTCGTATCTCCGATTTTTATAACCTGGTCTTCATCCAGAGAATAGACTCCGTATTCTTTTCCTAACACGGTAATCCTGAGTTTTTGTGCTTCCGAATTTCCAAAAATCCCCACTGCTCTGGGAATCAGCCAAAATGCTGCAGCCAGAACCAGCACACTGCAAATCAAAATTAAGTCCTTTTTTTTCATTAAGCACTCCTTCAAACCAAATGTTTCGCTGACTGTTTTTAATCTTATCATAGGATACCGGAAAATGCAAATATATGTTCGCATTTTATCTGTCATCCCAGAATCAACGCAAAAAAATCCCCTCACCAGAAGGGAGCATATCAACCGCAGCAATACGTCCCGGTGAGGGGTTCTTATTCTTTTATACAATAATCTTTCTCGGGCAGGTTTCTTTGCACTTGCCGCAATTAATACATTTTTCCTGATCAATGTGTGCCACATTGTCTACCACAGTAATCGCTTCCTGAGGACATTCTTTCACACATTTTCTACAGCCGATACAGCCTACCTGGCAGGCATCCATGACTGCTTTTCCTTTGTCTTTGGAGCTGCATGCCACCGCCTGTTTCTGCTCATACGGAATCAGTTCAATAAGCTTCTTCGGACATTCTGCTACGCATTTTCCGCAGGCTTTACATTTTTCTTTATCCACTACTGCAATGCCGTTGATAATATGAATGGCATCAAAGCTGCAGGCTTTCACACAGGAACCGTAGCCCAGACAGCCGTAAGCACAGCTTTTTGAACCGCCGTTCTGCATCATGGCTGCCATCTTGCAGTCCTGCACTCCTGTATATTCGTAATTCTGTTTTGCTTTTTCGCAGTCTCCCGCACATTTGACAAATGCAGTCATACGCACAGCTTCTCCTGCTTCCTGTCCCATAATGGCTGCGATCTTTGCTCCCACCGCAGCACCGCCTACCGGACAGGCATTGACCGGAGCTTCCCCTTTTGCAATTGCTGCTGCCAGACCGTCACAGCCCGGATAACCACAGCCACCGCAGTTATTTCCAGGGAGTTCTTCTCTTACTTTTATTTCTTTTTCATCTACTTCTACAGCAAATTTCTTTCCGGCTACTCCAAGGAACAGTCCAATAAAGAGACCTACACCACCGACCAGAACTGCCGCAATGACAATACCTGTTATCATAATCTACGCCTCCTTAAATAATTCCTGAAAAGCCAAAGAATGCTATGGCCATTAATCCCGCTGTAAGCAGAATGATGGGAAATCCCTGGAAATATTTCGGCACATCATTGTACTCCATTTTTTCCCTGAGACCTGCCATCAGCACAATGGCAATGGTGAATCCCACTGCTGTTGCAAAACCGTTTACCACACCCTGAAGCACAGTATAAGATTTCTGAACATTTGTAATAGCAATACCTAATACAGCACAGTTGGTTGTGATCAGAGGCAGATACACACCAAGGCTTGCATACAACGGTGGCATCGATTTCTTTAAAAACATTTCCACAAACTGTACCAAAGCTGCAATGACCAGGATAAATACAATGGTCTGCATGTAGCTCATATCCAGCGGAACTAAAATAAACTTATAAATCAAACTGGTAACCAGAGAAGACAGTGTAATAACGAAGATAACCGCTCCGCCCATTCCTGCCGCTGTTTCAATTTTCTTAGAAACACCGAAAAACGGACAAAGTCCCAGGAACTGACTCAGTACAACGTTATTTACCACGGCTGCCCCGATTGCAATAATGAGTAATTCTTTCATGGTCTGTCCCCCTTACTTCTTTATCACTCGGTTGTCATAGAATTTGCCGCTGCAGGATGCATTGCTGCAGGATGCACAGCTTCCTTCCATACAATGTACCGGTTTCTGCTCTTCTTTTGGCTTCTTCTCCTGAAGTTTCGCACGGGCTGCTGCCAAAAATGCCAATACGAAGAAAGCACCAGGTGCCAGAATGAAAATCGTAGCCGGTTCATAGCCTGCAGGCATAATCTGCTTGCCAAAGATGGTTCCTGCACCGATCAATTCACGAAAAGCTGCCAGAATGGTGATGGAAAGAGTAAATCCAAGTCCCATACCGATTCCGTCAAAAATAGATGCAACAGGACCGTTTTTCGATGCATAGGATTCTGCTCTTCCAAGGATGATACAGTTTACTACGATCAGAGGAATATAGATTCCCAGTGCATCGTAAAGTGTAGGAATAAATCCCTGTAACAGAAGCTGTACTACGGTTACAAAAGAAGCAACCACTACAATGTAAGCCGGCATACGAACTTTATCCGGAATCACATTTCTCAAAAGTGAAATAAACAAGTTGGACATTGCCAGTACCACTGTGGTGGTAAGACCCATACCGATACCATTGATCGCCGCTGTGGTAACCGCCAGGGTCGGACACATACCAAGAACCAGAACAAAGGTAGGGTTCTCTTTGATGATACCATTATAGAGGCGCTCAGCCGGTGAATTTGCTTTCATCTCAATTTCCCTCCTTTACATATTCAAAAGCACACAGTCCAGAGTTTACACCCTTTGTCACTGCGTTTGAAGTAATGGTAGCACCGCTGATGGCATTGATCTGATTATCTGCTGCGGCACCTGTTTTTGTTACTTCAAAGGCTTCTGCCTGTTTATCCTGAAACTGATTTTTAAATTCATCTTTTGTAGCATTCATACCAAGACCTGCTGTCTCGCCGATAGTCAGGATGGAAATGCCATTTAAGGTGCCATCCTCACGGACACCCATAGAGAAGGTAATATCTCCGCCATATCCTTCGGATGTGGTCAGGTTGATGGCATAACCTAAGGTCTCTCCGGAAGCATCTTTTGCTTCCATCACTTCATTGATGGTCTGAGCCTCAAAGCCGTTTTCAACCAGATAAGCGGCGAGCTCCTCATCTCCCTCTTCCACACACACTTCAAAGGAATCTGCATCTTCGAATACGGATTTATACGCTTCCTGTTTTGCCATTTCCTGCTGTTTTGCAATAGGATCCTTAGTAATCTCATATACCAGTCCCAGGACACCGCCTGCAACCAGAGTAATCAGTGTCAGAATCATTGCATCTTTTATAATTGTATTTTTCATGCTTTTTTACCTCCTTTTCCGAAGGCTACCGGCATGGTGAAACGCTCAATGATCGGTACTAACAGGTTACAGAAGATAATAGCATAAGAAACACCTTCTGCAGAACCTCCGAAAATACGGAACAGACCTGTGAAAATACCAAGGCATACACCATAGATCAACTGTCCTTTCTTGGTAATTGGAGTCGTTACATAATCAGTTGCCATAAACCATGCACCAAGCATCAAGCCGCCGCCGAATAAATGGCAGAGAAGATAATTCATATCAAATCCATGTCCTCCGAAAAGGAGTACAAAGATTGCAAAACTTCCGATGTAAGTAAGAGGAATCCGAAGATCGATCACACCTCTTGCCAGCAAAATAGCTGCACCGATCAGAATTGCCAGAGCAGAGGTTTCACCGATGGTTCCCTGAATATTTCCCAGGAACAGATCTACCCAGTTCACACTCTCCCCTGCTTTCAAAGCTGCCAGCGGAGTTGCACCGGAGACCGTATCTGCAATATTGCCCCATGCCCCGGAAGGAACTGCAAAATTAGTCATTCTTCCGGTAAAAGAGATCAACAGAAAACATCTGGCACCAAGAGCCGGGTTCATGATGTTCTGACCAAGACCTCCGAATAACTGTTTCACAACCAGGATAGCAAACACACCACCGATGACTGCGATCCACCATGGAGCACTTGGTGGCAGATTTAAAGCAAGCAGCAAACCTGTAACCGCCGCACTGTAATCCTGAATGGTCAGTTTTTTATGTACGATTTTTTCGTAAACAGCTTCTGTAGCCACACACACAGCAATGGAAACTAAAATCAGCATCAATGCGTGGGGGCCGAAATTATAAACTCCGAACAATGCGGAAGGCAGCAGTGCTATGAGTACAGTGAGCATAATGCTGCTTGTATTCACCTTCGACCTCACATGAGGGGAAGATGAAACATGTAATAATTCACTCATGACTTTCTCCTCCTATTTTGGTTTTTTCCTGTTTGCCAGTACCGTCTTTCTCATAGAACGAACAGACTGGGTCAACGGACGTTTTGCAGGGCAGGTAAAGCTGCAGCAGCCGCACTCCACACATTCCATTCCGTTGTTCTTCACAAAGAGTTCTTCCTGACCGTGCTCAGAATATGTAGCAAGCCTGGATGGAATCAGTCTTGCAGGACAGGCTGCCACACATCTGCCGCAATTGATACACGCAGTAGGTTCATTGGCAGAAACCTCATCCTTTGACATACACAGCATTGCCGAAGATGTCTTCACCACCGGTACATGGTAATCAAACATGGCAAATCCCATCATAGGACCGCCGGAAATAATCTTTTCCGCAGGCTGTTTCAGACCACCGGCAGCTTCTAATAAATCTGCAAAAGAAGATCCCAGTTTCACATTAAAGTTACATGGATCCGCAACTGCATCTCCGGTCACGGTAACGATACGATCCATAACCGGTTCCCCAAACATAACGGCCCGGTATACAGCACACACAGTGTCAATATTGTCTACTACACAGCCTGCATCCGCAGGAAGCATAGATGAGTTGATTTCTCTGCCGCTTACCGCTGCGATCAGGCAACGCTCTGCACCCTGTGGATATTTTGTTTTCAAGGTACAGACTTCAATTCGAGGTTCATCTTTTACCATCTCGGTCATTTTTTCAATACAGTCCGGCTTATTATCTTCGATACAAATACAGCCTTTTGCATGGTCAAACAGCCTCAGCATACATTTTAATCCACCGATGATCCATTCCGGCTGTTCCAGCATACGACGGTAATCAGAGGTCAGATAGGGCTCACACTCTGCACCGTTTACCAGTACATATTCGATCTTATCCGGTTCTCTCGGAGAGAGTTTTACGTGGGTAGGGAATCCCGCACCACCCATACCTACGACTCCTCCTTCTTTGATCCTTGTGATGATCTCCTCTTTGGAAAGTGCATCCAAGGACTCTGCAGGCTGAAATTCTACGGTTTCATATTTTTCATCATTTTCAATGATAATGGCATCTACCATAGATCCCACATTATTTCTGACTTTTTTCAGATCTTTCACCACACCGGATACGGTTGCGTGAATCGGTGCAGAGACAAAGCCACCCATCTCTGCGATTTTCTGACCTGCAAGCACCAGATCTCCCTTTTTCACAACAGGCTGTGCCGGAGCACCGATATGCTGTGACAATGGATACACCATTTCTTTTCCGGGAAGAAACTCTTTCACAGGTTTTCCTTTGGACAATTCTTTTCCATCATACGGATGGACTCCACCCTTGAAGGTTAAAAACGCCATATTATGTCCCTCCTTTATCTATGATAATCAGATTTCTCTGACTATTCTTTGAATGCTATACATACTGTCTGTGATTTATGTTATAATGACAGAAGACATTATGCATATTTATCGCATTCATTTTTCTCCTTATGTTATATAATATAACACTTTTTTCTATAAATCACTAGCTGTTTTTAGTAATTTTTAGTACTATTTTGAATACAATTAGAAAGGATTTTGTTAAAATGATAACAAACAAGAAAATTCTTTATTCACTATCAACTAAATTGAATCCCGGATTTTTTTCAGAAAATTTCACTCTTTCCGACCTTCTTTTCTTTGATATTGAAACTACAGGGCTAAGTTCTAAGACCAGTCAGGTGGTGCTCATTGGACTGATTCAGTATAACTTAGAGGCATCTGCATTTGAAATGATTCAATTTCTCGCCGAAAGCAAGGATTCTTCCGAAGAAATCCAGATTTTAGAAAATTTCTGCCGCATCGCTTTGACAAAAAATTATCTAGTACACTTTAATGGAGGCTCCTTTGACCTTCCGTTTCTAAAGCATCGCTGCCAGATTCTGCATCTTTCAGAAAGCTTCAGCCAGCTTCCTTCTCTGGATCTTTACAGAGAACTGCTTGCCATGCCTGCTTTTTTCAGACAAATGCCGAACCATAAGCAAAAGTCTTTTGAACTTCTGATCGGATATCCGAGAAAGGACCGGCTCTCCGGAAAAGAAATGATTTCTGCATTTCAAGAATATGCAAAAACAAAAAATTCCAGTACTCTAAAACTTTTGCTTCTTCACAATGAAGATGACTTAAAAGGTATGCTTGCTCTGACCTCTCTGGGAAGCCTGAAGCAGCTTTTGCAAGATTCCTATGAGATTACAGAGATCCAGGAACTGCAGGAACCCAATCTGGACGGCACCATAGAGACAAAACTCTTATTTCAACTTTCCCTGGAAATGCCTGTTCCGGCAATTTTATCAGCCAATACAGGTTTTTGTTACATTACCATAACAGAGAATAAGGTAAAAATAAAAATGCCTCTCTATGAGGGCACCCTTCGCTACTTCTATCCTGATTATAAAAACTATTACTATCTTCCTTTTGAGGATGAAGCTATTCATAAAAGCGTTGCTGCATACTTAGACTCTTCTCACCGTCAAAAAGCCACTGCAGCAACCTGCTACAAAAAAATCAGCGGAACATTTCTTTATGCACCTGGCACTCCAAAACTTCCGCTCCTGAGAGAAAATTATCATTCCAGAGAACACTATGTTCTCTGGCCTTTCCCAGAACCAGTCTCTCAACATCTTAGTTCTTATCTTCATGAGGTTTTAAAAACAGCCGTCACAATAAAATGACGGCTGTCTTAAACTTCTTATTCTTCTACAGCTTCTTCTGTTTCAGCAACTTCTTCCTGTGCTGGCTCCAGAACTTTCATGCTCAGGCTGATTTTCTTTTCTTCTTCATTGAAGTCAACAACCTTTGCAGAAACCACCTGTCCAACTTTCAGTACATCTGAAGGCTTTTCAACATGAGCTCTGGAAATCTGAGATACATGAAGGAGTGCATCTACACCTGGCTCTAATTCGATAAAAGCACCGAAATCTGTCATACGTGCGATTTTGCCCTCTACTACATTACCAACAGCATATTTCTCTGCTGCATGTAACCATGGATTCTGGTCTTCAAATTTCAGGCTTAATGCAATTTTTTCTCCATTGATTTCTTTGATCAAAACAGTGATTTTTTCTCCTGCCTTAAATACTTTCTTTGGATTTTCAACTCTTCCCCATGACATTTCGGAAATGTGAAGCAGACCGTCAGCTCCGCCTAAATCAATGAATGCACCAAAATCTGTCACATTCTTGATAGTTCCTTCCACAACATCTCCTGCCTGGATTCTTTCGAAAAGTTCTTTCTTCAGTTCTTCTTTCTTCGCTACTAAAAGCTGTTTTCTGTCACCGATCACACGACGACGTTTTGGATTGAACTCTGTGATAACGAATTCAATTTCCTGATCCTGATATTTGGTCAGGTCTTTCTCATAAGTATCGGATACCAGGCTTGCAGGAATAAATACTCTTGCTTCTTCAACAACAACGCTTAATCCGCCGTCTAATACCTGGTTTACTTTTGCTGTAAGCACTTCTTTGTTTTCAAATGCTTCTTCCAGTCTCTTATTTCCTTTATCTGCTGCCAGTCTCTTGTATGTCAACAGCACCTGGCCATCTCCATCGTTGAGTTTGAGCACTTTTGCTTCCATTGTATCGCCTGGATGCACCACTGTTCTTAAATCTAAATTCTGGTCATTGGAGTACTCGCTTCTGGAAATGATACCGTCTGCTTTATAGTCAATATTCAGAATGATCTCATCCTCTTTGACATCGATGACTGTACCTTCGACTACCTCTCCATTCCTGATTGTTTTAAATGTTTCATCCAGCATCTGTTCAAAACTTAATTCTGACATGTTTTGAAACCTCCTCTATTAATTTATTTGGGGTTGAAGCCCCAGCTGTAATACCTACATATTGAACGGATTGAAATCGATCAAATTCCAAGTCAGCAAGTGTCTGTATATAGTAAGTATTTTCACATCTGCGTTTGCATATTTCATAGAGCTTCTGGGTATTGGAGCTATTCTTTCCGCCTATGACAATCATAGCATCCGCCTGTCTTGCGATTTCCTCAGCCTCAGACTGTCTGTCCTGGGTTGCATTACAAATCGTATTTAAAACAAGTTTATCATACCCCTTTTTGGTTAAAATTTCAACTATTTCTTGAAAATTATTGTAATTAAATGTCGTTTGGGACACAATACACACTTTTTCTGGGCATTCTGCCAAAAAGTTCTCTGCTTCGACCGTGTTTTTGACCACAGTACATGGCCCTTTGCACCATCCACGGATTCCTACCACCTCTGGATGATCGGCATTTCCCACAATCACGATATGCCGGCCGGCCCTGCTCTCTCGTTCCACGATCCTGTGGATCTTCAAAACAAAGGGGCAGGTAACATCCACATAATCCAAGTGTTTCTCTTCCAGCAGCTCATAAATATGAGCCGGAACTCCGTGGGAACGGATAATAACGGTTCCGTTTTTCAGGTTACACAGATCTTCCTCTGTCTCCAGCACATGAACACCTTTTTCTTCCAGGTCTTTGACGACTTCTTCGTTATGAATAATCGGACCATAGGTATACACAGGCCCGGCTGCTGTTTCTGCTACCTCATAAGCCTTTTCCACAGCTCGCTTTACTCCAAAGCAAAATCCTGCTGTTTTTGCAACTTTTATTTCCATACTCTGCTCCTGTTTCTTATGCCTCTTTGGTCTTTTTGTACAAAGAGATGATGGCCTCTTTCACTTCTTCAATGGTCATATCAGAAGAATCCAGAAGCACAGCGTCTTCTGCCTGCTTCAAAGGAGAAATCTCCCTGGTCATATCTCTGTGGTCACGTTCATTAATGTCTGCCTCGATTTCTTCCAGAACACAGGAAACTCCCTTTTCTTCCAGTTCTTTACACCGTCTCAGTGCTCTTGTTCTGGCACTGGCTGTGAGATACACCTTTACTTCTGCATTCGGCAATACACAGGTTCCAATATCCCTTCCGTCCATCACCACATTCTCTTTGGACGCCAGGATTCTCTGCAGCTCTACCAGTTTTTCTCTGATCTGCGGAACTGCGGAGCTGACAGAAGCCATATTCCCAACCTCTTCCTGACGAAGAAGTCCGGTGACATTTTCTCCGTTCAGCATCACCTGCTGAGCACCGTTTTCATAGACAATGGAAATCTCTGCATTTGCACAGGCTTCTCCCATTTTTTCTGTTGTTTCTGAAGACAACCCCTGTCTCAGCAAATACAAAGCCATTGCTCTATACATCGCCCCGGTATCCACGTAGATAAACTCTAATTCCTTTGCCACAGCTTTTGCTATGGTACTTTTTCCGGCTCCTGCCGGTCCGTCAATTGCTATATTCACTGACATATCTTTTCTCTCCTTGTACTATTTTTATTCTTCCTCTTCCATAAACTCTGCAGCAGCCCTTGCTGTTGACCAGGCAATCTGTAGATTAAAGCCTCCCGTCACAGCATCCAGATCCAGGACTTCTCCGATGAAATACAAGCCCTTTACCTTCTTAGATTCCATGGTTTTAGGGTTGATCTCACCGGTTTTTACACCACCCTGTGTGATGATTGCTTCACGAAATTCTCGCAGACCTGTAATGGTCACAGGGAAATGCTTCACAAGATATATAAAATCAAGACGTTCCCCTTTTGTAATCTCGTTAACCTTTTTCTCTGCCGGAATTTTACAAAGTTCCAGAATCACCGGAAACATTTTTGAAGGAAACATTCCGGAAATCACATTTTTAAACTGTTTGTTGATGCCCGCCTCAAATTCCCGTAAAATTCTGGCATCCAACTGTTCTTCTGTAAGAGCCGCTTTTAAATCAATATATCCCCGTAATTCTTTCTTCTCAAGCTTTTTTCCAATATAAGAACTGGCGGTAAGCACCAGGGGACCGGAGATTCCGAAATGGGTAAACAACAATTCCCCGAAATCCTGATACAACACTTTTTTCCCGTCTTTTACCGTAAAACTGACATTCTTTAAAGCAAGCCCCTGCATCCTTGGCACATATTCTTCTTTGGTTTCCATAGGCACCAGAGCACAGCGAAGATCTGTGACCTTATGCCCTGCCTCTTTTGCAAATCGATAGCCGTCTCCGGTGGAACCCGTGGTCTGATAAGACATTCCCCCTGTGGCCACGATTACCTTATCACCCTTGATTTCCTGCCCGTTAGACAGAAGAATACCTGTAACTATCTTTTTTTCCTGAGCATCTTCCTCTATGAGCAAGTCTTTCACTTCGCTTCCAAGATGAATCTTCACATCCTGTTCCTTCATTCTCCGTTCCAGGACTTTGATTACATCTGAAGAATGGTCTGATTTTGGAAACATCCTGCCTCCCCGCTCTTCTTTCAGGGGCAGCCCTAACTGTTCAAAATAGGAGATCACATCCTGATTGGTAAATCCATAAAATGCACTGTAGAGAAATTTGGGGTTGCTGACAACAGATTTAAAAAAGGTTTCTTCATCGCAGCTATTGGTTACATTACAGCGACCCTTTCCTGTGATAAACAGCTTTTTTCCCAGTTTCTCATTCTTTTCAAATAAATGAACCTGATGTTTTTTTTCTCCCAGAAAAACCGCTGCCGCCATCCCTGCCGCACCACCGCCGATAATCAGTATTTTTGCCATAAATCTCTCCTTTAATCCTCTGTCCTTTTTCTTTTCTTGGGGTCTGTAAGCTGAATCTCATGGTTGTCCGCCAGATTAATTTCATCGTTGTTATACACCTGATACTCATCCCATATTTTTTCCAGAGATTCCAAAGTAGCCACCACATCCCTTTGCTTCCGCATGCTCAGTGCTACCACCAGTGCATTGATCACACTCAAAGGTGCTACCAGAGAGTCCACAATGGATGCCATATCACTTTTCGCAATCAGATTACAGGAAGAATAGAGATTCATGGGAGAATGGATACTGTCGGTCAAAGTAATAACCTTGGCATTCCTGTTGTTGGCAAATTCCAGTGCCTTCAAAGTCCGCATGGAATAACGAGGAAAACTGATGCCTATGATCACGTCCTCTTCTCCGATACGGATCATCTGCTCAAAAAGCTCACTGGCACTGTTTGTATTTAACAGACGAACACTGTCAAAAATCAAATTCAGATAAAAAGCCAGAAATCCGGCCAGAGGTGCACAGCTCCTGATACCCACAATGTAAATATTCTTTGCCTTCAGTATGGTCTCTACCGCCAGTTCAAAAGCTTCGTGATCCACAGCCTCCAGGGTCATCTTGATCTTATCAATATCTGAATGAAGCACCGTGTCCAGGATCTCCGACTGAGGAACTTTTCCGTAAGTAACCTCCATCCGCTGTATGGAGTTCAGTTTCGTGCGAACCAACTCTTCTAATTCCTTCTGAAACTCCGGATACCCCTTGTATCCCAGACAGATTGCAAAACGAACCACCGTAGATTCACTGACTCCTACGGTCTCCCCTAATTTGGCCGCTGTAAGAAATGCTGCCTTGTCATAATTTTCCTGAATATATGCTGCCAGTTTTTTCTGACCCTTGCTGAACTTCTGATACTGTGCATTCATTTTACTGAGCAGATGTTCTGAATTCCCCATGATATCTGACCTCTTTTTTTAGATTCTTTCGCATTTTATTATCATAACACAAAACAAAAAAAAAGAAAAGCCCAGCACAAAAGGCTGAACTTCTCTTTTTTCTAAAAAGCATCGATTAAACCGGATATACTCCGTTTTCTGTATCTGCTTCTTTTGGATCTACTTTTGTTTTCTGAGCTTCTCTGTATTTAAAGAAGTCAGTAGCAACCTGTGGGAACAGAGCATAGGACAGAACGTCCTCTTCCTGCTCAGACCACTGTTCCATTTCTTTTCTCAGCACATCCAGTTCCGGTTTGATCAGGTCTGCCGGACGGCATGTGATCACTTCTGCATCACCGATGCATTTTTCCTGAACTTCTTTGTCAAATGGTTTTACAGTAGCACCGTATTTTCCGCTGAGAACGTCTTTGGTTTCCTTTGTAACCATCTTATAACGTTCACCCATGATCACGTTAAATACTGCCTGTGTACCAACGATCTGAGAAGATGGTGTAACCAGTGGTGGTTCTCCAAGGTCTTTACGTACTCTCGGAACCTCTTCCAGAACATCATAGAATTTGTCTTCTGCGTGCTGTTCTTTTAACTGAGAGGTCAGGTTAGAAAGCATACCGCCCGGTACCTGATATAACAGAGTCTTAATATTAACACCCAGGTTCTTTGGATTCAACAGACCGCTGTCAAGAGCCTCGTCACGGATTGGACGGAAGTAATCAGCGATTTCTGCCAGTAATTTCTGGTCAAATCCAGTATCATACGGTGTACCTTTGAAGGTTTCTACCATAACTTCTGTTGCAGGCTGAGAAGTACCCAGTGCAAATGGAGACATTGCTGTATCGATTACATCCACGCCTGCTTCTACTGCTTTCATATAGGTCATAGAAGCAACACCGGAAGTATAGTGTGTATGAAGCTGAATCGGAATATCAACTGCTTCTTTTAATGCAGTAACCAGTTCTGTTGCTGTGTAAGGAAGAAGAAGACCTGCCATATCTTTGATACAGATAGAATCTGCACCCATATCTTCGATCTTCTTAGCCATTTCTACCCAGTAATCCAGTGTATAAGCATCTCCAAGAGTATAGGACAGAGCAACCTGTGCATGTCCTTTTTCCTTGTTTGCTGCCTTTACTGCTGTCTGCAGGTTACGAAGGTCATTTAAACAGTCAAAAATACGGATGATATCAATACCGTTTGCAATAGATTTCTGTACGAAATATTCTACTACGTCATCTGCATATGGACGGTATCCAAGGATATTCTGTCCACGGAATAACATCTGTAATTTTGTATTTTTGAATCCATCACGGAATTTACGAAGTCTTTCCCATGGATCTTCTTTTAAGAAACGAAGGGAAGCATCGAAAGTTGCTCCACCCCAGCACTCTACGGAATGGTAGCCGACTTTATCTAATTTTTCCACGATTGGCATCATCTGTTCTGTTGTCATACGAGTTGCAATCAGAGACTGATGAGCATCACGCAGAATTGTTTCAGTAATTTTAATAGGTTTTTTTACTACTTCTGCCATCATTATTTCCTCCATATTTATTCATGATACAGACAGGCATTATACTCCATAGATTGCCATGAAAGTACCGGCTGCTACTGCAGTACCGATAACACCTGCTACGTTTGGTCCCATAGCATGCATGAGCAGGAAGTTGGTAGGATCTGCCTCAGCACCTACCTTCTGTGATACACGGGCTGCCATAGGAACAGCGGACACACCGGCGGAACCAATCAGTGGATTGATCTTGCCATGAGTCAGCTTACACATCAGTTTACCAAGGAGAACACCTCCGGCTGTACCAAACGCAAAGGCCACAAGACCTAAAACAACGATCTTTAATGTATCCACTTTCAGGAATGCTTCTGCGCTGGTTGCAGCACCTACAGAAGTTCCCAGAAGGATAACTACGATGTACATCAGTGCATTGGAAGCTGTTTCCATCAGCTGTTTTACCACACCTGATTCACGGAACAGGTTACCAAGCATTAACATACCAACCAGCGGAGCTGTTGTTGGCAGAATCAGACATACAACAACGGTAATGATGATTGGGAACAGGATTTTTTCCAGTTTGGAAACTGGACGAAGCTGTTCCATTTTGATCTTTCTTTCCTCTTCTGTGGTCAGAAGTTTCATAATCGGCGGCTGGATGATCGGAACCAGGGACATATAAGAATATGCTGCTACCGCAATGGCTCCCATAAGACCGGACTGTCCGAGTTTACCGGCAAGGAAGATAGATGTCGGACCATCTGCTCCACCGATAATGGAGATCGCTGCCGCTGCCTTTCCATTGAATCCCATAAAGATTGCCAGGAAATATGCTGCATAGATACCAAGCTGTGCTGCTGCACCTAACAGGAAACTCTTAGGATTGGCAATCAGCGGACCGAAGTCTGTCATGGCACCAACGCCAAGGAAAATCAGGGACGGAAGCACACTCCACTCATCCAGGATATAGAAAATGTGAAGAAGTCCTGCTACTCCGTTTGATGTTTGTTCTGCACTTGCCATAATATCAGGATAGATATTTACCAGAAGCATACCAAATGCGATCGGCACGAGCAGAAGCGGTTCAAAACCTTTTGCAATGGCAAGATATAAAAATATAAATGCCACTAAGATCATAATCAGGTTACCCACTGTCAGATTCAGAAAAGCTGTCTGTGATACCAGGTTTGACAGTGTATCTGCAATGTTAGACATTTTTTTACCTCCCATTTAATCGTTTTTCACAGGCAGAGCCTGCTGTGGGAATTTACACTGTATGCAAATTCTAGTTCATGGATGCCAGAACATCACCGTTTTCTACTGCATCACCTACAGCTACGTTGATACCTGCTACAGTACCGTCCTGTGGAGCAACAACAGGGATTTCCATCTTCATGGCTTCCAGGATTACAATTGCATCACCAGCTTTTACAGCCTGTCCAACACTTGCTTCTACTTTGAATACTTTACCAGGTACGGAAGCCTTCACTTCGATCGCACCTGCTGCCGCTGCAGGTTTTGCTGCTGCCGGAGCAGCCTTTGGTGCAGCTTTTGGTGCAGCCTTTGGAGCCGCTGCAGGAGCACCATTTCCAGCATTTTCTTCTACTGTTACATCATATGCAACACCATTTACTGTAATTGTATAAGATTTCATATTGATTTCCTCCTATGACGGAACCTATCTCCAGGTTCTTTTATTTGATTTTCTGATAGAACGTACTACAAATGCATCGGTAGATGTATTTTCCGCTGCTGCAATCGCTGCTGCGATCACTGCAACCAATGCTCCGTCATCTACCAGCTCTTCTTCTGACGGTGCTGCAACAACCGGTGCCGGTTTCTCTGCAGGTGCAGGAGTCTGTGATGCTTTCTTCTTCGTCAGAGCTGCTTCCAGCTTCGGAATATATTTCATAAGAGAAATCACAAAGCTCAGAAACAGAAGCATCAGGAATACGATAGCAATACCGATAATGGTATTTACTGCTGCGGACTGCATTTTTTCTCCCATAGAATAATTCGGGCTGAATCCTACAGATTCCGGAGCCAATTTTCCACTATATACCAGTTCCACTACAGCATCTCTGTTTTCAAAATCTGCATTTAAAGTTACGATATATTTATGGCTGTCCATACGTACTGCAGTAGCTGCAGACTGGTCAGATTCCATTCCAAGGTATGCACCCAGTTCTTCACAGTTATCGATCCAGGAAGTAAAGGCTCCTTTTGTAAAATCATCCATATTTGGATTTTCTTCAATGGCCTGTTCCATGCTTGCCTTATCGTAGCTGACCAGAGTCTCTACGGTAGCAACACTGGTATCAAAAAGATTCTGCTGAACTTTTGCATTGATGCCTTCTTTTTCACCGCCGCATCCTGCCAGGGATAATGTGAGAATACCTGCTGCTGCTAAACTGCCTAATTTTTTCCATGTCT
Source organism: uncultured Blautia sp. (assembly GCF_947654165.1). Classification (GTDB taxonomy): domain Bacteria; phylum Bacillota; class Clostridia; order Lachnospirales; family Lachnospiraceae; genus Blautia. The sequence continues at coordinate 30,475 of NZ_CANTKB010000031.1, forward strand.
TTTTCATATGATTCACCTCGCTTAAACCGTACCGTGTTTCTTGCTTGGACGATCTTCTCTCTTTGTGAATAACATTTCAAAAGCACCAATCACATATTTTCTTGTATCTTCTGCTTCAATGATTGTGTCAACATATCCTCTCTTAGCTGCGGACAGTGCACTGGACTGAAGCATTGCATATTCTGCTGCTTTCTCATTGATTGTCGCTGCATCAGAATCTGCATACATGATCTTAGCAGCCAGTTTTGCATCCATCATACCGATCTGTGCGTCTGGCCATGCAAATACCATATCTGCTCCTGTAGATTTGCTGTTCATAGTCAGATAAGCACTTCCAAATGCTTCTCCGATCACAATGTTTACTTTCGGAACTGTTGCACTGATAAATGCATTGGTCAGTTCTGCTGCATTTCTTGCCATGTTTGCTTCAGAATATTTGGTAGCTTTGAAGCCTTTTACATTGGTAAGAGTCAGAACCGGAATTTCAAAAGCATCACAGAATTTCACGAATTCAGCAGCTTTCTTGCAGCCTCTGGCAGATAAAACGTTTTCAAAAGATTCTGTCTTTTCGCCTTCTTCGTTGTAAATCTCACTTCTGTTTGCAACACAGCCGATGGTTGCTCCGTTCAAACGGATAAATCCTGTCACCATGTCTTTCGCATAAGCAGCCTTTACTTCGAAAAATTCATTGTTGTCTGCAATCTGAGAAAGTGCAATGGAAGTATCTCCTACACAATTAGCCAATTCCGGACATACACGGTTCAGATCATCTGTGCAGTCTACATATGCGGAATTATCTTCGTAGTTAGAAGGAAGCATGGAAACCAGCTCTCTCATCTGTGCAAAGATTTCTTCTTCACTTGCAACTACATCTACCAGACCTGCATTTTCGCTCTGGTAAGCAGCACTTGAAGTATCACATTTGGAAATCTCATTTCCTTCCAGTGCATTTGGTGCGTTTACAAACAGTCTGCCTTTTTTCTCTTCCATGAAGGTAAAGTCTGTCAAAGCAGGAACAACTGCAAGTCCGCCACCACATGTACCAAAGATTCCTGTAATCTGAGGAATCACACCGGATGCCATAACCTGTTTTGTGTAGATTTCACCAAATGCATTCAATGCATCGGTTGCTTCCTGGAGTCTCAGACCTGCACAGTCAATCAGACCAATGACCGGAGCTCCTGTTTTCATAGCCAGATCATACAGGTTTGCGATTTTTTTCGCATGCATCTCACCAATGGAACCGTTTAATACGGAAGCATCCTGGCTGTACACATATACCAGGCTGCCGTCGATTACACCGTATCCAGTGATGACACCATCTGCTGGTGTTTCTTTCTCAGATAAGTTGAAATCTGTGTTTCTGGCTGTTACATAGCCGCCAATTTCAACAAAACTGTTCGCATCAAGCAATGAGTCAATTCTCTTACTTGCTAAGCTTTGTGCTGTACTACTCATTAATCAGCCCTCCATTTAAATATATTTACCGGGACTTCTGCACGTTTTCTGTGATTCCATCCGGTTTTGTGCAGAAATCACCTGCTGGTTCACTGCATTACACCGCATAAGTAAAACCAATTTCTGCCGAGTATAATTGTACCTTGTTTCCAGTTTTTTTTCAATAGGTTTTGACAAAGTTTTAACATCAAAATCACCTTGAACTTCCCCATTTCTTGATGCATCTTTGCATACATGGATATAAGGCAGAATAAGGTTCGTTTTTCTTTATTTCCACTCCCAGTTCTTCTGCAAACAAAAACGCTATACATAGATAGCTGATACCGTAAAATGGCTCTTGATGTTTCTCTTTTGTCAACCTGCAAAGAGTCTGAAACGTAATCACAAGACCATCTTTCATAAAACCGTATATCTCCTGAAATCCTTTGTAAATCAGATACCAAAACCCGATCCATGCCAGCTCTGCACGTTCCTGTTCCCCATATCGGATATCTTCCAGAAGCCCCAGTGCCGCTTGTGCACATTCCTGTTCTTCCTTTGACAAGCTGTTCCAAAATCTGTTTCCCCGGTAACTGCTCATCCTTGCACGCTCCTGCAGGTAGCTTCGCCATCCTGCTTCCATCTCCTGCACCAGTTCCCTGCATCTTCTGTTTTTTCCGATTCCATAGAGCAGGAAATACGTACTATCCACATAACGTATCTTTGTTTTTTGAAAGGAGATGTTTTTGCCATAATAACACCCTTCTTCCTCTAAAAAATCCTGTTTCTGTCCCTCCTGTATGCAGAGTCCCTGAAATAAAATTCCTTCTTTCTTCATAGACAGCCTCTTTCCGCCTGCATCTGCATACCAATATTTTTTCTTCTTTTTGCTGCTTTATCCGGGAAATTTAAGAATTTGATGATATGATAAAAGATAAGATAAAAAAATACAGAACAACAGAATCTGAATAAAATTCCACACACTTTAGAATGCAGTGCAGACTTGTTTATTTCCTCTCATTCTACTACAGCATGGAACAAAACACAATATTTTTCTTGCATAACCGGCCTTGTGAAATTATAATCAATTTATAACAGCAAAGGAGGTTTTCATCTATGATCCAGGAAATACTAGAATACAACCAGACATTTGTAGAAAAAAAAGGCTACAAGCCTTATATCACCAGCAAATATCCTGACAAAAAATTAGCAATCCTTACCTGCATGGATGCCAGACTGACAGCACTTCTCCCGGCAGCTTTAGGAATCAAAAACGGGGATGCAAAAATCATCAAAAATGCCGGCGGTGTCACAACACACCCTTACGGAAGTGTTGTCCGCAGTCTTCTGGTCGCAATTCTGGAGCTTGGCGTTGAAGAAATCATGGTCATCGGTCATACTGACTGCGGTGTTCAGGGAATGGATGCAGAAGAAATGCTGGAAAAGCTCACAAGCCGCGGAATTCCCAAGGAGCACATTGATATTGTCCGCCGAAGCGGTATTGACCTGAACAAATGGCTGGGAGGCTTTTCTTCCTCCGAAGAATCCGTCCGTGAAACTGTAGCAACACTAAAGGAACACACACTCATGCCAAAAGATGTTCTCATTCAGGGATTTGTTATGGATTCCGTAACCGGAGCACTGACCTGTATCTGTTAAACTATTATTGTAAAAAGGCTGTCCCATGAAATCGTAAGCCGAAATGTTTATTCACGGTATACACCTCATGGAACAGCCTCTTTTCTCTTATGCCATTGTTACTTTTCTAAAGTTTTTCTTACCTTTTTTCAACACAATACCATCTCCCTGCAATTTTTCTCCTGCAAGCAGATATTTGATATCTGTAACCTTCTCACCATCTACAGAAACACCGCCCTGCTCAATGGCACGTCTTGCATCAGAACGTGTATTTGCCAGTCCACTGTTTACCAGAAGCGAAATCAGATCAATATTTCCATCTGTCAAATCTTCTTCCTTAATCTGAGCGGATGGCATATTTGCTGCATTTCCGCTGGTGAACAATGCTCTCGCTGCTTCCTGTGCTTTTTTCGCTTCTTCCTCACCGTGAACCAGAGCAGTCAGTTCATATGCCAAGATTTCTTTTGCCTGATTCAACTGGCTTCCTTCCCATTTATCCATCTCATCAATCTGTTCCAAAGGAAGGAACGTAAGCATACGGATGCATTTTAATACGTCTGCATCTGCCACATTTCTCCAGTACTGGTAGAAATCAAACGGAGATGTCTTATTTGGATCCAGCCATACAGCACCGGACTGTGTCTTACCCATTTTCTTGCCTTCTGAGTTCAGGAGCAGGGTAATGGTCATGGCATAGGCATCCTTGCCCAGTTTACGACGGATCAGCTCTGTACCGCCCAGCATGTTGCTCCACTGGTCATCTCCTCCGAACTGCATGTTACAGCCGTATTTCTGGTATAATGCATAGAAGTCATAGCTCTGCATGATCATGTAGTTAAATTCCAGGAAGCTAAGCCCTTTTTCCATACGCTGTTTGTAGCACTCTGCTGTCAGCATACGATTGACGGAGAAATGAGGTCCAATCTCTCTTAATACATCCACATAATTCAGATCAAGGAGCCAGTCTGCATTGTTGACCATGAGAGCTTTTCCGTCAGAAAAGTCGATAAAACGCTCCATCTGTTTTTTGAAACAGTCACAGTTGTGCTGGATGGTTTCCGGTGTCATCATAGAACGCATATCCGTTCTTCCGGATGGGTCTCCGATATATCCGGTTCCTCCGCCGATCAGAGCGATCGGTTTGTTTCCTGCCATCTGCAGACGTTTCATCAGGCAAAGTGCCATGAAATGTCCTACATGAAGGCTGTCTGCAGTAGGATCGAATCCAATATAAAAGGTTGCTTTTCCATTGTTCACTAATTCTTTGATTTCTTCTTCGTCTGTCACCTGGGCAATCAGACCTCTGGCAACTAATTCGTCATAAATTGTCATATCCATTCTCCTTTTTTATCTTTTTTCGAAGGACTGAGTTTCCCTGATAAATTCAAAAAAGCTCCCATCCTTCTCTTATTTGAAAAGGACGAGAGCCATATGCTTTCCCGTGTTACCACCTTTTTTCACAGCCGATTCACACCGCCTGCCTCTGTAAGTACAGCTTATGCGATACTCAAAGTACGTTAACGTGCACCAATCCGTCACAGCCTACTCTGCTTCTGTTTTTCATGCATTTCGGTGTGAAGCTCCGGGATGTATTCGTCCTGCCGCTCACTCTGTGCCTCTCATCTGCCGGCTGCTTTCTGTAGATTCCTGACAAGCTACTTATTCCCTTCTTTGCTTTTCTCTATCATTTTCAAGTATAACCAACCGTCTGGCTGTTTGTCAAGTATTCTTTTACATATTGCACGATGTTTCTGCATTATGCAGACAGAATCCTTACGAAAAGCATCTCTCCGACATGCAGCAGGAACAATTCATCAAAGAATACCAACATAAGAAAAAGTCTTCCTTATAGTCCACGGTAATACTTTTCTGCAATTTCTATCATCTTGTCAAACTGCTGCTCCATCTCATCTACCAATCGGAACTGAGTACGTGCTCTTACCAGATTATGCTCCGGATAAGCTGTCTTAAAATATGTATCTCCTTGAAGATAATCTGTCAGGAAACGCATGCCACATTCCAAAGTCATCAGACGGGCACCCCAGGCAAGACTTACTGCTTCTTCCGGTGTCAGAACATCCCTGGTTTCTTCCAGATATCCTTTTGTATATAATTCGTACAGAGAAATATCGAAATGCATCTTACTTAAATCTTTCTCATCTTCCTCTGCTGTCGCTGCACCAAAACGGATGGAATCACCGAAATCATTGGCAGCTAATCCCGGCATAATGGTATCCAGGTCAATGATACAAAGTCCTTTTCCGGTATCGCCATCAAACAGAATATTATTCAATTTTGTATCATTATGAGTAACCCTGATCGGCAAGGTTCCGTTTTCCTGCTGTTCTACCAGCACCTTGCAGTCTTCTTTCCGATCCAGCACAAACTGAAGTTCCTGTTTGCAGGTTACTGCCCTGTTCTTAATATCACGTTTTAAAGCAATCTCAAAGTTTTCAAAACGATTTACCGTATTATGGAAATTCGGAATGGTCTCCTTCAAGCTGGCAGCCGGATATTTGCCAAGCTGTTTCAGGAAGTGTCCAAAGCTTGCTCCGGACTGATAGAACTGCTCCGGATCTTCTACTAACTGATAGCACACGGAATTCGGAATGTAATGATAGCTTCTCCACGGCTGCCCTTCACTGTCCTCAAAGTAAGTACATCCGTTCTTTGTCTTGATACAAGATAAGGTCTCTCTGTCCGGATCCCCTCCTTCTTCCCTGACAACATTCCGAAGATACTCTGTCACTCCAAAGATATTTTCCATAACTCCTGCCGGATCTTTGAACACATTGTTATTTACTCGCTGAAGAATATAGGCAAACTCTTCTCCTTTATCCGTCGGCATATAAACTGCATAAGTTTCATTGATATGTCCTTCCCCAAAAGGCTTCACATAGCTGCACTGCGGTCCAAACCCAAAGGCGTATAAGGCATCTTCCAAATCCCGGCTGGTCACACCGTCAATCTTTCTTCTGGTAGAGAATACCACTTCTCCTGCTTCTACCTTGCGTTTCTCATCAATATTGCAATTTGCTTTTACCACACTGCCAAGTCCGATATGTGCACCTCTTGCCACATGAGAATCATGGTCTACCACTGCACCGCTGTTCACCAGTACTCCGTGCTCAATAACTGTATGGGTATTCACCACTGCTCTCTGCATGATAAAACTTCCTGCCCCAATCACTGCACTGGGACTTACCACAGCAGATGGATGAATGATCGCCGGAACCTGGTAACCTGCTTCCATCAATTTTTCTGTCCAGTAAAGTCTCTGTCCGTTATCTCCTAATGCTGCTACTGCAGTATCATAATCCTCTAAAAAATTCTTATAATCGCAGCACTTTCCGACTACATCCTTGTGCTTGGATGCATCATCCAAAAACACCGCCTCGTCATAGCCCAAAAGCCTGGCTGTCTCCTGAATCATCTGGCCGAAGCCGCCTGCCCCAATAATTAATAAACGTTTCATGTATATTCTCCTTTTAACTTTCGTTTTCCCTGCAAGCCCATTCATATCTGTCGTACCAAAAAAGGACTCCCCTTTTCTCTACTTCAAAAACAAAGGGAGCTGAATTTTACATTATTTTATCCTATTTTGCCAAAAAAAGCAAGTTCCCAGCAACTCTGCGGACTGATTTTGACCGTTTCGCTGATCCATGGATTTTTCATGTACAAATAGTCTGCTTATGTGATAAAATAGTGGCATAAACATAAAGGAACGGTGATGTTTGATGGCCAAAACTGTATATGAGATTATGCATAAAAACAGAAAAGTAGCCCGAATTGATGACACAGGATTTTGTAAAATTTACTATAAAACTTTCATGCCTTATAATCTTTACTTCGAAGAAAAGGAAGATATCGATACTCTAGTTAATAACGTTACAAATTTTAATTATTGGTGTGCCACCCGGGTGCTTACTCTGGATCGAACCTATGCAAAAGAAATATTGAACAGCATTGGAATGACTCAGGCTGTAACAGATAAAGACAGAGCAAAGATTGCCTTGAGTTATCGATGTGCATCCTTAACCGACCCTTTCTGGGTAAAGAAAAAAGGGGAAAAGATTTCTTTTGAAAAAGTGAATTTGTATGAAAATCATCTGAACAATACCTTTATCGATATTGCATTACGAGGAAGACAATACACGGTAGATAACGCAAATCTCGCAAAAGATTTGTCAACCAACGGGTGTTTTCCGAAAGCCTGGAAAAGAGTAAAGAATGGTTTTGTATTACTAAAAGACGGTGGAGCCGAATCTGTAGAGAGAGAACTTCTGGCCAGTAAAATCTGTCAGTGTTTTGATGTCTCTCAGGTAGTCTATACAGAAGATGTCTTTGACCATGAAAAAGTGACAAGAAGTGAAAATATCACCTCCAAAGACTATTCGATTGCTTCTATGGAACTCATGGAAATATACGCTCAAAATCATGATCGAGATATTCAAAAATATATATTATCCTTAGACCGCCACAATTATTATATGATGAATATCATAGATTATCTCGTAGGAAATACAGATCGACATTGGGGTAATTGGGGAGTCTTGGTCAAAACCTCGACCAACAAACCTGTGGCACTTCATAAACTGATGGATTTTAATCAGGCATTCTATTCCTACGATACGATGGAAGGGGCTAACTGCCAGACAACTTTTGGTGTAAAAATGAACCAGCAGGAGGCTGCTGCTGAAGCAGTTAAAAAGATTGGCATGCATCAGATTCATGATGTAAAAAAAGAATGGTTTTCCGAATTGCCACAATATTATGAAATGTTTACAAAACGGTATCATTATCTAAAAAGGATTGCATTACCTCAGAAGTTTATTACTCAAACTTCGCACTTGAATAATTGCCTATGTACATTGAAAATTCAATAATAACT
>NZ_CANTKB010000032.1 GCF_947654165.1 uncultured Blautia sp.
AAATATATGAACTTTTCAAGGTACTATAGAGAAGCTTTTGACCCCAACATCATTACTCTAAACTTGATATAATAATGGACAGGTATTGAAGTTTTATCCTGTCCGTAGAAAGGAGCAGAATGATTACAGTAACAAAAAGTGATTTGATAAAGTTAGGTTATGGTCCTTCTTTTTCAGCAGATATTATCCGGGAAGCGAAAAAGCTGATGATTGCCAAGGGCCATACTTATTATCAATCAAAGAAACTGGACAGGGTGCCAAAGGAAGCGGTTGAGGAATTATTGGGAATCACTTTGCCAGATACTGAAAACTAAGTGTACTTCTTGCATTAGAGAAGGAGTGTAACCATGGCAAAAGATCCAATCAAGAAAGCAACTAACGGAACCTATTATTTCAGGGCGAACTTAGGAAAACACCCTGTAACTGGGAAACAAATACAAAAATATCGCAGTGGATTTGCAACAAAGAAAGAGGCTCGGGCAGAATATTCAAAGCTTATTCTGTCTACACCAGATGAGCTTACTGAAAAGAAAGAGGAAGTGACTTTCAAAAAATTTATTCAAGAAATTTATCTTCCCTGGTATAAAACCCAGGTAAAAGAAAGTACATACAAGAACAGATATGCTACCATTGAAAAACACTTTGCCTATTTCTATAAGATGAATACTGACAAAATTGAGCCAATTCATGTGCAAAACTGGCAATTAAAACTGGCAAAAAACTACAGCCCAAATTATGTAAGAATTATTCAGGGTATGCTTGCAATCGCATTTGACAGAGCTATTGTTCTGGGACTTGCAAAGAAAAATCCAGCCCGAATGATCGGAAATGTCAAAAGCAGAAAACCGAAAATTGATTTCTGGACACTAGAAGAATTCCAGAAGGTCATTTCTCTTCTGTATAAGGGAGATTATTATGAACACTATCTGTTCATTTCCTACTGGTTGTTATTTATGACTGGAATGCGAATCGGAGAAGCGGCAGCACTGCAATGGTCAGATATTGATTTTGAGACAGGCGTTCTCAGCATCAACAAGAATCTTTACTACAAAACCATGACCGACTATAAATTTGTAGAGCCAAAAACGCAAGCAGGTATTCGGGATATCGTTATAGATGATGATACAATAAAAGAACTGAAAGAATGGAAAGAAGTTCAACAGAAAGTTCTACCAAAATGTAATTTCGTATTAAGCTATAACGGAACGCCCACCAGCAAGACAACTTTGCCAAGAGCCCTGGAAAAGCTGGCAAATCTTGCTGGTGTCCACCGTATTAAAATTCATGCCTTACGGCATTCCCACGCTTCCCTGTTAATCAGCATGGGAGAAAACCCATTAATCATCAAAGACCGTTTAGGACACGAAAAAATCCAAACGACTTTGGGAACCTATGGGCATTTATATCCAAACAGCAACTTTGAAGTAGCAAAGAAGCTGACAGGAAAACTTACCTATACACCTGCAACAGAAAGTGTGGCTGATTACACAAGCAATCAGTTCACAGCTGAGTATCATAAGCAGGTGAATTAAAAAAATGCAATGAAAATGCAATTTTCAAAGGCCGAAGCCCGGAAGCCCCGTAAAATAAGGCTTTCTGGCCCACCGCCTACTATTCGAACTCCTCGGCGGATAGCGTTATATCCTGCCTGTAGGGTATATTTAATGTTGTTTAAATCGAACGCTTGTTTTGTTTTCGTAGTTTCCGTACCGCTAAAGGAAAAATAAACTCCAAAAAAACTCCAAATCAATTTTAGAAATCTTTTGTTTCTTCCTGTGCATAAAGAAGATCTAATGCCTGGCATATGACTCCACTCATCGTCTGATAATGTCTTTCGGCATATAATACTAATCGCTCTTTTTCTTCTGCTGACATACGAATTCTCAAGCTTGAATCCTTGCCATCCAACGATGGTTTTCTCGGCATTTTCATCTCCTCCTTGTATATATCATATTATTATGAATTGATACAAATGTCAATATACTTTTCTATTTTATAACCAGAGATATGTATGATTTATATCAGTTCTGGGCGAAATAAGTGTCGTAATATAATTTACACCTTTTTTTCCACGCTTTATATCTTCATTCAAGCACACCACTTTAATCACCTATTTTCTCTCAATTCAAAATGAATATTCCGGTCTCGCTGTCCATACTGTCCGGTGATTAGGAAACCGATTGGCAATTATCCATAATACAAGAAATCTCACCAATATAAAGCCGGCTAACGCCACGCAAAGCGGCTCTGGGCTTGACATTGGTTCAATTTTTATGAATGGTAGTCAAGCCAATCAAAGACGGTTTCCGCATCCGGAATGTTGGTTTCCAGCGTTCCGGTGAATATTCCGGATGAGATTCCATCAGCTGTCCGGTGATATGGAAATCACTTTTTAGATTCACTTTTGTGCATACGGAATCATAATTTCTATGAGAATATTAGTAAAGGCTACTGTGCACCGCAGATGCGGCATGGCCTTGACTAATATTCCTATAGAAATGGACAAGTGATCAAGCACAAAACAGGCGATTTCCGAGTACCGGAACTCCGATTTCCTAATTTCCGGATTCGTGATTTCGAGACGCAAGAATATTCATTCCGGAATCAAGGTTTCTTAATGCAGGAATATTCATCAAAACGCTAATTTGTTTCATTATATCATACCCCTTACATCTCATCCTTACTATTTTAACATATCTTTTCCGATGCAGAAAAAATACTAATATTTTTTTATTTGTGATTGTTTTTTTCTCTTTCACTTATTATAATAGAGCGCATGGAGGATTTTATCATGGAGAATTTTACTGTTTTAAACTACCAGGGGAGTAAAAATAATCTCCGTAGTTTCATACAAAAAAATATAGAACCATATATACAAGACGGCAAAGCAATTTTGGATATTTTTTCAGGTTCTGCTGCTGTCAGTAATATGTTCAGAGATAATTATCAAGTATACGCTAACGATGCCGAAACCTATGCAAGTATAATAGCCGATGCTATATTAAATCAAGCAGATATAGAATCAGCTACTGAATTAATCAATTCTTTGGATGTTGAATATACTACTGCAATAAAAGAACATGCAAAGCCTATTATAGACTTTGTCAAGAAAGAGCAACTAGCACTTGATCAAGAGAACTACGAAGAGCTAATTACTCTTTATAATTTATATCCAACTGTATGGAATAATCAATATTCTAATATAACAAAAAACATCTTAACAGTCGACAATATAAAGCAAACAAACGACTTTTACCTATTTACAACATATTATGCAACTAACTATTACGGAATAATTCAAGCTCTAGATATTGATTGTCTCATAAAGATAATCAATTTGTGTTTTCCTCAATATAGAAATTCTCTTCTTTCATGCTTGTTTTATGCAATGAAAGAAACTGTTTTTTCCAAAGATGGACACATGGCACAACCGCTCAGTCTTGAAAAAAATCAAAGTCGCCTGTTTATTCAACGCAAAAAAAATGTTTATGAGTTATTTATAAAAAAGTTCAAAGAATATATAACAATCCCTCTTTCCAAGTTTTCTGGAAAGAATATAGTTTTTAATTCAAATTTTGAAGATTTATTAGATGAAAAGATTTTTTCAAATATAGGCTTAGTATATGCGGATCCCCCATATACAGACATGCAATATTCAAGATATTATCATTTATTGAATGTTGCCGCCAAATATGAATATCCCGAATTGACTATTACAAAAAATGGATATACAAAAGGATTATACACAGAAGGACGTTATCAATCTAAGTTGAGCCAGCGTAGTTCCGCAAAGCAATCTTTGGAAAACTTAATTAGTTTTTGTGCCTATAACAACACAAACTTAGCCATTAGCTATGCCTATCCTCAAGACAGGGAAAAACAAGCTACTGACAGATATACCATTTCAATTGATGAATTAATCGAACTTGCTCAAAAATACTATACCAATGCTCGAGTTAACGTTGTGACACAAGATTATAATCACGCCAACCATCGTAACAGCGAGCAAAAAAAAGTTCTGGAATACTTAATACTATGCGGAGAAAAAAACATTAATCAAGTAAACATAGATGCTCTAAAGAATGAATTATGTAACTTGACACCTACAAAGAACAATCCAATGTACAACTCACATATGTATTGGTCTCAAAAGGCCTTTAATATCTGTGATAGTTTAATAGATGCCTTGTCGAATAGAGGAGACGTCGTTTTTGATCCGTTTCTAGGCTCTGGAGTAACCACACTTGAAGCAATCAAAACCGACTTGTCTCGTTGCGCTATAGGTTGTGACATTAATGATATGCCATTGTTTATTTCAAAACTTTTATTATCTGTTAATTCCACTCCTAATATAAAAAGCACACTTGAAAAGTTTATACAGGAGCTTAATTCTCTAGGACATTATTATGAAACAATATGTCCTAAGTGCAATACTATTGGGACTATTTCAAAAGTGATATTTGATAAGCCAGAACGTACCGGTTCCAATATAACAATAAAAGCTATCAATTACAGTTGCAATTGCACAAAAAAAGGTGTTAAAGAGCCCGACAAAAAAGATTATACTAAGCTAAATGCAACACGCAAATTTAAAAACATCAAAAATACTAATTTGCTGCACAACTCAAAAATAGCGGTAACGGAGAACGATGATATTAAAAATATATTTACAGGACGCAATATTTCTGTTTTGGACGAAATACTTAGCATTATTAACAAGTATGAGCCAGAATATCAAAATATTTTAAAATATATTCTTATGTCCATACTGCATTTATGTAAAATAACTGATAAACATTCAAACTCACAGTGGCCATTATGGATACCCAAAACAGATTGTGTTGAAAAAAATATCATCGATATATATACTAAAAAAATCAAGAAATTTTATGATGTCATCCCGTTTATGAAAAAAAATTATGCCAATTCGCAAATTGTCGAATCGTACAATATGCTTTCACCGGGAAAATGTTTGTTAATGCAAAAAGGAAGTCAGTTAATAACGGAACAAGATATACCAAACAATGGTGTTGATTTAATAATTACCGACCCACCTTACCTCGAACAGGTTTTATATTCGGAATATATGCAATTGTACAAACCATTTTTGAATTTAGATTATAATCTAAATGATGAAATAATTGTATCATCTGCTCCCTCTCGTAACAAAAGCAGAGAGGACTATTTCCATTTATTGGATGAGGTTTTTAATATGTGTTCACTCAAACTAAAACCTAATCATTATTTATGTTTATATTTCCATGATTGCAATTTAAATGTTTGGAATGAACTAATATCAATATTAGAAAAAAACTGTTTTAGATTTATCACCCAGATACATGTTGACAAAACGGTCACCTTAAAGAACATTATCAGCCCTAAGAAATCATTGAATGGTGATTCAATACTGATTTTTTCCAGAAGTGATACTCCCATTAAGCATAACGCAGAGGAAGATGTGTCTGAAATCGAACACAATATAATTCGCCAAGCAAAATATATGGTAAAGTCCAATGGTTCGTTATCTACTCCTGAATTATACGATAATGGACTTATGGAAATTCTAATTCAAAATGGATGGTTAGAAAAACTCTCCAGCAAATATTCTTCTCTTGTTGATATTTTTGAAAAGCATTTAACTTGGGATTCATCCACAGCCAAATGGAAATAACAAAAATGCGAGGAAATCCTCGCATTTTTGTTTACACATTTTGAATCCCGTTATAATACTCTCCTGGAAAATACCTATTAAGACGCTGCATCAATTGGTTTCCATCAACAATTTCAACCTCTAAATCCATAGCAACCTTTTTTCCATCCTTTGTGTATCCAGAAGTCGTTACACATACTGCATAATCCAGTCCTCTTCTCATTCTTTCTGCATATAAACGCTGTATAGGATCTGATCCCACATTGGATGCCCAACGCTTACATTGAAAAATATAATGCCGCAGTCTGTCCTGCTGTCGTTTTGATGCAATTATGTCAACACCTAAATCACCTGCACCCCCCATCTTTATAACGTTTTCATAACCCTCTTCTTTTAACAAACTCTGTACCAATATTTCAAAATCTGTACCACTTAAAGTTGAAATATCAATTGCATCCTCGTTTGGTTTGCTAATATCTTTTCTCTCAACATAATATTGTCCATCTTTCTGACAATAATTTGATATTAAATGCTCTATGTCTCTCTGATGGCTTTCATCTTCTAATATTTGTGCAATAGTTTTAGGGTTACCATCACATAATGAATTCGCCAACTCAAAATAAACATCTTCCAACACAAACTTTCCTTTATTATCTAAAAGCTGTCTAATAAAAATCGGCATCAAATCATACAATTTAGTATACAAATCTGTAGTATCCTCAATATCTAAATACAATTGATTGTTATCTATTTGTATGCAGCCAGTATCAACTTTAAAGTATTGTTCTAATAATGATTTTATCCTCAATATATCTTTTTCGCTTGCTATATATGAATATTTAGACTTTAAATCATTACAAACTAGAGTCACAGCACTTGTCAGTGTTACATATTCCTTGGTTCGAATTAAATACGAGTACACTTTTTTCACAAGCAAAAACTCATAATTTTCATTTCCGATATACCAATATCTATTATCTTCCGGCAATTTATAGAAAACAACTATCATCTCATTCATAAATGTATTTGTAAATGCTGATTGTTTTCTCATTGTGGGATCTTTTTTCTCAACGCCAATTTGATACACATATTCGAATCCATTTTTACGTGCTAAGTTTACAATTTCTATATACGTTTTAAAATACTTTGCTTTTCCAAGCTTCATTGTGAAGAAAACAAGCCCATTTTTATTTAATACTTTAGAGAAATGTGAAAACATATTATCAATATCATTATAATAATTTTCTATATCTCTTTTTGTTGTTCTGCTTTCCGCATTTGTTTGAACGATTTCCTGCGCTAACATCTCTTCTGTCAAAGCATATTTAGAATCATAAAACTTTTCTAACCATACACGATATAGTTGATTTCTTTCTAAGTATGGAACTTGATCCGTGTATGGAAAATCTGTGTAAATAACATCTACCTTCAAATTAGGATTTTCATCTATATAGGACGCATAATCCTTATTGATAATTATCACTTCTGAGTCCGTTGTTCCGATTTGTTTATTACCATATACCGACTTAAACTTGCAAAAACTTTTATACTTATCTTCAAAAAGTAACCAAACATTCATATCCTGTGCGCCGTGACCTACCACATGATACAAAATATCTGTACTTGAACCATACATCGCAATCCTTGCGAGAGAAATAGATGCAACCAAAACTTGTTCTAACACATCCCTTTCTTCTGATGGTTCAAGCTTGTTTATCGCATCCTGCAACATCAATAGTGCTATCTTATTTCTTTGTGTGAAAATTCTATCATATTTATCTGCCCCGGTAGATGATGTAATGTTAATTCTACTGTTTACAATGTATTGATTTTTAGGAAATCTATCTACATTTATCTTGTCCAAGCTAATTATTTTTTTATAATCGTCTTCATCAAACCTTTTTGCTTTCTCACCACAAACAGGACATTTTTCTACGAGTTTTACATTTTTCCCATTTACTATTTCTCTGTTGCTGGATGGATTAAAGTACCCTTCTTTCCCTTCTTCGGGATCGAATAAGATTTTGTTTATATAGTTCTTGCAACCGCAACAAGATGTTTCATATAATGCCATTATTTCTTCGTACACATTACTTTTTACAGTATCAAATTGCTCTTTCAATTTGAGCATGTCTACTTTATTCATCAACACACTTACTGCATTAAAAGTGTAATTATCCAATTCTGTTGCATAAATCTTTTTCACCTTTCCCATTGCTGCATATACAAACGAACCAGAGCCCATAAAGGGATCATAAATAATATCATCACTATCGCATACAGCTTCTATAACTTTTTCAGCTATTTCAGGAGATTTACGTCCTTTAAAATTAAAAGTTGTACGCATCTCGTTAGGAACAGTATTTGGAACATCTTCTATCGCCGTCTTAATTCTATTTAATCTTTCTTTTACACTTTCAGGTATCTGTTTTCTCATCCACCCCAACCTCCTTAATTAACTCATATGTGGGTTTACCCAACGCCTCAGCCATTTCATCTAATTTGCTTAATGGTGGTGTCTTATAATTTTCTTCTCTAAAGTATGATTTCAAAACATCTTCGCTGACAAATCCATAAAAGAGTGCAGCTTTATCATTCCAAGAAAATCGCCCATACTGCATAAAATAATCTCGCAAATTTGAAAGCAAGGCATTTCTAGAATTATTTTTTATATATTCAATTTCAACAAATAAATCTCCGTCTTTTTGTAGCAGTGAATAGGAATAACACTTAATCCTATCACTAATTTCATCTATTTTCTTTAATGAAGGTGTTCTACTTTTGTTTTGCCAGCGTTTCAACGCATCTTCTGTAACATGTAAATAATCTGCAATTTCTCTATACGTTCTTAAGTTATAATGCTTTGCAATTCTATTCAAATTTTCAACAAATATATCTATGGAAGGCACACTGCATCACCTCTATCAATCATTCTACGCACATCACCAATGTTTATTGTTGCCTCTAAACGCCTTACCTCTTCCCTTTGTTCGAATAATACCGACAACTTATCTCTTAATATTGTAACTAGCGCTTTCGGATCGCAAACATATACATTTTCAACAATGAATTCCTTTTTATCAACAACAGCCAAAATTATCTTTTCATCTTGCATATATGATGCTAACACATTTTCAGAAATATCCTGGAATTTCCACGCATACTTCTTGGTAACCTTATATTCATATGTTCTTCCTTGTTCATCACATGCATCATGTTTTCTTTGTTCCGGATTAATTCTATGTCCTAATTTGTTAGATACCAATAATTCCCATAATTTATTGCTAGTCAATATCCCTCTTATCCCAGTAATCAATTCTATTCTGTTTGCTACAGTAAACACAGCCCTAAGAACATTTGAAATATTTATATGTTTAGGTTTTATAACTCTATATCTCATATTATTAACAATTTGATGTCTGCTAATATTTATCATTTTCCTGTGATTAGAAATATTCAAAGTACTATTTTTTAAATACTTTGCCACTTCTGAACCTTGTACAATGTATACTTCTTTAACTTCATGAATAACTGGCTCGTCATCAATAATTGCAAAATACACATCTTTTACCTCGTACAATTTTGCTATTGTTGCGTCTGTAAAATCATTAAATGTCCATGTGTGATTAGAACTAGATAATTTAAAATGCTTATATTCATATAAATTGCCCTCCATATCTACTGCATCCAATGTTTTTGCATGTCCATTAATTATTTTATGACCAAATTGTTCTGACATTAGAACTTCATATATTTTGCTGTTAGTATAAACATCCTCTATACCGCTAGCATAAAATATATCACTTAACTGTTTCAATTTTTCTATTAACTGCTCTATATCCATATAAATCACCTCGTAATTATATATACACCTCCTCCCTTTCTTTTGTGTGACTATTTGTCACATTTATATTTGTATAATGTGACTAATTAGTTTTATCAAAATTGCAAAATAGCATTAACTAGATATTGTATCTAATTAATGCTATTCTCTACATTTTATCTATTTCAATTTCTCACTATCCGATGGCAATCTCACTGCACCCATTCTCTTCCGCTGAATTGTATTCTGTGCCTCCATCTGTGTCGGCGCATACCCATTGTTATTCAACAGTTCTCTCTCTGCTTCCGCATAAGTTGTATATCCGGCTTCTTTCATCCGTTTCATCATTTTTTCCAAAGCACTGGCCTTATACCTGCTTGCCTGGCGATAGCAAATTTTCAAATCTTCTGCGACTTCTCCAAGCTTCCTTCCCACAATAAGACATTCATATACTACCGCTTTTTCTTTCTCTGTCAGATCAGAAAACAACTGTTTAAAAAATATCTCGCTTGTAGTTTGCTGCGCAACATCTGAATTCCGATCTGCCAAGTAATCCGTAAAGCTACCCTCTTCCGTTTCCAGCGAACAAAACAGACAAGTATTCTGTCTGATATACTGATCATGCATCAGGTACCGGTCCTTATTATAAGACTTATTTAAGAACTCCAACTCTTCTGCCGTTACGTTTTCATATCTTACTTTCTGGTATTTATCATAAAATGTGTATATTCTTTCTTCCATGATATTTTCCTCCGATTTGTTGATTTGGTTGATTTGCAACAAATCGAAGGTCATGGGTATCTGGCATAGTGCCACCCTTTTGCCTGCATGATGATATGCCTTCCTTTCCGGCATCTCCGAACCAAAAGGATTCTCTGTAATCTGTGTCAGATCCTTTTGGGCATAAAAAAAGGCCATGCCCTTTCGGACACAGCCAGATGCCTAAAAACTTGAGAAAAAAAATCCCCCGCAGACTTTTGTCTGCGAAGGACTACTTCTCTCAGCATATCAATTTTATCATGTACCTATTTCCATTGTAATACCACTCACCTGCCGATGTAGTGCCAATTTACTGCTGGTTCACTTCCACCTTTCTTCCATTCTTCTTCCATTTTTTCTCCTGCATTTTTGCTTCCACTTTCTCAGGTCTTGTAAAAGCCCATAGCATTGTTGCATAAAGGCGAATTGCTTTTTTCCGGTTCCGATAATATGTTGTGCTTGGCATATCATCCAGCATCAGCATTACATCTTCATTTGTATTCCCGGCTTCAAAATATCTGTATTTCAGAAGACGATAATAAGTCTGTCCATTCTTTGGGTAATCTCTCAAAGCAATAAGTGAATCTCTCATAATTTCCAGAAGGCACATATTCAAATCATTATTCAGCAGCTTATCCTGAATTCTACGTTTTTCTGCCGTAGCATCAAAATCAACCAATTCGTAAAGCATTGCTTTTAAGTGTTTACCTTCCTCTGCATATAATTCATAATCAATATCAATAATATTTTTTTCAATACGGAACATTACCTTCGTATATTGCTCAAGTAAGAGCTCCGTATTTTTGTATGCTTCCTCTGATACTGCTTCCATGTCCCCAATAATATTCTGAATCATCTGCATAATTGTCCTCCTTCCCGGCTGCTCCTGCAACCAGACCAATCATTTTGTCCTTTTCAGCAATCACTGCTGTTTTAACATCTTTATCATGTAGCTCCCGCAGAAGTGTTCACAGTGGGATTGTTTTCACTTCTGGCTGAACGGCAACTGTATGATTTATGAAAAGCAGTCGGCTCTCACGGGAAAGGATGAATCCCCGACCGCTGATGTTTTCTATTAAAAAATTGGGAATAAACTCTGTTTTAAGGGAGCCCTGTTTTAGGGCATCCTTTTGGAATAACTTATTTTCGTTCCATAAACCACTTATAGTTTTCTTCATAAGTAAGATGGCAGATCTTTCCTCCTACCTGACAGGTATAACGATATCCTGTTCCACCTGCTTTTCGGCTGGCACATCTTTCAGGTTTTGAAATCTTATCAATATCATACCGTCGTCCATCTTCCCAAACAAACGCCTTCGGAATCAACTCACCATCCCGGCTAAACACAGCTAGAACATCAACATATACTTTAGCTGTCATTCATATACACCTTACCTCTCCAATCCTATCCATGGAAATATCCCTGGGGATGAACCGTATGCTCTCTGGCATTCAACTGTGCCAGTAACTTGTCCTGATAGACAAATGCTCTTTGAATACTCTGATATCCAAATCTGGAACGAATCTCGTCCACTACCTGATCCATCTTCTGCAGCTTTTCTCTTTTTTCTTCATTTGCAAATAGATCTAACTGATATGGCATATCGTTCGACACCAGATCACATCCCCTGACTCCAAGGCTTCTGATGGGATGATCCCAATTATAATTTTCTTTAAATAATCGGTATGCCATCTGAACAATTTCTTCTGTAATATTAGTTGCCCGTTCCAGTTTGCACTGCCTGGAAAAATGGTATAATCCATTATCACGAATTGATATTTCTACTGTTCTGCATTGAAATCCATTTTCACGTAATCGAGAAGCAACGCTTTCCGATAAAGCCATCAAAATGATTTTTACATCCAAATCGTTCTCAAGGTCTCTGGGAGTTGTTGTACTATTTCCGATTGATTTAATTGGAGCGTGATATCCTTCCACACAAACTGGCGTTTCATCCCAGCCATTTGCGAAAGTGTAAAGAACGACTCCCATCTTTCCAAGATGATTTTCCAATACGGATGGATCAGTATTTGCAAGATCACCGATTGTCTTAATCCCTAAAGTTTGAAGTTTTCTGTTTGTACTTCTACCCACATAAATTAAATCTCCTGCAGGAAGGTTCCATGCCATGTTTTTATAATTCTCTTTTGAAAATTCTGTAATGGCATCGGGCTTTTTATAATCAGATCCAAGTTTTGCAAATATCTTATTCCATGAAACTCCAATACTCACAGTAACCCCAAGTTCATGTTTTATCCGTTTACTGATTTCATTTGCAATTTTTATTCCATCACCTTTAATAGAACTGCTTGCCGAGACATCCAGCCAACTTTCATCAATTCCAAAAGGTTCTCTTAAATCTGTATACTCACTGTAAATCTCCTGTGCCATTTTAGAAAATCGTAAATATAAATCCATCCTCGGTGGTACAAAAATGATTTCCGGGCAAACCTGCTTTGCCTGCCATAATGCCATTCCTGTTTTCACTCCAGATTTCTTCGCAATATAATTTGCTGTAAGTACAATTCCATGTCTTGCCTCCGGATCTCCACCTACCGCTAATGGCTTTCCTTCCAATTCCGGATGATGCAGCATCTCTACACTTGCATAGAAACAATTCATATCAGAATGAAGTATTGTACGTTCCATATCATCACTACCTCGTTAATATTGGCAACTTATAGCAAGTTTATTATTGACTTTTTCTTATATCCATTTTATAATTTGCTTAAAGTTACAACTGATTGCTATTTCTTGCTAATTCGTATTCTAGCAACTATTAGCACGACTGTCAAGATATTATTCGCAAGAAATAGCAAACTTAGAATGGAGGCACATCATGAAACCCTTTAAGGAGAAAGTAAAAGAACATCGAGGACAACTTGGTTTAAGTCAAAAGCAGCTGGCAGAAAAAGCTGGTATCGGCTTTCGTACTATTGTTACTTATGAAGCTGGAGAGCGATTTCCTCAATCTGCCCAGCTTTATAAACTGGCAAAAGCATTGAACGTATCCACTGAATATCTGAAAGACGATTCCATCGACGACCCAACCTACGGACTTGACCGAATGGACTATGTTGAAGAAATGCGCCAGATGACAAGTAAACAGGATTCTCTTAATCTGGAAGAAATGCTAAAACAAAATCAAACACTTTTTGCTGGCGGCTCAATTAGCGAAGAAGCAAAAGATCAATATTTCCAGGCTGTAATGGAAGCCTATCTGGATTGTAAAAAAGCAGCTAAAGAAACTTTCGGGAGAAAAAAAACAGATTCTACTTCTCCACTTGTTAAGTAATCCTCCCGCTATCCTCTTTATAGGACAGCTTATGTATTATACTGATAGTGAATGATTCTATCTATTCTTAAACAGGGAGGATGTGAATTCGATTGACCATCGAAATGATTGCAGATGCATTAAAAGAGCTGCAGAAAAAATATGATGAAACCGATCCTTTTCGCCTGGCGAAGGAATTAAAAATCACGGTAAAGTTGCGACCTATGGGAATCTATGAAGGATGCTGTAAAGGATTCTTCCTTATATCACGACGAATGAAACATATCACCATAAACAGCGACCTTCCAGACCTACTTCAAAAAGTAGTCCTGGCACACGAGCTAGGGCATTGTATCTTACATTCAGACGATGCAGCTACTGCCCCCTTTCACGAAGTAACCTTATTTGACAATACAGATCATAAAGAATACGAAGCTAATATTTTCGCAGCTGAACTGCTACTGCCTGACGAACGTGTTCTTGATCTTCTCAATGATGATTTATTCTTTTTTGATGCAGCAAAAAAATTATGTGTGCCTTTTGAAATGCTGGACTTTAAATTCCGAGTATTAAAACGAAAAGGTTATAAAGTAAAATCCCCTGTCATATCGCAGGGAGACTTTTTGAAAAATCTTGAAAGAAATGTTGATGCGAAATTATATAATGAGAAATGTTAAAAGGAAGCATATAGGCAATATTTTCTACATTTCCTATATGCTTCCTTTTTTATAAGTGTAATCTTCACTCCAGTCTTACAAAAGTTATTTTTTATATTTCCTATTTATGCAACCGACTATTATCAACAAAGCACTTACAACACTACCAATAACCAAAGTCAGCACAAAAACATTTGCATTCACGCAGGTGTTATTGGTCCAATCAGAAAAATTTGCAGATAAAATAGTCAGTTGCTTCTTATGTTTAATAAGGAACGCACAAACATCATTTGCAAAAGCTATCCACACACACACAATACTTGTGATAATTCCCGCTTTGATCCATACATTGACTTTAAGATATCTTGCTGTCAGGAAAACGAGCCATACACCAACCATCATAACAATCGCAACTATAAATCCTGTTCGCATTCCTTCCAAATCTCCGGAATGAATACAAACTACAAATATCGTAAGGAAAAGCCACATCGTATCCCAGATCATCGTAATTAATGATTTTTTATCATTCAAAACTACCGGTAATGTTACATTGCTGACCACAAGTGGAAATAGTACAATCGACAATCCAAAGATTGTTGGTATTGACCACAAGATAAACTCTCCACCACCATTCATGCGGTCAACAAAAAACATAATCAATAATAAGGCAAAAACTCCAATCAAAATACTTTTCACTAATTTGTTTTGAGAAGATGTAAGTGGAACAACTGTCAATGCTCCTACAAGCAGCATAGATGCTACTAAAACAGAAAATACTCCGAAACTACCACCACTGCTTATCGTAACAAAAAATGTAATTACAATAGGAACCATTAACAATAATGCAATCACAATCCCTGCTTTATATGCAGCATTCCTTTCTTTTTTTGCATGTCGTTCCAACACACCTGTTGACTCTTTTTTTATCATTGTATCAATGGTACTATCTTTCAGTTCTTCGTAAGTCCTCTTACACTTCTCACAAGATTTCAAATGTTCTTCCACTAACGCCCGGCTAACTAAGCTGCACGCATCATCATAATAAAGTGGAAGTAAATCCTGCACGATATCACATTCATTAAAATCATTCTTATTCATTTTTCCCCATCCTTTCTTGAATTTTTATTCTGGCCCTATGATAAGTAACTCTTGCCCAGTTCTCAGTCTTTCCAAAAATCATTCCAATTTGTGAAAAGGATAATTCTCCAAACACTCTCAACTGAAATACTTCTTTATAGGGTTCTTGCAGTTCATGAAGAATAAGATGAATCTGAAGGGCTGTATCTTTATCTTCTGTTTCTTTTTCCAAATCAACAGACGGTGCTGCCACTGTTTCATCTAATTCTGAAAGTCTGGCATTTTTCCGATGTTCATCCATTGCCAAATGCTTTGCAATACCACACAGCCAAGACAATTCACTTGATCTGCCTTCGAACTGTTTCTTTGATGTCATAGCTTTAAAAAAAGTATTCTGTGTAATTTCTTCTGCCAATGCCTGATCCTTTATAATTGTCATTACATATGAATACACCTGCAGGTAATATGAATGATATAGTTTTTCGTAATCCAGAACTGCTCACCTCCTTTTCTTCATAGGTTAGTCGGAGAAAAATTCATTTCGTTACAATATTTTTTCAATTATTTTATATTATTTTATTTGCAAATGAAACCTCTTTATCAAACCCATCAATTTATGTCTCTTTTTTCTTCTCCCAGTAGATTATTTATAGGATCTCTTTTCATGAGGTACTCTTCCGGCGGCTTTACCGCCGGTAAAACAGCAAGGACAGGAAGTGTATATACACTTCCGCAAAACCAGCAATTTAGGGAACCCTGCCCTAAATTGAAAACCTCAAAAACAAACCAATAGCATACACGCAGAAAAGGAGAAAATTGAAATGGCAAACAGAAAAAGAACCGTACAGATTCTATTTTGTGTAACCCCCGAAGAAAAGAAACTTATCCGTCAGAAGATGATACTATCCAGAACCAGGAACATGGGAGCTTATCTTAGGAAGATGGCAATCGACGGCTATATCATCAACACCGATACCGCCCCGATTAAGCAAGTCTATGAAGAGATGCACAAGATTGGTGTGAACATCAACCAGATTGCAAAAAAAGTCAATACCACAGGAGATTTATATTCAGATGAAATGGAAGAACTGAAAAGGATGGTGAATGAACTATGGCATATATTAAAATCTTCCCCATTAAAGTAACAGACAAAAAAGCGTTGGATTACATTATGAATCCGGACAAGACCGAAGAAAAATTGCTGGTTTCCGGTTTCGCCTGCTCCCCAGAATCCGCCGATATCGAATTTGCACTTACCCGTGAATCTGGTAAAAAGAACATTATGGATAAAGGCAACAATCTTGCTTTTCATCTGATTCAGTCTTTCAAACCTGGTGAACTTGATGCAGAAACTGCCCACAAGCTCGGCAAAAAATTTGCGGATCAAGTGCTAAAAGGAAAATATGAATATGTCATCAGCACACACGTTGATCAAAATCACATTCACAACCATATCATTTTCAATGCAACCAGCTTTGTTGACTATCATAAATATGTTTCCAACAAACGCAGTTATCATAAAATCTGCCGAATCAGCAACCGCATTTGTCAGGAAAATGATCTTGTCACCAGTATGCCGACTGGCGAAAAAGGGAAAAGCTATAAAGAGAATATGGAATACCATCGTGGAAACAGCTGGAAAGCTAAATTAAAAGTTGCTGTAGATAAAGCCATCTGGTCATCCATCAACTATGATGAGTTTCTTCAAAAAATGAAACTGGCAGGATATGAAATCCGACAAGGAAAGAACCTGGCCTTCCGTGCACCGGAACAAACAAACTTTACAAACCTGAAATCTCTCGGCAGTTACTACACCGAAGAAAACGTATTACTCCGACTTGAGAAAAACCGTCACAAAGTAAAAATGCCCCGGAACGCATCTAGGGAAGTTCGACTGTATGTTGAAATTTCTTCATATGTCGTAACAGGCAACCGTGTCGGTTTTGACCGCTGGGCAAAACTCAATAATTTAAAAGAAGCCGCACGCACTTTTAATTATCTTTCGGAAAATAACCTTCTGAACTATGAGGATTTTCAGCAACATATGGAAGATGTCTCAAACGCCCTCCTTGCGTCAGATCATAAGCTTGCAGAACTCGACGCAGAAATCACCAAACAGGAAGTGATACAAAAGCATTGTGACAGCTATCGTATTTGTAGAAAAGTCATTGAGGATGGGAAAAAAGCTTCAAATCCCAAATCCTATAAATCCAAACATCAATCAGAATATCAACTGCATGATACTCTGAAACAAAAGTTACAAGAACTGGGCATTACAAAGCTGCCATCAAAAGAACGGCAACGCTCCAAAATCTCAAATCTTGAAAACGAGCGTTCCACAGTTTTCCATGAAAAACAGGATTTGCAAAAACGCAAATATACTTTACAGATTATTCAGGAAAATTTCGACTATTTATTATCTTCCCATATCCAGACTAACACCAACAGAGAAGAATCAACACAGATGCATCCGGAATTATAATTGATAATCATTTAAGAGAGTTAAAGCCCCACCAGAAATGATTGAGTGTTTTTAACTCTCTTCATAATTCTTAATCGCCCTCAATTTCAAATAGCAACCTATATTTTTCCTTCTGCCTTTCCAATGGCATCTGATTACAAAATTCTTCTAACCACATATCGCATTCCTCCACCATCATATCTAAAATACCATACTCGGACGATTGCATATCATATTCTTCATTCCAATCATTTACTTCGCTAATATCACTTGAATCACATAATAAATCTGGAAACAGATCCATACAGAAATACAAATAGTAATTGCTAAACCCCAACGTATTTATCAAATAGGATATTTTTTGAAAATCCTTTAATGACATGGAAGTCTGCTTTTTTATTTTTTTCTTATATTCCTCTCCACATAACCTTAAAAACTTTCGTTCTTCTGAAACCACATCTTTTGTTTTCTTCACTATGACACCTTCTTTTTATTCCTGTGATACTAAATCTAGTCTATTTTGGGGAGCATAAATAACCATTACATCACTATACTCATCCTCGTGATCAATATGTACCCAATAATCTCTTATCCAATATCCCACATGAGTTTTTCCCAATGTATAAAGTTCATTTGTCTTAAAATCCACAAGACAGACTTCTGGAAATCGGCTATTATCGCTACCCCATTTCATTTCATCCTGATACATTTTCAGCACTGTATCCAGACAAGCCTGGCATAAAAATGATTTAATAACATCAAAGTCCGGTTCACATTTTTCACCGTAGTACACTTTACCTTCTAATATACCTCTGTCCGGCATCCCGGACACATGAAAACTGCATTCATCTTCCCCATGCGAAGATGTTGTGATGCTAAGACCTGCACCCGAAATAATTTGTGTTCCATCATCTGAGTAGTGCCTTGTATCCAGTGAAGATATCTCCATTGTATTAAGACAGACCAATCCAATCATCCCCGATTTTCGATAATATGGCATCAGACTTCTTTCATTTTCTCCGCATATACAGCATTCTTCAGAATCTATAACCGACTCTACCTGAGGTAATACAAATTCATTGTCATTCATTTCATGATTTTCTGCTCTTACAACACCACATCCACAACATGCAACAACCATCGTTAAGGCAATCAAAATATTCCTAATCTTCATATTATTCTTCTCCATAAAAAAAGAACAGTTCACAATTTTCTGAACTGCTCTTACTTCTTTAGGCTTCGTATAAAGGATAAAAGAATCTCTCTTTCCTTTGTTTCTAATCCATCCCATATCTCCAATATTTCGCTCTGCTCTTCAGTCAAATCTAAGCGACCACTATCCCCAGCAAAGAATTGAGCTAAAGATATTCCAAATGCATCGCATATCTTTTCAAGCGTAGGTATTGTCGGTATACTTTCCTCTGCTAAAATATTTCCCAAAGCTGTTTGCGACATTCCTGTAAGCTGAGAAAGACGATATTTGGAATACCCACGTTTCCTACATAATTCCGATAATCTCATCGAAATATACTCTTCTGTACGCAAGTATTTACACCTCTTCTCTGATCTATTTCACATCCATTGTACCCATAAATCAGAGAAAAGATTAGAGCTATACTACTTATCTAAATACTCCATTAAAATGGAGTATTTAGATAAAAAAAATTGAAGAAAGATCAATTCAAACTCATTAATTTGTACATTTTATCAAATCTAACTTTTTCAGAATATAAATGGCATCCTCTATTCCTGCCACATACGAAATATCCGCATAACGAGCATCCACTGTCTGCATACATGCAATATAATCTTCTATAATCATTTTTTCCTTTTTTGGTAAATTCAGTTCCATGTACCGTTTTGTCAATTCATCCAAATCCTTTTCATCCTGCTGAAAAGTTTCATCTAATAGGCAAAGCTTGTCCCGTGTTTTGTCTATAGTTTCCCCTACAGTCTGATTTAATATCTCTCTGGTCAAAATCTCCATACTTGTTTCCCTCTTTTCTTTGAATGAAATAATCATCTAGCACCTTAAATTGTACAAATATTAATACATTCTGTCAATCCGCCACCTTAACAAGATATTCTTTATCTAAAAAAACGCAAGACAATCTGAAGATTGTACGGTGATAATGCTTGACCAATGAGATTATATAAATATCGTATCTCATAGTTCTAAAAGCGTCCAGTTTTACACCGGACGCTATAATTTATAGAAAATTATATAAGCTCAACCCCTTTCTCCTTACTTTCTTTTCCCTGCTTTTTTGCAATAATCTCCTTATTGATTTGTAGCCGTTCATGAATAGACATCTTTTTTTTCTTCTCAGTCGATTTCTCTGTTTCCGAAAGGGAGCCCTGTTTTAGGGCCCCCTTATCAGACACCTGTTTTTCCGGCATACGCTTTTCTCCAGTTCCATCTACTTTCACTACTGCATCTACTATTTCTGGTGCCTTTTCCTCCAAACTACAGAAGCTCTGAAGATAAGGAATTACATGCTCCTGCATATCAGTAATGTCAGCCATATATGCCTTAAAAGAAACCTCACCCTTTGCCCTCTTATAATTCAACCAGCTTTCATCTGTCAGTTTCTTTTCATTCTGAAGTTTCAGCTGGCTTACAATACCGCCATTACCTTCTCCAATACTGATTTTTTCCTGCATTTTGTGCATCCTATTATCGTCCGGATAATAAATTGTAAAATACATCTGCACTGTTTTTTCCGACAACCCTGTTTTTCCATCTGTTTTAGCGAATAGTTCCGCATCCATATCTGCAACTATTCTATCCAATTCCCCAAACTTCTGAAACTTTCTGCCACTAAGTTCACTATCCTCACAATAATTTACCACTACAATCGGCTCCATTTTCTCCGGTATTTCTAGCTGATATGATTTCAGTTTTTCTAACAGAACTTCCGCTTTTAAGGACTCGTTGCAATCCTCATCCATAATATCTTTCAAGTGCGAAAAATACTGATGGGCATTTCCACAACGAATTTCCGCTGCGATGATCTCTAAATCCTCCTCCGGATTAAAACGATCCTGATAATCATAAAAATCAAAATCACCGGCCAGAGTATTCAGTGCCGCTGCCAGCTCATCTGCATTCATATTTTCCGGAAAAAGCTGTTCTCTGATGTCTTTTGGCGGATAATATCGAAAATCTGGAAATGCATCCCTTACTGTCTCTAACGCCTCTCGTACCACAGGTAATGCTGCCATAAATGCTACATTATCAAGATTATCCCCCCTGATAGATTTTCCAGAAACAATCGTTACCTCTGCTTCATCGTAATAACTATCATCCGGATCTCGATAAACAAATCCCATTCCATTTCCAAAATAAGTGAGGGATGGATCATCAATAATCTTCTGATACTGTTCTATGATTTCGTTCAGATCAGTACTTTTATAGTATTTCGCCATATTGTGAAACTCGTCACACTCTGCAGCATAATACTCCAGATAAGGTCCTTTTTTGGGTGGTGTATTATTAATGACATTATCAATCATATTGTAGTTTGCCTCTTCCAGTTCCTCGACTTTTGCTAATGGCTTATATTCTCCACTAACTTTCATCTGCTCCCTGGCAATACGTAATATTTCTTGCTCAACCTGCTCTGATTTTTCCCTCAGTTCTTCATAGTCAACGGGTATTCTTTCTACTCCATCCAATCCAACCTCTTTCAGCAGGATGTCAGTCACTTCCCGGATAGAAATATCTGGATCGTTATACACCCCACCATCCATCAGTTTCATTTCTTTATCATAAAAGGAATAATCATATCCCTCCGTTGCCACCTGAATGGCAAAATACTGGTCTCCAATCTGATATGCAATTTCATCCATAACCAGTTCCTGCTCCAGATGCAGGAAGTCCGGCAGTTCACGGAAACTAATACTGTCTACAAAATACGCTTTTACAGTTCCATTTTCATTGAGGACAACGATATCACTGACTGATAAAGAATGACCAGTATAATCTTCCGGGTGGGCAATATTAAATTTCTCATATAGGGAATCCAGCGTATCTCCCTGCCACAGTCTGTCAGCATAAACCATTTTATAATCATCTTTATTAATCTGATATCCGTGACGTTCTATAAAGCTAAAATTCATAAATTTGTAGTTCCGACCAGGAGTATCATCCTCAATCTGATAAATCCCATACATATTCTGGTTCCCCAGAAGCAGCTTTGCTTCTTTCAGAGAAGTGATCTGTGGATACTCCTGCATCTTTACTTCCAGAGCTTTCATTCTTTCCAGTGCATCACGTTCCATCTGGTAATGATCTGCTCCTCTTTCAATTTCCAGACGTTCTCTGACTGCAATCGGATAACTGTAAGTAGTGATCAAATAAACCGTTTCGCCGGCATCATACATTTTTAAGGCTTCATACTTGCCAATCACTACCATTGGAGGAAGCAGATTATCAAATTCATCCATTTCTTCATCCTGTTCCATCATACGCTGCCATGCGGTTTTCTCTATTCCGTAAATACCATCATGCTCCATGATCATCTCCCTGCTGGCATATTCTCCAATGGAACCATCCGGCTGCAGACAGAAAATCTTTTCTCCCACACGATGAAGTTCCAATGCCTCCTGTCTGCGGAGAGGATACATATCATTGTTTGTATATCCATATCCTCTCATTTCTGCCATCCCTATGGAACTGTCCGGAAAACTCTGTATCTCCACCCTGGCATCGTCCAGAAGTTCCCCTACTTTCTCTGCATCTGATGATCGTACTGCTTCCGCAAGACTTCTTACCAGTTTCCTGATCAAATATTCCTCTCCCATCATAGAAGCATAATTCATAACCTGCTCTCTCATATCCTCTGTAAAAGAAAGCCCTGTCTGTTCTGCCCGGTCAATTTGTCTCTGCGCAAAATCCCTGATTTCTCTTTCTGACATTGTCATGTTTTTGTTCATCGCCATAAATACATCCTCCTCCAATTATTCTGCTGTCCTTCTGGCAAGCACGATCAGCCTGCCATTTGCACTGGAATACTCACAGGTAGATAAAGAAAGCAGCTCATCATTCTCCCTGACCGTGATCTCGGTTTCATAGAGCTGATAAGCTGCCATCTGCAGTAAATATTCCATTTGCTGTTTTCGTGTTTCTTTATGAACATAATTATAATAATCACCGCTTTTTGCCAAATCGGTCACATATACGGCGGCTACTTCATATCGGTACTTTTGTGTACCAAGAAATAGCGTAATCTCTCTGTGTCCCTCATAAAATGATTTCTCCTTATAACCATTGAGCTGCTTGAACATACTTCCATCTTTCATCTGATGCCCATAAAGAATTAGATGTTCCTGCATCCTGTTCACATCATTTCGGTAATCCAGAAATATTGCTCCACAGATAGCATTTTTCTTATAAAAATCATGATGCAAATAAAACTCATTATCTTCTCCCTGTACCACCGGGTAACTGATATCTGTATCGTCAATGGACAACCAGCCGATACAATCCGCATTTTCTTCCAATAATGCCTGATAATCAAAGACCTCTTCTTGCAGATCTTCACTTTTCTGATCTGACTCATTTGTTTCGTCATTATTATCGTCCTTTTCCGGAAATGCAAGTTCTTCTACCTGAATATAATTTTGCCGGTTATCGTATGAATCAATCCAATAGTCCAGGAGATACTTCCCACATATCAGAAATATCATGACACAAAACACCAGCGACACTTTTTCTAATCTTTTCACATAATCCCTCCCTGTTTTTTGCATGAAAAAGCCGGCAGTTTCCTGCCGGCTCATGCCATATTTAATATAAAATTCCTACGTATTTCCCATTTTCCAGATGCATATAACACTCGTTTATCTGCGGTGACTCCAGAATCTGCAGAACGTATTCCATACCGGTAGCTAATTCCTTTCGCTTAAACTCTTCTAAAGAGATCCAGTAAACCTGCCCTTCATCTGAACTTTTTAACTTTCCACCAAATTCATTTGTCTTATACAGAAACAATACGTTATGTACTCCGCACTTTGTCCAATGATACACACCACACAACCGGGGATTTTGAATTTCAAGTCCGGTTTCTTCCCAGATTTCCCGGATAATGGATTCTTGAAAAATTTCATCTTTTTCAACATGACCACCAGGAAAAGTAGTTCCGGTGTAACTGTCATTTTCCTTATCCAGTGCAAGAACATTGCCTTTATCATCATATATCATGCACATGGTCCTATGTCAAGAAAAAGTACAAATTAAATGTAACCAATTTTCTCTGTTCTGAGCGAAGTTTAACTTGCTATTTTTACTGCATTCTCCTCGATGTTTTCAAGATATTGTTCCTCATATTCATTTGGAGACAAATATCCACAATGACTGTGAATGCGTACGGTATTATAAAATGTTTCGATGTATTCAAAAATCAATTTATGTGCATGTGCATAATTAAAGATTTTAAACCGATTGATCCATTCTCTCTTCAAAAGTGCATGGAAAGATTCTATACAGGCGTTATCCCATGGATATGCTTTCTTTGAATAACTGCGAATCATATCTTTGGTTGCTTTTTGAAATGCTTCCGATACGTACTGGCATCCTCTGTCGCAGTGGAAGATCAACGGTTTTTCAACATTTCTGACACGTTTTGCTTTTTCAACACATTCCACTACGTGGGATGCCTCCAGCGTCTCACTCAACACCCAGGAAATGATTTTTCTTGAATACAGATCCATCACACTGGTAAGATACACAAAGCCTTCAAATGTCCAAATATAAGTGATATCTGAACACCAGACAGCATCTGGATGAGTGGGATTGAATTCCTCGTTGAGGATATTTTTGAGTTTCTGGCTGAAATCAGAATCTATGGTTGTCTGGATATATGGTTTCACCCAATGGGCTTTAATTCCCATTTGACGCATATAATTTCCAACTGTTTTTTCGGAAACATACTCCCCGGATTTTCGCAATTCTGCAGTAATTTTAGGAGCACCGTAGTTTTGATGGGATTCCTCGTAGATCTTTTGAATTTTTTCTTTTAAAACTGCACGGCGAACAGACGTGTCCGAAGGAACCCGTTTCTTCCATGCATTGTAACCCGAACGTGAAACGCCTAATTTTTTCAGTATTCCGCTGACAGAAACCTGACGTTTCACGGGCAGGGATTTGATTTCTTTCACGTACTCAGAAGTAGCTGTGTAAAGAGCTTTTGTCAGTTTCCCAGAATACCGATTGCTTTTTTTAACACTTCAAGAGCATCCTTCGTATCTCGTAATTCACGCTGCAATCTGGCAATCTCTTTTGCTTCCTCACTTGCATAATTTCCCGAACCACGAGTAGGAACCTCGCCTTTATGTTCCTTTGCTGCTTTCATCCAGTTTTTCAGTGCAGATTCGCTGACTCCAAGATTC
The DNA here is from genome assembly GCF_947654165.1 of uncultured Blautia sp. Classification (GTDB taxonomy): domain Bacteria; phylum Bacillota; class Clostridia; order Lachnospirales; family Lachnospiraceae; genus Blautia. Next base: position 25,094 of record NZ_CANTKB010000032.1, read on the forward strand.
TCAGAAGCCTTGCGAAGTGGCAGCTCCGGATGATCCAGGCGATACTGTACCGCATCCTCTTTAAACTGTTGGGAATATTTTGTACCTTTTGCCATAACCATTCTCCTCCTTGATCTATGACTATCATATACTATTTATTGAAAATGGTCATGTTTATTTTGTACTATTTATATTCTAACACCAACATATTCATAAAACAGACGGTATCCGGTTCTCTTCCTTCGTGTTGATTGAAGGACCGTTTCACACGCTTATTGATGTCAGACCGTTTTTTTCTGTAATGACGAAGTACCTCTCCATAAGGAATCCATATATCTGCCGTTTCAATCCTGTCATAAACCTTCGATACAACCTCATCCAGATGTTTATCGTCAGGGAATACATAGTTTTTCTCATAATAAGCTTTGGTTTCCAGATACATCCACTCTGCTATTTTGTCTTTTTGTTTTAATTTCAGATGGGAATACTTTTTATCTGTCTGGAGCAATTTCCCATCAATTATCTTATGATTTTTTTGTGACATTACATCTTCTTCCCCTAACCTTATTTCTATTTCATCTCTTCTATAAACTGAAAGTTTCGAGTTCCTCTCTCATACTTTTTTAACTTCACTCTTTCTGCTTGTACCCAATAAAGCTAAAAGAATCAAGATAATACCTGTAATCGTCATTGCCAAAAAGGTCATATTTACTCCATGCATGGAAGCATTTGCTCCATATTTTTCGAGCGAATTATCTGCCACCATTGTCATAATTGCCACAAAAACAGCCGAGCCTATTGCCCCTGCAATCGTACGAAGAGATGTAAGCAATGCCGTAGCATGTGCAGTCAACTCCTTTTCCACTGTACTTGCTCCCCATGTTACAAGTGGCATCATCAAACAGGTTATCGAAACATTTCTCACAATATTAATCACGGCAGCAATCCATACAGACATATCCGCATTAATAAATATCATCAGTGCATTACTAATTGTCAAACCAACAGAACCACTTATGAATAAAGACCTTATTCCAATTTTGTCATATATTTTTCCTGCATATGGACTAATTACTGCTGAGAGAGCAGAACCAGGCAACATCATAAGAGCCGATATAGTTGCCGAAAGACCTAATGTTTGCTGGGCATAAAGCGGAAGTACAATAGATGAACCCATCATAATGAAATATAATAGCATACTGCCTATTACACTTACTGCATAATCCTTGTTAGAAAGTGTTCGCAGTTCCAAGAACGGCTCATCCATATGCAACTGACGATAAACAAACAGCCCCGAACCGATAATACCAATGATAAGAGGCAAAATAACCTGAATGTCTGTGAAACCACAGCTTCCAATATTGCCAATTCCCAATGTAACACCGCCAAATGCAAGAGCGCTCATAACAAAAGATATTACATCAAACTTTTTCTTCACATTATCCAACACATCTTCAAAAACAATAATCGCATAAATAAAAGCAATAATCATGATAACCAAAGATGCAATAAAAATCATCCTCCATCCAACAAGGTCAACCATGATGCCTGCAATCGTAGGTGCAATAATTGGTGCAGCACCCACTGACATTCCATACCACCCCATAGCTGTTCCCCTTTTCTCAGCCGGAAAGATAGTGAGCGTAATAACCTGTGCCATAGATGTAAGCATCCCATTACCTGCTGCCTGCAGTAATCTTCCTGTCATCATCAATGGAAAACTAGGAGCTACTGCGCAAATAACAAGTCCAATACTGAAAATCATAATTGCAGTACAATACAACCGTTTCGTAGGAAAACGGTTTACCAAAAAAGCGGTAAGCGGCATTGTGATTGCCATCATAAGAGAATATCCGCTGGTAAGCCACTGCCCCGTTGTGACTGAAATATTCATATCACGTACAATGGGTGGTAATGCCGTACTTAAAGCGGTTGCAAGCATAGAGCAGGCAATACAGCTAATTACTACATTAACAAATATAAGCATCCTTTTTTTCTCTGTAAGTACTATTTTACTCATAATAATTATTCTCCTTTTTTGCTAACATTGTTAGCATATTATTCATTTAAAAACTACAGTCGCTAAAAACTGTAGTTTTAATTGCGTTTGAAGCAGCTATTGACTATTTTTTTCTGAATTCTTAATAATTCCCGTGAATCATCCGGTCCTATTATTTCTAACATCTCAGTCACACTATCAATAACCTCTCTACGGTATATTTCTATCTCTTTACATCCGTCTTCGGTCAGGGTAACAATTGTTTGACGATTATCCTGTGCATCTTCAGCCCGTGTAATCCATTCCTTCTTCTCCATAGCATTTAATATTGCAGCAATTCGGGCTGTACTAACAACCATCTCCTTGCTTAATTCTTTAGGATAAGCTACACCATTATGTGTTGACAAATAGTTTAAAACGAACAGTTCGCCTTTTACTAATTTAGACAATTTTTGGTCTACAGGAACTTTTAGCTGCTCAGCACGAACTGCCAGAAGTTCCTCGGCCATCTTTTGATATTCCATTTCATTCTCCTTAATCACTAACAATATTAGCAATTATACAATATCTCATTATAAATGTCAACATACATCAAAGCGATTTTGTTCAATTACAGTTTTTCCAAATAAACTTCAGGTTCCTGGTTACCGACTGTTTTTCTTACAACAATCAATGCCATTCCACAAAATGTAATACACTTATTTCCAGAAAACTTAAAATGTGATGCCGGATTGCCGTTTCCTACTCCAAGAATTCTCCCATTTTTGGCATAAGCTGAAAATGGAATATCAGCCTGAGGAGAGATATTCCCGCTTTTATCTATTGCCTCTACCCGGTACAAAATCTCTTTATTGCCCTCATAAATTTTCTCTAGCCGTATTTCCACAGGTTTTCCTGCCGTAATCTTTTTATCGCAGACGACCTCCTGATTCTTTCGATACCCCTTTACCTCCAGCCTGCCAGGTTCAAACTCTACATTCCAGGATACGATTATTCCTTTTTTAGTATCCTTTCTTCCAAGGGAATGCCCGTTTAATATCAGTTCAGCCTCATCGCAATTGGTGTATACATCAACCTGTACTTCTAGACCCTCATCCCAGTTCCAGTGCGGCAAGAGATGAATCTGCGGTTCGTCAGTCCAAACACTTTTCCAATAGTAATATGCATCCTTTTGAAATCCGCAGATATCCATTGCTCCATAACCACTCTGTACTGCTGGCCAATTCCAGGGAAAACTTTCCCCCCTGTAATCGAACGCTGACCACACAAATATTCCTCCGAGAAACGTCGCCTGTTTTACATAATGATTCCAGGAATAAGCAAGATTGTTTGGAGATGAAGCTCCACCCAATGTTCCTACAGGAAGCTCTTTTAATCCCATCTGCTCAATCATAAGTTTTATCATATAGCTTCCGCTGTCATAACAATCACAAAGGCCTTTTTCTTTGTTGTCTGCATAAGTTCCTCTTGTAGAAACAAAACTGCCATCTTCACTAGCAATGGTCAACAGTCCAGGGATTGCATCCCGCATGGCTTTTGCATCATCCATATCATAATTGAAGCCTGCCACATCTGGAATTTTTACGTACTCTTCATCCCTGCAGGCATAATGACCTGCCACAGTGCACTGGCGAGTAGGATCTAATTTATGTACATAATCTACCAATGTTTTCAGCAGACGTTTTCCATTTGGAAGCGTAGGCATAAGTTCCTCGTTCTCCAAAGACCACATAAAAATACAAGGGTGATTTCGACTTCCTTTAATGAGTTCTTCCAAGTCCTCTCTGCTATCTTTTGTCATCTCAAATCTTCTGTTTTCATTGAGCACCAGAATTCCCATTTCATCACAGGCACGAAGTAGTTCCTCATCAGCGGGATGGTGCGCACAGCGATAGGCGTTAGCACCCATACTCTTGATCCTAGCGAGACGATAACGGATAATGTCCGGTGTCAATGCATTCCCCACGCCGGCAAAGTCCTGATGGACACAGACACCTTTGATCTCGATAATTCGTCCATTGAGCATCAGCCCCTCCGAGGTATAGCGAACATCACGAATTCCGAAAGATGTATTTACCCTGTCAATTATCTTTCCATTTTTGATAATTTCTGTCACAACAGAGTACAATACCGGTGTATTAAGATCCCAGCGGCGGATGTCATATATCTTCATTACAGATTTTGTGTTACGGCATTTAAAAACTGGTACACATAACATTTCTTCTTTGCAGGCAATAGGGACTCCCTCGGGAGATAATATCTGCGTCTTTACGAGAATTTCTTCTGCTTCTTTTCCCAAACTCTCCGACAACTGTACTGAATCATTACATACTTCTGTCTCAACGTGAATCTCGGCATGTTTGTCACTGATGTTTTTGCAATAAACAAAAACTCCATGGCGTGCTGTATGAATCGGAGAAAGTTGATACAGCCAGACCGGGCGGCAAATACCAGCTCCTTCTGCCCACCATCCCTCTCTGAGACTGTTATCCGCTTTCACAAGAATTACATTTTCTCCTTCATCCCCGTAAAAAATATATTCAGTAATATCACACGCAAATCCGGTATATCCGGAAAGATGGGAATTGATATAGCAACCGTTTACCCATATCGTACTATCACGGGTAATCCCTTCAAATTCCACTATGATCCTCTTTCCCAAGCTGTCTGCTGGAATACGGAACCGCTTACGGTAATATCCAGTTTCAGGCAACAGATACCCTGCTTCAACAGCCTCCGTTTTATCCTCCCATTCTTCCGGACCGACAAAATTTTGTTCTGTACTCCAATCATGAGGAAGTTCAACTTCTTTCCACTTTCCTTCCAGTTGTTTTGCCACATTATAAAGACCGTTTCCGTTTTCTATCCGCATTTTTGCTGCCATATAAGGATGCAGCCGGTAGACAAACCCCTCTTCTTCTGTCAGGTTGCTTGCACCTCCACAAGTTCCCGTCTTTGCTGTAATCTTAGGCACCGGTTTTGAAAACTCTCCAGGATGGAACTGCCATCCACTACAGAAATTATTTTTTCTATCCATTTACCCAACCTCCATTTTTCGTAGAAATTATCTGACCTTTACCAATTTTCCACAGGTAATCCCGCACTCATTGAAACTGTCTACTCTTACCCATATATCCTGTTCTTTTACCAGCGCGCCAATTCGCTGCTCCTTTTTAAAAGTCTGATAACTGTGGTATAGTTTATCTGGTCTGTACCCCCACAAAATATTGTATCCTGTGGCATCCGATGATTTTATCTTCACTGTCATATCCAAATCTGTTTCCATATATACCTCATAATCCGGCTGCAAAGGCTTATTACCATTTCCAATCCCAAAAACACGAAGTCCAGAAACGCATGGTTTCTGTCTATAAGGGATTTCAAGAATAGTTAGTTTCAGGAAACGCAGTTTTTTCCCCTCTTCCCATATGAGCAGGTCATGGGTTAGATCTGTTTCAGCTGAAGCCTTATCTTCCAGTACAAAATATCTGTTTCCGTCTTCAGAACCTTCCAGCACCCACCTGGTCCGCATATCTTTTTCTTCAATATATCTAGGCTGAACTCCGGGATGCATCTTTCCCGAAATCGGAATATCCATCTTGTCATCGGCAAAATTAACCTGCACAGCATGTACATCACATTTTTCCCCTAAATCTATCTGCAGCCATTCTCCCGGATTTTCCGAACCCGCACGCCACCATGTCTGTATATTCTCGTCCACTGCCTTTTCCGGCCCTTTCCCGACCTCAAAAGAAGAAGCTTTCACGTCCTTACCATAGCTCAGCAGATACCATGCAGGATCCGCCCATGGATCCATCTTTGCCTGTTCCACGCTTCTCGGCCAATCCCCATAATTCTGGTTGCAGAATAGCTCTCCATCACTGTCAAACCCTGCCGGCCAGATTCCAACACGCCGTTCAAAACTCTGGTTCATGCTGATCCGCATTGTTGATGTGTGCCACAGATTCCCATAAGCATCTTCCATTGTAGAGCCATGCCCTGCACCCGGGATAAACCCTCCCGGTTTATAGGAAAAAGGATTGTTTTCAGCCTGAAAAAATGGACCAAGAGGACTGTCAGACACATAGACACCATCTGCATACACATTATATTCTGCACCCGGGCATGCATATTGAAGATAGTATTTTCCATTGTGTTTTGTCATCCACGGACCTTCAATATAAGGCTGATTACTAAGCAGCCCTCTGATTTGTTCCGCAGTTTCCTCTGCCAGATCAGTCTCTTCCATATTCTGTGTTTCCAGAAATTTTCTGAAAACCTGTTGTAGTTCTTCTCCTTCTATGGGCCGAATCGAATGATCTTCACCCGGTCGTTCATATCCGTTTTCTTTTGCATTTCCACCGATTAATATTTTTTTTCTTCCAAGAGGTTTCATATCCCCCTGATTCAACTCTATTCCCCATACAGGGGTTATATTAGAACAGCCCCAGTAAAAATATATTTTTCCGTCCTCATCTTGAAAAAGATGAGGATCCCAGAAATCAAATGTACCTTCTACCTTTTCATAAGGGCCGTTTATAATATCCTTAGTCCGATAATAGTCACATATTTTTCCTCGTCTCGACGCACAGAAGTAGACATAATCTCCCAGCACACGTATATCCGGAGCATAATCATACAATGGTAGATTATCCGGAAGAGGGTAATTCTCCCAATGTGCCATATCCTCTGATACCCATACCCCCAGTGTCATGGAGGCACATATATAATACTTTCCCTTATAAAAAATCATAGAAGGATCTGCAGCCTCCCTTGATATCTCAATACTGTTACCTTTTCTACGGTCTATCGTAAACTGATAACGATAATTTACATTAATCGGATTGCAGTAATAGTCCATATTCTCACCTCTTATACAGTACTCACATTATTATTTCATACATATAGTTTCCTGCCTTTACACGATGAATAGTTCCATCAGGAAGAATGATTTCAGCCTCTACAGGGGTTTCAAATGAAAAACGAATTCGTTCATTCTCATAAAACCATGCAGATCGAATCATTCCGCTTTTGCTTTTATAATATCCTTCCGCATAACCCAAGCGCCTATCAACAACAGGCTGAAGACGAATCTTCTGGAACCCAGGTTGCAAAGGTTTTATTCCGAGAATATATTCATAATAAAACTCTCCAACGCTTCCAAATGTATAGTGATTGAAGGACACCATGTTGTCACCGGATGTCGGTACTTCATCTTCATTGACTGTACCATCTGGGCGTAGTGCATCCCATCGCTCCCATGTTGTCGTAGCTCCCATTTTAATCTGGTACATCCATCCCGGACATTCCTCCTGAAAAAGCATATCATAGGCAAGTTCACACGCACCGGCTTCTGCCAACAGCGGTAGGAAATGTTCTGTGGCAAAAAATCCGGTTTCCATTCCATTTGCACGGACATTTTCCACATATTTCCTAAGAACCTTTTTCCGCAGTTCTCCCTCCTGAATGACAAAGTGCAGTGCCATGATGTATGCAGATTGATAATCACCTGCCACAATTCCATCATCCGATACATATTTCTTGAGATATGCTTCCCTTACCTGCCGCATTTTTTCTGAATAGTACATAGCATCCTTCTGATTTCCAAATTTTTCCGCTGTTTCTGCCAGCACCTTCAAATCATGTACAATGAATGAATTTGATATGGGGCCATTATGGACAGCCTGCCATCGCATATCTTTTCCCGGAGCAAGCCAATCTCCCAAATTCGGAGAAAACCATAGCATTTCTTCACCCATCTTGGATAATTCGGTATCCACAAACATTTTCATGCTCTCATACATCTCATCCAGTATCTTTCTGTTTCCGTAATGCAGATACAGGAGTTCCGGAATAATAGTCACTGCATTCCCCCAGCCTAGCATATTAATCATTCCAATTCCAGCCGGATGATCTGCCGGAACTGTTGCACCAATATAATGATCTGGATCATCAAGCTGTCCCAGCCGCATATCCTGCAAGAATTTCTCCCAGAACTTCTCCGTATCATAATTATAGGCTCCTGTTAGAGCAAAAACATGTCCATCTCCTGTATATCCCATTCTTTCATCTCGTTGTGGACAATCTGTTGGTATTTCCACATAATTTGATTTTTGCCCCCACAACTGATTCTCATAAAGTTTTTGCACAAGCGGATTTCCACAGCTAAAGTATCCTGTTCTTTTCATATCCGTATAGACTGCATAAGCTTTTATCAGACCGGGAACATAGGCGGAGCCGGTAATCTCTACATAGCGAAATCCCATATAAGTAAAACGTGGTCTGTAGATTCGCTTATCTTTACCAGCATAATATTTAATCTGCGCTTTCGCTTTTCTCAGGTTTTCTGTATAGAGTGTGCCGTCGGGATTCAGGATTTCGCCATGACGTATAGTTACAGATGATCCATTGAGTTGAATCGGATTCAGTTCTATAATTCCTGCAAAATTCTGTCCGAAATCCAGAATCACCTTATCACCACAGGAACAAACATGTCTGACTGGCATCTCTTCCTGAATACGTACCTCCATGACAGTTTTCTCGAAAGCAGCCGGAATCTCTTTCTGATATTTTACCGCTTTCCCGATCACCGTTTCTTCTATATCAGCGTGATAGATTTCTCCATCATATTCTCCTGCATATTCGTATGGACTTTCAAGCTCTTCCATATCGGGGCCGGAACAATATCCATCCCGACTGCCATCCATATACTCAATCTTAAGGATACAGGAAATGGCTGGCATATCTCCATATATCTGTGTTTTATTTTCACAGAGAAACCTTCCGCAGTACCAGCCCTGCCCAAGATATAACTTCAGTGTATTCCCGCCTTTTTTTAATAAATGAGTTATATCTTCTTCCTGATACAAAACCCGCCTTGGATAATATGTAAAGCCCGGAGCAAACATCTGTTTTCCGGCTTTTTGACCATTGATTTCAATCTCATAAACACCCAGAGCAGTGCTGTAAAGCACTGCTCTTTTCACTTCTTTTACAATACAAAGCTTTTTCCGAAACAGAAACACTTCGCCTTCTCTGTATTCTCTAGGTGATGTAATAAAATATCTTTTTAACACTTCCATAAAAAAACCTCGCTTATCTAAATTGTTCCAGAGTCCACTCATCCTTCCATTGAATGATAGGATTATCGTTTTCCCAGATTATAGGAAGCCAGACATATCTTGAAAGGCGGGTTTCATCTTCATAAATCTTTTCTTCTTCCGGAAGCTTAAACGAAGACTTTCGCTCATAATCCGGTTCTGATTTAGGAATCATTTGGGCATATTTTTTCATGCTTTTCGCCCGTTGTCTGCAAAGCTCCAAATCAATAATCCATCTGTCGGCGCAGGCAATATAGAGTTCTTTATCGGGTATTTTCAATACATCCGTAAATTGTCCGCCAAAGCTGATAAAATCATCTTCTCCTCTGCATGGGTTTCCAAGATTAGTATATTCTCCATGAATATCGGAGAAACAGTCTATTCTTGAAGGATTTGGATAATACCATGATGTTCCCGATGTAATCAGATAATGCATATTCCCTTTTGTAAAACATACCGGAGCTTCTCTTCCTATACATGCGGTTCCATCCGTTTGACAGTGTACTGAATATTTTCCGGTTACTCCTGTGTAAGTTTCGTCAAGGTCTGCAACTACAATTTCAAAATGCGGACGGTCAAATATTAGATATGCTTTTCCAGTTGCTTCTACATGCAGATCAAAATCTCCCGTGTTCATTTGAAGTGGTTGATAAAACTTACGTACAAACTCATACGGACCAAAAAAATCATCTGCCTGCATAACACACATACACTGATTATTTCCCTCTCCCATGATCTTCAACCATGCTACATACTTACCTGTTTTCTCACAGAAAATAATATGTGGTCTGTCCATACAACGATTGGGATGTAGCGGTGAACCAAAGTCCTCTGTATCCGGCAGAATTATCAGCCCTTTATCTGTCCAATTATATAAATCTTCAGAGATATAACATCGAACTCCCCAATGCCATATATTTCCTCCACTTCTTGTTTTTTCTTTATTTTCTCCATACCAGTAATAGATTCCATCCTTATGAAAAACTGAAAAGCCATGTGCCTGAATCGGTTTTCCCTCTGTATCTAACCATATCTGTCCCGGTCGTATCGATGTATATGCCATTATAATGTCCCTCACTTTTTAATAAAGCTACATTTTAACTATTCAATATATTAATAAGGCTATTCAGTTCTTCCATCGTCATCCTGCCAAATGTTACGATTGAACGCAAAGGCATCTCCTGCATCATATTCTGAACCATTTTTTCGCTTCCTTCTCCCATATTCTTTAAATTATCTTCTTCGGCAGCTTTTTGACTCTCGGAAGCGCCTCCGCTAAGCAAACTTTGCATAATGGCTCGTCCTTTTTGCGTTTTCATCAAATCTCCAACTGTAGAATCAAAGGTATATGTGATTGGAAGTTCTCTGGTTCCTTCTATATCTACCGGCGCAGAAAGCCGTATGTCTCTTGACGAAGCCCCTATCTCGATATAAAATCTTCCGCTCTCCACAAACCAATCGTGTATCTTCGGTTCATAATATGCGAACGCCCTTTTTTCGAGGTGAAATGTTACGATTGTCTCTTCTCCTGGTTTCAACTCGACCTTGGCAAATTCTTTCAGTTCTCGCACCGGTCTTCCCACACTACTACACTCATCTCTGACATAGAGCTGAACTGTCTCTTTTCCTTTTCTGTCTCCAATATTTTTTATCTTACAGGATACCGACAGTTCCTCGTCATCCGTCATAGACTCTTTATCCAACTTCAAATCACTATATGCATATGATGTATAGGAAAGGCCATATCCAAAAGGAAATAGCACATCCATTTTCTTCCTGTCATAATACCGGTATCCAATGTAGATCCCCTCCTGATATTTAACAATGCCGTCTTCACCTGGAAAATTAAGATATGAAGGGTTATCCTCTATCTTCCTTGGCCATGTTTCTGCCAGTCTACCGGAAGGATTTGCCCTTCCATAGAGAAGTGAGACCGCCGCAGCACCAGTTTCCTGTCCTCCAAGATACATACACAAAACCGCAGATACTTGATCAAGCCACGGAAGCGCCATCGCAGCTCCGCCATGAAGCACAACAATTGTTTTTTTCTGAATCGCAGCTACGGCTCGGATCAGTTCATTCTGTGCTTCAGGTAATTCCATAGTCTCGCGATCACAACCTTCTGTCTCATACGAATCCGGTTGCCCGGCAAAAATAACTGCTGCTGTGGAATGCTCAGCCACTTCTACAGCACGTTTTCTTAGCGTCTTGATATCACCTTCATCATGGGTACAGTAACCTCTCTCATATCTTACGGAATAACCTGACTCGCCTGCTCTCTCTACCGCCCCTTTTACAGATGACACATTGATATGACTAGATCCGCCCCCCTGATACCGGGGCTGATCTGCAAACTCACCGATGAACACCACATCTTCATTCTGCTGCAGAGGCAGTGCCCCGTCATTTTTCAAAAGTACTGCACACTGTTCTTCGCTCTCTCTGCTAATCTCAGCACATTCTACTCGGTTGATCACAGTATCTGTCTTTCTCTTGTCCTGATAGTCAGAGACCAGCTTCAAAACATTTTCTACTGCTTGATCTAGTGTACTGACCACTTGTAATTTATGGTAATTATATCTGGAGATTTTAATCC
>NZ_CANTKB010000033.1 GCF_947654165.1 uncultured Blautia sp.
TTTAATATCAGTATTATTACATTGTGATTTCGGAAGTTCTTGAGTTGTGATTTCCATTGTTCCAGAATTGTGATTTTCACAATTCAAGAGTTGTGAATCCACAGCAGAGATAAAGTTCTTCACATAGATCAGGTTGGGCTTTCCCAAACCCTGGCGCTTACGTTCAATCAATCCTGCTTTCTTCTCAAGTTCACTGAGCAGCTTGATAGCCTTTTGTTCAGCACAGTTCAGAGCCATCTTCGCTTCGTCGATTGTAAAAATGATATACACTCTACCGTTTTTATCTATCCAACCATTCTTGGCAGACAGGCTCATGCGGTCAAGCAAAATGCCATACAGCATCTTGGCATCGGCAGAAATATTCCAGAACCTCTCGTTCGTGAACAACACCTTCGGAACTCGATAGAATGTGAATAGATCGGATTGCTGACCGTAAAAATAATCAAAACTCACACGGCTTCACCACCTTCTTTCTGCGGAAAACTTTCTGTTGTCAGCGGAATGCTGCGGAAAGTCGTATCCGTCTTTTCGTAAGGACATCGGGCAAAATAGTAGAAGCGGTATTCCTGTTCATACACATCCATATCAACGAAGCCCCACTTCACGCATAACCTTCTTCGTACACCAACCAATGCACGGGTGATCTCGCCCATAGGGACAGCCATCACATTCCGACTTGGGTTTCGGCGGCAAAGAGATTAAGTAGTAGCAATTATTTCTACCCAGACGGCAGCCCTTTCTGCCATTCGTCCAGAAGTAGCAGTAATGACAGTCGCTCGGCTTGTCTGCGGTATAAACAGGCTTGCTCAAATAAAACACCTCCAATCTCTTGTATTTGCCCATGGGTTTGGGCATAAAAAAAGAGCGCCTATCCATCCCCAATGCGGGGCAAATAGACGCTCTATGTACATAACGATATTTAATTTTATCTGCTATAACTGCATGGTATTCAAAACATCCGCCTTTTTTGATTAGCTGGATTTTTGGCACGATTTTGGGGCTGATTAGCAGGAAGGGCATTTTCATTAGCAAGAACAGCCCGTTTTCTGCTAAAAATTAGCTGGCGATTTTGTCTTATAACAACCGTTCGATTCTGGAGGGGTTGTCAAAAATCAAATTTTGGAGTAGAATTTTATCTCATACAGTGAAAGAGCTTTTTCGTAGCTTTTTATATAAGAAAAGCCGAAAACCCTTGAAAACAAAGGCTTTCGGCGTTGTTCACTGGCGTCCATAAGAGGATTTGAACCTCCGACCCCACGCTTAGGAGGCGTGTGCTCTATCCAGCTGAGCTATATGGACGTGTCTGATATATGATTATAGCCCGATCAAAGTCGAACTGCAATCCCTTATTTAGTTTTTTTTGAGGTGGCCGTTGTAACGCAACCTTAGGAGGCGAGTGCTCTATCCAGCTGAGCTACGAAGACATGTCCGATTTTTGGCTTAAAATAGGGCTTTCTTCCACTTTTCAAGCTTCCGGATCGGTAGCCGGTTATTCAATTACTTATGCTTTCTGGATGAATTTCTCCATCCAACTTTCCTCGATACATTCGCCTTTGGTGGCAAGCTATATAACACTTACTTTGACAGATTCGAACTATCAAGTTCTTTTTCCCATAGTTCAAAGGCGTCAGGCTAGCCCCTTCCTTAGGAGGCGAATGCTCTATCCAGCTGAGCTATGCCGACATACGATTTTTGGCTTAAAATAAGGCTTTTTGTGCCTTTTTGCCTCGAAGTCGTTAACCGATTTTTTTCTATTTTCAGCCGTTATTTTTTTTCGGCGAAAATGCTATTTGCGTCCTCTGCAGCACTTGGCTTTTCTAATCAAAATTCTCAGTACCGAATTTCCATCGACACCTGAGTACTTTTCAAAAGTTCTCAGTTCAGGTTCCCCCTTAGGAGGACCCTGTTATATCCATTTAATTAACGAGACACATGCCACACATCTTATGAATGTAAAAACCTCTTCCCAAGTTTTTACCTATCTATAATACTATACTCTTTTCTTTTTTTCAAGTTTATTTCTTGAGTTTCCGCAGTTTTGTCCAAATCTTTCTTGTTATTTATCACAACTTACGGAAACTCAATTCCCCTCCTAACAGAAAACAAACCTGCCAATCCGTCTCCGCTTCGAAATCATTTAAACCGAAAAGGTGGATGCATTATAATCCCAATGATACGGAACTTCTTTTGCTTCTTCTCCAAATACCGCTTTATATGCATCCTTCCACAGTTCTGTAATACTTGTTTCACATTCCCTTAAATCATACATTGAATAATCCGGGTGTTCTTCCAGATACTGCCACACTTCTTTCCAATTTCCCTTGTGTCCCACCGCATACAAATATTCAAATTGTACTCTTTCATCATGTCGAATCTTCTCAGGAAGTTTGGAAATCACCTGAACAGAACCTTCATAATCCTTTGCCTCACGCAAAAGCTGCAGTCCTGCTTTGACATAAGACAAATCTTCTCTCTTCCATTCCATTCCCTTTTTCATCATCGAAACTGCTTCCTCGATTCTTCCTTCTCTAAAATAGAGGAATGCCAAACCGTGATAAGCCCAGGGATTTTCAGCAAAGTCCAGGGATTTCATGAAAGCATGCTCAGCCAGACGCATCTGATCTACCGTAACACATTCTCTTTCATTACAGGTTTCTTCCCAGGAATACAAATATAAAATTCCCATTTGATATTGTACATGCCAATCTTTTTGATTTTCCCTTTCTGCTGCTCGCTTCAGACAGTCCAGGAATATTCTGTCCGCAACAAATCCTGCCGGTCCTTCTTCAACTGATCTTCTTCTCATATATCCCTTTTCTAAGAGTTCCTTCCAATCCTGGAATTCTTCGTCTATAGCATATTCAAGATGCTCAGACAACGGACGTATCATCTTTTCCAATGCACCATAACTGCTTCCCTCTTGTACAAGAATTCCTTTTGAATGAGCCATGCCCCTGGTTGCAATAAGTTTTTCTTCCAGATGCTCAGCCTTTATGTGCTCAGATATCTTTTTGGTGATAGTCCTGCTCAGTTCTTCGTGAGCACGCTCGCATTCTTCCTTTTGGATTTGAATGCTTCCGTACTGCTCCAGCCATTCCCATGCACTATGTGGCGGCATAGGAAGACAGCCATACTGTGTCTTTGCCAGTCCTGCCTGTATTTCCAGATATTTTCCGCCTTGCTCTGTTAAGAATTCCTGCCAATGATCTCCGCCCTGAAGATGTCCCCAGGAAAACATTTTTCGCCCTCTTAAACGTGAAGTAGAGCATTGAAGAAGACCATATCCATTCTCATCAATATTTGCAATGTATTTGGGGTTTTCCTCTTTTATATTAAAGAAATAGTCAATCTGCTCTGGTATATTTTCATATCTGGTCACGTCCACACCGTTTACATATGGAATATCTGTTTTATATACCACACCTCCCTGGTTTGTGTAGGCAGATTCTGCCGGAACGATAATTCTTCCATTTTTATATTCCGGAACAGCCATATTGCTCCACCAATACATAGGAACAACTTCTGTACCTTTGTTTACGATTCTCATTCTGCAGTTCAAAAACCGATCCTGCTCTCCCAGCCAGAAATCCATCTGATACTCAATCCCTCTCACCCGCTCATATTCATACATGCGAAGCACAGGATTTCCCTGCTCATCCTTGAGCCTTGCAGTATACATTTTTTCGGTTGTAAATGGGGTGTGTCCTATAAGGCTCACGTTCCATTCCACTCCTCCGCTGAACCATGCATTGCAGATGGCAAGATTACTGCATCGGAGAACATCGTTTGTGTAAAGAAGATTTTCCCCCTTTTCTTTATCCCAAAGCTCCCACAATCTTCCTCCGTATTCCGGCAAAAAGACTGCCAGAAGATATTCATTTTCCAAAACTGCCACAGAAACTTCTTTTTCTGTGCATTTTCGGCTGTAATTCTGACGCTGTCTATAAGGATAAGAGGTTTCTCTCCTTCCATATGCCTCAAAAATTTCTTCCTCTTCTCCCAATTGGAATTGAAGATCATTCTGAAGAATCATTCCTCCCATAAGGTCAGGAACACTGCTTTTTTCTCCGAAATCAGCAATTCTCATAGTTTTCTTTTCAAATCGTAGTTCTGCTTTCATTTTTCCCCTTTTCTAAAACAGGAAGACGGAATTTAAGATTCTCCGTCTTCCTGTTTCTTTATCTAAAAATCAAATTCTACATACCCTTGCAGCCATACAATTCCTTTAAACCTTCTCCCTGCCTGGGGTATGCCTAACAAATCATTTTCATTAATGCAGATATCCATTTCCAGGTTGTTGCACAAAATCCGCATCTCATAGATGCCGTCTCCTGTATGGGTATTATGCACTTTATTGACCTCTAAAATTTGTCCCATGATATTATACAGATCACATTCCATACCATACGGAATAAAATATGTGTCTACAATACTGTAAATATCTTCATTCTGGACTCTCTGAGATATCATAGAATAGGTATCCATATCTTCTATGGTAAGGCTTTCCATAGCCTCCTCATCACCGTTTCTGGCCGCAGCAATCAGACGCCCTCTGTCAGCAGCATCATTTTTCCTTTGTTGTTCTTCTTCGTCCAACTGCATAACCGGTAGTAAAATCGTTCCTTTTTTTGCAAGTCCTGATAAAGTAACATTATAAACACCACCGGAAATATTTCCCCTGCTTCTCTGCGTGAGATATTCTCCTGCATTTTGCAGATAAAAGATCACTGTCACACCAATACGGATATCATCACAAGCTCCCGCATAGGATTCTTTTCCCGCATGTTTTTCAATGGTCACTTCTTCCTGCATGGTAATTCCCGTTCCACGAAAATACGGAAAATAATATTCCATTTCAAAATGGTTTTCTTCATCATATTCCCCACATACAGTGATTCCAAAATCACATCCATACATTTTAGAGAGTTCTGTAAACAAATGACCTGTTCTGTCTTCTACAACTATTTTTTCGTCATAATTTTCAATGACATCCTTCAAAACAGCATCCAACTGTTTTTTATCTTCGATACCGGAAAAACCGATTGATTTTAAATAACTGTGCAATGATGCACCTCCATCTATTTGCTCGGAATAATCGCTTCCACACCGCCCATATATGGTCTTAATGCCTCTGGAATTTTAACAGAACCATCTGCCTGTAAATTATTTTCCAAAAATGCAATTAACATTCTCGGAGGAGCAACTACTGTATTATTTAATGTGTGTGCTAAATATTTTCCATCCGGACCACTTACACGGATTCCCAGTCTTCTTGCCTGAGCATCTCCCAGATTTGAGCAGCTTCCTACTTCAAAATATTTCTTCTGTCTTGGAGACCATGCTTCCACATCTACAGATTTCACTTTCAAATCTGCCAAATCTCCTGAGCAGCATTCCAGAGTTCTTACCGGAATATCAAGTGAGCGGAATAAATCCACTGTATTCTGCCATAATTTATCGAACCACATCGGGCTGTCTTCTGGCTTACATACTACGATCATTTCCTGCTTTTCAAACTGATGAATTCTGTATACACCTCTCTCTTCAATTCCGTGAGCACCTTTTTCTTTACGGAAGCAAGGAGAATAGCTGGTGAGTGTTTTTGGAAGTTCTTCCTCCGGTGTAATGGTGTCAATAAACTTACCGATCATGGAGTGTTCACTTGTTCCAATCAGATACAAATCTTCACCTTCGATTTTATACATCATCGCATCCATTTCCGCAAAACTCATAACACCGGTCACAACATTGCTTCGAATCATAAATGGAGGAATACAATAAGTAAATCCACGATTAATCATAAAGTCTCTTGCATAAGAAATAACTGCAGAATGAATTCTTGCAATGTCTCCCATAAGATAATAGAAACCGTTACCTGCTACTTTTCCTGCACTTGTCAGATCAATACCATTAAAACGTTCCATAATATCTGTATGATATGGAATTTCAAAATCAGGAACCACTGGCTCTCCATATTTCTGTACTTCCACATTTTCACTGTCATCTTTGCCGATTGGCACGGACGGATCAATAATATTCGGGATAGTCATCATGATTGTTTTAATTTTTTCTTCTACTTCTTTTTCTTCTGCAGATAATCGCTCTACGGTTTCTGCATTTGCTGTTACTTTTTTCTTTGCCTCTTCTGCCTCTTCTTTTTTGCCCTGTTTCATGAGTCCGCCGATCATCTTAGAGATTTTGTTTCTCTCTGCTCTCAATGCTTCTACTTCCTGCTTGATTTCACGGTTTCTCTTATCCAGTTCAATCACTTCATCTACCAGAGGCAGCTTATTATCCTGAAATTTATTTCTGATATTCTGTTTTACCACTTCCGGGTTTTCTCTTAAAAATCTAATATCTAACATGTTATTTTCTCCTTCTTCTCTTACTATAAACTGTTTTATTAGCTGAATATATCAAACTCATTCTCCTCTATTCCGAAATTCACAGCCTGCTTTAATGCTTCAATCTCTTCTTCACTGAGCATCACATAAGATTCACCGTTTACAATCTCTTTAATATACAAGAAACAATTTTCCCTGCTATGAATTGCATTTAACAAAAATCCTGTGTTTTTCGCATCCAGCATTGCCAGTACAAAACTCAGCTTGCCGCCCATATCTTCAAACGCATCGTATTTTACGATTCCGTATTTATTCAAGGCAAGTCCCTGCATTTTTTCCATCTTAGCTATGTTTTCAGCATTGATCTCTGAATTAACTTCCAGTTTTTCAATTAAATCAAATTTTCTTTTAAATAACTTTTCCAAAGACTGACCATCTTTGCCTTTCATGAAAATTGCATATTTTCGATTCAGCCTGTTAAGTCCTAACGATAAATTAAACACGCACACTAATAGTATAACCACAACTACCAAAAGCATAAGTAATAATATACCAGAGTAGGACTGAAGACTCTGTATAAATTTATTCATAAGTATTCTTAAACCCCTTATCTTACACTTTCTAATAGTTCTACAATGCGTTCCAATTCATCCTGAGAATAATATTCTATTTCTATTTTTCCTTTATCCTTATTTTTTCTGTGGATTGCCACTTTAGAGCCAATGATCCCTTTAATTTTTTCCTCTAATTGCTGATATATCAGTTCCAAAGCGGAATCCACCGGTTCTTCTTTCTTCTCCCTGGGATTCAGAACCTCTTTTACCAGCTTTTCCGTTTCCCTTACACTGAGTTTCTCATCAAATACTTTTACTGCAGCTCCGTATTGCATTTCTTTATCATCAATAGCAAGAAGTGCTCTGGCATGTCCGGTAGAAAGCATTTCATCAATTAACATCTGCTGTACTCTCTCATCCAGTTTCAAAAGGCGCATCGAATTCGTAACAGCAGTACGGCTCTTAGCCACTCTTTCAGCAATAGTATCCTGCTTTAAATGAAATTCTTCCATCAATCGCTTAAAAGCAGCCGCTTCTTCAATAGGATTCAAGTTTTCTCTCTGAATATTTTCAATCAGAGAAATTTCTACTGCTTCCTGTTCTGAGAAATCTTTTAAAATCACAGGAACCTCTTTTATTCCTGCCAATTTAGAAGCTCTCCATCTTCTTTCCCCTGCAATGATTTCATAGTAATCATCTTTTTTCTGAACCAGCAAAGGCTGCAGAACTCCAAATTGCTTGATTGATTCTGCCAGTTCTAAAAGTGCATCCTCATCAAACTGCTTTCTCGGCTGCTTCCGATTCGGTTCAATCTGTGTCATTTTTACAGTAAAAACTGTACCTTCTTCCTTTTTTTCTTGAAGCTCCTGTTTTATAATTTTCTGTGAATTTGTTTTTTTCGGGGAAGTTCTGGGGTTTTTAGCTGTTTCACTTATCATAGCATCTAAACCTCGTCCCAATCCACCTTTTCTCGGTGTCATTCTTCATCCCCCCTATTCATAACTTCTTCTGCTAAAAGCCTGTAACTTTCCGCCCCCGCTGATCTGGTATCATATAAATTAATAGGCATACCATAGCTTGGAGCCTCTGCCAGACGGACATTTCTCGGTATAATTGTTTTGTAAATAGATTGATTTAAATTACTCTTTACATTTTCCACTACCTGGAGTGACAAATTCGTTCTGGCATCATACATAGTAAATACGACACCTTCGATCTCCAATTCCGGATTTAATCTTTCCTGCACAAGTTCTATAGTATGTATGAGCTGAGTAAGACCTTCCAAAGCATAGTATTCACACTGAATCGGAACTAAAATCGAATCTGCTGTAGTCATTGCATTAATGGTCAAAATATTTAGAGAAGGCGGACAATCCATAATAATAAAATCATAATTTTCTTTTATTGTATCAATCTGATTCTTCAGCAGATATTCTCGGCCTTCTATTCCTACTAATTCAATCTCAGCACCCGCCAGGTTTACATTAGATGGAATCAAAGAAAGATTTTCATATACATTTTCTATGATACAATCCTTTAATTCACATTCTCCCACTAATAATTCATATAGTGTTGCTTCTGCATTATCTTTGTCAACACCCACTCCGCTGGTCGTATTTCCCTGGGGGTCAATATCGATAAGCAAGACCTTCTGGTTCTGTTCTGCCAAGCATGCAGAAAGATTGATGGCCGTAGTAGATTTTCCTACCCCGCCCTTTTGGTTTGCAATTGCAATAATTCTTCCCACTTAAATTTCCCCTTATAAAAATAAAATCTATTTTTGGTACAACAACAATTATAGCACCTTTCTAAATCTATTTCCATAGCAATGTTTCACGTGAAACATTGATTTTTGTTTTTTATAAGTACACAGAAAATGTTTCACGTGAAACATTTAAATACCTTCTGTAAATTCTTTATAATTTCTTTTCTTGTATAATTTTTCTTAATGCTTTATAATAAAAGTATCTTTTATTTATAAGGAGGTTCCGCATATTATGGAAAAAAACAAGCATAAATTATTAACTACAAGTATACTTTTTGCTTTAGCAACCGGTATCATATATGTAATTAATCGTTTAGTTTTTGCAACTGCTGTCCTTAAAAACCTTTTAAAATCCTCTGCGGACAATTATTATAATTGGCGATTTGGCAAAGTATATTATAAGAAGAAGGGGCATGGCTCTCCTGTACTTTTGATTCATGACTTAACTGTTTATAGTTCTGCATATGAATGGAATAAAGTTATCGATGAATTAGCAGAAACTCATACCGTTTATGCCATTGATTTATTAGGATGCGGTCGTTCCGAAAAACCTAGGATCACTTACACAAATTATTTGTATGTTCAGCTCATCACTGATTTTATTAAAAATATCATTGGAGAAAAAGTTGATATTGTAGCCAGTGGATATTCAGGCTCTTTCACTGTATTAGCAAGTTACACGGATGCTGACTACATTGGTAAGATTGTACTTATCAATCCTCCATCCCTGACAAGCTTAAATAAAGTTCCAAGTAAACGCAGTAAATTATACAAATTTATCTTGGAATTCCCTATTTTTGGAACTTTAATTTACAATATAAAGACATGCCAAAGCAACATACAGCTTTTATTCACGGAAAAATACTTATACAATCCTTTCAGTGTTACTCCTGAGATGGTCGATACTTATTATGAAGCAGCCCACAAAAGTTTCAGTAACTCCAAATTTTTACTTTCCAGCCTTGTCGCCGGCTATACAAATAATAACATCACACATGCATTAAAAGAAATCAACCAAAGTATCACCATACTGTACTGTGAAGGAGAAACAGATTCTGAAAAAATTGCAAACTCTTATATTTCCTGCAATCCAGCTATTGAATCTTGTATGTTAAAACGTTCCAAACATTTGCCACAATTAGAAACTCCTGGCAAATTCTTAGAAATTTTAAATATTTATCTATAAAGAAAAGGTTGGTGTATAAACGCACCAACCTTTTCTTATCTAAAATGTTTCACGTGAAACATTTTATTGATTCCACTCTTCTACCATGGCATCAAATGATCCCAACATGTCTTTTACTTTTATTTTATTTACCAACACATTATTATCTTTTGAATCAGTAACTAAATAAAAATTAGAATCATACGGGTAATAATTCACCGTAACTTTTAACCCGCCTTCTTTTTCAAATGTGATTGTCATATCTGCAGAACCATTTTCTGTTTTTGTCTGTGACTCTCTAGTCTGCCATTCCATGCTGCTTACTTTTGAATAAAAATCATTATAAAGAGTTTTATCAATTTCTTTATCGTTTAAATAATATTTTTGTTCTTCTCCTTCCTCTGTATCTTCTGTCTTCTTTGATGCCACATATGTCTCACCATTTCTGACAAAAGTAACTTTATCGAAATCTGCAAAAGAATAATCAGCCACAAGAGAACTTACCAAACTATTTTCTTCTAATGTTATCATTAAATTAACAGCAGAAGCTGATAGCGTATATATATTTTTTCCCTCTTTTAACATGGCATAGTAATTACCACTCTCATCCTGATTTCCTATATAAAATATTGCCTGCTGATCGGTTGTTTCTTCTGATTCTGTCACCTGATAGTCTATGGTAATTGTTATTGGAGTATCCAAACCATATTTTGATAAATCTCCTGATTCATAGGAAACAAAATCTACCCAGGCAAGGCCGGTATAATTACTCATAAAGCTATTTACCTTGGAACTGTCTGCCGCCACAGAAAGACTTTCTTTTCCATTATCCAATACTTTATAATTCCATCCTGTCTCACTACTTTCGTCTTTTTCCATGATTTTCTTTTGTTCCGCTTGTGAGATTTCTACCTTTTGGATTGTTGACGAAGAAATTGAAGGAATCTCTTCTTTCTCTGCAAATTCACTAATATCCATACAGAACTTTTGTTTCACTGATGAATCTACCAAATATACCGCTTTCTCTTCGTCTTTTTTCATGTAACTGCTTCCTAAAGACGTGTTGTCATTTCCAAACTTCAGCAAAGATTCTTCCCCCTCTGTATCTGTTACTCGAACCTGAACAGAAGGAGCATCCAATCCATATTCGCCGGATTCACCCGGATTATCAATTACTCTGGAAGTTTCTACAGATGTAACTCCTGACACCATATCCAAAACTGCTGCTTCACTGAGAGGAAACTGCCCGTCTTCCTTGTAGCTCCATTTATCATCTTCATGGGAAATTGTATATTGATTTTCGCCATAGGTAATCTGTATCTCTGAAATATCCTCTGCATTGATTTCAAACACTTTTTTTGATGCATCTTCCGTCTCTGTCTCTTCTTTCAGATTTAAAGATTTCAAAAGAAAATAAATGCCCAGCAAAAGAAACAGTATGAAAAAAGCAACAATCAGACCCCTTTTATTTTTGTTCATATTATTGTTTTCTCCTCTTCATCCATATTGTAAATCCAAGAGCCAGTACACATAAAGGCAACACTGCTGTTACAAAAATGCTCCAGAAATTTGCATCGGCAGCCGGAATCACAAGACTGGTATTGTCATAAGATTTACTTGGTATGGAAACCGTATTTGTTTCGTCTGTATTGCACATCCATCCAAGAGAAGCAGATAATAATTCATAGTTGGTACCGGAAACCATTGCATTTGCTGAATCGTCAAAAAGTGACTGTGATGAGAAATAAACAATCTGGGTTTCCTTTTCATCGTCCACTTTTTCTGTAATCATGACGCCTAAATCAAATGGTCCCTGAATATCTCCTTCTTCCTTTTCCATTGTTTCCATATTCTCTGAATCGGTTTTTGAGTATGAACTATCTGTTGTACTGAGGATACTGCTGATTTCCAAACTATCTCTCACATTTTCAATCTGACTGATTCCCTGTGCCATTGCAGCAAGCACATAACGGCTTTGGGAGGATAATTGTGAGGTAATTTCATTATTTTCAATATTTGGAAGGAGGTAATACGGGTTTTGAGACACAAAGTGATCGGAGTCCCCTTCAAAAACAATTCCATTTACAGGTCGAACACCGTAATTTTCCAGAACTCTGTTAAAATTACTCATATCCTCGTCTGTATAATTTGAAACAATAAACGCTTTTCCACCATTTTCAAGATACGAAATTACTTTATCAGCCTCATCCTCACTTAAATCTTTTGCCGGTGCAAAAATAAAAAGACATTCTGTATCTTCCGGCACAGCTTCTTCTGTCAGAAGATTCAAGGACTGAATATCAATATTGGCTTTTTGTATAGTCTCTTTCATTGTTTCACTCATAGAAGCTTCTTCATGCCCCTCTAAGGTATACAATACCGGCATATCTTCTGAAACTACATAATTGAGAGCACTGGTCAACTGACCTTCACCGTCAAACCCCGTTACCTGCTGAGAATAGGTACTATAGTTAATGGTTGTTTCATACATATCTGTATAATCTATAACTTTGCTCTTATCTCCGCAAACAACAATCACACTATTGTTACTAATGTTATCCGACGTATATTGCGATACAAATGTAGGGTTCACAGCCGGATCTTTCTGTTCTACCTGAACATGCTTACTTCCCTCCTCATATCTTTCCAAAAGCTTCTCGATATCACTGCTCTCTGTTCCGTCCTGAGCTACAAAATATATCTGTACATCTTTGTCCAGTTTTTTCAGCATCTTCTCCGTCTGTTCTCCAATGGTATAAAGTTTCTGACTGCTTAAATCAATTTCCCGGAATTTGGAAGGGAGTTCCTGCACCACCAGATTTAATACTACGACACTGGCAATCACAATCCCCGTAACAGCCATGCTGTAAGAACCATGCCTTAATACCTTTTTATTTTTTCTTCTTTTTTCCTTACTGTCTTCCATTATTTTCTTGACATTTATTTTATCTTTTAAATTAATTTTCTTCATATCTGCAATCCTTTCTTTTCCCATAAATCCTCAACTCCAACGGCGTTTTTGTATACACTGAATTGTCAGGAAAACAAAAATGCAAATAACAGAAAACATATATACAATACCTGTTACGTCTAAAATACCGCCCACAAAATTATCAAAGTGATTTACGATTGCAAACAAATCTAATACCTTCTGAATCAACCCTGAAAAAAGTGAAGACTTTACAAAATAAAGGATAACTACCACTGCACCCATGGCAACTCCCACCACAGAGGATAATATGACATCTTTTGTCATCTGATAAATCACCATGGCCAATAAAACCACAATAATTAAAACAGTCAGCATGGAGGTAAGAGCCGTATCCGAAAAGAAACTGGAAATTCCATCCATAACAAAACTACAGAACAACGCTCCAAAAGTAAGGACCGCCGCAATAATCTGACTTTCTGTCACAGAAGACAGAAATAATCCCACAGCAATCTGTGCACATCCTAAGAAGAAAAAACCAAGAACCGCTGTATATGCCATAGTATAAGATACTGTTCCATATTTCCCCATAATCAAAGGATACAGACTGGCAATAGCAATAGGAATCAGATAAATAGTAACCATACTGAGATATTTCCCAACTACCACTTTCCAGACCGGCACCGGAGCCGTAAGCAAAAGCTGATCTGTTCTGTTTTTCTTTTCTTCCGCCAAAATTCTCATTGTCAATACCGGAGTAATGATTAAGAATAAAAAGGTCACAGAACTTAATGTAACCCCAAAATCAGGGCTCGCATATTGTAGATTATATGCAGTAAAATAAATGCCCAAAATCAATAAAATAAAAGCAATAAACACATATCCTACCATGGAAGTAAGATAACTTCTCAACTCTTTTTTATAAACCGCCAGCATAATTTTCTATTCTCCTTCCTCTTGTTCCACTTCTTCCTCACTATATTCCTGAGTATTTTCATCCACTTCGAACAATTCAGAATCTATTTCTGCTGCTCTGTCTTTCTTGGCATCATCGGTCAATTTCAGGAATACCTCTTCCAGACTCATATTGCCGGACTGCATTTTCAGAATCGGGCACTTCATCTCTGCCAGAGCAAAGAATATATTCTCCCTCATATCCTGCTCTCCCGACACCTTAACAGTAACATCAAAGGAATCTTTTACCAGGGAATCATGATAAATCACCTCCTGGATGTTCTCTATCATATCAAATGCCTTTCGGATATCTTCCTCCCTGCCTTTGATCGTAAGTTCCAAAGAATTATCTCCTGCCATCAGTTTACTGAGATTTTCAGGGGAATCACTGGCTACCAGTCTGCCTTTGTCAATAATCAGTACATGATCGCACACTGCACTGACTTCCGAAAGAATATGTGAACTGAGGATTACTGTATGCTTTCTTCCCAGACTTTTAATCAAATCTCTGATTTCAATGATTTG
The DNA here is from genome assembly GCF_947654165.1 of uncultured Blautia sp. Classification (GTDB taxonomy): domain Bacteria; phylum Bacillota; class Clostridia; order Lachnospirales; family Lachnospiraceae; genus Blautia. The sequence continues at coordinate 14,237 of NZ_CANTKB010000033.1, forward strand.
CTTTGGATCCAGTCCTACCGTTGGTTCATCTAGTATGATAATTTCCGGATATCCCAACAAAGCCTGAGCCAGCCCTACTCTTTGCTTATATCCTTTTGACAAATTTTTTATCAGCCTGTTTTTTACATCTATAATTTTTGTGGTTGACATAACTTCTTCTATATTGGCTTTTCTATTATCTTTGGGAATTGATTTTAATTCTGCGGCAAAATCCAGGTACTCTCTTACTGTCATATCCTGATATAATGGTGGAATTTCCGGCAAATAACCAATTCTCTTCTTCGCCTCTTCCGGTTCTTCCAGTATATTGTGTCCGTCAATGAGAATATCTCCCTCCGTAGATGCAATATATCCGGTTATCATATTCATAGTAGTAGACTTTCCCGCTCCATTCGGTCCGAGAAAACCGTAAATTTTACCTTTTTCAACTGTAAAATTCAGATGATCAACCGCCACATGATCTCCATATTTTTTAACAAGATTTTTTACTTCAATCAAAATAGTCCCTCCTTTAAATATTATCCTGACTTTTCTATTTTATGGAAAAAATGTGATAAAAATTAGATAACTATGTGTTTTTTCTGTGAAAAAAAACTGCCGCAATAAACAACAATCAAAAATATTTCCTATCTCTGATTATTATTTACTGCGGCAGCCTGCGATCGGTATTTCTACAAAATAGGCTCTTTTGCCGGTGTACCTGCTTTTCTTGGATATTTCTTTGGTGTCCCTTTCGTTTTTTGGATCACCAAAAGAGTCCTGTCCATATCCGTTCCGTAGAGTGTAAAATCCTCTTCTTTCATTACTTTTCCTCCCAGAACAGAAATGGCTTTCTGAGCCTCTGTAAGCTCCTCAGACGCCTTTCCTGACTTATAAGAGACAAATACACCGCCTTCCCTCACATAAGGCATACAATACTCGCATAAAGCGGCCAGACGGGATACTGCTCTGGAAACACTCAGATCATATTGCTCTCTATATTCCTTTTTCCTTGCAGCGTCTTCTGCTCTTCCATGTACTGTCTCAATATCTTCAAGACCTAATTCACTGATTACTTCATCTAAGAAATTCAACCTTTTTCTCAACGAATCTAAAAGTGTTACTTTGATATGCGGAAACGCAATTTTAATAGGAATTCCCGGAAACCCGGCTCCTGTCCCTACATCGATACAGCTATGAACCTGTTCTAAATCTATTGCTTTTGCAATAGACAAGCTATCCAGAAAATGCTTCTGGAGCACCTCCTGAAACTCTGTGATTCCAGTAAGATTCATCACCTTATTCCATTCAACCAACAGCTCAAAATACTGGATAAACTGTCTTTTTTGACCCTCTGTAAGACTGATTCCGTACTCTCTGCATCCGTCCTCCAGCACCTTTAAATCATACTCCATATTTATCTCCTTCTATAACTTTCCATATAGACAAGCAGTACCGAAATATCTGCCGGAGAAACTCCTGCAATACGGGAAGCCTGTCCAATAGAAACTGGTCTGTAAGCCTTTAATTTCTGTTTTGCCTCTATACGAAGACCACTGATTTCGTCATAATCAAGACTCTCCGGGAGCTTTTTCGTCTCTAATTTTTTGAAGTTTTCTACCTGTTTTAACTGTCTTTTAATATACCCGTCATACTTGATATTAATGTTAATCTGCTCTCTTACATCCTCCGGCAATTCCGGTCTTTTTTTATCCAGACAAGCTACAATATCATAGCTTAATTCCGGTCTTCTGATCAAATCTGCAAGTGAGATTCCATTCTTCAAAGGCGTACTTCCGTACTGTTCCAGAAGCTTTTGAACCTCCTCTACCGCTCCGACATGAACATGTTCCATACGTTCTGCTTCTTCTTCTATTTTTACCTTTTTCCACTGAACATAATCATACTGTTCCTTTGTAACAAGACCTACCTGATAACCTTTTTCTCTAAGTCTTAAATCTGCATTATCCTGTCGAAGCAATAATCTATATTCTGCACGACTTGTCATCATACGGTACGGCTCATGATTCTCTTTCGTCACAAGATCATCAATCAAAACACCAATATAAGATTCTGAACGATCCAAGATCATCTGTTCTTTTCCCAAAATTTCCATTGCTGCATTGATACCTGCAACTAATCCCTGAGCTGCAGCTTCTTCATATCCTGAGCTTCCGTTAAACTGACCACCTGAAAATAACCCCTTAATATTCTTAAATTCCAGAGTTGGATATAACTGTCTTGCATTGATACAATCATACTCAATCGCATAAGCATTCCGAACAATTTTCACGTTTTCCAGCCCTTTTACAGAGCGGTACATTGCATACTGAACATCTTCCGGAAGGGAACTGGACATACCGCCTACATACATCTCATTTGTGTATAATCCTTCCGGTTCAATAAACACCTGATGTCTGTTTTTATCCGCAAATTTAACTACTTTATCCTCAATGGATGGACAATATCTTGGTCCTGTTCCTTCTATCATTCCTGAATACAAAGGAGACCTGTCCAGGTTTGCTCTGATGATTTCATGCGTCTTTTCATTGGTATAAGTAAGCCAGCAGGAAGCCTGGTCGATCTGTACATCCTCCGGATTTGTGGAGAAAGAAAAAGGTACTACTTTTTCGTCACCGAACTGTTCTTCCATCTTAGAAAAATCCACACTTCTCTTGTCAATTCTTGCCGGCGTACCTGTCTTGAAACGATAGATTTCTATCCCAAGATTTTTCAAAGATTCTGTGAGATAATTGGCCGCCTGAAGTCCATTTGGTCCTGTATAATTGCTGATATCTCCGTAGATACATCTCGCTTTTAAATAGGTTCCGGTACAAAGAACAACCGCTTTTGCATGATAAATAGCTCCTGAATACGTCTTTACACCCGTTACCCGCCCCTCCTGTGCCATGATTTCTGTTACTTCTGCCTGGCGGATGGTCAAATGCTCTGTATTTTCCAGCGTATTTCTCATTTCTCTGGTATATGCCTGTTTATCAGCCTGTGCCCTAAGAGAATGGACTGCAGGTCCTTTTGACACATTCAGCATCTTTGACTGGATGAAAGTCTTATCTATATTTTTTCCCATTTCACCGCCAAGAGCATCAATTTCTCTTACCAGATGTCCCTTGGAACTGCCTCCTATATTGGGATTGCAGGGCATAAGGGCAATACTGTCAACACTGACGGTAAACATAATGGTTTCCAGGCCCAAACGGGCACATGCCAATGCGGCTTCACATCCCGCATGACCGGCTCCTACAATCGCCACATCATACTTTTCCTCTAATACATTCATTTCTCTTCGGCTTCCTTTCTTCTTATTTTCCGGTACAGAATTTCGAGAAAATTTCATTGACCAAATCTTCTCCCACAGCCTCTCCGATAATACTTCCGAGTGCTTCATAAGCATTCATAAGATCAATGGAATAAAAGTCTTCCGGCATCCCCATTTCAATGCTGTCTTCCACCAAAAGAATACTTCTTTTTGCTTCTTCTAAAGCTGCTTTATGGCGTACATTTGTGATATAAATTTCATCATTAAACGTCAGATTTCCTTCGAAAAACATCTCTTTAATCTGTTGCTCCAGACGGTCAATTCCCTCTTCTTCTTTTGCTGAAATTGATACTACAGGATGAGCAGCAAGTTCTCTCAAATCACTCTCTTCTACCACCTGTTTTAAGTCTGTTTTATTTAAAATAATTACAGCTTTTTTATCCTCTAAAAGCTTAATAATCTCTCTGTCATTCTCATCTAACGGTATAGAAGCATCTACTACATACAAGACTAGATCTGCATCTTTTGCGTACTCTATAGCTTTTCCTACACCTATTTTTTCCACCACATCTTCTGTATTTCTGATGCCTGCCGTGTCAATCATTCGCAGGGAAATTCCATGCAATACAATGGTCTCTTCCAGAATATCTCTGGTGGTTCCGGCAATATCTGTTACAATAGCTCTCTCTTCTCCTACCAGGATATTAAGCAGGGATGATTTTCCTGCATTTGGCTTTCCTACAATAACTGTTTTGATTCCCTCTTTCATGAGTTTTCCTTCTTTTACTGTATCTAAAAGCCTGTCTATTTTTTCTTTTATAGATTCTGTTTCTTCTTTTAAATGTTCTCCATATCCGTCAATACTGATGTGTTCCGGATCATCTAATGCCGATTCAATATATGCAATTTGATACAGAATTTGTTCCCTGATTTCACGGATTACCTTTTGTACAGCTCCTCTCAATTGACTCACAGAACTCTTCAGTGCATATTCATTTTTTGCATTAATTACATCAATTACAGCCTCTGCCTGTGATAAATCAATTCTTCCGTTTAAGAATGCACGTTTGGTAAACTCCCCTGGCTCTGCAGGTCTGGCTCCATATTTTACTACGGTTTCCAGCACTCTCTTCATGGCCAGAACTCCTCCATGACAGTCTATCTCTACCGTATCTTCCCCCGTATAGCTTCTTGGTCCATCCATGACCATGACCAGAACTTCGTCGATCATCTCTTCTCCGTCCCAGATAAAACCATAATTGATTGTATGGGTAGGAACATCTTCTATTTTCTTTTTTCCGCCTTTTGAACGGTATATTTTTCCTGTGATCACCCTGCTGTCCGGGCCGCTGATACGTATAATTCCAATACCGGACGCAGTCATGGCTGTTGCTACAGCAGCAATGGTATCATTCATATCCTTCTCCTTTTTTACTCTGGATAAGAAAAAATTCCAGGCAAAAGCGCAAAAAGGAATCCCTTATTATTCACGCTTTCACCTAGAATAATATGTCTTAGTGTTTCATATTTATCTGTTCTTTAACTTCACAACCACATGACGGTAAGGCTCATTTCCCTCACTGTATGTCTCTACATAACGGTTACCCTGAAGTGCAGAGTGGATGATTCTTCTTTCATATGGGTTCATAGGTTCCAGAGAAACTGTTTTTCTGGTTTTTCTTACTTTGTAAGCAATGCTTCTTGCCAGATTTTCCAATGTCTCTTTTCTTCTGTTTCTGTAATCTTCGGTATCTAATTTAACACGAACATAACCCTGTCTGCCTTTGTTCACTACCAGGCTTGTCAGATACTGAAGAGAATCCAGAGTCTGTCCTCTCTTACCAATCAGAATACCCATATCCTGTCCTACAAATTCAATATCAAGGTTGCCTTCTTCTGCTTTGTACTCCATCTTGATTTCTACTTCAAGTTCCATTGCCTTGAACACACCGCCTAAGAATTTCTCAGCTTCTGCTTTCATTTCGGCAATCTCTTCCGGAGTTCTTTCTACAACTTTTCTCTCTTCTTTTGGCTGCTCTGTTTCTTTTTTTACTTCTCTTTTAGCCTCTTTCTTAGGCTCTTTTACAACTTCTTTTTTCTGTTCTTTTACAGTTTCTTTTTTAACAGTTTTAGGAGTTTCTTTTACCGCAGCTTCTTCTTTCTTTTCTTCTTCAACTACTGTTTCCGCTTGTTCTGAAATATCTTTTTTACGAACTTTTATGATTGCCGGTTTTGCACCAAAGCCTAAAAATCCTGATTTTCCTTCAGAAATCACTTCTATTTCAAGGTTTTCACTAAATGTTTCAAACTCAAGACTTGCTTTTGTAATTGCTTCGTCTACTGTCTTTGCGGAAAACTCTCTAAATTCCATGTCTTTTCCCCCTTACTTTTATTTCTTTTTTCCTTTGTTCTTCTCATCAAATTCTGCTACCATATTTGCCTTTGAAGCAAGACTTCCCGGTTTTGTTTTTGGCACAGAAGCATTGTAACCGGATGTTTTCTGAACAGAATTGCTTCTTTCAGTAATGGTTTTTCTCTGAGGTTCCTGGATATTCCGGACATTCATCTTCGCATATTCACTGATGTTCTGGGAAGTGATACCTTTTTTGGCTCTCTTCTTGTCCCTTTTTTCTTTATTCTTTTTGATAAATTCTTCCATATCCATGTTATTCAGATGTCTGTTAATGATCAACTGCTGAATACTTCTGATCACAGCACCGATGATCCAGTAAATACCGATACCAACAGGGAATGTGAAACAGATAAATGCTGTAAATAAAGGCATAAATAAGTTCATACTCTTCATAGTAGCTTCCATCTGAGCATTTCCGCCATTGTTATCACCATTTGATGCAGATGGCATCAGCTTCATGTTCAGCACCTGAGTACCCCATGCTAAAACAGGGATTAAAACGGCTGCTAAAATAAGCATATAATGATGGGAAGACCATCCTGACTGAATCAAAGCCCATGGATTATCTGCGATATTCAGACCGAGGAAATTCTGCATAGGATGAAGCGTTTCTGCCGCCTGTTCCAAGATGTGATCAAAGCCCTGGAACTTATCCAGATCTGCCAGTTTATCCCACTGAGATGGTGATAAAGCATATAAAAAGTCAATAATCTGATTATTATTTAACTCTCCTGAAAGAGGAATATATGCATTTTTAATCTTATTATCCTGCACAAAAGCCTGAATGATTTCTGAAAAACCACTAACCTGTGTAATATGCGTAACCGCATCATCAAATACATGTCTGATTCCGCTGATATATCCCGGAATCTTGATGATAACCTGATACAATGCAAAGAAAATTGGCATCTGAATCAGCATCTGCAGACAGCTTCCTGTAGGAGAAACACCATATTTTTCATAAAGAGCCATGGTTTCTTCCTGCATTTTCATCTGGGAAGCCTGATCTTTTTTCCCTCTGTATTTCTTCTGAATACGCTGCAGTTCCGGATTCATAACTGCGTTCATTTTCGCAAATTTCTGCTGTTTAATCTGCAGCGGAGTCATAAAGGCATAAATGATAACTGTAAAAATAATGATACACAAGCCTAAATTATGAACTCCGATACTATAAATGCCATTCATCAGCCAGCCCATGACTTCGGCTACCCAGCTAACGATTGGCATTGTACTTTTCGTTAGTAACACACCCAAATCTGTATCCTCCTTCTTATTTTGTCACCTCATCTTTTTACGGTACAGGATCATAGCCGCCTTTTGAAAATGGATTGCACCTTAAAATTCTCCACGCAGCTAAAAGACTCCCCTTTAGAGCACCGTACTTTTCGATTGCTTCTAATCCATACTGAGAACACGTTGGTATATAAGGACAACGTGTACTCTTAAGAGGAGACAAATACTTCTGATAAATTCTGATTAGTTTAATCAATATTTTCTTCATGATTCTTTTCGTTCTCTTCACTTCTCATGATTTTATGGAGCTTCCCTAAATGAAGCAGGGCACTCTCCAGCGAATGGAACCCCTGTCCTTTTCCATTCACCCTTACAACAACTACAATATCATATCCACAACAAAACTTTTCTTCATTGAGACGGTAACTTTCTCTGATTAATCTGGTCAAGTGATGTCTTACTACACTGTTACCGACTTTTTTACTCACGGATATACCTATTCTGTTACGATTCAACTGATTTTCCATACGATACATAACCAGATAACGATTTGCAAACGATGTTCCTCTTCTGTAAACCAATTGAAAATCGCTGTTTTTCTTTAATGATTCCGAATATTTCATAATCTATCCTTTTTCGCAAAGAGAAGAAAAAGACCACATATCTGCGGTCTTAAACTGTAATCTTTTTCTCTTAAGCTGACAATTTTTTTCTTCCTTTAGCTCTTCTAGCAGCTAAAACTTTTCTTCCGCCAGCACTGCTCATTCTAGCTCTGAATCCATGAACTTTGGATCTCTGTCTTTTCTTAGGCTGAAATGTCATTTTCATATTCAAGGCACCTCCCTTATATTATATGGACATCTTCCGATATTTTTATTCTAGATGTCACTTCTAGTTATGCATGATAGAAAACATCATTTCAATTATATTCACAATCCTTTCTTTCGTCAAGTATTTCTTTTATTTTCCGGCTTTTTTTGTTACTTTTATCCACATTATCCTTATCCACTTTCTATCCACTTTGCGTTCACCTTCTCTATGTGGATTTCTCTCATTAACTATTTTTATCCATTTTTTTATACACATGGTTATTCACATTTCTACCGACAAATGTGGTTATCCACAAAATGTGGATAATTTGTGGATAACTTTCCCTATATATTCACATTCTTTCATCACATTTTCCAAAAAATCCTTATTTTTCAACGGGTTTCGACTTGTGGGCAGTGTTTTTAACGTTATACACATTTCCCACATTCTCCATTTTCCACTGTAATATCCACCTAATTCATCCTCATTATCCACAAAGCTTTATCCACATACCCCCACACCGATTTATTTGATAATTTTTTAACATCAAAAAAAAATTCCTTCTTATAATATAATGTGTACCTTTTACTTATCCACATAACCACATTATAAAAAATACGAAAACAATTATTCTTCCACATAGTTTCTTTATTTTTTCATTGCTTAAAAACCGTTTTTATTATATTATATAGATAATAATACATTTTTTTACCTATGATTGAATGAGGAAATCAGTCAATCATATATTTTTTGTGTTCTAAAACGGGATATAATACAAATTAGGAGAATTGAAAATGCACATAATACAGGAAAAATGGTCAGATATTTTGAATATGATTAAAATTGAACATGATGTATCTGATGTTTCCTACTCTGCGTGGCTGGAACCTTTGAAGGTTTATAAAGTAGAGGGAAATGTCGTTACGATCATCGTTACCAATGGCAGTATGGCTCTTAGCTATATTAATAAGAAGTATATTCTTCCACTAAAGGTGGCTATTGCTGAGACAACCGGCGAAGATTTTGAAATTTCTCTGGTTTTGCCGGAAGAAATCAAAGAAGAAGTGAAGCCGCAGCCTGCTCTGGCTGCTCCTGTGAGCTTAAATGAAAATATTGAAAAAGCAAATTTAAATCCCCGCTACACTTTTGATACTTTTGTAGTAGGAAACAACAACAAAATGGCACATGCAGCATCCGTAGCAGTTGCAGAGTCTCCCGGAGAAGCATATAATCCTCTCTTTATTTATGGAGGCGTTGGTCTTGGAAAAACGCACTTAATGCATTCTATTGCACATTTTGTGCTTCAGAAAAATCCAAGTGCCAAGGTATTGTATGTAACCAGTGAATATTTTACCAATGAACTGATTGATTCTATCCGTAACGGAAATAATTCTACTATGTCAAAATTCCGCGAAAAATACAGGAATATTGACGTACTTCTGATTGACGATATTCAGTTTATTATAGGAAAAGAATCCACACAGGAAGAATTTTTCCATACTTTTAACTCTCTGCACGGTGCAAAAAAACAGATTGTTATTTCCTCAGATAAACCACCGAAAGATATGGAAATCCTGGAAGACCGGCTCCGTTCCCGCTTTGAATGGGGTCTTATTGTTGATATTTCTTCTCCTGACTATGAAACCAGAATGGCCATTCTCCGGAAAAAAGAAGAGTTGGACGGTTACAAAATCGATGACGAAGTCATTGAATATATCGCAAAAAATGTAAAATCAAATATCCGTGAACTGGAAGGCTCTCTTAATAAGATCATGGCTTATGCAAACCTGGAGCAAAAGGAAATCAATCTGGATTTAGCTGAAAAAGTATTAAAAGATATTATTTCTCCAAATCAAAAACGTATTATTACACCGGAGCTTATTCTTGATATTGTAGCAGAACACTTTGATCTTACTGCATCTGACCTGATTGGAAATAAACGAAATTCCAAAATTGTCTTTCCTCGTCAGATTGCCATGTATTTGTGCAGGAATATGACAGAAGTCACCTTGAAAAATATCGGTAAAGTTCTTGGCGGAAGAGATCATACTACAATCATGAATGGTATCTCTAAAATTGAAAATGAAGTGGAGACCTCTGACAGCACAAGAGAAATCATTGATATTCTGAAGAAAAAAATCAATCCGGCCAAATAAATAGGTTTATCCACATCCATAGGTGAATACCGTGTGAATTTCATGTGGAAAACCGCAAGGAGTATTTTTACGGTTTTTAAACCACATTTTTATCAACAACTCCTGCACTTGATATTCAACATGAACCCACAAAATTATCCATACTCGAGAATCCCGTATTTTCACGGCTTTCAAGGGTTATTCACATATTCACAGCCCCTACGGCTAATACTACGAATTTGTTATTCATTTATATTTTTATTTAACCACCTCACACAGAAAGGAAGTTATACACACATGAAATTAATATGTCCAAAATCTGAACTTCAGAAAAGTGTAAGTATTGTCATGAAAGCCGTTCCCGGTAAGACAACAATGCCAATACTGGAATGTATTTTATTAGATGCTACAACAAATGATATTAAATTTACTTCTAATGATATGGAACTCGGTATTGAAACCCGTGTTCAGGGTATGGTCCTTGAAAAAGGTATGATTGCTCTTGATGCTAAGATTTTCTCTGAAATAGTAAGGAAGCTTCCTGATAATGATGTTACAATTGAAACAGATGAAAAATTAACTGCTACTATTACTTGTGAAAAAGCAAAATTTAATATTCCGGGCAAATCAGGAGATGATTTTTCTTATTTACCTTTAATTGAAAAAACAGATGGAATACGGCTTTCACAGTTTACTTTAAAAGAAATCATCCGTCAGACAATCTTTTCTATTGCTGTTAATGAAAACAATAAATTAATGACAGGTGAACTTTTTCAGATTGAAAACAATATGCTGAGAGTGATTTCTTTGGACGGACACCGTATTTCTATCCGAAAGATTGGATTAAAAGAAGAGTGTAAAGACCGTAAAGTTGTTGTTCCAGGTAAAACTTTAAGTGAAATCAGCAAGATTTTATCAGGTGAACTGGAAGATATGGTAGATATTTATTTATCTGCAAACCACATTTTATTTGAGTTTAATGATACAAAAGTTGTATCACGTTTGATTGAAGGAGAGTATTTTAAAATTGACCAGATGCTTTCCAGTGATTATGAAACAAAAGTAAAGATTAATAAAAAAGAATTTTTAGATTGTATTGACAGGGCAACTCTTCTGGTAAAAGAAGGAGATAAAAAACCGATTATTATTAATATTGTGGATGGTCAGATGGAGCTTCGCATTGATTCTCAGATCGGTTCCATGCATGAAGAGATTGATATCCAAAAAGAAGGTAAAGATATCATGATTGGTTTTAATCCGAAATTTTTAATCGATGCATTAAAAGTAATCGATGATGAAGAAGTCAGCATTTATTTGATGAATGCCAAGGCTCCCTGTTTTATCAGAGATGAAAATCAGCAGTATATTTATCTGATTTTACCGGTTAATTTTAATGCTGTGAGCAGATAAGAAATCTGTTTAAAAGGAGAAAAAATGGAAACTATCAAATTAAGAGATGAATTTATTAAACTTGGTCAGGCTTTAAAAGCCGCAAACCTGGTAGAAGACGGTGTTGAAGCAAAGTATGTGATTCAGGACGGGGAAGTTCTGGTCAATGGAGAACCGGATACCAGGAGAGGAAGAAAACTCTATGATGGAGATGTTATTTCTTATCATGGAGAAGAAGTTAGGATTGAAAAATAAAGATGTATATAGAATCAATCGAGCTGAAAAACTATAGAAATTATGAATCCCTGTCCCTGGAACTGGATCAAGGTACGAATATTTTTTACGGAGACAATGCCCAGGGAAAAACGAATATCCTTGAAGCTGCGTATTTGTGTGGAACAACAAAATCCCACAGAGGCAGCAGGGACAGAGAGATGATTCGCTTTGGGCAGGATGAAGCACATATCAGGATGTTTGTGAAAAAAGACGGGATATCCCGTAAAATTGACATGCATTTGAAGAAAACAAAGCCAAAAGGGATTGCCATTGACGGGATTCCCATCAAAAGAGCCAGCGAATTATTCGGAATTTTGAATATTGTATTTTTTTCTCCCGAGGATTTAAATATTATTAAAAGCGGTCCGGGAGAGAGAAGACGTTTTATGGATTTAGAGTTATGTCAACTTAATAAGCTATATTTATCTAATCTTTCCAGTTATAATCGGGTTTTGAACCAGAGAAATAAACTCCTGAAAGATATTGCGTTTCAGCCATCTTTAGCAGGAACTTTGGATGTTTGGGATGAGCAGCTTGCAAATTATGGGGCAGCTATCATTGAAACCCGCAGAGAGTTTGTGGAAGAGATGAACAGCATAATTGAAGGGATACATAAGAGTATAACCGGGGGAAAAGAGCAGATTCGTTTGATTTATGAACCCAGTATAACCGGAAACGGCTTTCTGGAAGAACTTTCCTTGGGAAGAGATCGAGATATACGTTTTAAAATGACATCAGCAGGACCTCACAGAGATGATCTTTGTGTGAAAGTAAATGATATTGATATTAGAAAATACGGCTCTCAGGGGCAGCAGAGGACTGCTGCATTGTCTTTGAAGCTGTCTGAAATATATATGGTGAAAAAAATCATAAAGGATATGCCTGTACTTCTTCTGGATGATGTGTTATCCGAACTGGATTCTAACAGGCAGAATTATCTTTTGAGCAGTATCCGTCAGGTGCAGACTTTGATTACCTGTACAGGACTGGATGATTTTGTTGACAGACAATTCCACATGAATAAAGTGTTCAGAGTGGTTGAGGGAAATGTAAAAACAGGAGGAAATGTATGAGTACAGAAATGAATACTGAAGTAAATACAGAGTACGGTGCTGACCAGATTCAGATTTTGGAAGGGCTTGAGGCAGTTAGAAAAAGACCGGGTATGTATATCGGCAGCACTTCTTCAAGAGGGCTTCATCATCTGGTATATGAGATTGTAGATAATGCAGTAGATGAGGCATTGGCCGGTTACTGCGATACTATTCAAATCTTTGTAAACGAAGATAATTCTATTACGGTTATTGACAACGGTCGAGGGATTCCTGTGGGAATCAACCACAAAGCAGGAATTCCTGCAGTGGAAGTGGTATTTACCATCCTTCATGCAGGAGGAAAATTCGGAGGCGGGGGATATAAGGTATCCGGTGGTCTCCATGGAGTTGGTGCGTCTGTTGTAAATGCTCTTTCTACCTGGCTGGAAGTAACGATTTATCAGGCTGGAAAGGTGTACAGACAGCGTTATGAGAGAGGGAAAACCGTATATAGCTTAAAGGTAGTGGGTGAGTGTGAGGCTTCTAAAACAGGAACCATGGTTACTTTCCTCCCGGATCCGGAAATCTTTGAAGAGACTGTTTTTGATTTCCATGTGTTAAAACATCGTTTCAGAGAAATTGCTTTTCTTACAAAAGGGCTGAAAATTGTTGCAGTGGATAAGAGAGAAGAAGAGCAAAAAGAAGTTGTTTTCCATTATGAAGGCGGAATTAAGGAATTTGTGCAGTATCTGAACCGCAGTAATACACCGCTATATGATGATATCCTTTATTTTGAGGGAACAAAAGACGGGGTCATGGTAGAAGTTGCCATGCAGCACAATGATGCTTACACAGAAAACAGTTATGGTTTTGTAAATAACATTACGACACCGGAAGGCGGAACTCACATTATGGGATTCCGTAATGCAATTACAAAAACATTTAATGAATATGCGAAAAAGAACAAGCTTTTGAAAGAAAATGATGCAAATCTGACAGGTGAAGATATCCGTGAAGGTCTGACTGCGATTATCAGTGTAAAGATCGAAGACCCTCAGTTTGAAGGTCAGACAAAGCAGAAACTTGGAAACAGCGAAGCCAGAGGAGCTGTGGATAATGTGGTGAGCACACAGCTTGAGATTTATCTGGAACAGAATCCGTCCGTTGCAAAAATTATCATTGAAAAGTCAATTCTTTCTCAGAGAGCCCGAGATGCGGCGAGAAAGGCAAGAGAATTGACCAGAAGAAAATCGGCACTGGAGGGAATGTCTCTGCCTGGAAAACTGGCTGACTGTATGGACAAAGATCCGAGCAAATGTGAGATCTATATTGTAGAGGGTGATTCTGCCGGCGGTTCTGCGAAGACAGCAAGAAGCAGGGCAACACAGGCTATTCTTCCTCTTAGAGGTAAAATCCTCAATGTAGAGAAAGCCCGTCTTGATAAAATTTATGCAAATAATGAGATTAAGGCCATGATCACTGCATTTGGAACAGGTATTCATGAAGATTTTGATATCAGTAAGCTTCGTTATCATAAGATTATCATTATGACCGATGCCGATGTTGACGGTGCACATATTGCAACATTGTTATTAACCTTCTTGTATCGTTTTATGCCGGAACTGATCAAACAGGGATATGTATATCTGGCGAAACCGCCTTTATTTAAGCTGGAGAAAAACCGAAAAGTTTATTATGCATATACGGAGAAAGAAGAAGAAGAAATTCTTGCAGAAATCGGTCTGGAAGGCTGCAGCATCCAGCGTTACAAAGGATTGGGTGAGATGGATGCAGATCAGTTGTGGGAAACCACTATGGACCCGGAGAGACGTATTCTGATGCGTGTAGTTATGGATGAAGATTCCACTTCTGAATTGGATCTTACTTTTACCACATTGATGGGAGATAAGGTTGAACCAAGACGAGAATTTATTGAAGAAAATGCTAAGTACGCTAAGAATCTGGATATCTGATAAGGAGAACCTAAATGGAAGAAAATATTTTTGATAAAGTTCAGGAAGTAGACCTGCAGAAAAAGATGGAAGAATCTTATATTGAGTATGCCATGAGTGTTATTGCATCTCGTGCACTGCCTGATGTAAGAGACGGTCTGAAGCCGGTACAGAGAAGAATTCTCTATTCCATGATCGAATTAAATAATGGACCTGATAAACCTCACAGAAAATGTGCCCGTATCGTGGGTGATACCATGGGTAAATATCATCCTCATGGTGACAGTTCTATTTATGGTGCCCTGGTTAATATGGCTCAGGACTGGTCTACCCGTTATCCTCTGGTAGACGGACATGGAAACTTTGGTTCTGTGGACGGTGACGGTGCTGCTGCCATGCGTTATACAGAAGCACGTTTGAGCAAGATTTCTATGGAAATGTTGGCTGATATCAATAAAAATACCATTGATTTTGTGCCAAACTTTGATGGTACAGAAAAAGAGCCTACCGTATTGCCATCCCGATATCCGAATCTTCTGGTAAACGGTACTTCCGGTATTGCAGTTGGTATGGCAACTAACATTCCACCTCACAATCTGAGAGAGGTGGTAAATGCAGTAGTAAAAATCATTGATAATCAGATTGAAGAACAGAGGGAAACCACCATGGAGGAAATTCTGTCCATTGTAAAAGGTCCGGATTTTCCAACAGGTGCAATGATTCTGGGAACAAGAGGAATCGAAGAGGCTTATCGTACCGGTAGAGGTAAGATCCGTGTAAGAGCGGTTACGGATATTGAGACACTGCCAAACGGAAAAAGCCAGATTATTGTTACTGAATTACCTTACATGGTAAATAAAGCAAGACTGATTGAAAAAATAGCAGAATTGGTAAGAGATAAGAAAATTGATGGTATTACAGATATTAATGACCATTCCAACAGGGAGGGTATGCGTATCTGTATTACCCTTAGAAGGGATGCCAATGCCAATGTTATTTTAAATCAGTTATATAAACATACACAGATGCAGGATACCTTTGGTGTGATCATGCTGGCTCTGGTTGGAAATACACCTAGGGTTATGAGTCTTCCGGAGATGCTGAAGCATTACCTTGCACATCAGGAAGATGTAGTTACCAGACGTACACAGTATGATCTTAATAAAGCTGAAGCAAGAGCTCATATTGTAGAGGGTCTGTTAAAGGCACTGGATGTAATTGATGAGGTTATCCGCATTATCCGCAGTTCTAAGACCAGACAGGATGCAAAAGAAGCATTAATAGAGACTTTTGGATTTACGGATGTACAGGCACAGGAAATTGTTAATATGAGACTGTATCAGCTTACCGGTATGGAGCGTGATCGTCTTCAGAAGGAATTTGATGAGTTACAGATTAAAATCAGAGAGTTAAAGGCAATTCTTGCAGACAGAAACCTGCTGCTGCGTGTCATTCGTCAGGAAATCCTTGCAATTGCAGAAAAGTATGGAGATGACAGAAGAACTTCTATCGGATATGATGAATTTGACATTTCCATGGAAGATATGATTCCAAATGAAAATACAGTCATTGCCATGACAAAACTGGGCTATATAAAGAGAATGACAGTAGATAATTTCCGCAGCCAGAACAGAGGCGGTAAAGGAATCAAGGGTATGTCTACCATTGAGGATGATTATATTGAGGAATTGCTGATGACCACAACACATCATTTCCTCATGTTCTTCACCAATGCAGGACGTGTGTACCGGATTAAGGCTTATGAAATCCCAGAAGCAAGTCGTGTTGCAAGGGGAACTGCGATTATCAATATTCTTCAGCTTCAGCCGGATGAGAAGATTACGGCTGTGATTGCCATTAATGAATTTAAGAAGGGCAACTATCTGTTTATGGCAACCAAGAATGGTCTTGTGAAGAAAACACCGATTGAAGATTATGCAAATGTAAGAAAATCCGGTCTTGCAGCAATTTCTCTTAGAGAAGATGATGAATTAATCGAAGTAAAATTCACAGATAACAAGAAAGATGTTATTCTGGTAACAAAATTTGGACAGTGTATCTGTTTCCATGAAAACGATGTAAGGATTACCGGTCGTGTTTCCATGGGAGTAAGGGGTATTAATCTGATGGAAGATGACGAAGTGATTGGTATGCAGCTTACTTGCCAGGGAGATTATCTGCTGATTGTTTCAGAAAATGGTCTTGGAAAGAGAACCTCCGTGGGAGAATTTACCTGCCAGAACCGTGGTGGAAAAGGTGTAAAATGCTATAAGATTACGGAGAAGACAGGTAATGTCATTGGTGTGAAGGCTGTAAACAGTGACAATGAAATCATGATGATCACAACAGAGGGAATCATCATTCGTCTGGAATGTAAGGATATTTCTATTTTAGGCCGAATTACTTCCGGAGTAAAATTAATGGATCTAAAAGATGGTATTACGGTTGCAAGTATTGCAAAAGTAAGAGAGAAAAAAGAGGAATCTGACCAGACGGAAGAGCAGGAAGCAGAGAATGATGGGGAAGACAGGGAATAAGTCATGAAAAGAATCTTGTTAATGGTGGCATATAATATTTTGCTTGTGCCGGTATTCTGGTTCAAATTATGTTATTATGCGAAACATGTAGATAAATATACAGAAGAGGAACGCTATGAGCTTCTGCGGTTTATTGACCGCAGAGCTATCAAAGGCGGACGGATTGTCATTGACATTCATGGACAGGAAAATTATCCAAAAGAGAGCGGATTTATGATGTTTCCTAATCACCAGGGATTATTTGATGTCCTTGCTATTATGCATACCTGTGAAAAGCCTTTTTCTGTTGTTATGAAAAAAGAAGTGCAGAATATTCCCTTTTTGAAGCAGGTATTTGCCTGTATGAAGGCTTATGCTATTGACCGGGAAGATGTCAGACAGTCCATGAAAGTGATTCAGCAGGTATCGAAAGAGGTTCAGTCAGGGAGAAATTATTTGATTTTCCCGGAAGGAACCAGAACAAAAAATCCCAATACGGTGCATGAATTTAAGGGTGGAAGCTTTAAAAGTGCCACAAAGGCCAAATGCCCCATTGTACCCATTGCTTTGATTGATTCATATAAGTCTTTTGACACAAAGTCTATTGAAAAAATCAAGGTGCAGGTTCATATTCTGAAACCAATGCTGTATGAAGAATACAAGGATATGAAAACGGTAGAAATAGCAGCAGAAGTAAAAAGAAGAATCGAAGCTGTGATTGCTGAGAATGAAAATAAATAAAAATAAAAGAGTGTGATGTACAAAAAATCAAAAATTGTACATCACACTTTTTTAATTGATTCGTCTAAATTCTAACGGGGTGACTCCTGTCATTTTCCGAAACATAGCAATAAAATGGCTGGCATCTGTAAATCCGGTACGTGCTGCGATTTCCTGAACCTCCATGTGCGGATGAATAAGGAGAAATTCTTTTGCTTTGTTGATGCGGTAGGTAGTGATGTATTCGTAAACAGAACATCCGAGAAAACGTCGAAACAGCCGGGAGAGATATTGAGGAGTTATGTAAACTATATGACAGAGAGCAGCAACTGTCAGTTCTTTAGGGTAAGAGGATTCGATTTCTTTTAAAACAGGGGCTACATAGTGCCGGTAAAGAGGGTCATTCATCAAATCTCTGGTGTAGACACCATGAGAAAAATGAAGGAGTATGTTATAACAGTCCATGGAAATGGATCTGGTGTCACCGGGCTGTGTTTCGTATTTTTTTACAATATCAGAAATAAGAGCTCCTATCTGTACTCCCAGTTCTTTTTCTACAAAGATAACCTGGCGATTATCCAGAAGTTGTACAATGCTGCTTTCGATGGTACCTGTAAAGGTAATAAAAGAAGTAAGCCACTCGGAAGTCGTGCTGTAATAAGAATGGCGGATAAAAGGAGCAATCAGCAGTCCTTCGTCTTCATTTAGTTTATATTGTTTTCCCTGGATATCAATGATTCCGGAACCTTTTTCAGTCTGGAGATAGTGATATTTTGGATATCCTTTCGGCCGGTTCATCTGATCTTGTTTCCAGCGATTTCCCACAGAATCAAAGATAAATGGTTCGCTTGCAGGCGTATTTCTAAAATAAATAGGCATAATATTCCTCTGTTTCAAAATGTTATATTATTTAGTTAAACATATCATACATTACGGCTGCAATCAATGGTAAAATAAACGCATAGAAACTGTTCGAAAAATGATACAGGAGGTTATTATGAAAACATTTGATTATTCATTAGTAAAAAATCCAGAGTATTTTAAAGAAAACTGTCAGGAAGCACATTCCAGCCATAGATATTATTCTTCTTCTGAAGCAATGGAATGGGGAGAAGAAACATTTAAGCATAGCCTTAATGGCTTATGGAAATTTCATTATGCAAAGAATTATGGTTCTGCCATACCTGGCTTTGAGAAAGAAGATTATTCCTGTGTTTCCTGGGATGATATCCGGGTACCTGCTCATATACAGATGGAAGGATATGATTTGCCCCAGTATGCAAATGTACAGTATCCATGGGAAGGAAAAGAAGAAATCAGGCCGGGAGAAATACCGGAAGAATTTAATCCTGTTGCAAGCTATGTAAAATATTTTGAAGTTCCCAAGCATATGCAGGGAAAACCGGTATTTATTTCGTTCCAGGGAGCAGAAAGCGGATTAGCTCTTTGGCTGAATGGAATATTTGTAGGATATAGTGAAGATAGTTTTACTCCTTCTGAATTTGAATTAACACCTTATCTGAAAGAGGGAAGCAATAAACTGGCAGTCCAGGTATTTAAGTGGACAAGCAGCAGTTGGTGTGAAGACCAGGACTTTTTCCGTTTTTCAGGTATCTACAGAGATGTTTATCTTTATACAATTCCAGAAGTACATGTGCAGGATGTAAGGGTTCGTACCTTGCTGGATGATACTTTTACAAAGGCAGATTTGGAAGTTGTGCTGAAAGCTACAGCAGCAGGCAGCGTCAAGCTTACACTTTCTGACGGGGAAAAAATATTATATACCTCTAAGGAAACATTAGAAAAAGAAAGTACATTCGTGATCAAGGTTGAACATCCAAGATTATGGAGTGCGGAAGAGCCTGTTCTCTATGATCTTCTCATAGAAGTTTTTGATGCAGAGCAAAATCTTATGGAAATAATCCCTCAGAGGGTAGGATTCCGCCGTTTTGAGATGAAGGGTAATATTATGACTCTTAACGGAAAAAGAATCGTATTTAAGGGGGTAAACCGCCATGAATTTTCTTCTTCCACAGGACGCCAGGTAAAAAGAGAAGATGTAGTAAAAGATATTGTAACAATGAAACAGAATAATATTAATGCAATCCGTACCTGTCATTATCCGGATGATATCATGATTTACGATTTATGCGATGAGTATGGCTTATATTTAATTGCAGAAAACAATCTGGAATCTCATGGCTCCTGGGACGTAGCAGAGTTTTCGGGAGACTGGACAGATGTAGTACCGTGTGATAAACCAGAATGGCTGCCTATGATGTTAGACAGGGTAAATTCTATGTATCAGAGAGATAAGAATCATCCGTCTATCCTGATATGGTCCTGTGGAAATGAGTCCTTTGGCGGAAAAGATATTTATGAGATGTCTCAGTTCTACAGAAAAGAAGACCCAACCCGTCTGGTTCACTATGAAGGTGTTTTTCATGACAGAAGATATAATGATACCAGTGACATGGAAAGCCAGATGTATCCGTCTGTAGAAGATATTAAGAAATTTTTGGAAAAAGACAGAAGCAAGCCTTTTATTTGTTGTGAATATACACATGCTATGGGAAATTCCTGTGGTGCTATGCATAAATACACAGATCTGACAGATACAGAGCCACTCTATCAAGGTGGATTTATCTGGGATTATATAGACCAGTCTATTGATAAGAAAGACAGATATGGAAGAGAATTTCAAGCGTATGGGGGAGATTTTGATGATCACCCATGTGATTATAATTTCAGCGGCAATGGAATTGTTTACGGAAAAGATAGAAATCCTTCACCTAAAATGCAGGAAGTAAAGTTTAATTATCAGAATATTACTGCAGAAATAAAGGTTCAGGATGGAAAAAATCAAGTAAAAGTAACAAACAAAAATCTGTTTATTAATACAGAACTGTATGAGTGTAGAGTTACACTGGCAAAAGATGGAATCGTCATCAAAAAGGCAGAGTTAGAAACACATACAGAGCCTCTTAGCGTGGATGAGTATGAACTTCCGATCCCTTTACAGATAAGAGCAGGGGAATATACAGTAACGGTATCCTTCCATCTGAAGGAAGATACTTTATGGGCTGCAAGAGGGCATGAAGTAGCTTTTGGACAGGCAACCTATGAAGTAAAAGGGGAGAATCCGACACATAAAGGAACGTTTAAGGTTATTCAAAGCACACATAATATTGGGGTGAAGGGTCAGGAATTTGAAGTGATGTTTTCCTATCTCAATGGAGGTTTAGTCTCTTATCGATATGGCGGTGTGGAAATGATGAAAATGATTCCAAAGCCTAATTTCTGGAGGACACCTACAGATAATGATGAAGGAAATCTGATGCCTGTGCGTTATGCACAATGGAAAATTGCAAGCTTATATCTGTCTCATAAGAGACCGGGAACAGGAAGATATCCAGAGAGTACAAACCCAGAGCTGGAGGTTACAGAAGATTATGCGAAGATAACATTTACATACCATATGCCAACTGTACCGGCAGCAATGTGCAAACTTGTATATACTGTCTATGGAGATGGTTATATTGAGACTACTTTAAACTATGATATTGTGAAAGCATTAGGGGATATGCCTGAATTCGGCGTTATGTTTAAAATAGATGCAGATTATAATCAGGTGAAATGGTATGGAATGGGACCGGAAGAAACATATGCAGACAGGTGTAAAGGTGCTAAACTGGGAATCTATGAGAATAAAGTAGAAGAGAATATGGCAAAATATCTGAACCCGCAGGAGTGTGGAAATAAAACAGAGGTAAGATGGGCTTGCGTAACAGATAAAAAAGGACGAGGACTCATGTTTACAGGAAATTATATGAATTTTTCAGCACTTCCTTATACGCCGCACGAAATAGAGAATGCAAGACATGATTTTGAACTTCCACAGGTACACTATACAGTTATTAGAGTATCAAAGCAGCAAATGGGTATAGGAGGAGATGATAGTTGGGGAGCAAAAACACATGACGAATATTTGCTGAATACAAAAGAAAACCTGAAATTTACATTTGGTTTTAAAGGAATTTAAATATGATTTTAGGACAGAGTCTGGAGTATATTTCAGGCTCTGTTTACTAATAAAAAAGAAAGTAAATAAAATGTAAAAAAAAAGATTGACAAACAACTTGTTATGGGGTTATAATCAGTATTGCTCATGCAGAGCAGATAATTGAATAAGTTAATTATTCAGGCAATGGAGAAATACTCAAGTGGCTGAAGAGGCGCCCCTGCTAAGGGTGTAGACGGTTTGCGCCGTGCGAGGGTTCAAATCCCTCTTTCTCCGCTGACAGCGAAAGCTGTTGAAAAAAAGAAGTTAAAAAACTTCAAAAAAAGTCTTGACAGACCTGCTCAGATGTGATAATCTAGACTGGCTGTCGCAAAAGACAGAA
>NZ_CANTKB010000034.1 GCF_947654165.1 uncultured Blautia sp.
TTCACTGTTCAGTTATCAAGGTTCCTGTCGTTCTTGCGACAGCCATATTAGATTATCACATCTTTCTGAGCTTGTCAAGAACTTTTTCTATTTTTTTGAAACTTTTTTTCTGAGCTGTTTCCCGCTCATGTGCTCTCTTGCGACAGCTCAATTAGAATATCACAGTTATTTACCATTGTCAACATCTTTTTTCAAAAATTTCATTTTATTTTTTATCACCCCCTAATTCGCCAATGTTCCACCTTCTATTTACTTTTTAATCATTTTGATCAATCTTTTGATTCCAGCCATAACAACCAAAACTATCAGCCAAGCTGCAGATCCTACACAGACCAGGCTCGCAATCATAGAACCTGCGTTCAAATCACCCAATAATTTTCCGTATAGATCTAATCCCACAATCAGAAAATGTGTAACCATAAGAATCGCTGCAAGAACCATCTGTGCAAATATGCTAGAATGATTTTCATGTAATTTCTTATATCCCCATATGGTAAGCATAATGATTGCCGCAAGCAATGCGATTATACTAATAGCTGCAAAATTGCTTCTTACACTGTTTCGCATCCCTGTACGTATAGCTTGAATAACAACAATTGGCATCGCTCCGATCCACAGAGACACTGACGACTTATCCATATTACATTTTTCATTGATGGTTTTGTAAAATAGTAATTGAGAAGGGTTTAATTTCTCAGGATCAGCATTTCGTAAATGATAGTAACTGATTATTTTATGATAAATAGCTTTTTTTAAAGTTCTGTGTTGCAGCATTTTTGCAAATTCCTGAAGAAACTCCGGTTGATGCAGGGCTTCCTGATATTCTTCTTTTTCAAAAAAAGCCTGGAACAATTTTACTTTTTCACAATAATTTGGCTGTAACAGAATATTCATTTCCGCCAACGCTCTTAGTACTGTCTCATGTAGTTTTTCCTGTTCTTTCTGACCGGCGTTTTCAAGTACAGAGTCAAAATGATAGTCCCTGTTCTCTTCCTTTGGAGGCTTCTGTTTTTCTTTGTAATTCTGTCTATAACCTTTCTGAAAATCAAACTTTATTTCTTCTTCTGCTGCTTCTTTCTCTTCAGCCTGTGGCTCTTGATACTGTCTTTCTTCTGTTCTGGTTTGTTGTTCTGGCTTTTGTCTGGCAGTTCTGCTTAAAACTCTATATGCCTCATGAATCTGCTGAAACTCTTCCGGAAACTCTTCCGGATGATATTTTTTTGAAAGCTCTGCATATGCCCGCTTAATTTCATCTCTGGTTGCATCTGCTTTTAACCCTAATACATCAAGTGCAGTCAGTTTGTCCATTTTTTACGCCCCCCTTCTCCCAAAAAATCTTCATCTTCTTCCTCTTCTTCATATTCATATTCATCCACGGTAAACAGTTCCCCAAACGGATCATAATTTTCCAACTGCTCGATCATATGCTCTAAATATTGACGGTACTTTCTTATCTGATGCATATTTTGCTGTGTGAGAAGATAATCAAAATAGCGGATTGCTTCTTGAATCTGTTCTCTTATTGAAATTGGTACCTCCTCATATAATGCCTGAAGTTTTTCAAGAACATATTTATTTTCTGATATATCTTTTGGATGAATCTTTAATTTTGAAAGTTCTTCTATTTTCTGCCTCATCTCTTCTTCATCCATGGTTTCGGATATTACCTTTGTTATTTTTTGCCCGCTGGAAACAACCGTTATATCTACAATGAGAATCCCATTAAGATCGTATGTGAAACGGATGTCAACTGCTTCTTCCCCTTTTCTTTTCTTAGGCACCCGCACGTCTACCTTACCCAATAACAAATTATCCTTTGCGTAGTTTCTTTCTCCTTGCAAAATCTCAATATCTAATTGGGTCTGATGATCATAAGAAGTATAAAATCTCTTTACCTTTGAACACGGCAGTGTGGAATTACGTTCCACAATAGGTGACATATAGGGCTGCTCCGGATCAGCATGATTGCAGATACTGGTTCCAAGAGTAAATGGACAGATATCTGTAAGCACATAATCTTTGACTTGATTCTTTCTCTCCTTTACTCCGCATACAAAACCCACACCTCGTGCCACGATCTCATCACAATTCATAGTAACAATCGGTGCTTTTCTGAAAAGATGCTGAATATACGATTGAATCAATGGCATTTTGCTGGAGCCGCCTACCATTACAACGGTATTAATATCCTGCACATTGAAATTTCCATCTTTGAGTGCATGGGTAAGGACTTTCTTTATCCTCATGAAAACAGAGGCACTTTCTTCCATGAGACGGTGATTGTCATAAATGCTTTGGTATGTATTTCCCCTTATAACGGCAGTCATTGTGGCAGTTTCCTGATCTGTAAGTGCTTTCTTGCAAATTTCTGCCTGTTTTAAAATAACAGCCTCTTCTGTAGAAGTTAAATCTTCCCGGTCAATCCCATGTTCTTTCAAAAAATTTTCCAACATAATCTGATGAAAATCATCCCCGCCCAGGTGATTATCTCCTGACACTGACAAAATTTCTACCATCGTGTCAAAACATTCTACAATAGAGACATCCAGCGTGCCGCCTCCAAAGTCAAATACCAAAAACAGTTGTTCTTCTTCCGTATCAAAATAGGAGGCAAGAGCTGCTGCACTTGGTTCATTGATAATTCTTTGTACTTTTATTCCTGCAAGTGCTCCTGCCCGTTTCGTTGCTACTCTCTGCTTATCATGAAAATATGCAGGAACAGAAATCACAGCCTCCTCCACAGGTTCTCCTAAATATTTTTCCGCATCTTCCAGAATAGAACGAATAATAAAACTACTTAATTCCTCTGGTAAAAATTCTCTGTTCCCTAAAGAAATCTTTGTATTTTTTCCCATTTCTTTTTTAAATGATGCGGCTGTAGATTCCGGATGCGTAATCAATCTTTCTTTTGCAATTTCTCCTGTGACAATGGTACCATCTTCCATTAAACTGACTACACTTGGTGTCAAAAACGACCCAAAACTGTTGGGAATCAATTCTACTCTGTCTTCTCTGTAAACCGCTCCCAATGAATTTGTAGTTCCTAGATCAATGCCAATCACTGCCATAATGCTTCCCCCTTTTTTATTCTTTCGTATCTGTCTGATACAGCAAAGAATATGTTTTTCTGTCAATAACAGCCAAAATCATGTAACAAACAGTTCCTGCAAATCCCACACAGGCAATCATTTTCCACGCACTCAGTATAGAACCGGATTCCAGCAAACCTCCTATGATCCACTGAGAACCATACATGGATATTCCAAGAAAGATACTGGACACTGAAGAAATTCTTCCTCTGTGTGATGCTGGAATCCGTCTGGTGAGATAGGGATAGGATCCCAGTGTAGTCATAATCTCTCCCACTGTAAAGATTACCATAGAAACGTAATACATGGGAACCATTCCCTGAATAAACAAATACATTCCCAGACTGAACCATACCAGAAGCTGCCCAAGTGCCAGCTTCGTAATATCCTGAAGTTTTTGTGCTGCTTTTGTCAAAATGGGTGTCCCCATAATCACCACCAGCCCGTTCAGGCTGGTCATCATACCAAAATATACTGCTCCTTTTGCATCATAAAGATGCTCCATATTCAAAGGAATCAAGAAATTGAATTGAGTGTAAGAAAACTGATACACTGCCCAACAGGTCAAAAACAGCAGGATCACTTTCTGACTGCATAAAATTTTCCAGGTAGACTGGGTACGCTGTGCCTGCTCATAAACATTCTTCTTTTCTTCTCTCACCGGGGTGATATCTTTGATAAAAAAGAAGATTAAAACAGTCGAAGAGAACGTTGTCAGCCCATCAATGGCATATGCCAGTCCCAGATGGTTCTGGAACAGGATTCCTCCTATAGACGGTGCCAGAATCAATCCCAGATTTAATCCCAGATAAATTAAGCTATATGCTCTCTCCCGATCTTCTGTACTGCTTAAATCTGCAACCAGTGCATCGTAGGAAGGATTTTCCATGGTCTGAAATACACTTGCAGTAAAAAACAATAAAATCTGTGTCATGGAAACAGGAATCGCAGCCGCAATAAAATAACAGATGACAGTCACCATATCACAGACCAGAATCAGATTCTTTTTATTATAGTGGTCTGCAAGTTTTCCGCCCAGAAGATTCACAGGGAACTGGATAATTCCTAAGGTTATGGTAATCCTTGCAATCTCCTGGGGATTCATCCCCAGTTTATTACTGAGGATCAAAGTCAGCATAGGCCAGATCATAGCACCCATGTTTGTTGCTGCCTTTCCCCAGAACAAAACATAAAGTTCTCTTCTCAACCCTCTGTATTGCCCGAAAAGCTTCCAAAATATCTTCTTTATACTTGCCGTCATTTTTTAAATATACCCCATCGCTTCTTTAATATTTGCCACGCCAAAAAGCCGGATCTGATAAGTTCCCTGAATCGATTCTACATTTGCTTTTGGCATAATACAGGTGGTAAAGCCCAGCTTCTCTGCTTCTTTCACTCTGGTTTCAGCCATGCTCACACCTCGTACTTCTCCGGAAAGACCAACCTCTCCAAAAATTAAAATACCCGGATCAATCACTTTATTTTTAAAACTGGATACCACTGCCATAACTACACCCAGGTCTATCGCCGGTTCTCCGAGTTTCATCCCTCCTGCCAGATTCACATAGGCATCGCAGTCTCCCAGATGAAGTCCCGCCCTTTTCTCCAAGACTGCCATAAGAAGATTTACACGGTTATAATCAATTCCTACCGAAGTTCTTCTGGGAAGTCCGAAATTGGTGCGTGTCACCAACGCCTGAATTTCAATCAATATAGGTCTGGTCCCTTCTATAGAACAGACCACCACAGAACCGGAGGCATCTGTAGGTCTGCCGTTCAGCATAGCCTGAGAAGGATTTTTCACCTCGATCAGTCCCTTTTCCTGCATTTCAAATACACCAATCTCATTGGTGGAACCGAAACGATTCTTGACACTGCGAAGAATCCGGTAGGCTACCTGGCGGTCTCCCTCGAAATATAAAACTGTATCCACCATATGTTCCAGAACTCTTGGCCCTGCTACGCTTCCGTCTTTCGTCACATGCCCCACAATAAACATGGAAATCCCCATTCCCTTGGCAATCTGCATCAAAACTCCTGTGGACTCCCGAACCTGAGATACACTGCCCGGAGCCGAGGATACCTGGTCATTGTACATGGTCTGGATAGAGTCAATCACTACCATTTCCGGTCTGGTACGTTCAATCGTGCTTCGGACAGCTTCCAGATTAGTCTCGCACAGAAGTAAAAGCCGGTCATTAAATTCCCCGATTCTCCTGGCCCGCAGCTTAATCTGCCGCAGTGACTCCTCCCCTGATATATAAAGCACCTTATGCTGTTTCGCAGTCAGTTCCCGGCAGACCTGAAGCAAGAGCGTGGACTTCCCGATTCCCGGATCTCCCCCTACTAAAACCATAGAGCCAGGTACGATTCCTCCTCCCAGCACACGGTCTAACTCTTCAATCTGTGTCAGAACCCTGTCATCTTCCTGTATCTCAATGCTGGATAACTGAACCGGTTCACTTTTTCCCAGCCCGCTTCCTAATCCACTTTTCGCTGATGTATTTTTTGAAGCGGTCACGGTAAGTTCCTCTACAAAAGTGTTCCACTCCCTGCATCCCGGACATTGTCCCATCCATTTTGATGATTCATATCCACAATTCTGACAAAAAAATGCTGTCTTTTTTCCTTTTGCCATAAAAACCTCTCTTTTTTAAATAGAAACAGGGCCGGAAATAACCATCCCAGCCCTGACATTCATCTTTTTACTCTTAAATTCTTTCAATACTTACAGCAACCTGCTCCGCCTGCTCAAGTTCTACGCTAAAGGATAATTTTCCTCCCAAATTTGTCTTCATCTGGCCGGCTTCTTCTCCGTCGATCACAACCTTGTACTGGGCATCTTCTTCCAGTTCCACAGTAATCTGTGCATCCTTTGGGCCTTCCACAGTAAAGCTCATTTTATTTTCTTCCACATCCAGATTCAGCACAGTTGTACCTGGTACGGACTCATAAACGAACATACCGTTTCTCTCTAGTTTGGTAATCTCATTATATGTCTTAACTTTGTACATGTCACCGCCGTGTTCAAAATCAGATACTTTTGATTTCTGAGCCAGTTCATAGTTTCCAAAGCTAATCATTCCATTTCCTTCTGTACGAATTAATTCTTTTACAACTGACATACTTATGTTCCTCCCACTTATGTCTTTCGTTACATATCAATATTACCATAAACGATTCTTTTTTTCTAGTCATTCTGTACATTTACCATAAATTTTATCTTCTGTTTAGACAAACCTACCAAAACCTGATCACCGGTCTTAATCTTTCCTTCCAGGATTTCCTCTGCCATAGCATCTTCAATCTTATTCTGGATAGCACGTTTCAAAGGACGAGCCCCATATTTGGGATCAAAACCTTCTTTGGCAATCAGTTCTTTCACACTGTCTCTGATCTTTACTTCAATATTCATCTGGGTTTTACAGCGGTTTACAAATTCTTTCAAAAGAAGTCCCACAATCTTTTTGATTTCATCCTTATTCAGCATATGGAATACAATGATATCATCAATACGATTTAAAAATTCCGGTTTAAACAACCGTTTCACTTCTTCCATAACGCTGTCTTTCATTTTCTGATAATCTGCTTTTTCATCATCTGCTGCACCAAAGCCCAGTCTCTTTGGTTCTACAATAGCCTGAGCTCCTGCATTGGAGGTCATAATAATAATGGTTTCTTTAAAATCTATCTTTCGTCCCTGTGCATCTGTGATATGACCATCATCCAGCACTTGAAGCAGAATATTAAACACATCTGGATGAGCTTTTTCAATCTCATCAAAAAGCAATACACTGTACGGATTTCTTCTTACTTTTTCACTAAGCTGGCCGCCTTCTTCATACCCTACATATCCCGGAGGTGAACCGATCAGCTTAGACACGCTGTGTTTTTCCATATATTCCGACATATCTACACGGATCATGGCATCTTCACTTCCAAATACAGCCTCCGCAAGTGCCTTGGAAAGCTCTGTCTTTCCCACACCGGTAGGTCCAAGAAGAAGGAAAGAACCGATTGGACGTTTCGGATCTTTTAATCCCACCCGTCCTCTTTTAATTGCCTTTGCCACTGCTTCCACTGCTTCATTCTGTCCGATCACACGCTTATGAAGCACATTTTCCAGCTTTGCAAGACGTTTTGACTCGCCTTCTGTCAGTTTCTTCACCGGAATCTTCGTCCATTCTGCCACCACCAGAGCAATATGCTCCTGCGTCACTGTAAGTTTTTTGTTTTTACAATTCTTTTCAAAACGTTTTTTTGCCTTCTCGATCTGCTCTTCTATCGCTTCTTGTTCTTTCTGGATCTCACTTGCTTTTTTGAAATCCTGATTCATCACTGCTTCTTCTTTTTCTCTGTATAATTCCTGAAGATTCCACTCTGCCTCCTGCAGCCCTTCCGGTGTCTTAAATCCGGCAAGCTGAACCTTTGCACAGGCTTCATCCAGCAAATCCAGTGCTTTATCCGGCAAAAAACGGTCATTAATATAACGGCTTCCCATAGCAACAGCAGCTTCCACAGCACTGTCTTCTATGGTCACTCCATGGTGTTTTTCATAATACGGCAGCAACCCTCTTAAAATAGCTTCTGCCTCTTCTTTGGTAGGCTCTTCCACCATCACCGGCTGGAACCGGCGTTCAAGAGCAGCATCTTTTTCAATGTGTTTTCTGTATTCCTCTATGGTCGTTGCACCGATTAACTGAATCTCTCCTCTGGAAAGAGAGGGTTTCAAAATATTAGAGGCATCCAAAGCACCCTCTGCCCCACCTGCTCCGATCAATGTATGAAGCTCATCCAGGAACAAAAGGATTCTCTTATCATTGGCAACTTCTGCAATGACCCGCTTAATGCGCTCTTCAAACTCTCCTCTGTATTTTGATCCGGCAACCATAGCTGACAAATCCAGAACAACAATCCGTTTATCTGCCATACTTTCCGGCACCAGTCCTCCTACAATCCTCTGAGCCAGACCTTCTGCAATGGCTGTTTTTCCGACTCCCGGTTCTCCGATCAGACACGGATTGTTCTTGGTACGTCTGCTGAGGATCTGGATGATACGATTAATTTCTTTTTCTCTCCCCACCACCGGATCTAATTTTCCCATTGCTGCCTGCTCGGTCAGATCACGGCTAAACTGATCCAGCATAGGTGTGCTGACACTGCTTTGCAAATCTTCTTTCAGAGAATTAGCGTTAAAATTTCCTTCTACACCTATGGCTTTCAAAATCTGTACATAAAGCTTCTGTATATTGATACCAAGTGTATGGAGCAGTCTCGCCCCCACACAGTCATACTCTTTTAACATGGCTATTAAAAGATGTTCTGTGCCGATCTCTTCGCTGTCCATCTGCTCTGCTTCCGCTTCTGCCACAGCCAGAACCTGTCTGGCTCTAGGGGTATACCCCTGAGGTTCTTCCAGCAGCACATCAGAAGAAGGAGCCACCAGTTTTTCGATCAGTTCCAAAAGCTTCTCCTGATTCACACCGGCTTCTGACAGGATACGTCCTGCCGTTCCCTCCTGCACTCCTAAAAGTCCTGCCAGTAAATGTTCTGTCCCCACATAATTATGACTGCAGCGTTTTGCCGTATTCTCTGCCAGTTTTAACGCCTGAGATGCTAATTTTGAATAATGCTCTTTCATTTACGTCTCCTGTTCTGTCTGATTTTCTATTCTGCTATTTATATTCCTCATAAATCTCATCGATCAAAGCATGCACTTCCTCCCTGGAGATATTCTTACAGCATCCTCTTGCAAGAACAACTACAAGATCTCGCTTCATTTCTTCCAGTGCACGCATCTTATCACCGTCTATGGAAACCATAGCCCCTCTTCTGCGGTCTATCGTAAGGAAACCATCCTGACGCAGTACAGAATATGCTTTGTTTACCGTATGCATATTAATGCCAATGGTATCTGCCATCTGTCTCACGGAAGGAAGAGAATCTCCCACCTTTAGCTGGTCCGTAGCTATCCCCATGATAATCTGGTTGCATAACTGTATGTATATGGCCTCGTCACTGTTAAAATCGATTTCGATAAACATGGCTTCACCTGCTTTCTTTGGTTTTAAATGTTATATCTAATATAGCATAGATGTAATTTCCGGTCAATGTAAATCCCTTATGCTTCTGCGAAGAAACTCTTTACAAAGCAGCAAATTTCTTTTATCGTTATACTGTAATCAAGAGAAAAGTGAGGTAATATCATGGTAATCATAAAGGAAACTCTATGTATCGGCTGCGGCAAATGTGCAGTCGATTGTGTAGCACAAAACATCTCTCTTAAGGACAAGGATATCCGACACCAACGAAGAACTAAAACACTGGCTTGGCATTGACGGAAAACAGATACAAGCCTGCATGCTCCTTGGGTACCCCAAAAACCGTTACCAGAGAACCGCTCCAAGAAAACCTGCCAACGTAACCTGGAAATAATCCAATGCAGAAAGGGGATTTCAAAATATGAATCCAGAAACACCATTATCAGAGCGACTGATGCATCCCATTGCCAGAATCCACACCGATTTCCCATGCAAATTTGGAATCCCAAGACAAAGCGGTCTGGTGCCTTCCATGAAGTCCCGCATTGTTTTTGAACCACTCTACCGGAATCCGGATGCGTTAAACGGACTGGAAGAATTTTCTCATTTGTGGCTCATCTGGGAATTTTCAGAAGCAGTACGGGATACCTGGTCTCCAACCGTACGTCCTCCAAGACTGGGAGGAAACATCCGAAAAGGTGTGTTTGCCACCCGCTCTCCCTTCCGCCCCAACCCCATAGGACTTTCCTGTGTAAAGCTGGAAGAAATTCAGCGGAATACTCCCGACGGTCCTGCACTCCTTGTCTCAGGTGCAGACTTAATGGATCAGACACCCATCTACGATATAAAACCTTATCTCCCGTTTGCGGACAGCCATCCGGAAGCCACGGGAGGCTTTGCAGATCTTCACAGAGACTACCGCCTGGAGGTAAAGATGGAAGAAAAACTAAAAAAACTGCTTCCGCCGGAGCAAATAGAAACCCTGACCGAAATACTGGCTCTGGATCCACGGCCTGCCTATCAGAAAGATTCCAAACGGATCTACGGCTTTCCTTATGCCGGAATGGAAATCAAATTCTCTGTGGAAGAACAGGTACTTACCGTAGTGAGTATTGAAAAATCAGTTTCGCTCTGACATAAAAAGAAGGGGTGCCGCACACCAGATCACGAAAGCGGCAACCCCAACTTTTTATTTATAAAGCAATCTTATTGTTTTTACTTTCCTTTGCAAACTTTGCATAAGCAGATTCAATAATTTCTACACATCTTTCAATTCCCAGAAGCTTCTTAACCGTCTTAGGTGATTTTGTAATACTTGCACCAAAGTAAGCACCAAAATATTTTCCCAGTGCTCTTGCGATAATATAAATGACCGTAAACAGTCCAGCACCCATGATCAAATGATAATCAAGGGGAGCACCCAGATTTAAAATGACAATAATCATTGCAATTCCAAGAAACGGATTGAAAACATGCATGATCTCTTCCAAGCGTTTCTCTGTGACCATATTGGAAAAAGTTGCGGAAAACGCCATACCGATCAGCATAAAATTCAAGACCGGTTTTGGCATTACCTGATTATTGAAAACAAATCCGACACCTGAGGTAAACAAAATATTAAGAATTAAAATAATCAATGTTGCAGATGAACTTCTTTCCTTTTTCAAGGTAACACCGGCTAAAAGACCTGTCACAACACCGATCACCAACGGAAGAATTACAACCAGTGCAATCATATATGCCGGCAGTTCTCCTGCTGAAAGATTTCCTGCTACAATTGCTATTGTGGTAAAGAAAACAATACATCCTACAATATCATCCAGTGCTGCCATTGGAATCAAGGTATTCGTCACCGGTCCGTTTGTCTTAAATTCCCTTACAATAGACAATGCCGGTGCCGGTGCTGTTGCCAGTGCAATACCGCCAAACAGGAAAGCCAAATACAGCGGAATCCCCTGAACATAAAATACGATTCCAAAAACAAGTGATACAAATAAAAATGTTCCTAAAGATTGTGTAAGAGTGGTGACTACAATTGCTTTTCCTGAACGCTTAATCTTATTCCACACAAGTTCTGTACCGATCATAAGACCAACTGCACATTCCAAAATATGCACAACGGTCTGATACCAGCCAGCATCCAAAATTTGCTGATTCACCAGGGAAACTGCATGAGGCCCCAAAATCATTCCGGCGATCAGCCATCCTAATATTGACGGCAGTTTAATCTTTGATATCAGTTTTCCTGCAAAAAATGCAATTACAATCGCTGCCAGTAATCTTACAAGTGATACGATCATGTCCTTTTTTCTCCAGTTACGAAATTATATTTCTTTTGCCACGCCATATAGCATGATATCCAGAATTTTAGAGAGATTTACCTCATGGTCTTCGATCAAAGCATGAATATCTTCCGTTTCACCGGACTTACTCTGAAAATATCCGTTAAACATTTCCAGAAAAACCATAAAATATTCCATCGCTGCATCAATGGTGATCCCATCACGCAGGTGGATCTGCTGCAGCAATTCTCTAAAACAGTTTATATTAAAATCGTCATACTTCTGCCGAAGTACATGGATCCTGCTGTACAAATGCTTCGGTGGCTGCAGAACCGTATTAAAAAATATATTGCAATAATACGGATTTTCTTTAAAAAACTGCTGTCTTGCCTGAAACAGATTATGCAGACTTTCCTGTATACTTTCGGCTTTGTATTCGCTGTTCTTTAAGTATTCTGTCATTTTTTCAAAACATTCTTCCACACACTTCAAATACAATTCATCTTTGTTTTTAAAATTGTGATAGATCAATCCCTTTGAAATCTGATTTTCATTACACAATGTTGTCAAAGAAGCACTGTCATAGCTTTTTACGCCAAATTCCGCAATTGCAGCAGACATGATTCTTTCATATGTGCGTCTCGTTTTTTCTTCTTTTCGCATGCCTGCACCTCCTTACCTTTTATTAACCACTCGGTCTATAATAGTTTATATGATATAGACCATATAGTCAATTATATTTTGCATCTAATTTCATATTTTTAATAATATCCCTCTTCATAGGCTTAATCAAAACAATACACACGATTATCGTTAAAATGTCTGCTGCCGGCTGCGAGAAATAGATTCCTTTTACTCCCATAATTCCCGGTAAACTCAAAATAAACGGAACATAGAATAAGCATTGACGGATCAGAGACAAAAACAGCCATTTTCCGTATTCCACTACCAGCGGATTTCTGTTAAACAGCAAAATCAATGGTTTCGCCAATGCAATATAGATAACGGCTACAACAATGGTCAAGAGTAAAGAACCTTTGAAAGCAAATTTTGCAGATTCATTAAAACGCTCTTCATTTTTAGGACCGAACGCATAGGAGGCTACCGGTTGATATCCTTGCATAAATCCCATAATCACATAACAGCCGATCAAAATCAAACGCTGTACTACACCATAAGCCGCAATAATCAAATCTGCATCAGGAAGCGTTTTTGCTGCGATATTTGTCAGAGACGTAGCCACTGCGAGGCATATCTGAATAACTGCCGTAGGGATTCCAATAGAAACAACATCCCATATAAATTTTGCAGAAAGTTTAAAATACTTGGGTTTAATCTTAATAACAGAAAAGCCACCCATATAAAAAATCAACAGAATGAGAAATGTGACACACTGGGAAATGGTAGTCGCAAGAGATGCTCCTTCCACTCCCATATTCAATCCCCATGAAAACATAAAAATCGGATCTAATATTACATTCAATACTGCTCCTGTTATAACTGCTACGGAAGAAATCTTCACGGAAGACTCCGCTCTTGCGGCACAGTTAAGGCTTTGTGCCGGCAGATTGAAAAGAGCTGCTATGAACATCCAGAATGCATAGTCTTTCGCCTGCGGCAAAACTGCTTCCGATGCACCGAAAGCCCGTAATAATACGTCTTCAAACAGAATACCCACAATACATAATCCAATTCCTACTACCATGGAAAAACCGACAATGGTGGTAACCGTGCGGTTCGCACCTTCTTTATCATGTTCTCCCAGTTGTCTGCCGGCCAAGACGCCTGCCCCTGCTGCAAAGATGTTTTCTATGGAAACCATAATAAGGAGCAGAGGCAGCGTAACTCCCACTGCAGCAAGCGCTGTATCACTGTTCAGCATGCCAATATATGCCGTATCCACAATGTTATAAACAGCCTTAGCCAATAGTGCAAGTGTTGCAGGAACTGCCATGTCAATAATCGCTTTCGATGATTTTACAGATGCCAGTAAAGATTCTTTTTCAACATTCATATTTTTCTTCATTTCGCTCACCCACAATCCAAAAAAACTATCACCCATGTTCAACAGTTATTTATAAACCACTTGGTCTATAATCGTATATTAACGCTTATAGACCAGGCAATCAATATTAATTCACACTTATTTTTACAAAAAAAGGAAGCCGCTGCTTCACGATTTTTAAATCGCTAAAGCGACAGCCTCACCTTTTTCTTTCACAGAGCAGGACTTCTGCCTGCTTCATGATCTCTCTTTGTTTTTCTTTCAGTTTCTCAGATCGTGCCTCTTCCTCAGAGAGTGCTGCATACAGATGAATGCGATTTGCAATGTTCCAGATTTCATCATATTCCAGCTGAACCTGTTCCTGCATTTTTTTCCTGTCCTTCATCTGCTGTTCCAGCATTTGATTTTTTTCTCTTAACTTCTTTACCAATCCAAACACGGCTGCTGCCAAAAGTAGCGTTACAGCCAGCATCACATATATCATCTTTTCTCCCCTTACTTTAAACACGCTTTGACTGCATCCAACAATTCTTTTGGCTGTATGGGCATTTCCAGAACCGTCCACTTTCCCGGATTCTTTTCTGTCAGGTGATTTCCCGGATGCACCAGAAAAATCACCGGGACTGCGGTATCCGAAAACCAGGAGTTCTGTTCCGCCTGCTCCCGGTTTTCTTCACGAATGATCCACACACTTGGTTTCCTTCCCCCTAATTTCTTTTTCATGGACTGCAGATCCGGAAATGCCATGAAATGAACAGGAAGTTCTCCCAGCAACATCTCTAATCCTCTGGTATAAGCAGTATCTTTACAGATGACCACTGCCAGATCCTCTGTTTTTCTCTTTTTCTGTGCCTGAATAAAATCCAGCACCGGTGTATTATAAAGGCTGAAATCTTTTTCTTTATAAACCTCATGATAATAACTTCTCGCTGCCCGGCACATACGAAGACAGAATTGTTCGATATCAATACGGATTTCCATAACTTGATCCTGCTGTTTCATGGTATCAAACTGGCACACAGAGGTTCCGCAATGAATCCCCAAATGAAATCGGACTGCAGTGTCATTTTCTTCATTAAAAAACCCCTTATTTTGATGAAGATATTCACACCGAAGCTGCCAGCATCGTTCCCCGCAGATATAGGGTTTTGCATCCTTGGGAGATGCTTTAAAAAAACCGCCCGCATAGGTATCGAACCACTGAACATACTGTGCCCCCACATCACGGCTTGGATTCTTTTGCTTATCCAGCATAATACGTCCGTCACGATATCTTTTTACAAGATCCGGAAACGCAATTCCGCCGCAGATATCCGGAATCGTCAATGCCAATGCCAGTGCGGACTGCCACCTCTGGTCTTTGATATTCAATTCAATTTCATCAATACGATGCAGAAAAGTAAAACTTACATCTCCCCGGTTCATTTCATCTTCTCCTAATCTTTTTCTTGCTATTCATGAAACTTGATGGTTTCCAACAGCATTTCTACCACATCTTTTGGTATATCCGGATACTCTCTGATGTGCTCCAGAAATGCCTTTGTCTGTCTGCTCTGTGGAAGCATATATCCTGCCTCCCGGCATAAATCTTCTGCCATGAGACGATTGGATCTTTCCACTGCCGCACTTAATATGCCCGGCATTTCTGATGCAATCTTCTCTGACACAGTTTTACTGCGAATCAGTCTGTCAAGCATCTCAACGACATTTTCGTCTTTCTCCTGCTGAGGCGGCAGTCGTTTCGGCATCATTGAGATTGCATGGGAAGGACAAGCCTCGGCACAGGCACCGCATCCCAAACATTTTTTCACATCAATCACACTGTTTTCTGTATCCGTGGCACCTGTTGGACATACATACAGACACAGACAATCCTTTGTACAGAGACTGAGATTTCTCACTGCATATTTTTCAGCCATGTCTATGCCCTCCCTTCCACTTTTTCAAATTTCCATCCCGGCACTTTGCACACAGGACAAATCTCCGGGGCTGCATTACCAAGATACACAAAGCCACAAATACTGCATACATAGACACCGGTATTCTGCAGCATTCTTTCTCCTTCCGTCTTATATCTGGTAAGCAAAAACTGAAGCATATGGGTTACCCTTTCACTCCAGACCAGTGCTCTTGCCGCACCACGGTCTCCAAATTCTGCTGCCGCTGCATTTGCATCAGGATAACCTGTAGAAAGATCTTTCTCAATCCACTCAAGCAGTTTTAAAACATACGCCTCTTCTTCCGGTTCCGACTTTGCCTTAAAAAAATCTGCCAGCTTATGAAATGCTGCTGCCTGCTCCGGCAAATATTGTTTTTCGCAACCCCTCGCCAGATTAGAACAGATCACACTCATTTCCATAGCTGATAATTCTTTTTCTGTTTGACTCATAACCTCAAATGCCTCCTTTCACCAACGATCTTGATAATTCTATTTTAAACACAGGCTTTTTCTATGTCAAGTTAAGTCCTGTTTTATTGATACTATATCACCCCCGGTTTCGCAAGCAGATAGAAAGACCGCACTGACTTTCACTCTTCTGAAAATCAGTGCGGTCATCTATGATACAGCCATCTTTTTACGCCTCGTCAATGGCTTTTCCAATATCATTTCTCATATATTTATTTTCAAACTGAATCCACTGGGTCGCCTTGTAAGCATTGGCACGGGCTTCTTTTAAATCTGCACCTTTTGCGGTAACACCAAGAACACGGCCTCCGTTTGTGACAATCTTACCATCCTTAAACGCGGTTCCCGCATGGAACACATAATATCCGTCTTTGTCCTTGAATGTATCAAGACCTTCAATTGGAAATCCCTTTTCATAAGATACCGGATATCCGTCAGAAGCAAGAACCACACAGACTGCTGCATTGTCCTCGAACTGCAGATCCACTTCATCCAGTTTTCCGTCTACGCAAGCTTCAAACACTTCTACAATATCGTTCTTCAGTCTTGGGATAACAACCTGGGCTTCCGGATCACCAAATCTTGCATTGTATTCCAGAACTTTCGGTCCTTTTTCTGTGAGCATTAAACCAAAGAAAATAATTCCTTTAAATTCTCTTCCTTCTGCTGCCATAGCATCTACGGTTGCCTGGTAAATGTATTTTTCACAGAAATCATCCACTTCTTTTGTGTAGAATGGACTTGGGGAGAAGGTTCCCATACCGCCGGTATTCAATCCCTGATCCCCGTCTTTGGCACGTTTATGATCCTGTGCGGAAGTCATGGTCTTAATGGTTTTTCCATCTACAAAAGATAAAACAGAAACCTCACGTCCTGTCATGAACTCTTCAATTACCAGGGTATTTCCGGCAGAACCGAATTTTTTATCCAGCATAATGGTTTTGACGCCTTCTTCTGCTTCTTCTAAGGTATTGCAGATTAACACACCTTTTCCAAGAGCCAGACCATCTGCTTTCAACACGATTGGAAATTCTGCCTTTTCTCTAAGATAAGCCAGTGCTGCATCTGCATCTTCAAAATTCTCATATCTGGCTGTGGGAATGTTGTATTTTTTCATCAAATCTTTTGAGAATGCCTTGGAGCCTTCCAGAATCGCTGCATTTTTTCTCGGTCCGAACACACGAAGTCCTTCTTTTTCGAACACATCTACCACACCGCCTACCAGCGGGTCATCCATACCTACTACAGTCAGGTCTACCTCATGTTCTTTTGCAAATGCCGCCAA
This sequence comes from uncultured Blautia sp., assembly GCF_947654165.1. Classification (GTDB taxonomy): domain Bacteria; phylum Bacillota; class Clostridia; order Lachnospirales; family Lachnospiraceae; genus Blautia. The sequence continues at coordinate 17,110 of NZ_CANTKB010000034.1, forward strand.
CTTCTCAAATTCCATAGCTCCAATGGCTACACACTCTGCATATTCTGCAATTCCTGCATTTCCCGGTGCACAGTAAATCTTCTCTACCTTTGGACTCTGTGCTACCTTCCATGCGATTGCATGCTCTCTTCCGCCGCTTCCGATTATCAGTACTTTCATCTTTTCTTCCCCTTTCTACCGCACTTTTACCAAGCCGTCCACAATCTCAATTTTATCATTTACGATCAGATCAATGGCTTCCGGCATAATTTTCCACTCTGCCTCTTCCATAACTCTTCGCTGAAGAATCTCCGGTGTATCGTCCTGTTTTACTTCCACTGCCTTCTGCAGAATGATCGGGCCTGTATCTGTCCCTTCGTCTACAAAATGCACGGTAGCACCTGTGACTTTCACTCCACGGCTCAATACCCCTTCATGAACCTTCAGCCCATAGTATCCTGTTCCGCAAAAAGATGGAATCAGGGCTGGATGGATATTAATGATCCTATTTGGATATGCTTTTACCATAATTTCCGGAATCACCACCAGACAACCTGCCAGAACCACCAGATCCGGTTCATAAGACTGAATGGTCTGCAGCAAAGCTTCATTGAATGCTGCTCTTGAGTCATAAGATTTTGGAGATACACAAATCCCCGGTATTCCATGTTTTTTTGCCCGCTCCAGAGCATACGCATTGGCATTGTTGCTGATGACAACCGCAATCTCTGCATTTGTAATGGTCTCATCTGCAATGGCATCGATAATTGCCTGAAGATTGGTTCCTCCTCCGGATACCAGAACTGCCAGCTTTTTCATAACAATCCTCCTCATATCGTTACAACAAACAGGAACAGGGCTGCCGCCGTGCCTGTACTGCTGCAACCCTGCTTGTTTCATTTATACTAACTGAACGCCTTTTTCGCCTGCTACAATCTTACCAACCACATAAGGAGTATCTCCTGCTGCTTTCATGGCTTCCATGGTCTTTTCCACATCTGCCGGATCAACTGCAACGACCATACCAAGTCCCATGTTAAAGGTATTGTACATCATAGTTTCTTCAATCTCACCTTTTTTCGCCATTAAAGTGAAAATCGGAGGAATCGGATAGCTGTCTTTTTCAATGACAGCGCATACGCCGTCTTTTAACATTCTCGGAATATTCTCGTAGAAACCGCCGCCTGTTACATGGCTGCAGGCCTTTACTTTCACACCGGCATCTTTTACACTCTTTAATGCTTTTACATAAATTCTGGTAGGAGCCAGAAGTGCTTCGCCAAGTGTTTTACCCAATTCATCATAATATGTATTTAAAGACTCTGTTGTCATTTCAAATACTTTACGGACCAGAGAGAATCCGTTGCTGTGAACACCGGAAGATGCCATACCGATGAGGACATCTCCTTCTTTTAAGTCTTCTCCGGTGATCATATCTTTACGCTCTGCAACACCAACTGCAAATCCTGCAAGATCGTATTCGTCTTCCGGCATCAGTCCCGGATGCTCTGCAGTTTCACCGCCGATCAATGCTGCGTCAGACTGCAGACAGCCTTCTGCCACACCTTTTACGATTTCAGCGATCTTTTCCGGATAGTTTTTTCCACATGCAATATAGTCCAGGAAGAATAACGGTTCTCCACCTGCACACGCAATATCATTAACACACATAGCTACCGCATCAATACCGATGGTATCATGCTGATCCATAAGAAATGCCAGTTTTACTTTGGTTCCGCATCCGTCTGTACCAGACAGAAGAACCGGATCTTCCATCTCCTTGATCTTCTTCAATGAAAAAGCACCGGAGAATCCTCCTAATCCGCCCATAACCTCTTCACGCATGGTCTTCTTTACATGCTCTTTCATCAATTCCACTGATTTGTAACCTGCCTCAATATCAACGCCAGCTTTCTTATAATCCATTTCTTATCCTCCATATATTGTTCCGTATATTGCCTTGCCAATCGTTAAGTAAACGGGTTGTTCACCTTTCTAACCTCGAATTCGCTTTCGCTCCTTCTCGCTAAGTGCGGTGAACTAAGTTCGCACTAAACTCTGTCTGCGGCTTCGCCTTGCCAATCGTTAAGTGCTTACTTATAGTTTTTATATCCTACTTCCTGAAGTCTTGCATCTTTTGCAACGACCTGATCTTTCAATTCTTCTTTATAGTCTTTTAATTTCTGCAAGAGTTCCGGATCGGAAGTAGCCAAAATCTTGGCTGCCAGAATTGCTGCATTGGCACCGCCATTGATCGCAACAGTTGCCACTGGAATACCGGAAGGCATCTGTACAATGGAGTACAGAGAATCTCTTCCTCCTAAGGATGTGGTGTGCATCGGGATGCCGATTACCGGCATTGGGAAGATCGCTGCGCACATACCCGGAAGGTGTGCTGCCATACCTGCTCCTGCAATGATGACTTTAAAGCCTTTTTCCTCGGCTGTTTTTGCATACTCAAAGAATACATCCGGTTCTCTGTGAGCAGAGATAATGGTCATTTCATACTCAATCCCGAATTTTTCCAGCATATCCGCTGCTTTGCTCATAACAGGCATATCAGAGTCACTGCCCATAACAATTCCAACTTTTGCCATGATTAATCTCCTTTATATGAATGCTTTTTTAGGGTCTTGCCCTATTCTTTCGTACAGCACAATTTTACCCAGACTTCTATATCTTGTCAAGAAGCAAAAGCCTCATTCAGAGCTTCTGTACCTTTCAGTACAAACTTTCCATTCTCAATAATAGAAATCCTCTGTCCTTCTTTTGTCTCAACCCAGATTGCTCCAAGTTCATCATATGGAATGGTAATGTCTGTGTGACATCCAAAATAGGCTTTGCTCAAATCTTCTTTTCTGAGGACAGATACTTCATTATCCTTTGCCGCAATCTCTTTTCCATTGGGATTGTATGTCGGTGTATCTTCGCTCCAAGAATAGCAGGTATCTCCCACTGCAAAATGTGGTCCTGTTTTCTCTGCGATCAAGATCGGAAGCAGATGTCCAATGTTATATTTTCTTGCCATAACATAAGCTGTGGTGTTTGTTCCGATAGCAAATTCTCCAAGCGGAAGGGTATCATGATGGTATAACAGATTTTCTTTCATAAATTTCTTGTTATCCTCTTCCTTCTCAAAATTAGAACAGGTATAATCTGCAATCATACCATCCTGAAAACGGATATGGAGGTCATGATATTCCAATCCTCTTAAAAATACTTTTGAAACAGCCAGTACTCCGTTGGTTCCTGTCAGCTTAGGGGAGGTAAACACTTCTCCGACCGGAATGTTCACATCTGCCACACAGTTCTCAAATTTTGTTTCCTTCTCCGGATTTTTTAATTCCTGTAAACAAACAGTCAGATTTGTATCATTCCCATTCATCCCCTCAATGTGAACCTGCTCTCCCTGATCAAGAACATCGATGATCGACTGCTGGATCTGCTGATAACGCTCATTATCCAGTGTATTGATCTTCACAGTTTCATAGAAGATTTCTTCAAATTTCGATCCGATCTCTGCCACCGGATAAGCAATGATTGTAAAACTTCTCTCATCCCCCTTGATGTAGCGATTGACGATCTGACCGGATTCATTATCATAAGACACCTGAAGCTTCTGCTGATGAGAAGTCAAAGTACATGCTTTCGGATTTTTTACCGGTGCAAACGGAGTCTCACCAAAAGTTTCGATCACTGCCGGTCCTGCATGCTCTCCTGCCAGTTTTTTCACCTGCTCATAAGCTACCTGAAGCACACGAAGTTTCCGCTGCACAAATTCATGATCCAGATAAAGAGCCTGGTCATCTTTGTGGTCATACTCAAACTGAGGATTAGGGATTGCACCATAGTAACCGATTCTCTGGTGTTGTCTCTTATTTACCGTATGCACGGCACTCCGATAGATAACAGGTGCCAGCCCCATCTTCTCGAATTGAGGAACAGCAGCTTTTACCATTGGTTCAAATCCCAATTGGAATCGGATGTTGACTGTCTTTTTCTTCCCAAGATCAATATTGGCTGCAAGGAATCCACGGCGATATCCCTCTGTATAAGTCTCTGCCATTGCCTCCAGCTTTTCTTTTGGCATACTGGTTAAAAATCTTGCCATACGGATTTCGTTTTCTGTAACATATTCTCCGAATTTATACAGATAGCGTATATCCGTCAAATCGCTGTCACAAATAATCTTTGTGGCAAAATCAAGCTCAGGATCCACCCCTTCTCTTACCCTGTGGCCTACCATCTCATCACTGTAATCACTCACATACCAGTAGATGGCATCCTGCACATCCTTTGCAGATACCGTTTCTTCTTCAAACAGATTGTAAATCTGGATAAACAATTCCATTGCAACAGTCATGTCAAACAGGCGATTCTCATATACGAAAACAATCATTCCTCGGATCTCCGTATATAGAAAGCTTAACAACGGTCCCATCTCTTCTCCCAGCATTTTCTGAGCATAAGATGGATTTCCGTAAGATTTTTCATAATTCTGCGGTAAAATATCCTGATACATGGCCTGATTATTGGCTTCCAGTTCTTCTAAGCCAGCATTCTCAAGCCATCCTGCCTGAATCTGATCATATACCCGGAGCATCTGTCCGATAAAGGCGGCTGTTGTCCTGAAAAAACCCCTGTAAGGCTCTTTTACCAACTCCTCCTCCTGGATTTCCAGTACCCTCTCTTTCATAAGCATAAAACGCTCTAACATCAATTCATCATTCATCCTTTAGATTTCCCTCCTCAACATGTTCTGCTATAATTTCATCAAAATATTGCTTCATGGTTCTGGATCCATCCTCCAGATACCTGTTTCTATTTAACACCTGGGATTTTTTCACTCCGTGTTCCCTCCAGGAACGTCCGCCCGTGGCATGGTTCAGCATAAATGGCTGCATATTGTCACATACATGGGCGAATTTTGCTTCCGGTGTTTCATATGCTTCAAATTCTTCCCACAATTCTCTGAACTGCTCTGCCTGATCTTCTGGTAGAATACGAAAGATACGGTCTGCTGCCCTGACTTCCCGCTCTCTCTTCGACTGATTTCCCGCAGTGTCATAGGCATATGTATCTCCTGCATCGATTTCCACAAGATCATGAATCAAAACCATGGTGATCACTTTCGTGATGTCAATATGCTCATTAGAATATTCCTGCAGAAGAACTGCCATAAGAGCAAGATGCCAGGAATGTTCTGCATCATTTTCCTTTCTCTCCCCATTGGACAGATAAGTCTGACGATTAATCAATTTCAATTTATCTACTTCTAACAAAAAATCCATCTGTTTTTTCAGACGTTCTTCCATCTTCCTCATCCTTTCTTTTTATGAAATTCCAAGTAAAAACAGGGCCAGCCAGATAACCATCAAAATCCCGTTGGAAACCGAGCCGATTTTACAATAAAGCTGGTCCCGGTTCTTCTCTGAAAAGCTTTTTAATCCAAGAACAAAACCATAAACAGAAAGTCCCATTGCCGCCAGTCCTATTGCACCTAAAAATATACCGCCTTTCCCATGGTATACCAGGGAAACAAAACTGGAAATACAAAACAGGGCAAAAGACAGACCTGCAAAACAGGAAGAAACAATTCCTTTCTGTGCATGTTTTTGCTTCGCAAACGCATATTTATATCTTTTTTTCGCCATCAGTACCTCCTTCTTCTGGCCTTTTTCTTCTTTTTTCTGTATATTAAATGGCAGACAGCAAAGCCTACATAGCCTATGGCTGTCCCCAGAGTATTCATAACCAGATCATCTACATCAAAACATCCTAATTTCGTAATAAGCTGTGCAGTCTCCACGCAAAGACTTAATGCAAAACCGGAAAATGTAATAAAGAAAAATCCTCTGGCATTAGAGCTGACTACAGGTGGAATAAATCCCAGTGGAATAAATCCAACCACGTTTCCAAGAAGATTTGCTGCAACCGCTAAACTTCCAAGCTGCTCCCTGTATGTCCAGAAACGTCTTATTTCCTGAAACAATACAAGATTATAACGGTATTGTCTTTCGTCAAAGCTCGCCTGTCCATAACGCTCCGCAAAAAACAAAAAATAAATCAACAAAAGAATGTACAGTACAAATAATATCTTTCCGGATATTTTGATTTTCTTTTTCATCTCTATATTCAATTTTCTGACCTCATTTCATGAGAGAAATACATAAAGACGGGAGAGACTCTCCCCCGCCTGCTTCTATTTTTTCCGACTAAAATGTAATCTCTGTCTTTCTCTTCAGCAGTCTGGCACCGCTGATCAGCATCAGTACACCGGAAGTCACACCGGTAACCAGTACGATAATTCCAAGTGCGATGCTCCCTGCACCGCATCTTGACATGGTTTTATAGATTTTTTCATTCATTTCGGGAACACTTCCTTTTCTTATTTTACACCATACTGTTCATAATATCCGTCAATTGCTGCTTTCAGTGTATCGTCAATCACGACTCTTCCTTTGTATTCCCTGTTATGAAGATGCTCTACTACTTCCTCCATGGTCACAATCGCATTTGTCTCAAATCCATAGGTATCTTTTACTTCTTCTAAAGCACTCTTTTCTCCGCCTTTTCCCACTTCCATACGGTTTAAGGAAACCATCAGACCTACGATTTCCACATCTGCAGCACCTCTTACCTTTGGAACGGTTTCTTCCATGGATTTTCCGGAAGTCGTAACGTCTTCGATCATGACCACTCTGTCACCATCTTTCAGTTTACTTCCCAAAAAACTTCCTTTGTCTGCACCATGATCTTTTTCCTCTTTACGATCTGAACAGTAACGAACTTCTTTTCCATATAATTCACTGTATGCAATGGCAGTTACCACACTGATGGGAATCCCCTTGTAAGCAGGTCCAAACAATACATCAAAATCATCACCGTATTTGTCGTGGATTGCTTTTGCATAATACTCTCCAAGCTTCTTTAACTGAGAGCCAGTGACATAAGCACCTGCATTCATAAAAAATGGGGACTTTCTGCCACTTTTCAATGTAAACTCACCGAATTTTAACACATCACTGTCTACCATAAATTCAATAAATTCCTGTTTATACTGTTCCATATCTAAAACCTCCGTATTTACGGGCTGTTATGCCTCTTCCTAAATCTCTTCAATTTTATCACAATTTTTTTATGATTTCAATTCAGGAAGCAGTTTTATTTTCATTATCTACTTTTATAAATACTCCATCTCCATTCCATACTGTTTTGCGTATTCTTCCATTGCACTTCCACGTTTGCACCCATGAAATGCCCATTTTTCTATTGTATGTACACTTTCCGGTATGCGGATATATTGCAGCTGCCTGCATTTTAAGAATGCACTGTCTCCGATATATTTCAAACCATCCGGCAAAATCACTTCTTCCAGGCTGTCACATTTAAAAAATGCCTTTTCCCCGATTTCTTCTACACGACTCGGCAAAACCAAAGATTTTAATTTCCTGCACTCTGCAAAGGCTTCTTTGGGAATAGTTTTACATTTCTTATTCTCTGAAAATTCTGCTCTGGATAACCTTTTGCATTTTGAAAATGCACCCTCTCCGATCTGGCACAAATTCATCGGAAACATAGCCTCTTTCATATTGCTGCAATTGGCAAAAGCCTCTTTCCCAATCTTTACTGTTTTAGGAAAGTCTGCATTTCTCAATGCTGTACATCCATACAGTCCCTGTTTTTCAATCACACCAATGTTTGTCATAACAATCTTTTTCACTTTAATATTATTTTTTAACGCCTCTTTTTCTAACACTGTATAATATGGCTCTATCACATAATCTTCCTGCACACCCCTAAGTACATTTTCTCTGCTTAAAACCTTATAAACCATGTCTCATTCTCCTGTTATATCTTTATAGTGAATCTGATAAAGGGCATTTGCCCAGGAACCGCAGCTTTGCTGCAGCCTTTTTCGAAATTCTGCATCTACTGCTTTCCGATCCGGCATTTCGCCGTGTTCTTTCCAATATTGATATAATTGTTCTAAATCTTCTTGCGTCTGTGCATCAGGATTAACCACCTGGTAATAACAATTCTGAAGATTTGTAAAATGACCTTTTTTTTCTAAATTTTCTGCATCTCCTGTCTTTGCAGAAAAAAACGGATTTCTTTTTTTCACTGGCTCTAAATCAATTTGATAGAGTGTATTTCGGTAGCTGCCACATCTTTTGATCACTCTTTTTTTCAATGTTTCCGGTAATTCTCCCAAAAGCGGAGCACGGTGAAGACCTTTGGCCAGTTCAAGGATTTCAGACAAATCATCTACATATTCCGGTTCCAGATCTTTTATTTTATACACTGCATATTCCTGAAAAAAGGACTCGTCAATTCCCGCATCCAAAATAACTTTTCCCCAGTTATCTGCATATTTTGCAACCTGAATGCTGATTTTCGGAAGATCTCTTGGATGTGGGATTCTGCATATTTCCTTAGCCTCTTTTCGAACTGCCTGCAAAAGCATTTGATACTCCCTTGCCTCTTCTTGCTGCTTTAACAAAGTTTTTCCTCCTTTTCCGGCAGCCTTACTTAATCCTGCTTTTTTCAGAGCATAAGGCCATTTTTGAAACCTTTCTCTGATATACTCCCGTAATACCCAAAACACCTCTTTTTTTGCAGGAGAACGTCCCAATTCTTGTGCTCTTTTTTTCAATATCTCTAAGAGTTTTTCATCTTCTATTGTTTCATAAAAAGCTCTTCCTAATTCTGTTTCCAGAGCATAGGTCTGATAAAATATCCCTTCTGCTTCCTCTATTCCCCAATCCATATCTGTGGACTGACATGCCTTTTGCAGCAATTCTTTCCATAATTTTTCCTTCTGTTCCTGTTTGATTTCCATTTATGTTTACCTACCCTGATTTTTTATAAAAACAAAAAAATGCCTGTTCTCTACAGAACAAACACCTCATAATCTTGTGCTAACAGAATACAATCCTATAAAGAAGAACCCATTGTCGGACACGATCCTCGCTGACTTATGATAACCATTCACAGCAACCTGTGCCGGACTTGCACCGGACTTATGAATTAAGAGTTTCTGTATCAAACATTCCTCATCGTATCTGTTTTTTCTATGAAATTTTTGTGGATTTCCCCTGCTCCCCGGTCACGGGTCTTGCACTTCTGCGGAGGATGCATGATTTTATACGTTGCGGAGCGTAAAATCAAAAATATATACAGAAATTGCAAACAGGGAACAGGGTTTTCTCCACCTGCCATTTAATCATGCATAATTCTATAAGTTCAGGTTTTTCCCCTTTCGCATTCCATAAAAAAATCCGCCATTCACGGCAAACTACGTGAAAGCGGATACATCTGCTGTTCCTATACAGCAGGTGGGATTGAAACTTTACACGGAAGTTCTTACCTTACTACTATTAAGCAGGTTTCCTGACTTATGGTTCTTTGCTTTACTGCTCCTTCTCATATTACTACGTCGCAATACAATGGATTCTCTGCAATATCGCTCCCCAAATACAGTGACCGGATCGCTCAGGACTTTCACCTGATTCCCTTTTCACCAGTGTTTTCTTTCACACGGATGCACTTAATAGGCTTATGGAATTATACAAGTGTATTTTAACACTATATGCCGATATCGTCAAGCTTTTTTCTCTGAACTTTATACTTTTTCCCTAAACTTTTATGCACGCACATTGTTAAAACTGTCGGCAAAATCCATTCTTGCAGCAGTTTTTTTGTGTTTCTTTACACCTCCAGAATCCCATATTTTTTCTTGATTCTGTCCAGTTTTCTTTCCATAAAAAATCTGTAAATAGAAAAATTGTTTCTTCCTCTCAGGCCATACCCTCTGGACTTCATCGAATCTGCTGTTTCTACAGAATTTTCCAGTGCCCAGGTAGTCATAATGGAAAGAATTTTCATTCCATGCTTTGCCTTCATCAGCATATTTCCGTTGGTTACATCACGTCCAATACACTTTTGTGTATTGGAAATTTTCACAATCTGATTCTTAAATTTCGGTACAAAACGGAGTACCATGGACAAAATAAGAGACATGGTCGGAATTGCTTTTCCAAAAAGATAAATAAACTTATCCGAAGTCATTACTACCTGATAACAGGAAAACCAGTTGAGCACACTTACCAGCATAAATCCTGCTGCCAAATCATATCATATGGATTCGAGGGTGAGCGGGTTTCCGTTTTTCAGATAAAAAATCAAGGTAACCCCCTTGTGATTAAACAGAGGATTTACCACAGCCGATATCAGAAATACCGGATGCATTAGAAACATGGAGCATCCAATAACCAGTACAAAATACACAAAATTAATCACCGGGTGAAATGCCCCAAAAATATCTTGTTTCATACTATTTCACCCAAATCTGTCCCAAATCACGTCCCAGATCACAGGTATAATTCCAATGTATCACATCGCCTGCTTTTACCTGATATCGACTGCATCCATAATTAGGTTACCAGCCATTTACTTCATACATCCATCCTGAAAGTTTTCCACAATCGAATTCATATAAATTATTGATTCCTTCTACATACGCACTGTTATACTTAGGTGTAAAGCTGGATTCCATATGGATTCTGTTATTCTTGGTCACTCTCTGGAGCACATCAAAAACAGACTCTCCTTCATAAAAACTCACTTCTGTTTCCGGAAGAATCACTCCGTCAGACGGTACCATAGACTCCTTGCCTGGTGTTAAATCATCCATGTTATCTAAAATGGTGTCACAGGAAATACTAAGATAGCATACTTCTTCCGAACTGGTATCCACTTCCGTATTTTCTGGCTCTACCGAAGCAGGCATTCCCTCCGGTATCAGGTCCGTATGGTATTGATCCTGATTTTCTGTGCTTTCCTCATTCTGTCCAACGGATGATTTTCTTTCTTCATATTTTGAATAATCAATCTCTTTATCTTCTACAGTTTCTGCATCCAGAAACTCTTCTTTCTCCTCTCTTTTCATTTTTATGCAAACAAAAAAAGCCTTCTGCCATTCCTGACAAAAGACTCTTCTACACTTTACTTTATTAAATTTTGCATTGTACGCTTACTACATATAAAAATCCCCTATCCGGAAATCCATGATTTCTGATGACTGTTACAGATATGCAGTTTCTTCTAATCTACTTCCTTTCTCACTGCCTTGTCAAGAATTTCTTTCTATCGGCAGCACTGCTCCAGAATCTCTGTCAATGCATTTTTGCTGCTGGGCAGCCACAACTGCACCCGCTGCTGCCGTCTTTCTTCCCGCCGCAGCATCCTCCTGACGGGCATCCAATACATTTGACACCGCTTTTCTTAGCCTTTACGATATGTGTCACTGCCATTCCCACTGCCGCCAGAAGGATTGCTGCTACAATAAAATCAGCCATATATTTTCACTCCTTTACATGAATCACTACATGTTTATGCACCTAACTGATACTGTGCACTAAACCGTTTGTCTGTTCTTCGTATCAGGAAAATCAGGATTCCTGCAAATACTGCAACTGCTGCAAGTCCTGGAAGGAAACCGATTCCCAGTGCTCCTGTGGTAATCCAGGTACCGATTTGATACACGAAAAACGATATAGTATATCCAGTTCCTAACTGAAGCCCGATACCTGCCATCAGCCATTTTTTGTCCTGCACCTCTGCATTCATAGCACCCAGTGCCGCAAAACAAGGGGGTGTATAAAGATTAAACATCAAATATGCCAGAGCTGCCGTTTTGGTAAGTCCCATGATAACAACTACCTCATTGCCGCCCCCTACCAGGGCCAGTTCCTCTGTATCAATAAAGTTGGTAAGCCCGTACACAACAGCCAGGGTACCTACCACGTTTTCCTTTGCAATAAAACCTGTAATTGCTGCCGCTGCAAGCTGCCATACTCCAAATCCAAGAGGAATAAGAAACACTGCAAAAGGAGATGCAACGGATGCCAGAATAGAGGTATGCTCCATCCCTTCTTCTACCACCTGGAATTTCCAGTTAAAGCTCTGCATAACCTGGACTACTGTGTTACATACCAGAATAATGGTTCCTGCTTTTATAATATATGCTTTTCCTCTGGCCAGCATAGAAAGCACTGCACGTTTCAGGCTCGGAATCTTATATTCCGGAAGTTCCATAATAAAAAATGACTTTCTGAATTTATATCCGGTCACTCTTTTTACCAGCAATGCCCCTAAAAAGATCAATACAATTCCAACCAGATACATGGCAGGTCCTACCCACAGGGCATCTGAGAAAAATGCACCTGCAAACAGGGCAATTACCGGAAGTTTTGCCCCGCAAGGCATAAAAGGTGTCAGCATAGCTGTTGCTCTCCGCTCTCTTTCATTGCGGATGGTTCTGCACGCCATGATTCCCGGAATCGCACAGCCGGTGCCGATTACCATGGGAATCACAGATTTTCCAGAAAGACCTACCCGTTTAAAAATCGGGTCTAAGACCACGGTCGCTCTCGCCATATATCCACAGTCTTCCAAAAGTGCAATAAGAAAATACATGACCATAACTAACGGAAGAAAACCAACTACCGCACCTACACCACCAATGATACCATCTACCAGAAGTGCCTGCAAGAAAGGATTTACCTGCTCCATCATGCCTGCTGCCCATGCCTGAAAGGTTTCGATCCAGCCTACCAGCCAATCTGCGATCCAGGTTCCTACCGTAGACTGGGAAATATAGAATACCAGAAACATGATACCTGCAAAAACAGGGATTCCTACAAACTTATTGGTGAGAATGTTATCTATTTTATCCTGATTATTTTTATCTTTTGTAAACACAGTTCTTTTTTCTACCGTTTTTACAATCCCATTGACAAACTGAAAACGCTTCCGGTCCGCTGCCTCCACTTCTGCTTTGTCTTTCAGGTTTACTTCCCCTTGATGATAGGGTGCTGTCTGACCGCATCCGTATAAAGACGCTGCCTGTTCTACAGCTTCTTTTAATCCATTATCTCCTGTCAGGGTAGAAACCGTCTGAATGACCGGGCATCCCAGTTTCTCAGAAAGCTGCATGGTGTCAATGGTTGTTTTTTTCTTCTGGGTAAGATCACTCTTATTCAAAGCCACCACCACAGGGATTCCCAGTTCCAGAAGCTGTGTGGTAAAGAAAAGGCTTCTGCTTAAATTGGTAGCATCCACGATATTGATAATAGCATCTGGTTTTTCATTCTTCACATAACTGCTGGTAATACTTTCTTCCGAAGTAAAAGGCGACATAGAATATGCTCCCGGCAAATCTACCGCAATCAGTTCTTCTCCTCCTCCGAAAAACGCTTTCTTTATGGGACTTTCCTTTCTCTCTACGGTTACACCCGCCCAGTTTCCAACACGTTCATTTCTTCCTGTCAGTGCGTTGTACATGGTGGTCTTTCCACTGTTTGGATTTCCTGCCAAAGCAATTCTCATGGTCTTACTCTCCTTCTGCTCTTTTGATTAGTTTTAACTAACTTATATTGATTAAAAAAAGTGACTGCAATCACTCTCCTGCTTATATTGAAATAGCCTGAGCTAAATCAGTATCAATGTTGTATCTGGCGTCCTTAATAGAAACCACACAGCCGTTTTTTCTATGAGAAACCACGGTGATCGGTTCTCCGCTGTAACACCCAAGGGAAAACAAAAACGCATCCAACTCTTCATCTTCTGTCGTGATTCCTTTGACAATATATTCCATTCCTTCTTTTGCCTCTAGTAAATTCATCATCTGATGCACCTCCCTCTCAGTTATTCATATTTTACTCTAGTTAGTTTATTCTAATTTCATTGAATTGTCAATACCTTTTTTTACAATTCTTGCAATTCTATTCCTAAAATGGTAACATAAGTATAATACGAAACAGGAGGTGTCCTTTTATGGGATATGTGAGCCATAAATCAGAAGAATCCATGGAAGATTATCTGGAAACTATTTATGTACTGACCAAACGCCTTCCGGTGGTCCGTTCCATTGACATTGCTACAGAACTTGGATACTCCAAACCCAGTGTCAGTGTTGCTATGAAAAATCTGAGAACCAAAGGATTTATTACTGTTTCCCAGGAAGGGTATATTACCTTTACCGAACAGGGCGAAGCTTTGGCATCTGAAACCTTTGAACGGCATACAGTCATTTCAGACTGGCTGATCAGTCTTGGTGTGAGTCCGGAAACAGCCTCGGAAGATGCCTGCAAAATGGAACATGATATCAGCAGAGAAACCTTCCAGGCTCTGAAAAAACATATCTTCGGATAAAATAAATGCGGCATGAGCAGCTTTCTTACTGCTTATACCGCACTTATTTTTCATTCTTTCTCCAATCCCAGTATTCTTCTGAAAAAGTCTTCTTCCGGATTATTTTCACTCTCCCGGTAGATGGATATATAATCCAAATCTCCGCTCCTGTCCGCAAAAGCCGGAAACAAAAATCCCCATTCCGGTTTTCCCGGCTCATATTCACCCAGCAAAGGACATACACACACAATCATGTATTCAAAAACTTCTTCTGATTCTCCCAGACGTTCCTTATCTGCTGCCTTGACCGGCACATCATACCTGTCATGAAAAACAAAGATTCCATACGCTTCATCCGAGACATAATTTTCCATGATCACATCATAAAACGTATCCATCAGTGCATCATTTTTCAATCCGCAGGATTTCATTGCCATGAGAAGCTGCCACATACTCCCAGTTCCCTGCTGTTCTTTCTGAAACCGGTATTTTTTCAATTCCACATTGGTCTCAGAAAAAGGAATGACTTTCGCCAATTCCAGATTTCTCTTTTTTTCCCGGGCAGATAATTTCAAAAAATTGGTATTGAAGCTCCCGTCAAATTCTCCCTCTTCGTCCACATAACATCCTGCGATTCTGGTGAAAGATGTTCTGGAAGGTGTCATACGCCTGGTTAATTCCAGCATATCTTCCCTGTTAATTGTGTTTCCCATAATTTACCCTCTGATTCCCTTTTTATAGATATAGCTTACAAAAAATCCGGCTTTTCTGCAAGAGAAAATGTTTGCACAGAGAATTTTTTCGTTGTAAAATAAACTTATCAAAAATCCAAAAGGAGGAATCTATTATGGCATTTATGGATGGTTGTGAAAGCAAATTCCGTACACCTGTATCCGAAGACAGAGTTTGTCCTGTATGCGGCAAAGAAGTAGAAGTATTTACCAACAGAGGACGTATTGTGGAGGACGCAGTCTGCCCATGCGGCTATGTATTCAAAGCAGAAGAACAGGAACCTCTGAAAGTGGAAAGAACGGAAGAATAAAAGAAGTAAGAAAAGTGCTCCTATGTCTCAGTCTGACTGAGATCAGGAGCACTTTTTCAGTAATGTCATTCACTGTTTTTCCTCACCCTATTTTCTCCCGGAATGTTTTTTTATAGCTTCTGGAAATAGGGATTATCTTCCCGGAAGAAACTGTCAGGCAGTTTTTTCCCAGATTTAATTTCCTGATTTTATGTCCGTTTACAATAAAGCCTCTGTGACACCGGATAAAATAGAGCGGGAGCATATCCTCATATGCCACATGGTGTCTGAAAATATAACCTGTGCATCATCCGTATATAAACTGTTTTTTTGTCTATAAATTCCAGGTAGATAATCTTTTGGAAATCTATGCACCAGACACCTTCTTTATTTTTTACTGTTAATTTGTTGTTTTCCATTGTTACTTGTGTATCCCCGAAGTTTCCCCTCTGACTTCAAATCAGATTCAGAACCACTTCCAACTGTCTTCCTTCTGGAAATACTGGTCTTCCTCCCTTTTTCATAATCCTCCATATGAGCCTATAACTGCCCTCTATGGGCGGAGTCACAAATTCAATCTGAATACTGATCCGCTCTCCCGGTTCAACCTTCTTTTTCATAGGAATCCGCAGTTCATTCTTGGCATACCCCCAGGTATCTCCGTTAATACACTCACAATAATAATCTTCCCATATCACGGTTCCTGTATTTTTGATTGTCCAGTTATGCTCATAGATTTTTCCTGCCATGAGCGTTGCCGGAACTGAAGGTTTTTCCTTAAGAATCCGGTAATTATTGTTCTCATTTCCGCAGATGTCATTTTCTTCCTCAAGCACGGTAAAGTGTATCCCCAGACCGGCCTTTTCCGTATAGAGGATATCACCTGCCTTGTTCTTCATTTTCCAATTCAGAGCATAATGCCCGGGAGCATTTGGAACACGAAAATGTACCGTAAGTGAGACCGTATCCCCAGGATAAACGATTTCTTTCATTTTCACTGTTCTGCTCTCCTCGTTCAGCCAGTCCGGAGGAGAGACACACTCAAATCTGCGGTTTTTCCAGGGAATCTCACCTGCATTTTTCATAACCCAGGTATGAGTAATCCATTCCCCTGGTTTATGCACACTCATATCCGGCGGATATTCGTACTGAAACAAGGAAACATCCCGTTTTCCCTGCTCCTCAATGCGAAAGAAAATCTGGTTCATTTGCTGTGGAATAATATCTTTTTTCAATATCAGATTCCCTCTGCTCTCCATTCTTGAAATTACCATAGGGTTCTGCAAAATATAACTCTTTAACACAGAAACATAACTCTTTTCTGCCTTACTGTCTGTGAAAAAACGGCTTCTCCTTGCCTTATCACTCCAAATCTTAATGTTCAGCCACCGCAGCTCCATGGGAAAAATTTCCTCAAAAAAATCCTTCTTTGACCGGTACTTGGGTTTTTCCTTCCATACCAGAGGATTGTTTTTTTCTTTTCCCGGATAAAAGATTTCATATACCCCTTTTAGATTCATTCCCTGTGTCCTCTTCTTTTTTATATATAATGTTCATTCTATCATCCCAAGGTTGATTTTTCAGCATGATTGAGGTTGATTTTTTCCCTCTTGGCAATAAAAAAGGACATACCCTGTTTTGGGTTCTTTCTGAGTTTTGGGTATTACAAGAAAAGGTAGATATGAAAGTATCTGCTTTTTCTTTCGCTTCATTACTTCTCATATTTGGGTATTTGTGATATGATAGAGTTATCAAAAGATGAAAGAAGATGAAAAGATTGAAGTATTTCCCGACACAAGATTATTCTTTTCTGTTAGATGAAAATCACTACGTTTATGACCATGTTGAAAATGAAGATAGCTTACATATCTATATCAAATCAAGAGAACATGGCTGTTGCATAATCCGGATGTGGAAGAAATTGGAGTTGATGATGTGGCAATCCGAAAAGGGCA
>NZ_CANTKB010000035.1 GCF_947654165.1 uncultured Blautia sp.
ATTAAAAATGTCCATTGGGGCAATTATAAGAAACGCCCGAAAATAATACGCTTACTGAACTTCGCCTGCCTTTAAAAATTCTTTATTTTTGAGGATGCAGATCACATGCGATAACTGTTTTTACAAAACGTTTTGATTTTACTCTTGTTGCAATCATACATACCAAATATACTACCGCCAAATATATTACTACTTTTTTGTCGAAAGTGATTAGCTTCATCACAAAAGACAGTAGTGTATACACAAATGTCACCAAAACTGTTATAGTCGCCATATCTCTACACATCAAGTAATCTCTATGCGCAATTAAAACTTTTGTTTCTGATTCATGCTGACGTAGTAAATCATGCCACTTGCTGTTTTCATATTGACGACAAGCCTTTTTTTCAGATGGCAAATTATTATATATCTCTTCGTATGATTCAATGGCTTCTGCTGAGGTAAAACGTCCATCTTTAGCATCTGTTTTTATGTCACTAAAAACAGTCTCTCCAGGCATTGGACACCACCAAAACACAATGTATCTTTTTAACTCACTTGAAATCATACAGTCACAAACAGTAACCAGAGTATAAATAATGCTGGCAAATAAACCAGAGTTAATAATTGTAACGAGTAATTTCATATAATTATTTTCTTCCAAAATACCATCGAAGGTAATCAGTCCATTTAAACATAAAATTACTAAAATATTTGCTATAACAAGTGTTTTTAATTCTTTTTCTCTATAGTCTTTTATATTCATTCTTCTCCCTTTTAATAATATAATTTCGAGTGTTTGAAGGCGATAAGATTGTCATTAAAAACACATCTTCAGATGGCTGTGTTTCACTAAATGTTTTCAAATCTCTCTGACTTGGTGACGCATCACCTGCAATATGCGTATGCCATTCTCCGATATATCTCAACAGACCATTTGTTTTTGCACGCAATGATTTTAGATATCCTTTTACACCCGATTTTCCCATCTCAACAGTATTATCTTTTCGGTCATTATCTTCAGGAATAAATGTATCCACAATCGTAATCCGCTTAATCGTTTTTTCAATGCTTCCAATCCAAATACCTGCATTCTCCAGTTTTTCATTGGAATACTCTTGAATTGTTCGATATAGAGAAGAACGAATGTGAATAGCCCATCCATCTACTTCTTGTAAAAATACCATCGGTTCCATTTCATAGATACCAACACCATTATTTGTTAAATTATCTCTATCAAAATAATTTACACATACAATTCCATTTTCTGTATCCTGGTATTTATTAATTAAATGTGGAACTACACTTGCATGATTACTTATTGTTCCATCATCCAAAATCGTAGTATCTGAGCTACACCCAAATCCAATATGATATCTTATATCTTCAGGCTGCTTATAATTAAGCCATTGTGAAATATGGGGTTCATCTAACGCTTTTCTGTATAACGATACTTGCATATCGTATATATCCGGATTTCTGCTCTTGCCTTCAATTACAGTAAGCCCCATTTTCCCACCTAAATATATTTCGCTTCTGATCATGGATGATTTTATCTTATCAGTTAATGTAGCCCAAAACAGAATTCTTCTCGAAGCGGTACAATCAATAACGATACCCTCTGGTAATATATCGGTATTAAAAATATTTTCAGTATGGCTCGTACTATTATTATCATTGAACATACAATCCATCTCTATTTTCATTACCTCAGCCTTTGGATGACCAATCGCATAATTTCCACTTTCGTAATGTCTTACTAAATTGTGTGGCAAAATAACATCCTCATCATAAAAATGTTGCTCTGTATATCCCATGCGAGCCAAATTCATTGATACTTTAGATCCCAACGCACCACAGCCAAGCATAATAACGGGTTTCTTCGAGATATTTTCTGTACCTGATAATCTTTCTGCCATTGTATTGTTTAAAGCTTGTATTGGCACAACTTTCTTAATAGAACAGTTTTCTAAATTTGGAGAAGATTTAAAATCATACAACAATAGAACCGCTATAAATTCATATTCAGAAAAACCACCAAGAACTTGCATTGGACGTTTCACTGCAAGAACAACTAAGATATTTTTTAGTGAATCAATTTTGTGGGACTCATGGTATCTTCTTGAGATTTTTCGAATTCCATGTTGAATTCTACATTCACACGGAAAAATTTTCAAATCTTTCTCAGTACAAAGAGCTTGACTGATGAAATCATGAACTACATTTTCTCTATCAAATACAAATATACATGGCAGGATATCATCACATAACTCTTTTGAATATTCTTGATTCAAAATCTGAAAATATCTGTTTGCTTTTTGTTTCATTTGTAATACTTGGGCACCATGAGTAGTTCCATACATTGAGATTATCTTGCATAAATAATCAAAATCCATTTCTGCAAATCCTGCTATATTCTCATATCGAACAGTTTCAAATCCATCACCATTCATAAGTTCTCCATTAATCAAATCAGAAAACCAATCATTCACACGATCACAAAACGCCCTAGGACCATTCTGAAAAAACCATTCGTTAACATCCCCTCTATATAAACAAGGATTCAATAGATGAATATTGCTATTTGCAATACCAAGATTTAGATGCGGAATTCGGCTGGTAGGAAAGTCATTCCTTACAAATAAAACCGCTGGTGCAAAGAATGGATAGTCCGATTTGACAAAAATTAATATTTCTTCATCAGAACGAACATCCAATTCTTTATATACGCCGTTAGTCGGGAGTGAAAGTTCCAATCTGCAATGAATAAACAGTCCATCAGAAAGCGAACTCTCATAAAGTCCCAATCTCTCCATACTATAATTTTCATCTATGGCCGATATCAACGGCATATATTTTTCACAACAAGTTTCCAATTTATGAAATTCATAACGTTCAAAAATTGTACCCGGCATACTATTCTCCACCATAAGATTTTTGTGTAAAGGAATTGTATTGACTTGTTGCTGTTGCAATAGATTTTATTGAAAATCCCTGACCAGTAATTTTAAATGTTAATGGTTTCGGATCATCAGCATTTGGATATTCTGCTGTACATTTAAATCTATCTTGCTTTTTCAGGTGCTTAATATAGACGTTTTTAGCTCTGTAACTCGGTGGATTGTCACCATCACGTTTAATGACCTTGCTCGAAGAAACCACATATGCATTTTCTTTAGATTTTTCAAGAAATTCTTCAATAACAGTGTCTGCTTTTCCTGTATGAGTATCTTCAGAACTAACTGCATGCCAGGAGCAATGGTGTGGTGCCAATAATAAATCAAAAGTCATGTCTGGATTTAGTTCAATAACTTCTTTCCAGTTGTCACAATTGAGATCTCCACCGATAATTGCAACATATGTACCACCATTAATCTCAAAAGTAATTTTAAAAGAGGCGGTACAATCGTTCACGTCAGACTCTTCATCATCGTTTGCTTTCTTCACCGGTCTTAATACAAATATTTCTGCGCCATAATCCGTATTTCCATTTATATCAGAAATCGTTTCTCCTGCTGGAACAATAGCATCTGCGTAGTCTTTTAATTCCTTACTATATCCAACAATATTAATACGATTTCCTGGCGTATCTGCTTCATCAGTACCTAACAAGTCAAGTCTTCTTTGTGCTTCTTCTCTAATCGCATCAGCATCGTCATTGTAATGAGTCTCATCCATCATAAGTTTTGCAGGTACATACAATTCATCAATTCTGATTTTATTATCGTCAGAATCTTCTGGAGCACACAAATTAAAGTAATCTCTAATTCCACGACAATGATCATTATCTGAGTGCGTCAAGAAAAATGCATCCAAATAAATTTGTCCATCATCAATCGGCAGATTATCTTGCAAGTATTCATTGCAATCATAAATTGTATCATCATTTTCTGCATTTCTGATGTTGCAATCTATCATGATGTATTTATTTGTCTTTGTTTGAATCAATGTCATATCCCCATTACCTACAGGGAAAAATGTCATATAATTAGCCATATAATCACCCTTTAACCTTTCTTCTAATTTCACCCACCAGTTCATGCACCGTTGTTGCCGGACACATATGTGATGGAACTATTTTACCTTCTCTCAGACACTGTTCATATTTCTGAGCAGCAATCTGAAGTGCTTTATCTTCATCTCCGTTTTCACAGAGTCTTTTGTACATATCGGAATCAGCTTTTGAATAATCTTGACCAGTTTTTACTTTATACAATTCACCGAATCTTGAACAACAGATCCAAGATTCCTGTATTGCCGGCATATTGCCAAAATAGGCAAACATCCAAATTTCAAAACATGGATTGGACCAACCCACGTTAATTCCAGCTTTCTCAGCATCTTTGATTATCTGATCAAAGTTCGGAACCTGATCACGGTCGAATACAATCCACGGAATACGATATTGTGCTTCGTAAGCGGTCATTTCAAGACACTTTTGAATCATATTCTGAGTTTTGGTTTCCACAACCTTGATAACAAGCTTCTTCTTTGTGTCTTCCGGAAGGCTATTATGCAATCCGGTGAAAAAACAGCGTTCAGTAGCTTCTGTATCGGTCACGACCAGATAGTATCCCATTTCTGGGATACGACGTACTGCACGCTGTTCTCTTGTTTTTCTATTACCGGTTCTGTCTTTACGTGCCATAAATTAACCCTCCTTAAAAAAGTCGATTGTCTTTAAGGATGGAATAGCTCCATATTTTCCTAACAGATAATTTTTTTCATAGCTTTCATCTTTACGGATACGAGAACCGTCCTCGTCGATAAAATCAGCCAAGGAATACAATGTAGATAATCCGACATCATCCTTTTCTGTAAACCAGATTTCATCACGACGTAACAACTGATTAGATAACTGCCACGTGTCATGTGTTGTAAATACAAGCTGTGCATGATTTACATTGATTTCTGGATTAAGAAAAGTAAGAATAAAGTTACGAACAAGAAGTGGATGTAATCGAGCATTTAACTCGTCAATAAAGAATACACCACCATTTTGCAATACATCCTGTAATTCTGGATAGAGCGCAAACATTTTCAAAGTACCTGCTGACTCATGAGCAAGTGGAATTTTTGCCATGTCTTCAGATCCTATTTTTTTATGAAGTGCATCTATCAGATATTTTTCCTCTTTAGAATCTTCCTGGGCAGGAAGTTTTGTAACTTCAAATCCTTTTATTGTTTCGTCAAAAGAAGAGAAGTATTTTACAACGTTTGCTCTGATTTTTTCGTCATCAATAAATCCCGCAGGAAGAACACGAGACATAAAGAAATTAGTAACAGCATCTCCAAAATCTGCAAATTCATTATTCAAAAACCAGTCCCTTACAAGTTTACATTTAGCAACTTTTAATTTTGCTCCTAATGAAACAATCAGAACTTCTTTCTCTAATGCAATTTCAATATTTTCTCTGCTTGTTTTTGGAATACCTGCAAGATCCAACGTTTCCTCATCTCTGTAGAAAATAGTAGAATATTTGCGAGCTGTTTTTGCCTTGTAATTTAACCATTCTTCTGTAACGCCAGTTTGCCCGATACAAAATCCGTAATTATAACATTTTTCAGTTTTGTCACCTGGTACAGTAAAATAAACTTCAAAACTTGTATCTGCTGTTTCAGAAGAAACGTCAAAAAGAAATGGACGTGGTCTGATATCATCGAAATCTTCTTCATCGCCATATTTGAAAGAGTTCACTACATACTCGCTCATATATTCAAATGCACCATAGACATTAGATTTTCCACTTGCATTTGCACCATATACAGCAGCTACAGGTAATATCTTTTCGTTACCCACGGATATAACACGATTTGAAAACTCTGTCATTTTTGCTGCGGATAAATCCAGCGTAGCCTCATCACGAAATGATTTAAAATTTTTAAAATTAAATTGTATCAACATAGTTTAAACCCTTCCTTTCATAATCTATTATATCCATTTTTGGCAAAAAATCAACACTTAAATTCGAGTTTTTCTCATTTAAGTGTTGATTCTTATTCATTTGCACATCTTTTCAATTTTATCTGCAGCACCTTTTGCACCAGTACATTTACGGAATCCCTGAGAAATCTTTGACGCCTGTTCATAATAAGATTTTGTATTTAGTACCTTTTCAATTGTCACCCTAATAGATTTTGCATTTATATTCTTCAACCTGACACCCGCACCAAGTTGTTCTACTCTTGTAGCCACGCCGTCTTGTTCAGATGTTTGCGGAAACATCACGAGTGGAACCTTATAATATAAACTTTCATTGACACTGTTCATACCACAGTGGGTAAGGAATACATCCGCCTGACTTAATACAGCTATCTGATCTACAAACCTCGAAATCGTAATATTATCCGGTATAGCACCTAAGTCTTCAACATTTATCAAATTGCCAACTGACATAATAACCTGATACTTTGTATTGGCAAATGCTTCTATACATTTTTTGTAAAACTTTACGGAATCATTAATGACTGTTCCCATTGATATATAAATTAATTTATCCGACTTCTTCTCAATCACATTTTCAACAGGTCGTATTGATGGTCCTACAAAAACATATTTATCCGAAAATGTTTCTGAGCATGGTTGAAATTCCGGAGATGTATATACAATCGTATCTGTATTGTTATCATTTTGGATAATATCGAGAACACTTTTTACAGGATAACCTTTATCTTGTAAACGTTTGATGTTTTTATTGATTTTCGACATTGAAAAAATCATACCAAATATCTGTCCCGGACTTTGCTTCATTATTTTTGCTGAATATTGATTAAAAGCAAAGGTTGTCGTTGAAGACACAAAGGGAATCCCAAGTTTTAACGCTACAGCCTTTCCCCATACAGCCATGGAATCTGCAACAATACAATCTGGTTTTAATTCTTTCATATGTTCGCACACTGCATCATCCAGAGCTAATGTAGTATCCACCAATATCTGTGTTGAAAAAGCCAAATCTTTTCCTATTCGGGCTCCGTCTTTCGCATCTAATCGCTGTTCCTGATCATATTCATCACAAGATACAAAAACAGCACCTGTGGATTCAATTTTGTCACGCATCATATTGTAGGAGTAATAAAAAACCTGATGCCCTCTACTGATTAATTCACGCACAACTCCCAACGTTGGATTTGTATGCCCATGCGCTGGGATACAAAAGAAAACTATTTTACTCATATCAGTTCACCATCCCTTAGGAATCCATTTCTGAAAAAATCCTTGCAATATATTCTTTTTGCATTTCCTTTGGTAAGATTGCCAAGCCTCTTTTTTCATCACCTAAAACTAAAATTTCCATTCCCGGCTGAAGATCAAATAAATTTCTTGCTTCTTTCGGGATAACAAATTGACCTTTTTCTCCAATTTTAACCATCCATGCATATTTTCCGTTATTAACTTCCATAAGCGCCTCCCAAAGTATGATTTATATGAACAATCATACTTCCATCATTCAAAAAAGTCAATATACAATGTTTTTTCAAAAAAAGGAGTCCAATCATGAACTCCTATGGGCTATGGGCATCTCAAGATTCCATAGCACAACCATATCGAATTAAAACGTATTTGCAACAACAGTTCAATCGCCAATTTCATCAGCATACTTCCAAACATAACCACCTGCATGCTTCTGAACACCTTTTGCAGCATCTCGTATACTCTTGGAATTTACACCGGTTTCACGTACAGCTTGTGCAATAGTATCATATCGTTTGATTAAAGTCATATCATCCGTCAATTGCAAAATAGCACGCCCAGTTGTTTTCGTAGAAGTCTCAGAAATAATTTTTATATTTTCATTTTTTATCTGTTCTTTTTCTAATTTCTTTTTCTTAGCCTCTTGCTGTTTGTATAGCAATTGTATTGCTTTATCTCGTTGAGCTTCTAAACGACTAACATTTATTCCATTTTTTCTTTCACGCACAATGCCTTCGTCTAAAATATCTATTTCGTTTGCATAGTCTTTCAGTTTATGATATGCCATTGCATAAGAGTCATAAAGAACCGGAGCATCATATCCATTATATCTTGCCTGATCAAACAGTTTGATTGCATCTTCTACATTTCCCTCTTTACGGAGATTATCTCCTTTTTCCCAGAATGGATATCCTTCATCATAGCCATTTTCCCAATTATTTTTATTGCGAATACCAGCTAATGGAACTCTATTATGAATAGGCTGAATAATGATATCTTCTCTAGAGATTCGAGATTTATCATTAGAATTCTTTATGGTTTCCGAAACAACTTTCTCCGTCAATTTTCTCTTTTCAGCACTTTCAAGCAACGCTGCAACATCCATATCAGAAAGATGATTTAACATAGCTGGACTGTTTTTATGTTCTGCTTCATATCGCTTATTAAATTTAAAATAATCCAATGCTGACTTACGACATTTCGCATAAATGCTAAATAAATATGATTCCAACGGCTCCAATTCGAACGGACTATTGAAATATACTCTTACATAATCCGAACCACCTTCACTCATTGTACATGGCTCTATATTACAATTTAGTTTTCCAACACTTGACTTTTCAACAATAATGTATTTTCCCTTTTTGGCACATTTAAATTTCAAAATAGAATATAGGTAACTTACATCAACGTAATTGCTACTGTTTTTATAAAACCCTAACCATTTAGAATCACCACCTTTTTTCATGATGCAGTTCTGAATGTAAGCACATATCTCCATTTCTTCGTCACATGGTTTACTTTTTTCTAAATTTCTTAATCTTTTTTCTTCCTCTTTTTCTTCTATTTGCAGTAAGTTCCAAAGAATTTTCCCACATATTTCTGCATCTGTAACAGCTCTATGAGATTGATTATTTACAAGGTCAAAATACATAGCAACCGTATCTTGTTTATAGTTATGCAACCCTTTGATTAAACTACGCGAAAGTGAAAGTGTATCTACATAAGAAATTTTTCCATCATATCCAAGACGCATTAATGTTTCTGAAAGAAAATTCATATCAAAAGACGCATTATGTGCACATATAGTAGTTTGCTGTTTTAAAGCATCTCCTAGAAAGTCTACTAATTCTGCATACACAATACATTCTTTCGGTGCGTCTTTTACCATTTCATTTGTAATGTGATTAATAGCGGTGGCACTGTATGGAATAAAGACTTCTGGATTAACCAATGAACTATATCCTTTGATAATCTCTCCATTTTCAAATAAAACAGCTGCAACTTCGATTATCTTATCATTCATCGGACTTAATCCTGTCGTTTCAACATCGAAAGCAATATAACGTTTTTTCAATTCTTTAACTGTAGCGTAATCCACTTGCTTTTTATATGTACCAACGTATCCTCTTATCAATTGTTCTTTTACTGTTGGTTCCGCTTTTTGCGTGACCATATTCACTGTAGTTTTTTCTTGTTTATCTTGCTTTACTGGTATACTCTGTTGTGATTCTATTGCTTTTTTCTTGAATAATTTATCAAATATTCCCATCTCAAATCTCCTATCTTTTCCTCTGTAACATATGCACCATCATTTTGTGAAACATTTCCTGTTCATACTCATCCAAGTCCATCCCCATACTTTGAAACATCCCCATAACAATTCTTGACATATCATTTTCGTTAAAACTTGGCTTCTTCTTTTTCTGAAATATTGCCTGTTTTTTCATAGTGACTATTTGATTTTTTAATTCTTCTGTACTGATATCTTGTTGTGGTACATCATATTCTTTCTTAATATCTTTCAGCATGGACAGGAAAATGCTTTTGATTTTTTCAAGATCAGCCTCGGTTCCAGTAACCTTTTCTGCATTAAGTCTACGAATATCATGCTGTCCTTCGATTCTATGTTCCGGATGTTCCTTTATAAAATCTTTTATATTTGCAGTTCCTATATCTATAATTGCATTTCTACTAGCAAAACCAGTGTTATGAGCTTCTGTAAAATAAGCATTAACAATATCAAGAAGTACAGGAAAATATGGATGTTCTAACATTTTACTTAGTAAACTTCCATTTACTTTTCCTTGCAATAGTTGAAGCAGCGCTTTATTGGTCAGTCCTAATTCTTCCAACTCAACATTCCTTCTAATACGAACATCTGATATGCAAAGTAAATAATCCGTTGACACATTATAATATTCTGCAAATTTTATAACCAAATCATGACTGACTGATTTTGTTTCTCCACGTTCAATTCGACTTAATACCGATGCCTGGATATTTAATTCATCTGCAACTTCTTTTTGTGATTTCCCAGTTCCGTTACGAAGATCACATAATCTTTGATAAATGTTATCCGCTGGCAATGATTTCATAACATCATCCTTTCCATGTAACTTATTATTGCAATTCCATTTCATCATTCATCTTAGTGAATCCATATTTCTCATATAATGGTTTTCCCATATTTGTTGCTTCAAGAGAGATTGCATGTATTCCTCTCTGTTTTGCTTCAGCGACCAATAAATCCAACGTTTTATAAGCAATTCCTTTTCTTCGATATTCCGGCTTTGTATACATATTCATTATGTATGCCTTTTTGCCTGTTGGATTATGAAACGTAGGCATTACCTGAAAAAAACTTATCCCACCTGCACCAACAAATTCGTGACCATCAAAAACCAAGTATGCCACATGGTTATTTTCCAAAAGAGATTTTTGATAATATAGATACGATTGTTCCTTAACATAAGACATATCCATATCATCACTAAGCTGATTTGCAGCACGAAGAACGGTAATTCTGGTTTCCGTTAGTATTTCTATATCCTCAAGGACCGCTTTTTTATAATTCAATTCCATAATTGCTTACCTCAACAATAACTCAGTTTCTTATATCATATCGCATCTAACCCTCTACCACAATTGCAAATTTGCAATTTTTCATCCCTCCGTCATTGTCAAATTGCAATCGCCGTCAATATTCAAGGCACTTCAAAAATTCGTGTTATCCTCACCTTATCAAAAGCAGAAATTGCTTTCGCACCTTGACAATTAGAGAAACCGGAATCGGCGGTAAGCATATAATGACACTCACTTCTAAGATAGACGATCGGGGAGGCTCGGCACTAAAACGGCGAGTTATGGATAAGTCCATAAGAGGAACGTGAAAGACCGTTCACCAAAGAAACTGGAATCTCGGCTCAATCGATAAAGCTGCAAATGGGACTTGCACCAATAGGAACAGGGATTCATACAATAACGATAAGGCAGAGAGGATGTGATAACACTTGAGTAAACCAACCTATTATCTTTGGAAAAATGATTTTTCTACACAAGAAGATTTTGAAACAGCAAAGGAAAAATATAGGAAACTGGGATTTCGAGTTGTCACATATTTGGATGGGCAGAATGATAAGAATATTCACGATGGCTTAAAGGCAGTAATCAAAAATCACTACTGTAACACGAGCAGTTGATAAATTTTCTTCCCAAATATATTCTATATTTACATTATTCATGTTAATATATTTCATATAAAGAAAGGAAGTGAGTTTATGAATGTTGGATATGTACGTCTATCAAGAGATGATGACAAACGAAATTATGTTTCTATCGAAAATCAGAAATTAATTATTAGCCAATTTGCGGCAAAATGTAACATGGTTATCGACCGCTGGTATGAAGATGATGGCGTTTCAGGTTATATTTTTAATAGACCTGGACTTAACCAGTTAATGGATGATTTGGATAAAGACATTGATCGAGTGTTTGTAAAAGACCTTTCACGCGTTGGACGTCACAATGCAAAAGTGCTCCTTCTTTTGGAAGATTTTAAAGAGCGAAAAAAAGAACTGATTGTTGTTGATACAAATTATAATTCAGAAACCGATGATGATGATACAATCGGTATCACAACGTGGTATAATGAAAAATATGTAAAAGATATCAGCAGAAAAATCAAACGTGCTCTTGAAGCTCGTCAAAAAGAGGGAATATTGATGACACAGCCACCATTTGGATATAAAAGAAATGAAATAGACAAATCCAAAATAGAAATCATACCGAAAGAAGCAGAATATGTGAAGATGGTCTATGACCTTTATCTGAAAGGCTCCGGCTATCGCATGATTGCCAATTATCTGACTGAAAATAAAGTTCCAACACCTTCTATGGTTCGCCATGAGCGTGAACTGGAAGAAGGCAAAATCACAAAACGTCAGATTGCAACAGTGTGGTCTGACTCTATGGTCAAAGATATGCTTGGAAATGATTTTTATATCGGAACTTTACGTTTGCGAAAACGTGCTCGTTCTACTGTTCACGGGAAAGACAAACGTGTTCCAAAGGATGAACAGTATGTTTTTGAAAACCATCATCCAGCCATCATTGACAAAGCTTCTTTTGATCTAATTCAGGATATGAAGGAAAAACGTGTCAAGAACAATTATCGTGGCAGTCGTGGGCAATGGATTGGTTCTGAGATACCGAATCCATTTGGAAGTTGCCTCTTTTGTAAAGATTGTGGAAAGCGTTTGACTCCAATCAGAAGAACAACTTCCAGTAGAGAACGCAAATATTATATCTGTACCACATACAACATCAAGGGCAAACGTTATTGTTCAAAATCACATCTTATCGAAGAAGAAGATCTGATGGAAGATGTTGTAACTTACATCAAGCTCTGTCGTGATTCACTCTGCGAAGTTATTGCCACCTATGATATGAAGGATTTCGATTCTGAAAAAAGAACGGTTGAAGAAAAGCGTTCCGAAATTCAAAATCAGATTGACGAACGAAAGAAACAACTGAAAGTTCTTTTTACTCAGAAAGTTAGAGATTTATCCAACGCTCACTGGAATGAGGATATTGTCAATGAAACCTATGATGCACTGCAGCAAGATATTCTTTCACAGATTCATGGACTGGAAATGCAATTAAGTGAATTAAATGATACCAGTCTGGAGAATGAAGATGTAAAAGATAAACTCCAGAATGCATTACAGGTGGTTGATAAAATTATTGAAAATGGTATTCTTGACCGTAAGGATATTGAAATCCTAATCGAACGTATCGAAGTGGATGAAGATGGACTTCCTGAAATCGAATTAAAATATGGTCTGTCTGGTCTGATCAAGTATAGTCCGGCACAGGAAATGAATCGTCGTGAGAACGAAATCATTTACCATACTATGAGACTGATTTATGAAGATGAAAGAGGTTACACCTCCGCAAAATATTTATCAAAGGCACTTACTGATTTAGGATATCCAAAATCCAAGAGAAGCGTATTGCCCTATATTGGACTCATGATGGATATGGGTATCGTAGAACCAAGTGATAACTCATTGAAACCATATACCATTGTTAAAACAAAAGAAGAATTACAGAAGGTAATGGATGATTTTTACCACGAAAAACTGGCAAAAAATAATGATGGATCAATATATGCCCATGATTTACATGATGTAGCGAACGACAGGTGGCATGCCGGAGATGGTTTTTGAGTATATTTTGAAAGAAAAAGGCATGGACCCGGATAAAGATATGAGCATTGACCGAAGCATTGATTTCGGTTCCACAGCGGCAGCTTTCTCAGGGGGACAGGGAGATTTCAGTGTGGAGTTTGAACCGTCTGCTACAGCCTTGGAAAAAGAAGGAGCAGGATATGTGGTGGCATCCTGCGGTGTGGAATCCGGCTATGTTCCCTATACAGCCTATAGTGCCAAAGAAAGCTATATGAAAGAAAATCCTGAGGTAATTCAAGGGTTTACCAATGCTCTGCAAAAAGGTATGGACTATGTAAATGCTCACACCCCGGAAGAAATCGCAGGTGTTATCCAGCCGCAATTTAAGGAAAGTGATCTGGAAACAATTACCACTATTGTAAAGCGGTATCAGGAGCAGGATACCTGGAAAGAAAATCTGATTTTTGAGAAAGAAAGTTTTGAACTTCTGGAAGATATTCTGGACAGTGCAGGAGAGTTAGAAGAGAGTGTGTCATATCAGGAGTTAGTAAACACAGACTTTGCAGAAAAAGCAGCAGATGAATAGAAAGAGGCAGGGATGTTTTTGGGCATCCCTGCTTCCTTAGTTTATGCTTTTGTTCCAGGCATAGCCATGGCACTGTTGTGATATTTTCCGGAGAATGTTACATCTTCTCCGAACCATTCAGGAGGTACAAATGCATTGGCTTCTTCTTCAGAGGAAAATTCCACTTCTGCCAGCCAGAGGTTTTCGTAAGGAGCATCAAACACATCTAATTCAATGGTAAGTCCCTGTGGGAGCGGAAGCAGATACCTGGTTTTGGTAAGAATCAGGCCATCTGCTTTTTTTAACAGATGCTCGTAGGATTCCTGGTTCAATGGCAGATTGTACTCCTCCCGGACCATAAGTCCCTTACCTTTATAAGTGAGGATATACTGGTCATCCTGCCTGCGGATACGGACAACCGGATTGGTGCATAAATAAGCCTGCTGGATTTTTTTGCATGGATAAGTGCTCAGATTTTCCGGCAGTTTGTGGATAAGATATTTTCTTTCGATTTCCATATAAAGCCTCCTGTGAAAGGTCATTCTTGCAGTTTCTTTTCAGGTATCATATACTTT
Organism: uncultured Blautia sp.; assembly: GCF_947654165.1. Lineage (GTDB taxonomy): Bacteria > Bacillota > Clostridia > Lachnospirales > Lachnospiraceae > Blautia. The sequence continues at coordinate 14,503 of NZ_CANTKB010000035.1, forward strand.
TTGATAGAAAAAAGCAAGGGATGGAGGAGAGCATATCTTGAGATTTCAAATGGAGAAAATGACAGCAGAAAATTTACCGGAGATCATGGACGTAATGGAGGACGCTAGAAAGTCTGTTACAAAACAGGAATGGTTTGTTGCAGATGAAGAGGACTATGTAAAACAGGTACTGGAAGGAAATGGGTTTCTGGTAGGGGCCAGAGAGAAAGAGAGCCGGGAACTGGCGGGGTTCTTTATGGTGTTTTATCCGGACGCACAGGACAATCTGGGACAATACACAGGGCTTACGGAAAAAGAGCTTTCCAAGGTGATCTATATGGACTCTGCGGCTGTGAAGGAAAAATACAGGGGAAATGGATTGCAGGGACGTATGCTCAGACAGGCAGAAGCATTGCTGAGACAAAATCAGAAAGAAAAGGGACAGACAGTACAGTATGGGATGTGTACCATACACCCGGATAATATCAGCAGTCTGCATACCATGGAGAAAAATGGATATGAGATTGCGGCCAAGAGGAAACTATACGGAGGATTAGACCGCTATATTCTCTGCAAGAAAATCAGCAGCAGTTTATAGAAACTTTAGAAAATCATGTATTTGTTTAGATGAAATACAGGGAAATGTGTGCTATGATAAGCATAACAAATTTCAAAGGGGGATATGGAAATGGCAAAAGTGTGTGTGTTTACTGCAGATGGTTTTGAAGAAATAGAAGGACTTACGGTTGTGGATTTGCTCCGCAGGGCGGGAGCAGAGGTACAGATGGTATCCATCAGTGACGGGCTGGCTGTCAAGGGCTCTCACGGAATTGAACTGAAGGCGGATTGTTTCTTTGATGACGTGGATTATGATACCGTAGAGATGCTGGTACTTCCGGGCGGCATGCCGGGGACACGTTATCTGGGAGAACATCAGGGACTTTGCAGTTTATTGAAGAACTTTGCGTCAGAAGGAAAGAAAGTAGCAGCGATCTGTGCAGCACCCAGTGTCCTGGGGAAATTAGGGATTCTGGAAGGAAAAGAGGCTGTCTGCTATCCGGGTTTTGAGGATCAGCTCACCGGTGCTGTTGTATGCAGAAGAGAAGTTGCCCAGGATGCCAATGTGACGACCAGCCGTGGACTCGGCACAGCGATTCCGTTTTCTCTGGCTTTGATCACACAGTTATATGGAGAAGAAAAAGCAGAAGAAATCAGGAAATCCATTATTTTTCAGGCGGAAATTTAGCCAAACCCTAAAAAAATACTGGCGTTTTTAAGTTCCTTGTGCTATACTGTTTCAATGACTGTAAGTATGTAAAAGGCGCTGTTCCTACGGGGGCAGAATGCATATAGAATTCAAGGAGGAATTTTTAACAATGAGTGTACAGGTAGAAAACTTGGAAAAGAACATGGCAAAACTGACAATCGAAGTTGCCGCTGAAGAATTTGAGAAGGCAGTACAGGCTGCTTATATGAAAAACAAAAACAAAATCACAATTCCTGGATTCCGTAAAGGAAAAGCTCCTCGTGTGATGATTGAGAAAATGTACGGTGCAGGAATCTTCTATGAAGATGCAGCAAACGCACTGATTCAGAGAGAATATCCAAAGGCAGCAGAAGAAAGCGGATTAGACATCGTTTCTTATCCGGAAATCGACGTTGTACAGGTAGAAAAAGGAAAATCCTTTATCTTCACAGCAGAAGTAGCTATAAAACCAGAAGTTACCTTAGGTGAGTACAAAGGTCTGGAAGTTGAAGTGACTCCTGTAGAAGTAACAGAAGAAGAAGTTGCTGCTGAATTAAAGAGAGAGCAGGAAAACAACTCCAGAACAATTGATGTAGACGACAGAGCAGTAGCACAGGGCGACATGGTTACTTTAGATTTCGAAGGTTTTGTTGACGGTGTTGCATTTGAAGGCGGAAAAGCAACAGATTATCCTCTGACAATCGGTTCTAACTCCTTTATCCCAGGATTTGAAGACCAGTTAGTTGGTGCTGAACTGAACAAAGAAGTAGAAGTAAATGTTACTTTCCCAGAAGATTACCATGCAAATGATTTAGCTGGAAAAGCTGCTGTATTCAAATGTACAGTTAAAGCAATCAAAGTAAAAGAACTTCCAGAGTTGGATGATGAATTTGCAAAAGACGTTTCTGAATTCGATACATTAGCTGAGTACAAAGCAGATGTTGAAAAGAAATTAAGAGAACGTAAAGAAGGCGTTGCAAAACGTGAAAGAGAAGACAAAGCAGTTGATGCTGTAATCGCAAATGCACAGATGGATATTCCGGAAGCAATGATCCAGAACCAGATCCAGCAGTTAATGAACGATTTCGTTCAGAGAATGCAGGCACAGGGACTTTCCATTGACCAGTATTATCAGTTCACAGGTCTTGATCAGTCTAAGATCCAGGAACAGATGAGACCACAGGCACTGAAGAGAATCCAGAGCCGTCTGGTATTAGAGAAAGTTGCTGAAGTAGAAAATATCCAGATCTCTGATGAGAAATTCGAAGAAGAATTAAAGATAATGGCTGACATGTACAAGCTGGAAGTCGAAAAATTAAAAGAATTAATGGGTGATGCTGAAAAAGAACAGATGAAGAAAGATATCGCTGTTCAGGAAGCAGTTACTTTAGTTGCTGAATCAGCAAAAGCAGTAGAAAAGAAAGAAGAAGCTGCTGAATAATCAGCTATTCTTGGCAGAATAGGAGGAGTTTCATGAGTTTAGTACCATATGTCGTTGAACAGACAAGCCGTGGAGAGAGAAACTACGACATCTATTCCAGATTATTAAAAGACAGAATTATTTTCCTTGGAGAAGAGGTTACGGATGTGTCAGCAAACTTGATTGCAGCCCAGCTCCTCTTCCTGGAGTCCGAAGATCCGGGAAAGGATATTCATTTGTATATCAATAGCCCGGGAGGTTCCGTAACAGCAGGTATGGTGATCTATGATACCATGCAGTACATCAAATGTGATGTATCTACTATTTGTATGGGTCTGGCTGCCAGCATGGGAGCATTCCTTCTGGCAGGCGGTACAAAAGGCAAGAGAATGGCTCTGCCAAATGCCGAGATCATGATCCACCAGCCATCCGGCGGTGCACAGGGTCAGGCAACAGATATTGATATTGTTGCAAAACAGATTCTGAAGACAAAAGAGCGTTTAAACACGCTTCTTGCTCAGAATACAGGCCAGTCTCTGGAAGTGATTGCCAGAGATACAGAGAGAGATAACTATATGACAGCCCAGGAGGCTCTGGCATATGGTCTTATTGATTCTGTAATTGAACACAGATAAGGACACAAAGGATAAGATAAGACTCCTGCATAGATTTGCGGGAGTCTTTCAAGGTTTCAGGAAAATTTGATCAGATTCATAGAAAGGAAAAACTTATGGCAATAAAAGGGAATGATACAAAATTCAGATGTTCCTTTTGCGGAAAAACCGAAGAACAGGTAAACAAATTAATTGCAGGTCCGGCAGGCACATACATTTGTGATGAATGTGTAGGCATCTGTTCTGAAATTATAAAAGAAGAGATGGAAAAAGATTACGAAGACATGACAGATGAAATTAATCTGTTAAAGCCACAGCAGATTAAAGAATTTCTTGATGATTATGTAATTGGACAGGATGAAGCAAAAAAAGTGCTTTCTGTAGCGGTTTACAATCATTATAAACGTGTTCTGGCGGGTGACAATACAGATGTGGAATTGCAGAAGAGTAATATCCTGATGCTGGGACCTACGGGTTCCGGTAAAACATTGCTGGCTCAGACCCTGGCCAGACTGTTAAATGTGCCTTTTGCCATTGCAGATGCAACAACACTTACAGAAGCCGGATATGTAGGCGAAGACGTAGAGAATATTCTGCTGAAGATTATTCAGGCGGCAGATTATGATATCGAAAGAGCTCAGTACGGCATTATTTATATTGATGAAATTGATAAGATTACCAGAAAATCAGAGAATGCTTCTATTACCAGAGATGTTTCAGGAGAAGGGGTGCAGCAGGCACTTCTGAAAATTGTAGAAGGAACCGTTGCCAGTGTACCGCCTCAGGGCGGACGTAAACATCCGCAGCAGGAATTTATCCAGATTGACACTACCAATATTCTCTTTATCTGCGGCGGTGCCTTTGAAGGATTGGATAAAATCATTGAGACAAGAAAAGACACAAGTTCTATTGGATTCAATGCAGATATCCGCAGAACAGGGGAGAAGAACGTAGGAGAATTATTAAAAGAGGTGATGCCTCAGGATTTGGTGAAATTCGGACTGATTCCGGAATTTGTAGGACGAGTTCCTGTGGTAGTATCCTTAGATGCACTGGACAAAAATGCATTAGTGAGAATTCTTACAGAGCCAAGAAATTCGCTGGTGCGTCAGTACCAGACTTTATTCGGGCTTGATGGAATCCAGCTTGATTTCCAGCAGGAAGCCCTGGAAGCAATTGCAGATAAATCTATGGAGAGGAAGACAGGAGCCAGAGGACTCAGGGCTATTATGGAAAATTCTCTTATGGATTTGATGTACAGCGTACCTTCTGATGAAAGTATTGCAGGATGTACCATTACCAAGGAGGTAGTAGAAGGAAATGGAGAGGCTCTTTTAGAGCATAAAGAGCTTCCGGCTTCCAGAAGAACAAAGAAAAAAGGCAGAACATCAGAGAGTGCATAAATACTAAGGTTTAAGGAGGAGCGGTATGAGTGACATGATTCAGCATTTGCCAGCAATCGCCCTTAGAGGAACTACGATTCTACCAGACATGATCGTTCATTTCGATGTGAGCAGAGAAAAATCTGTCAAGGCACTGGAAAAAGCCATGGTACAGGATCAGAGGGTATTTCTCATTACGCAGAAAGACCCGGAGGTAGAAGAACCGGAACAGGAAGATTTATATAGAATTGGAACCATAGCTGAAATCAAACAACTGGTAAAATCCAAGAAAAACATCATTCAGGTATTGGTAGAAGGTAAAGAACGGGCAGAATTGCTGCGGTTTGAGGAAAATCCTCTTTATCTGGAGGCGGAAGTAGCCCTTTTTAGAGAAGAACATACAGAGGTTCTGGATGATAATGTAAAAGAAGCTATGCTCAGAGGAATGAAGGAACTGTTTATCTGTTACTGTAATGAAAATCCAAAGCTGAGTAAAGATCTGGCAAATCAGATTCTGGAGCAGGAGGATGTGCAGCGGGTGATTGACCAGATTGCAGTGAATCTTCCTATGCGGTATGAGGATAAACAGAGAATTCTTGAAGCAGTCTCACTGGAAGAACGGTATGAAGTTCTGGGGATGATTCTCAGCAATGAGATTGAAATTATGCAGATACGCATAGATTTGAATCAGAAAGTGAAACAGAGAGTAGATAAAAATCAGAGAGATTATATTCTGAGAGAACAACTGAAGGTGATCCGGGAGGAACTTGGAGACCAGGACACTGTCTCGGAAGCCGATCAGTTCCGTGAGCAGACAGAAAAACTCAAGGCTTCCAGAGAAGTAAAAGATAAGATCAAGAAAGAAATTGACCGATTTAAAAATGCGGCAGGTTCTCAGGCAGAGGCAGGAGTTATGAGAAGCTACATAGAAACACTGCTTGCACTGCCGTGGGATAAAGTTTCTAAAGATAATAAGAATCTGAAAAAAGCAAGTCTGATTCTGGAAGAAGACCATTACGGACTGGAAAAAGTAAAAGAAAGAATCATGGAGTTTCTGGCAGTCAGGACACTGACAAAAAAAGGGGAAAGCCCTATCTTATGTCTGGTGGGACCTCCGGGAACAGGAAAAACTTCGATTGCCAGATCTGTAGCGAGAGCACTGGGAAAAGAGTATGTACGGATGTCTCTTGGCGGCGTTCGAGATGAAGCTGAAATCAGAGGGCACAGAAGAACGTACATCGGAGCCATGCCAGGACGGATTGCCAATGGACTGATTCAGGCAGGGGTGAAAAATCCTCTGATGCTTTTGGATGAGATTGATAAGGTGAGCAGCGATTACAAGGGGGATACCTCTTCTGCTCTTTTGGAAGTTTTAGATTCAGAGCAGAATAATAAATTCCGTGATCATTATGTGGAGATTCCACTGGATTTGTCGGAAGTGTTATTTATTGCAACAGCAAATGATCTGCAGACTATTCCAAGACCACTTTTGGATCGTATGGAGATTATTGAAATCAACAGTTACACAGAGAATGAAAAAGAACACATTGCCCGGGAGCATTTGATTCCGAAGCAGATTAAAATCCACGGATTAAAAGAAGCACAGCTCTCCATAGATGAGCAGGCTCTTCGGGAAATTATTTCCGGTTACACAAAAGAAGCCGGTGTAAGAAGCCTGGAGCGAAAAATCGGTGAGATTTGCCGTAAGACGGCCAGAAAGATTCTGGAGGACAAGCAGGAAAGTGTTGCGGTTACAAAAGAAAATCTGGAAGAATTTTTAGGCAGGGCAAAATTCACTTATCAGATGAAAAATCAGTCCGATGAAATTGGAATTGTAAGAGGACTTGCCTGGACAAGTGTAGGAGGAGATACCCTTCAGATTGAGGTGAATCTGATGCCGGGAAAAGGAGAATTTCTCCTTACGGGACAATTAGGTGATGTCATGAAAGAATCAGCACAGGCGGGAATCAGTTATATCCGTTCTGTGGCAGAAGAGTACCATATAGACAGCGAATTTTTCCAGACCCATGACCTGCATATTCATATTCCGGAAGGTGCAGTGCCAAAAGACGGTCCTTCTGCCGGAATCACCATGGCGACGGCTATGCTGTCTGCGATTACAAAAACTCCTGTAAGAGCAAATGTGGCTATGACAGGAGAGATCACTCTGAGAGGAAGGGTACTTCCTATCGGAGGTTTGAAGGAAAAACTGCTGGCGGCAAAGACAGCGGGGATTGAAAAGGTTCTGATTCCTCTGGAAAACCAGGCAGATGTTTCTGAAATGGATGAGGAAATTACCAGGGATCTGGAAATCGTACCTGTAAGCAATATGAAAGAGGTGCTTGAGCATGCTCTGGTACAGCAGCCGTAAATAAGCATAAAGCGGAGGAAGAGATATGGTAATTAAACATGTAGCTTTAGATATTGTCTGCGGCATCACCAGTACACTGCCTAAGAATCAGGTGCCGGAGATTGCTTTTGCCGGAAAGTCTAATGTGGGAAAATCCTCCCTCATTAATGCACTGTTGAACAGAAAGTCTCTGGCCAGAACCAGTGCATCACCGGGAAAGACCCAGACCATTAATTTTTATAATGTGAATCATGAGATGTATCTGGTAGATCTCCCGGGATATGGCTATGCAAAGGTATCCCAGTCTGTGAAAGAGCAGTGGGGAAAATTGATTGAGCGTTATCTGCATCAGTCAAAACAACTGAAAGCAGTATTTTTGCTGGTGGATATCCGCCATGATCCGTCAGAAAATGATAAAACCATGTATAATTGGATTCTCCACAATGGATATCAACCAATTATTATTGCCACAAAAGCAGATAAATTAAAAAGAAGCCAGATTCCGAAGCAGGTGAAAGCCATCAAAGAAGGACTGAAGCTGGCACCGGGAAGCGTAGTGATTCCTTTTTCAGCACAGACGAAACAAGGAAGAGAAGAAATCTGGAATCTTGCAGAACAGCTTTTGTTTCAGGAAACAGAAGCTGAATAACCAGGAAACCGGAAGGACATGGAGTGTCTTCCGGTTTTCCTGTTCATAGAGAGAAGGTAAAGCATGCTCAAAGGAATTATTTTTGATATGGACGGGGTATTGATCAACAGTGAACCCTTTCATTATCAGGTGTGGAAAGAGGCACTGAAAAAACGTGGAATAGATTTGGATTATGAAATCTATAAGCCTTGTATAGGGGCTACCGTGAAGGTTTTGATGAAGATTCTTCATGAGCATTATGGGATAGATGGGCATGACGAGTGTCTTCCGATGGAAGTAAAGAACCTGAAACAGGAATTGATAGGAAAACAGGGATATCCACCTCTGATTCCTTATGTAAAAGATATGCTGGAGCGGTTTCGCAAAGCGGGATATCAGATGGCTGTGGCATCTTCATCCCCTCAGACTTATATAGAAGCAGTTACCGATTATTGGGGGATTCGACCGTATTTCCAGATTCTTGTAAGCGGCGAACAGGTAGAACATCCAAAACCTGCACCGGATATTTTTTTGAAAACAGCGTCTATCCTGGGACTGTCATCTGACGAATGTCTGGTGATAGAAGACTCAGAGAATGGATGCCGGGCAGCACAGGCAGCCAACATGACCTGCATGGCATATTATAACCCGGATTCCGGGAAACAGAATCTGCAGACTGCATCTGTGGTGGTGGAAGGATTTGAGGAAATTGATGCTATATTTGTAAACAAAATTTATTGTCATCATCACCATCTTCCGGCACTGGTCTGTGAAACGGATCGGTTGCTCATCAGAGAAATGGAAGAAAAGGATATTCCCAAATTAATGGAAATCTGTGCACAGGAGACTTCCAGAGATGCCTGCGAAGGAATCGCAAAACCTCTTACGGAGGAATTAGAGGGATTCGCAGATTACCGTACTTACATGTATGAATTATGTGATATGGGATACTGGTGTGTGATCAAGAAAGATACCGGAGAAATCATTGGAAGGGCAGGTATAGAGCCAAAATATTGGGACAATAGAAAGACCGTTGTGGAAATGGGATATGTCATTGATGAGAATTTCAGGCATCAGGGATTTGCTTACGAAGCCTGCAAAGCGATTTTGCAGGTGGCAGGAGAACGAGGGGCGGTTTATCTCCATTGCAGAATCAAAAAGGATAATCAGCCGTCCAGACACCTTGCCAGAAAGCTTGGATTTGTGAAAACAGATGCTCCTATACTTCAGGAAAGCGAAGATATGGAAATCTGGAGATATACCTGTAATTAAGGAGACAGCAGCAAAATGGGAATCATAAAAGCGAAAAACTTAAAATATGATTATTTGAAATATGATGATAACGGGCAGCCGACAGAAAGCCATACCGCAGTAGATTATGTGAATCTGGATATTCAGGAAGGACAGTTTATTTCGATTTTGGGACATAACGGTTCTGGAAAATCTACTCTGGCGAAACATATGAATGCACTTCTTATTCCTACAGAAGGTACTTTGTGGGTGGATGGAAATGATACGGCAACAGTAGAGGAGTTGTGGGAAATCCGTCAGACTGCAGGTATGGTGTTCCAGAATCCTGACAATCAGATCATTGGAACGGTGGTAGAAGAAGATGTGGGATTTGGCCCTGAAAATATGGGAGTTCCAACCGATGCGATCTGGACAAGAGTTGATAAGAGCCTGGAAGCGGTGGGAATGACAGCATTTCGCCATCGTTCACCTAATAAACTGTCAGGAGGACAGAAACAGAGGGTGGCAATTGCGGGAGTCATGGCAATGCAGCCAAAATGTATCATTTTAGATGAGCCAACAGCTATGTTGGATCCAAACGGAAGAAAAGAAGTTCTTCAGGCGGTTCATGAATTAAATAAAAACCAGGGTATTACGGTGATTCTGATCACTCATTATATGGAAGAAGTGATAGATTCCGATAAAGTTTTTGTTATGGATCAGGGGCATATTGTTATGGAAGGTACCCCAAGAGAAATTTTCTCGAGAGTAGAAGAATTAAAGAGCTACCGTCTTGATGTACCCCAGGTTACGCTTTTGGCACATGAACTGAAAAAAGCAGGAGCAGAAGTTCCTGATGGAATACTTACAGCAAAGGAATTGGTGGATGCCTTATGTCATTAAAATTAGAACATGTAACCTATACATATAATCCCGGAAATGTCTATGAGACCCATGCATTGAAAGATGTGAGCCTGGATATTCCGGCAGGACAGTTTCTTGGGATTATCGGACATACCGGCAGTGGAAAATCAACCTTGATCCAGCATCTGAATGGTCTGATGCGTCCTACAGCCGGAACCGTATATTATAAAGACGAGAATATCTGGCAGGAGGGATATTCCCTGAAACGTCTCAGAAGTCATGTCGGACTGGTGTTCCAGTATCCTGAACATCAGCTTTTTGAGGCAGATGTTTTGTCGGATGTCTGTTTTGGACCAAAGAACCTGGGGCTTTCAAAAGAAGAGGCTCAAGAGTGGGCGATTGCAGCATTAAAGCAGGCAGGACTAAAAGAAAAGTATTATTCTAGTTCACCTTTTGATCTATCGGGAGGGCAGAAACGTCGGGTTGCGATTGCAGGGGTACTGGCTATGAATCCGGAAGTGCTGATTTTGGATGAACCTACCGCTGGACTTGATCCAAAAGGCAGAGATGAAATTCTGGATCAGATTGCATATCTGCACGAGGCCAGAAACATCACGGTGATTTTAGTTTCTCATAGCATGGAAGATATTGCAAGATATGTGGATCGGATCCTTGTGATGAACAAAGGTGAGAAGGCATTTGACGGAACACCGAAAGAGGTTTTTGCCAAATACCGGGAGTTGGAACAAATCGGGCTTGCAGCACCGCAGATTACTTATATTATGCATGATTTAAAAAATGCTGGTCTGGCTGTTGATACACAGGCAATTACTGTGGAGGAAGCAAAGGAAAGTATTTTGAAAGCACTTGGGGGATTGAAAAAATGATAAGAGATATTACCATTGGACAATATTATCCGGCTGATTCCATTCTCCATCGTCTGGATCCGAGAGTGAAATTTATCGGGACATTTTTATTTTTGATTTCCCTCTTTGTAGCAGATGGAATCTGGGGATATGCTCTGGCAACCGTGTTTCTTGCAGCCATTGTAGGGCTTTCTAAGGTTCCGGTGAAGTTTATGCTTAAGGGTTTAAAACCGTTGTTTCTGATTTTAATCATCACTTTGGCTTTTAACCTGTTCCTTGTTCCCGGAGAGGTGATCTGGGAGTTTGGTTTCCTGAAACTTACCTATGAAGGAATCCGTCAGGCTGTGAAAATCGGAATTCGACTGATCTATCTGGTCATTGGTTCTTCTGTTATGACCCTTACTACCACACCAAATCAGCTTACCGATGGTTTAGAGAGAATTCTGAATCCGCTGAAGAAAATCAAAGTTCCGGTGCATGAGATTTCTATGATGATGTCCATTGCTCTTCGGTTTATTCCGATTCTGATGGAAGAGACAGATAAAATCATGAAGGCACAGATTGCAAGAGGTGCTGATTTTGAAAGCGGAAATCTGATTCAGAAGGCAAAAAGCCTGATTCCTCTTTTGGTGCCATTATTTATATCGGCTTTCAGGAGAGCAGATGATCTGGCTATGGCCATGGAAGCAAGATGCTATCATGGAGGAGAGAACCGGACACAGATGAAGCCTCTGATTTATAAAGCAAGAGATTATTGGGCATATGCAGTTAGTCTGTTGTATCTGGGAGCAGATATTGCTATCCGTATTTTATTATAATAAAGGAGTACCGGAAAATGAAACGAGTGAGACTCACTGTGGCCTATGACGGGACGAATTACTGCGGATGGCAGGTGCAGCCTAATGGGCTTACAGTACAGGAAGTGTTAAACAGGCATTTATCAGAGCTTACAAAAGAGAAGATTGAGACCATTGGAGCCAGCAGGACAGATGCCGGAGTTCATGCACTGGGCAATATTGCAGTGTTTGATACAAATGTGCGTATGCCAGGAGAAAAATTTTCTTATGCACTGAACCAGAGACTGCCGGAAGATATCAGGATTGAGAAGTCAGAAGAAGTACCTGTGGAGTTTCATCCAAGATATGTGAAAAGCATTAAAACTTATGAATATAAAATCTTAAACAGGAAATTTCCCATTCCCACACAGAGATTTTATTCCCATTTTACCTATGTTCCTCTGAATGTGGAAAAGATGCGGGAGGGAGCTTCTTATCTTGTGGGGGAGCATGATTTTAAGAGTTTTTGCGGGACCAATGCACAGGTAAAAACCACAGTGCGAACCATAGAAAAGATTGAGATTCAAAAAGAAGATGATCTGATTACGATCAGAGTCTGTGGAAATGGATTTTTGTATAACATGGTGCGGATTTTGGCAGGTACATTGATGGAAGTGGGGGCAGGTGTTTATCCGCCTGCCCACATAAAAGAAATCCTGGAGAAAAAAGACCGGAGTGCAGCAGGGCCGACAGCTCCGGCAAGAGGGTTAACGTTGGTAGAAATCCGCTATCCCGAAGAAGAACAGATTCCGGTCAATGAGGCTTGAAGCCTTCTCCGAGAACTTCATTGGATTCCATGATGATGATAAAGGCATTCGGGTCAACTTCTTTTACAACGCTTCGGATGCCATACATCTGTTTATTGTTGCAGGCACACATGACCACATCCTTATCCTCACCGGAATAGCTGCCTTGTGCTTTTAAAAAGGTGGAACCCCGACCAGTAACCTGGTCGATTTTTTCGGCAACCTCCCGGGAATGTTCTGTGACGATCAACGTCAGTTTTCCGGCACTGATGCCGTACATGACTTTATCCACCATAGTAGACAGCAGAAAACTGATGATAATGCCATAAATCAGGCTGTCTACATCTTTGGATACGATCATTACACCCAGAAGTACAATGACAGCATCCATGGCAAAAGAAATCTTACCGATGGTAAGATGAGGGTGGAGAGATTTCAGGCTGAGGATGATAAAATCAGCTCCACCGGTGGAGGAATCTCTCATATAGATCAGTGCAAATCCAAGTCCCGACAGAATACCGGTACAGATTGCAGCAAGCATCCGGTCACCTTCGTAAACGGGGAACAAAGGTGCAGCATAGTCCATCAAAAATGAAGTGATGAGGATGGTGCGTACAGAGCGGAGAAAGAAACGTCGTCCTAAAACTTTGAAACAGAAAACAGCAATAGGAATGTTCAAAAGCATGGCCGTGCGTCCAATGGGAAGCCCCCATAACTGATAAAAAATCAGGGCAATTCCATTGACGCCAACCATAGGAAATTCAGCCGCGGCAGCAAAATTATAGGTTCCAAGGGCAATAAAAATGCCGCCCAGGATATCAATGAAAATATCAATACTCCACTTCTTAGCGTACCAGATTTTTGAATGTAATGTGTTCATGAACGTACCCTCCTTTTATAGTATGAAAAAGAGAAAAGAGCAGCTACGAATTATAAGTTTATAATCCGCAAATGCTCTTTTCATATATAGTATAAACAATTTTAACAGGCTGGGTCAAGGGGGAATTTTCTTTCCTTCCAGGTTGTAAAAAGGGAGACATCTGTGTTATACTAGAACACAAGCCAAAAGATATCAGGAGATGAAAAAACATGAGTCAAGAAAAAGTAGACAGATATAAAAAAGAAAAAGCAAACCGTGAAAAAATCCAGAAAAAAGAAAAGAGAACTCTCTTTTTGGAAAAGCTTGCCATTACTGTTGTAGGCATTGCCATGGTTGCGTGGATTGGATATTCCGCATATGGGGTATTTACCAGACCGGATCCAGATGCAGAACAGGAAGTAGTGACCACAGAGATGGACATTACAGCAATTTCTGATTATCTGAATGGACTGGCAGAGGAAACAGCAGAATAAAATAATCGGAAAAGTGAAGAAACAGGGGACTGTCGTGGAATGCAATAAGAACATAGACAGTCCCTTGAAGTTTGTTTATAAAAGGATGAGTTTGCAGAAAGTCTGAAATACAGTTTTGATGCAATAAAAAAGAGACTGCCGTATGAACCCGACAGCCTCGAAGTTTCGTCATTTATATAATTATAATTTTTCTACATTAGCTGCCTGCATTCCGCGAGCACCTTCTGTTAAATCATAACTTACAGCCTGACCTTCTTCTAAGGATTTGAATCCTTCGCCATTGATTGCAGAGAAATGTACGAAAACGTCCTGTCCGTCTTCTCCTGTGATGAATCCATAACCTTTCTCAGCGTTGAACCATTTTACAGTTCCCTTGTTCATAGTGTTACCTCCATAAAAATAAATAAAATTTTGGATAAAAAATTAAATGGTCTTTAGAGATAATATTGTGTATAAAAATATTAATACAATCTCTAAAAACCATTTAATACTAATATCCAATATACCTTTGACAAATCTAGTATATGCTTTAGAAACCCATATGTCAAGAGAAAAGTTCAATTGACGAAAGAAAATGTGTATGTTACTATTTAACTGATAATCAGTTTCTGTGCTGGAAGGTTATGGAAAAAGTACAGGAGAAAGGATGCGGAATCATATGAAAATATTGATCAAAGGAGGGCGTATTCTCAACCCTTCTGACAACACAAATATGACAGGAGATCTTTACATTGAAGATGGTGTGATTAAAGAAATCGGAGAGGGAATAGAACTCGCAGATACTCCTGAAAAAATAATTGATGCAGCGGGATGTTACGTGATGCCCGGACTGATCGATTTACATGTACATCTGAGAGATCCGGGGCTTACTTACAAAGAGGATGTGGTGACAGGGGCAAGAGCGGCTGCCAAGGGTGGATTTACCACGATTCTTGCTATGCCAAACACCAAGCCGGTGATTGACAGCCAGGACAGAGTGGAATATGTGCATAATAAAGCAAAAGACCTGGCACCGGTTCATGTATTGCAGATCGGAGCAGTCACAAAACAGCAAAAAGGTGAAGAACTGGCTGATATCGAAGGGATGATCCAGGCGGGAATTCCGGCAATCAGCGAAGATGGAAAATCCGTCATGAACGTGAAACTGTACAAAGAAGCTATGGAGATTGCTGCAAAGCATAATATTCCTGTTTTTGCACACTGCGAAGACCAGAATATGGTCAGCGGCGGCTGTGTGAATGCAGATGAAAAGGCAAAGGAACTGGGGCTTCCGGGCATTACCAACGGAGTGGAAGATGTGATTGCTGCCAGAGATATTGTCCTGGCAAAAGAGACCGGTGTAAGACTGCACCTGTGTCATTGTTCTACCAAAGACAGTGTTCGTATGATACAACTGGCAAAAGAAGAGAATCTGCCAGTGACAGGGGAAGTATGCCCACATCATTTTACATTGACATCAGAAGATATTCCGGAGGATGATGCCAACTACAAGATGAATCCGCCGCTTCGTACGCAAGAAGACAAAGACGCTTTGATTCGTGGATTAAAAGAGGATATTATCGATGTCATCAGTACAGACCATGCCCCTCACAGCAGGGAGGAGAAGAATCAGTCTATGAAAACAGCTCCGTTTGGTATTGTAGGACTGGAAACTTCTGTGGCACTTACCATGACGGAACTGGTACACACAGGAATTCTCACACCTATGCAGATGGCAGCAAAGATGAGCTACAATCCTGCACAGGTGATTCATTCTGACAGAGGACGTCTGGAAGTGGGAAGTCCTGCGGATGTTACCATCATTGACCCGGACACAGAATATGTCATTGACAGTATGGATTTCTTATCAAAAGGGAAAAATACACCGTTTAATGGAAG
Organism: uncultured Blautia sp.; assembly: GCF_947654165.1. GTDB lineage: Bacteria > Bacillota > Clostridia > Lachnospirales > Lachnospiraceae > Blautia. Next base: position 29,895 of record NZ_CANTKB010000035.1, read on the forward strand.
AAAAGTAAAAGGACAGGTAACAACAACCATCTGTGACGGAAAAATTGTTTACCAGAAAGATTGAGAAAGAGATTTTGGGAGGAGATTGTCATGATTAATAAACTTATTGCAAATATCCAGAAAACAAATGCACCTATCGTAGTTGGACTTGATCCAATGCTGAACTATATTCCAAAGCATGTACAGGAAAAAGCATTTAAAGAATATGGCGAAACGTTGGAAGGTGCTGCAGAGGCAATCTGGCAGTTTAATAAAGAAATCGTAGACCATACAAGTGATTTGATTCCTGCCGTAAAACCACAGATCGCTATGTATGAGCAGTTCGGTATCCCGGGACTTATGGCTTATAAGAAAACCGTAGATTACTGTAAGGAAAAGGGTCTGGTAGTAATCGGAGATATCAAACGCGGGGATATCGGTTCTACCTCTGCCGCATATGCAACAGGACATGTTGGCAAGGTACAGGTTGGTTCAAAAAAATACGCTGGATTTGATGTAGACTTTGTTACTTTGAATCCATATATGGGTTCTGACAGTATCAATCCATTTATTGATACATGCAAGGAAGAAAAGAGAGGTATGTTTGTACTGGTGAAGACCTCCAATCCATCCAGCGGTGAATTCCAGGATCAGTTGGTAAATGGCAGACCGCTTTACGAATTAGTGGGAGAAAAAGTAGCACAGTGGGGAGAAGGATTTATGGGAGATTCTTACAGCTATGTAGGAGCAGTTGTAGGAGCTACTTATCCGGAAATGGGTAAAATCCTTCGTAAGATTATGCCAAAAGCATATATTCTGGTTCCCGGCTACGGTGCACAGGGAGGACAGGGCAAAGACCTGGTTCATTTCTTCAATGAAGACGGCCTTGGAGCTATTGTGAATTCTTCCAGAGGTATCATTGCAGCTTATAAGCAGGAAAAATATGCAAAATTCGGAGAAGAAAACTTTGCAGAAGCTTCCAGAGCAGCCGTAGAAGATATGGTAGCAGATATTACAGGTGCATTAGAAGCAGCGAAATAAGGAGACAGGAAAACCATGGCAAAAGTGAAAATGACAAGTACCATTTTACAGCAGGAATGTATTGGTACAGATACTTACAGTTTATGGCTGGATGCACCCCAGATTGCATCCCAGGCAAAACCGGGACAGTTTATTTCAGTATATAGCAATGATTCTGCGAGAGTGCTTCCAAGACCCATCAGTATCTGTGAGATTGACAGAGAAAAGGGTGCTCTTCGGATTGTATATCGTATTGCAGGAAAGGGAACCCAGGAGTTTTCCGGCATGAAAGCAGGGGAAACTCTGGATATTCTGGGCCCATTGGGAAATGGATTCCCTATGGATGTGATTAAGGGAAAACGTGTCTTCATGATGGGAGGCGGAATCGGTGTGCCTCCTATGGTGCAGACTGCAAAAGAAGCAGAGGCAGAGGTTACGGTCATTGCAGGATACCGGAACAGTGAAATCTTCCTGAAGGAAGAACTGGAGCAGAATGGTACTCTGGTAATTGCTACAGAAGACGGCAGTGTGGGAACAAAGGGAAATGTTATGGATGCAATCCGTGAAAATCATCTGGAAGCAGATGTGATTTTTGCCTGCGGTCCAACCCCTATGCTCCGTGCAATCAAAACTTATGCAGAGGAAAACAAAATTCTCTGTTATATTTCCATGGAAGAAAAAATGGCCTGCGGTGTAGGTGCCTGTCTGGCCTGTGTATGTAAATCCAAAGATGTAGACCATCATTCTCATGTGCATAATAAGAGAATCTGTAAAGATGGTCCGGTATTTCTTAGTACGGAGGTGGAGCTGTAATGAATATGAAGGTAAAGATTGCCGGAGTCGAGTTTAAAAATCCGGTTATGACAGCTTCCGGAACCTTTGGATCAGGGGCTGAATACAGCGAATTTGTGGATTTGAACAGACTGGGCGGTGTTGTGACAAAGGGCGTGGCAAATGTGCCATGGGCAGGAAATGCTACCCCGCGTATTGCAGAGGTGCACAGCGGTATGATGAATGCCATTGGTTTACAGAATCCTGGAATTGATGTGTTCTGTGAGCGGGATATTCCATTTTTACAGCAGTTTGATACCAATGTGATCGTGAACGTATGCGGACATGCACCGGAAGAATATCTGGCAGTGGTGGAGCGTCTGGCAGAAGAACCCATTGATATGATGGAAATTAATATTTCCTGTCCAAATGTCAATGCAAATTTCCTTGCCTTTGGACAAGATCCAAAGCATGTGGAAGAACTGACTGCACAGATTAAGAAGATAGCAAAGCAGCCGGTGATCATGAAACTGACACCAAACGTTACCGATATTGCAGAGATTGCAAGAGCAGCCGAGGCAGGAGGGGCAGATGCAGTGTCCCTGATCAATACCCTCACTGGAATGAAGATTGATGTCAATCGTAGAACCTTTGCACTGGCAAATAAGACAGGCGGTGTTTCCGGACCATGCGTGAAGCCGGTGGCAGTGCGTATGGTATATCAGGTTGCCCAGGCAGTGAAGATTCCGATTATCGGCATGGGTGGTATCCAGAATGCAGAGGATGCCCTGGAATTCATCATGGCAGGTGCCACAGCAGTATCTGTGGGAACAGCAAACTTCACTAATCCGTATACAACCATAGAAGTGATTGATGGAATTCAGAAGTATATGGAGAAAAATCAAATAGAAGACATTCAGGAATTAATTGGGTGTGTGAAATAATAAAAAGAAAAGGATGTACACAAAACAGGGTTCTTTCTGAACTTTGGGTATAGCGTATAAAACATTAGCTGGTATCAATTCGA
>NZ_CANTKB010000036.1 GCF_947654165.1 uncultured Blautia sp.
TCAGATTCATGGTGCAGTTATCAGTTCAGATACTGTTCCGTGAATAATTCAGGATTGTTTCATAATTTTTTATATTCTCCTTCTTGACTCTGGTATTATACCAGAGTTTATAATGAGATTAAACATCAAAAGAAAGGAAAGATAAAAATGCGTTCTGTTTTGAAAGAAATGAAAATATCTTCTGTATTGCTTTTACTGGCCGGAAGTGCATTTCTGGCTTTTGGACTTTATAATGTTCACTCAATATCTAATGTTACAGAAGGAGGTATTTTGGGGCTGACGCTTCTTCTGGAATACTGGTTTGGAATTTCTCCATCCTTTTCCGGTTTTGTTTTGACAGCACTGTGTTATCTTTTAGGCTGGAAGATTTTAGGAAAGCGATTTCTTGCATTTTCCTTTATTTCAGCCATAGGATTTTCTGTTTTTTATGGAATTTTTGAACAATTTGATCCGCTGTTTCCTCAGATTGCCGAGATGCCTCTTTTAGCATCTGTGGTGGGTGCGTTATTTGTGGGAATCAGTGTTGGAATCTGTGTGAGAGTAGGCGGTGCACCTACGGGAGATGATGCTCTTGCTATGAGTTTATCCTCTGTACTTCCTGTGGATATTCAGTGGATTTATCTGGCCAGTGACCTGATCGTGCTACTGATTTCTCTTAGCTATATTCCTTTTAGTAAGATTATGTATTCCCTTCTTACTGTAATTTTATCCGGACAGATTATTGGAGTGATACAGAAAATAAAACTTCCCGGAGATTTAGAGATGGCAGATGTACCCCAAGGATAAATGCTTTGCATGAAGTATTTCTATATTTCAAAAGGCAATGGCAGAACTTATGAAAGGACGTACCAGTTTCGTCATAGCCCATCGGCTGTCTACCATCCGTGATGCAGATATGATTCTTTATATGGAAGATGGCGATATCAAAGAAGTTGGAAACCATGAGGAATTGATGAAAAAGAAGGGAAAATACGCAGCACTTTATATGAGCCAGTTTGCATGAGCAGTATAGTTGCAATCCCCCGCATACATTGTAAAAACAATGTGTTCGGGGGATTTTTCCTTGAAAGATTATATCGAAGAACGGGCGGTTGAGATTGCAGAGTATATTATAGAAACAAAGGCTACGGTGCGGCAGACGGCGAAGAAATTTGGGGTTAGTAAGAGTACGGTACATAAGATGTAATAAAAGAGGTTGTTTATGAGGTGAGATAAAGATTGGGGATAGAGTTGGGAAAGGTCGCAGAAATGCGGTCTTTTTCTTTTGTTCATTTTCTTGAGTTGCAGATAAAAATCAGTTAAAATAAAGTGTAGATAAAATGAAGGAAAATTTTATAGGAGACATAATCGCATATGGGAAATTAAAGATATGATGTATTTATTGCGATAAAAAAGAGGTTTATGAAGAAAATAAAGAACCATCAGGTGAATTTATAAGAACATTTGCAGATACCTATGTATTGTGTTTACCGAGCTAAATAATAGGAGGTTTTGGATGAGTGAGAAGAAAAAGAAAATAGGCTTTACTGTTGCGTGTGTAAACGAATTTGCACAATATCATAATCTCAGTATACAAGAAGCATTCCGATACCTTTTTCAATTCAAAGGTATTGCGTTTATAAAAGAAAATTATGAAGTTGAACATACTTTAGATTTTGGAACAATAATAGAAGACTTGGGGATATTGTGCCGGAAAAACGGAGGTGGGTTATGAGATTATATCATGGAAGTAATATTGTAATTGATAGTATAAATTTGGCAATGTGCAGACCATATAAAGATTTTGGTTTAGAAACAACGGAAGAATGGGCAAAATTTGTCATGAATAATAGAAATAGATCATTTACAAATGTGAAAGATATTTTATGTAATAAGGACAATAAATATGACATTGTTATTGGACCTGTTGCGGATGACAATATGGCATTATTATTTCGTCAGTATGAAAATGAAATTATTGATTTTGAAACCTTATTGAAGGGAATGATATATAAGAAGACATCATCGCAGTATTCTTTTCATACAGAAAAAAGTATAAAATTTTTGCGAAAGGTAGGAAATTAATATGAGTAAGCAGGAACAGTTGATAGAATATATAGTTCAGGATATTGTCGATATGTTCTCTTCGGATCAAAATATAGAATATGATGAGGCTATGAATAAGTTTTATAATTCAGAAGTCTTTGAAAAACTTCAGGATAAAGAAACAGGTTTATATATGGAAAGTTCAGAATATGTGTATGATCTTTTTAAAGATGAGATAAATTTTGGACGTATTGTTCAAGCGGAAATATAGGATTTTAGAACAATAAAAACAGGTGGTTTTGAAAGTACCTGTAAGTTCACGGGGGAAAATCATAAAATGATATAAGAAAGACGATGGATTATAATTGGAAAAATACAAAGTGGGTGACAGTTTTGAATGTAGAAGCATATGATGCAGAGTCCTTAAGAAAGATTGTTAGACTTCTTGAACATGAAAATAGGGTATTAAAAGAGAAACTGGAAAAGGAAAATATTCCATATGATGAAGTACAACCTTTTGAAGAGTCGATGGGTCATGTAGAAGAATATGACCTGAACCAAGGAGAGCGTATTGTCAATCCGACTTTTATTACAGAGATGATGGCAAAGCGATTCTTTTCTATGTTTTGGGGAAGAGAAGATGTCTATGCCAAGCGTGGCAAGAATGGCGGTTATTTCCCGCAATGTGAAAACAGATGGAATGGTAGACTTTGCCCAAAGCAGAGAGGAGAAAAGGCGTTTTGTGACGAGTGTGAAAATACCAGATGGACGAAGCTGGATGTAAAAAAAATTATTTCACATTTGCTTGGATACAAAGAAGATGGTTCGGATGTGATTGGCGTATATCCATTGTTGCCGGATGGAACATGTAGATTTATTGTGTTTGACTTTGATAACCATGAAAAAGGGGCGGAAGCGACAGATTTTGCTAATACAGACAATGAATGGCAGAAAGAAGTAGATGCTCTTAGAAAAATATGCGAGATGAATGATATTAATCCATTGGTTGAACGTTCCCGCTCCGGAAAAGGTGCTCATGTATGGATTTTCTTTAAGGAGGCGGTATCAGCTTCTACAGCAAGAAATTTTGGATTTCTATTATTGGACAAGGGTTCTGCTTCTATTAATTTGAAATCATTTCACTATTATGATCGAATGTATCCTTCACAGGATGTAGCGAGTACCATTGGAAATTTGATTGCTTTGCCATTACAGGGACAGGCACTCAAAAATGGAAACAGTGCATTTGTAGATGAAAATTGGAATGCATATCCAGATCAATGGGATATTTTGCTTCATAAAACAAAAAAGTTGAGTATAGAAGATGTTAAAAAATATATGGTAAAGTGGCAAAGCGAGCTGGCAGAAGCGAGAGGCATGATTAGCGGTGGAAATATAAGCAACAGACTGAAGCCTTGGAAAAAGAAGTGTGAGTTTGTGAAAACTGATGTTATCGGTAAGCTGCATCTGGTACTCAGTAATGGTGTGTATATAGATACGCTGAATCTTATGCCAAGAATACAAAATCAGATTCGCAGTCTGGCAGCATTTGATAATCCGGAATTTTATAAAAACAAGAGATTGGGATATTCAAATTACTATAATTTTAGTGCGGTTTATCTCGGGAAAGATATTGATGGATATATACAGGTACCAAGAGGACTCAGGGAGCGGATTGTGGAAGAGTGTGATAAGTCAGGAATTGATGTTGATGTATCTGATCAAAGAGAAACAGGACATCCGATCAGAGTTGCTTTTAAAGGTGATTTGCGAACACAACAGGAACTAGCAGCAGAAAAATTATTGACGTATTCGGATGGGGTGTTAAGTGCAGCAACTGCATTTGGAAAAACAGTTGTGTGCAGTTATTTGATTGCAGAACGTAAAGAGAGCACATTGATTTTACTACAAAGTAAAGATTTGCTGAATCAGTGGGTGGATGAGCTGAACAAACTCTTGGACGTTAAAGAAGAAATGCCGGAGTAAAGCAAGTTCCTAAAACAGAAAGTCTTATTCTAATTGCGACAGGTCAGAAGATAGGAGAGGGATTTGATTTTCCGAGGTTGGATGTACTTATGCTTGCGGCACCTGTTTCATTTGAAGGACGTCTGGAACAGTATGTGGGAAGATTAAATCGTGATTATTCTGACAAAGAAGCAGTTTATGTGTATGATTATATTGATTCACATATGCGGTATTTTAATAAAATGTATGGGAAAAGATTGAGAACTTATAAGAAAACCGGATTTTCTATTTTGATAGGAGAAATACAGCCTAAGCAGATCGTTAATGCGATATATGATTCTGGAAATTATATTGAAAAATTTGAACAAGATATTGTGGAAGCAGAAAAATCAATTGTAATTTCCAGTCCGAATATACGTCAGGATAAAATTGATAGATTGCTATTATTAGTAAAAGAAAGACAGGAAAATGGTGTAAGTGTAACAGTCATTACTACGGATCCAGAAGAAATTTTATATGGGAATAGCGAAGTGTATCATGCATTGATTGGGGAGATGCGGCAGGTAGGAATCCGAGTAGTAACAAAAACAGAAGTAGAGGAAAGGTTTGCTGTTATTGATGATGAACTGGTATGGCATGGAGGAATGAATCTTCTTGGAAAGGTGGATGTCTGGGATAATTTGATGCGTATCAAAAATCATCAGGTGGCGGCAGAACTTTTGGAGATTGCACTTGGAACTGCTCTAACATAATCTTTATGTCCTCTGCATACATTGTAAAAAGATGTATCCAGGGGAATTTTTGTGAAAGATTATATCGAAGAACGGGCGGTTGAGATTGCAGAGTATATTATAGAGACAAAGGCTACGGTGCGGCAGACGGCGAAGAAATTTGGAGTTAGTAAGAGTACGGTACATATGGATGTAATAAAATAGAACGGTTTGTGAGTTGGGTGTGGAGAGTTGAATAGAGAGACGAAAAGGTCGGAGAGATTCCGGCCTTTTATGATGTCTGGATTGAATTGCGAATATATAGATGATATACTTTGTTTAAGTAAAGAGGGACGTTATACTTTGTGTAAAGAGTAAAGTGAAAGGGAAAGGACAGCGGTTGCTGTCTAAAGAAAGCGATGGAGAAAAAGTTTGGAAAGTTAGTTACAAGTGTAGGAAAGAATACAAAGGATTTATTACAAAAATCGAAAAATATTGCAATTCAGGCAGTTGATCAAAATGATGATGGAAAATTTGATCTGGAAGATGTTTCTTCAATGGCAGCAACCGTTGGAAATGCTGTGAAAAAAGGTGCACAGACATTTAAGGAAACAACAGATGAAAAAGCACGTCAATTAGAATTAAAAGCTTTGCGTCCGATATTTTTAGAAACTTTGAATGATACTGATTTTTTCATGCCTAAATTTATTAGAATAACCGAAAGAGATAAGAAACATGCGGAAAGCGAAGTGTGTAGAGGTTCGATAGGCTTTTTGTCTGATCAGAAAGAACTTCGTATTGTAAATATCTTTCGAGATTCCATAGATTCATATGGAGTGTCATTTTACCCGGATGGTGACAGTGAGCTTTATTATGTGGATCCTAGTAATAGGGATGAGTATATTGCTTTGGATGAATATTTTAGTTATTTGAAACAGGTACGAATCAGTGAATTACAAAGGATTGCACAGGATCTTGGAGCAAAGCATTTCAAAGTCACTTACAAAGAGGAAAAAACTTCATTTTCAGAAAAGAAGGTAAGCAAAAAAGTTACTGCAAAGTCAATTGCGTCTGCAGATGTGGAAGAGAATTATGAGGATAAAAAGTATTCAATCACAGAAATTGCAGCAGAGATGGAATGTCCAGGACATCCTCCGGTAAAACCGGTGTTAAAGTATATGAAATATGATCCGAGCATAAAAGGACTTGTAGAAATGAGAATGGACCGTTGCTTCATCAAAAATTGATGCGGTACTAAAGGGTATGAAATGTACTGGAAATGCAACTGTAGTAAACGAAACCCAGAATGAGTCCAGAAGGTATCTGGAATATGAAATAGATTTTTAGGGAATACGGATATTGGTAAATATATGTACATAAAATGGCGGGATGATTTTTCGCCAGTAGATCTTAGAAAAAATAAAGGCATGAATTGCATTTTGAGCAGACAGGGTTGCTTAAATACAATTCATGCTTTTCTTTTTAATAGATTTACCCAAACTGATTTTTAGTTTGGCTGGTGTGTATTAAGGTAAATACACCCTAAAATATATTATAGTATAATGATTCCTTCGAGGCTATGGGGAGCGAAATCCCCATTAAGATTGCAGGGGAACTAAACCTCAAGAAGTGAGTTTTGAGCAGCTCTGGCGAATCTTGCTCTGGTTCTAATAATGATGTTGATTAAAAAATTTTGAAATAGGGTATTTTTAGGCTTCTGAAACCTGTTATGAGTGAAGGGATATTTTTTGGATAAAGTCAATTTTGAAAAATAGAGACTATTTTATTGTTCTTTTTCATAGTAATGGACAAAGGTTAATGACAGGAAGGAGTTGGAAGCTCCGCTATGAAGGAACGAAAGTTGAATTACAGATTTCATAATCCGAACACAGCGGCAGCCACCGCCGACTACATACTTAAAATTTTAATAGATGCAAATTCAGAAAAGGTGGAAAAAGTAATTAGGACTACGATGGATCAGGTGGTTCAAGCGTCGGAATGTGATGAGGGGGATTCAGTGTAAATAGTGCATGGAATCTCCTGTTTTATTTCTGCATGTCTTGAGTTATGACTACAAATCAGTTAAAATTAGTTCTAGAAAGTCCTAGAATAGTCATAGCATTTAGTCATAGAAGATTTTGAAAGGTGGAAAAAGTATGATTTATACGGACAACCAATTAAAAGAAAAAATAGTACAAATGATAGATGGCTTTGAAAGTGAAATTGTAGAATTTAAAGAGGCAAAAAGCAATTATTCGTTTAACGATATTGGAAAATACTTTTCAGCACTTAGTAATGAAGCAAATATTCGAGGATATCAAGAAGCTTGGTTAATATTTGGGATTTCTAATGATAAGAAATTTGTTGGTACTGAATTCAGGAAACAGGGAAGTTTACAGAATTTAAAGAAAGAACTTGTAAACGGGACAAATGAAAGATTAACATTCATGGAAATATATGAATTAACCATGGGAAAATGTCGTGTAGTAGCATTCCAGATTCCACCCGCAATTCGAGGTATACCTACAACATGGCAAGGGGCAGCTTATGCCAGAGAGCATGAAGCAGTTTGTCCTTTACCGATGAATAAGGTTGATTTGATAAGAAGCCAGATTGGAATGGACTGGTCTAAAGAAATTGTTGAAGAGGCTTCGATGGAAGATTTGGATTCAGAGGCAGTTAAAAGAGCAAGAGAATTGTTCTCAAAACGCCAGAGCGACAGAAAAAAAGCACAGGAAGTTTTGAATAAGTTATCAGATGTTGAAGTGTTAAATAAGGCAGGAATTACTATTAAAGGGAAAATAACCAGAACCGCATTACTTTTGCTGGGAAATAGTGAATCTGCACATTATTTTGATGGATTTATTCCAAGAATCACGTGGACATTATATAATGCAGACAATTCTGTAAAGACCTATGAACATTTTGATATGCCGATGCTTTTGGCTGTGGACAAGGTCTACTCTAGAATAAGAAACATAAAGTATCGATATATTGCGGGGCAACAGACATTATTTCCTGATGAAGTGGATCAATATGAACCAGAGCTGATAAAAGAGATTATTAATAACTGTATTGCACATCAAGATTATCGTTTGCGTGGGAAAATCAACGTAGAGGAATTTGAAGATAAACTGGTTTTTATTAATGAGGGTGCCTTTATTCCTGAGACAATAGAGCAAGCACTGGAACCCGGATACAAACCGCCGTATTACAGAAATGTATTTTTGTGTAATGCTATGGTAAATCTGTATATGATAGATACAAATTCAATGGGAATTCCGATGATGTATCAGATACAGAGAGATAAGTGCTTCCCATTGCCAACGTATGATTTAAATATAATTAACAGAGTTAAAGTTACGGTTTATGGAAAAATACTGGACAAAAACTATACGCAACTGCTGTATACTAATGGAGACCTGGATATGAGAACTGTCTTTTTGTTGGATCAGGTCCAGAAACATGAAGTTGTTTCTAAGGAGAGCTTTAAGCAACTGAAAAAGCAAGGACTTGTTGAAGGACGGTATCCAAATATATTTGTGTCATTTAAAGTGGCTGATATTGTTGGTCAGAAAGCAGTGTATGTGCGTAACAAAGGACTTAATGATGATATTTGCAAACAATTGATTATTAAGGCATTAGAATCAATGGGAGAAGCAAGTAAGCAGGAATTGATGGAAGTGTTGGAAAAAGCGTTGCCGGAAGTTTTAAGTGATGAGCAGAAATCCAAGAAGGTATCTAATCTATTGCAAGCAATGAAAAAAGAAGGATTAGTGCTTGCAGAAGGTAAAAATCGATATGCAAAATGGAGTCTGAAATAGTTTCTGGGATCGGGTAGGGTTTTATTAATTACCTACATTTTTACTTTACGATAAATAATAATAGAGAAGGTAAAAGAATGTCATATTTTGATAGCTTGAATGATAAATTTTTTAATCCATTTTGCTGCAGAAACCGTGAGGTTTATTTTGAAAGTATTAGTCTGCTTATTGAAAAATCGAAGGAAATTCCGATTCTGTATGAGACGGATGCCAGACAGTGCTTAATTATCTATTTGCAGAATTGTATGTATTCTATAGAGACGGAAGATATCGGTGAGGAGATCAGCAGTGTGCGGAGTCCGCAGGAAAATGCATCCGCCATTTTACGATATTTTCGCACATGCGGCTGGATTACACCGAAGGAAATCGGGCGTACCGGAGATAACATCGCTTCCGTTTCCGCTTACTGCCGCAAATTAATTGATGCGATTCATCGAATTTTTGATCAGGATACGAACAGCACAATCACAAATCATATTTTTTCCATTTATGAGATCCTGAAAACATCTCTGGGAAAAGACAGTGCCCGTGCGATCCGACCGTATTCCAATATCCTTGTGCCTCTGGTCGAAAATGAATGCGACCTGAAAAATGAACTTCTAATCTTAAAAGACAGTATTCGTGAGATCATGCGTGCCGTTATGAAAATGCCGGATGTAAATAGTTTCGGACAGTTTCTGATCAAAGATGAGATGCTGACACGTTTTTTTAATGACTATTTCTTTATAAAAAAGAGCGGTCTGATTCCCTCCTATATTTCTGAGATTGCCCGAATGCTGCATCGGCTCAGACGTTCGGAACTGTATGATAAAATGCTGAGCGAATATAGAAAACTGAAGAATAACGATGAATTCAGGGCAAAAGAAATCATTGACCGTCAGTTTGGCGAACTGGAAAGTTTTATCAACTTTGAATATGAACAGGAAATGAACTATATTGATAACAAAATCAATACCTACTACAATTTGTATGCGACCCGCATGATGATGGTGCTAAGCAACGGCACCAATCTTGAACATGCCATAAACCGGATTCTGATGCTGTTAAAAGATATGGACGAGGAGAACCGGGAGTTTGTTTTGCAGCAGCTGGCGCAGACGCATCAGCTGCAAAGTGTCGGATTTATCAGCAGAAAATCTTTTGAGCGTCGGAAAAAGGCCAATCCGAACCTGAAAAATGCCGGAATTGTTATGGATGAACTTTCGGAGGAAGAGAGACAGCGGCTGACAGATGAACTGATAACGGAGACACCGGACCGATACAGTCTTGATCATGTAAAAGATTACTTTGACCGGATGACGTTCTTAAGGGATAAGCTGCGTGTGGATGAATGCGGCGTGCGTACAAGGGACGATGCGATGATGGTGGCTGCCAGTATGATCTATTCGGGCACAGCCGGATTTCCATATGAGGTAGAGTTCGAAGAGGGAACCGTTGAGACAGAAGTTGCAACAATCAGCAAAATCAGTATAAAGAGGAAATGCGATGAGTGATATCAGTTTACAGATTACAATAAAAGAAGAGAATGGTATTTTATTTAAAAGATGTGTTCGAAAATTGCTGGAATCTACATTTATTCTCAGGGAGAAGGATGAGAAATTATTTTCCTTTGTATTCAGAGAATCAAACCGACAGGACATTTCCGAATATCTTCGGATGATAGGCTTTGATATTCTGGTGGATGAAAAAACGGGTGTCAGTATGCTGATTGTCAGCGAAGAGGATGAGGAAACAGTGGGACTGAAACGTGCGAATGTAATTACATTTTCCACGCTCCAGTATCACATGCTTCTGGTTTTGTGGAAGGTCTATCTGGAAAATCTGGGATATAACGAAGGAAATTTTGTCACAAAGGGTGATTTGATTGATAAAATTAAATCTTACGGCGTTGTACCGACGAAACAGGAACTGGGTGCGGCTTTTAAACTGTTCAAAAAGTACAGTCTGATTAATTTTGACGAGGATGATCATGGGGAGGATATGAAAATTCAGCTCTATCCCTCCTTGCAGTTTGGCTGGGATATTCCGCAGTTCCAGACGGTTGCAGATGAATATCTGAAACGGAATGAGACGGAGGAAGAAACTGCTGACAATTCTGAAGAGGAAATACAGCAGATAAGTTTAGAAGATTATGAGGAGGACGAGGTATGATTATATTGAAAAAAGTCCGCCTAATTAATTGGTATGGATTTTCCAATGTTACTGCGCCTATCGGCCTTTTTACACTGATCGCAGGAAAAAACGGAAATGGGAAGTCGGTTATGTTGGATGCTATTAAATATGCTGCATTTGGCGATACGATTTTTAACAAATCATCAGAAAACAAAGGAAGCAGAACACTTTCTTCGTATACCAGAGGGCTTCTTGATGCAACGGCCGGAACCTATATGCGTCCGGCCGACAAGGCACCCAATGTATATAGCCATATTGTACAGGAATATTATGATGATGTGGAAGAAAAGTTCTTTATTCTCGGAGCAGTGATTGAGACGAATGCTTCAAACAACTGTCAGACTCTGAGATATGTTGCGGACAAAACATCTCTGGATGATATGGAACATCTATATGTGCAAAATGGAATGAAAATGCCATATTCCGCTTCACAGCTGCAAAAAAAATATGGACTTACTCTGCTTCTGCGGGAACCGGGAATTCAGAAGTTTATGCAGATGACCGGCCTGAAGCTGAATATCAATCAGGTAAATGCCTATCTTCGGAAACTGCGCGGCATTATGTCTTATGATCCCAATGCGAAAATTGATAAATTCATCAGAGAGAGCGTTCTGGAGGAACGAAATGTGGACTTTACCAAACTGATTGAGGCAAAAGGGAACATTGAGCGGTTGAATGATACCTTTTCCCTGATTCAGGAAGAGATTGAGGAGCTGGAAAAAATCCTGAGTGAGTATGATACCTGTGAAAATGAGAAGAATCGTCTGCTGGCGGATGATATTAAGATTGTTTACCGACGGATGAAAAGATTAAATGTAGAGATTGAGGAAAAGATCCGTGAGCAGAATATTGCATCTAGGAAAAAGAGCGAGATGGTACAGACGCTGGAGGTACTGGAACAAAGAAGTGATGCAATTAATCAGAGACTGATTCAGGCACAGATCAGTCTAAACCAGTTAGACAGTACAAAAATGATTCAGGAAGAAGAAAAACGTCTCGATGTATTAAGGAAAGAAAAACGACAACTCTCTCTGGCAAAAAATGATCTGGAACAGTTCCAGACAAAGGTAAGTGAGATCCTCTACGAATTTTTAGAAGATGGACGTGAAGTGGAAAAAAAGGAAATGCTGACCTCGCTCAGCAGCAGTTTCTGTTCTGCGTTTGAAAAAGAGAGTGCAGTTGCCTGGTTAAAGCAGGCGGTAAATGAGCGTTATGATGATTTTACGGCACAGGGTGCTTTGATCAGACAGGAAATCGAAAAACTGGAGCGAAAGTTAGGCGAGCAGGAAAAAATTCTGGAAGAAGCCAGAAAGCGCAGGAATACATATGCGCAGATTCCGGAGTATGTGGGATTGAGAGATGAGATAAATCGTGAGTTTGCAAAACGGAAGTTTCCGGCGGAGGCGAAATTTGCCTGTGAGTATGTGATCGACATTACAGATGAGTCCTGGCGTGATGCGATTGAGGCATTTCTTGGTATTCGCCGGTATACGATTCTGGTGGATCCGGAGTATTATGATATTGCTGATGATGTACTGAACCGTTCCAAGAACAGATATGCACATTTGTTCAATACGAAACTGTTGATGAAGAAAAAAATTGAACCGGAAAAAGATTCGGTGGTGCATTTCCTGAACATTAAAAATAAGGTGGCAAAGAAATATTTTGATTTTCAGTTGGGAAGAATGCATGCTGTGAAGTTGGAGGAGGTTAGAAACCGAGAAAATGCAATTTCTGTGGAAGGGCGTGTGTCTGTTAATATGGATAGTTATTTCCTGTGTTTTGAACGTATCCGCTCCTATTATCTGGGGCAGGAAACATTTGAACTGAACCGGAAACGCGCAGAAAAGGAAATTATAAGATTACAGGCAGAGCGTGGGGAAAAACTTTCTGCCCGGAAAACAATTGCAGACAGAAAGAACCGCTTGAGTCAGGATAAGGAATTTTTTAAAGAGTATGATTATGATGTGCATGCAAAGTATCAGAAGACAGTAAAAGAACTGGATGAATCGCATAAACAGCTGGAGAAACTGAAAAAGGCACAGAAGAATAACAGAGAATATCTGGAATTGAGTCAGCTGGTATCCCGTCTTGAGGATGAGCATGCTGCGGTGAAGAATGAGCAGAAAGAGGCAATGAACGAGAACAGCAGGCTGGAAACAACGATTCAGGTCTGCGGAAATGCCATTGATACGAAAACAATGGAGTTTAATAAGGAAAAAGAAAAATTCACAGAATATAAGATTTCGGCTTATCCGGTTGTTCAGAAAGCGGTTGAGGCATACGAAAAATACGTGGAAGCCGGAATGACAGGAACAGGAGGAATCATTGCTTCGGAGACAAGAAGCCGCTTATCAAGAGGTATTGAACAGCACAGGAAAGCACTGATCGGCCTGCAATCTAGCTATAATGTAAAACATTCGGATAACTCAATGCCGGTTGGAGAGACGAACCGGGATGTATATGCGAAGCGAAAAGACCGCATCTGGATGGACGATCTGCAGGAAATACGTGAAAAGCTGGATGCTCAGACAAAACGTTATGAGGATATCTTCAAAAACGAATTTGTGCTGACAATTTTGAAGATCTGTGACAATGCACAGGATGATCTCAAGCAGATCAATGCAGAACTGGCGAAACTGAACTTTTCAACCCGATACCAGTTTGATGTTCATTATGTGAAAGATGGATCGGAGTACGCTAAGATTATTGAGTATGCAAAGTATCTGGATGAAAGAGAAAAGCTGGGAGACAATTCCGGACAGGTGACCCTCGGTATGGTGACTTCCGTATCGGACGAGGAGGGTGAGCAGCTGGAACGGGAACTGAAACAGATCATTACTCGGATTATCGAGAAAAACAGTGATGAAACCATTGCACGTTTTGCAGATTACCGGAATTACATGACATATGAGATTCTCATGAGCAATCATATTCTGGATCGTGCAAAATTGTCGCGCCAGACAGGGTTTAACTCAGGCGCAGAAGTGCAGATTCCTTATTTGTTAATTTTATCTTCTGCATTGCTTATGATTTACAATCAGAAGGTGAATTCTGCCAGACTGGTATTTATTGATGAGCCGTTCGCCAAGATGGATCCAGGCAATGTGAAGCTGATGCTGGATTTTATGAAAAAACAGAATCTGCAGGTAATTTTCTGCTCGCCGGACAAGACGGAGTCAATCGGCAACGAATGTGAAGTGATTTTGCCGGTACTGCGAGTACGGCCAGACAGTATGCAGCTTGGTATTGTGCAGTTCCATGAGGAGAAGACTTATGAATGATTATGAAGAAAAGATGCTGCTTCTTCTGGTTGAAAAATACAGGAAAAGCAAAAAAGACAGCGGAACCGGTCGCATTAACAGGAGAACGCAGATTAAACCGATAGAATTATACAGAGGATATAATCGGAATGATGGAGATCTGGAGCAGATTAATGCTATCAATGAAACTGCCAGTAAATACCGGGAAAAAGGATTTCTGACTTTTGAAATGAAGAAATTCAGCAACGAGATTTCTTCGATCTATCTGGTTGATGAGAAAGTGGAGGAAGCGGAACGATATCTGACGGAGCACTATCAGTATGAGTCGAAGCATGAAAAAATGAAACAGGTAAAGAAAATTATTGAACAGTACAGCGGTTATTCTCCGGTTGCAGATCGGGAATGTGCAAAACTTCAGGCGAGTCTCGATAAAAATGTGGTGCCAAAGGACTATGAACAGACAAAAGAGGTGTTAAGGGCATTGATTTTTATTGAACGGAATGAACGACCCCTTTATGTACGCGAGGCATCCATGCTGATTTATGGAAGTTCGAAGTATCTGGAAGATAATACACTGGATGTGGTGTGTGGGTTGATTCGAAAATTCCGTGGAAAACCCTGTGAGGAAAATGAACTTCCGGACGAGATATTAAGCGACTATCGAATTGTAAAGGAAACGCAGAAAATCTGTTTAAAAGGGGATATCGTAATTGTGAAATCCGGAAAGACGCTGGAACTTGGAAGTTTTCGAAGTGGTGTAGAGTTTTATGCGGATGAATTGGATGAAATCGAAAGGATTACAGTCAATAATCAGCGATTTATTACTGTGGAAAATAAGACATCGTATATGCGGTGTGGAGAAGCAGATACGGCTTATTTTTATCTGGGTGGATATGCAAACCGGTTTCAGCGGGATTTCCTGAAGATGATATATGGGGATAATCCAGGAGTCCAGTACTTCCATTTTGGAGATATTGATGCCGGTGGCTTTTATATACATGAGAATCTGTGCAGGATTACAGAAATTCCGTTTGGAATTTATCGGATGTCTGTAAATGAGTTGAAGAATCCCCGGTATAAAAACTGTCTGCTCAGTCTTTCACGAAATGACAGGAAACGTCTGAAAACGCTGGCTGAACATAATGTTTATCAGGAAACAGTGAAGTATATGCTTGAGCGGGATGTAAAACTGGAACAGGAGATTGTGAGTTATTACTCTTAAGAGATAATTTAAGGTTCCTCTGCTTTTATGTTTACAATTTTCCATTTTACAATATAATAAAGTTGTAACAGAACGACACAATTCTAACAGAAAGGTTACCCAACATGAATATAGCAGCTTATTGTCGCGTCTCCACTGATAAAACCGACCAGCTCAACAGCCTGGAAGCTCAAAAGGAGTTCTTCTCTGAATACACGAAGCGAACCGGTGATACCCTTGTAAGATTATATGCAGACGAGGGTATTTCTGGAACTAAAATTAAAAATCGGAAGGAATTTCTTCGCATGATGTCTGATGCGGAGCATGGTCTCTTTGACATGGTCGTTGTAAAAGACATTTCCCGTTTTGCCAGAAATACGGTGGATCTTTTGCAGAACATCCGTAAGCTGAAAGCGTTAGGTATTGAAACCCAGTTCCTCACAGCTAACATGACCAGCATGGGAAACAGTGAATTTGTGCTGACCATCTTCGGCGCTCTTGCCCAGGAAGAAAGTGCCAATACTTCCAAGCGTGTGAAATTCGGCAAGAAAATGAATGCGGAAAAAGGACGGGTTCCCAATATTGTGTACGGATATGATAAGACCATCGGCGATTATTTCAATCTGGCTATCAATCAAGAAGAGGCAAAGGTCATCCGTCAGATTTATCAGTGGTATACGGAGGAAGGCTACGGTGCAGCCAAGATTGCCAATATGTTGAATGAAAAAGGGCTGACTACAAAGCGGAATTGTAAGTGGAGTCAGAATGCAATCTGCCGGATTTTGACTAATGAGATTTACACCGGAAAAATTATCAATGGAAAACAGGAAGTGACGGATTTCCTGACAGGCCAGAGAGCGGATAAAGACGAGACAGAATGGATGGTTGTGGAGCGACCGGAACTGCGGATTATTGATGACAAAACCTTTGAAAAGGCAGGAGAAACCCTTCATTCCAGACATGCGTCTTTCAATATGAAGCACGAACGACAAAGCAATAAATATCTGTTTTCAACATTGATAAAATGTAAGGAATGTGGATGGTCATTTCGCCGGACCGTTCGGACTTATAAGAACACTTATGTCCGCTGGGTTTGCTCCGGACATAATGGGCGTGGAGCAGACAGTTGTCCAAATGCAGTGAAGGTGGACGAAGAAGAACTGATTGAAGTTTTACAAGAATATTTTGCGGAAGTCTTGAAGCAGAAGAAAAAGGTAATCAACCATGTAGTCAACGAATTTCAGCGTGTTTACAAAGCCAAGGACGAGAATCTGGAATATGAGAAAGAGTTGAACGTGCAGCTTGCAAAACTGCAAAAGACCAGACAGAAATATATGGACATGTACACCGATGATCTGATTACCCGCAAAGAATTGAACGAAAAAATCGGTGGTATGCGACAGGAAATCGAGCGTCTGGAAAATGAACTTAAGATGGTTTCTTATCATCTGACCAAAGGGGAACAGCTGGAAACGGTTTTAAATAATACCTTCAAAGAGATTGAAGATATTACCGATGTTCGTCAGATGACGAATGAGCAGTTAAAGAAAATTATCCAGAAGATTGAGGTGGACAAGGACGGAAATGTGGATATTTTCCTTCGTCTGTTCGGCGACCTTGGATTAGACGAGTCTGTGCTGGTAGAGGATAACATTACCGTTCCTGATAATAACATCCAAACATAAAGACTGCACAGAACGTCTCGAACAGATTAATCCGTCTCTTGCATCAGAAGCAAGAAAAGTATTAGATGTAAATAAGCAGGAACGGCACATCCGGGGAGGACTTGCCACAAAAGAAAAATATTTGCATCAACATGAATAAATGATTGACATTATAGTAATTTTATACTATGATGAGAAAGAAATAGGGAACCGGTTACATATCGGAACAAACAAGGAGACACATGATTACGATAAAAGAAGTAGCTGAATTGGCAGGAGTGTCAAAAGCAACGGTATCAAGAGTACTAAACAACAGTGGCTATGTATCTGCCGATACACGGAAGAAGATTACAGATATTATGGAAATGTATCACTATATTCCATCTGCGGCAGCGGTCACTTTATCTAGACAGGAATCCAGCACAATAGGTATCGTTGTACCAGAAATAGGAAATTCATTTTATGCGGATATTGTACATGGAATTAGTCAGTCGGCGGATGAATTAAATCTTTCGTTAGTACTTTTTGACACACAAAACAGCATTAAGAAAGAAGAGAGAGTGCTCCAGCTTTTGCAGCAACAAAGAGTAAAAGGGATTATTCTTGGACCATCTACGGATTATCAGGAAACGCAGGAAGGAAGGCAATTATTTCACCAATTAAAAGAAATGCATTTACCAATTGTCATAGTAGATAGAGATTTCCCGCATATGCCCTGGGATGCAGTTGTATATGAAAATTATGAAAGTTCTTTTCGGGCAGCCATTGAACTAAAGAAAGCAGGGAATGAAACAGCAGGAATTTTGACAGGAAATTTGCATTTGAAAATTGCCAGGGACAGGTTAGAAGGGTTTCAGGATGGAGCCCGTGAATGTGGGCTTACTGTATACAAAGAACATATTCTACCTGGAAATTTTACAATAGAAAATGCCTATCAGGTTTCTAAGAGACTTTTGGAAACAAAGGAACTTCCAGATGCGATTTATTCTTGTAATAATCAGATGACTCTTGGATTTTTGAAAGCAGCCAGAGAAACAGAAATAAAAATAGGAAAAGACATTGCTTTTATAGGAAATGACAGAATAGAGTATGCAGATATTTTTGGAGTGCCTCTGAGTTATATTTATAGAGACAATTTTGAGATGGGGCAAAAAGCCATGCAGTTGCTAGAGAAGAGGATGTGTTTTCCGCATAACGGACAGGAAATTCTCAGAATACCCTATGCATTGAGCTTGAACGGGTCAGAAAGAAAGCAATGAATTTATACATGGGAAATACGAAGATGTATTTCTCATGTTTTTAGACTGATATGTAACCGGTTACATAAAAGCGTATAATATTAGGAGGAAAAGCTATATGATTTACAAACAGACAGGAAAAATTCAGAAGAATTCCTTGGAAATGCACTGAAACAGAATGGAAGCCGTCACAAAGTTCTGATTGCATCAAAATGTGGTTTGGTGTGGGAGAAACCTCAAGTTACAGAGAATAATCTTTCAAAACAGTCAATGTTGAAAGAGATTGATGCTACACTGAAACGTCTTCAAACCGATTATGTAGATATTTATCAGCTTCACTGGCCAGATTCAGCTACACCATTAGAAGAGACAGCAGAGGCGTTGGAAATAATGAAAAAGGCAGGAAAAATCCGATATGTAGGAATGAGTAACTATGGTCAGAATGAAGTGGAAAAGATGATGCAATACATTTCCGTAGATTGTCAGCAGGGGCTTTACAATATACTGGAGCGTAATGCGGCTTCGTATCATAATATACCTTTAGATTATAGGACAGAAAAGGAAGTATTTCCTAATGTAAAAAAATATGGACAGGCATTCCTTCCCTATAGTCCTCTGATGCAGGGGCTTTTGGCAGGAAAGTTTGCAGATGATTTTTCTGTTTCCGAGAAAGATGTGAGGATTTCTAATCCTAAGCTGACGGGAAAAGATTTTCCTGTATATCAGAAAGGAGCTGCAAAACTAAGAGCTTTTGGAGAAGAAATAGGACACCCAATAAATGAAGTTGTTTTAAATTGGATGCGGCAAAAAGAAGAGATTACTTCTGTAATAAACGGTGTATCGAATGTACAGCAGTTAGAGAGCAATCTTCATTGTATTACATGGGAATTAACTCAGGATGAGATTGATTCCATCAACAATATATTAGCAATATTTGAAACTATGGAATAAAATAAAACTTAGAAATGGTTCTTGTATCTTAAATAAGCCGAGAGTATAATGTTTTGAGAAACAAAAAGAAAGGATGCTTATTATGGATACCAAGAACTGTTTTTTTTCAAATGCTGATTTACGCAAGTTGATAGTTCCGCTGATTATTGATCAGTTTCTACAGGCATTTGTAGGACTTGCAGATTCCATTATGGTGGCAAGTGTTGGAGAAGCGGCGGTTTCCGGAGTCTCCCTGATTGATACCATTATGGTATTGATTTTGAATATTTTTACAGCTCTGGCTACAGGCGGTGCTGTGATCGCAGGGCAGTTTTTAGGAAAAAAAAGAGATGAAATGGCATGTAAATCTACCAATCAATTAATTTCTTTTACGCTAAAAGCTTCTCTGGTTGTTATGCTTCTGTGTTATCTGGGAAGGAACTTTATTACTCATGTAGTATTTGGAAAAATTGAAGCCGATGTTATGTACAATTGTAATGTTTATATGACGATTGTATTTGCTTCTATCCCTATGACAGCATTGTACAATGCCGGGGCTGCCATTTACCGTGCCATGGGAAATTCAGCAGTGGCTATGAAGATTTCTATGCTCATGAATGCAATTAATCTGGGTGGCAATGCACTGTTGATTTTTGTATTCCACAGAGGAGTGGAAGGTGTGGCAATTCCTACCTTGGTTTCAAGAACAGTTGCATGTGTGATCATGATGTTTCTTATGAATAATCAGAAACATACCTTGCATCTTTCCCATCCATTTTCCTTTAAAACAGACTGGGCATTATTGAAAAAAATTCTATATATCGGAGTTCCAAACGGTTTGGAAAACAGCATGTTTCAGTTAGGAAAGATTCTGGTTCTGAGCATTGTTACCAGCTTTGGGACCGCTTCCATTGCAGCAAATGCAGTGTCAAATAACGTAGCTACGTTTGCAGTACTTCCGGGTATGTCGGTGGGATTTGCTATTTTGACGGTGGGGGCACAATGTGTAGGAGCCGGGGATTATGAACAGGTGAGATACTACACAAAAAAACTGATGAAAATCGTGTATGTATCTCTTTTTGCGGCAAATATTCTGGTGGTTCTGGCAGTGCCGTATATTATTCAGATTTATGGATTATCTGCTGAAGCAAGCCGGTATGCACATAAAATATTGATTTATCATTCTATCTGTGCGGTAACCATCTGGCCTCTGTCTTTTTCCCTTCCTAATACTTTAAGGGCAGCTGCAGATGTTACTTACACTATGATTTTATCCATTATTTCCATGTGGATTTTCCGTATCGGATTTAGTGTGGTTTTGGGTGTGTATTGTCACATGGGAGTGTTTGGTGTGTGGGTTGCTATGACCATTGACTGGCTGTTCCGGGCAGTATGTTTTACCATAAGATATTTAAGGGGAAAATGGAAACATCAAGCACTGGTCTGATATCAATTAAAGAAAAAATGAGAGAGAAAGAATGAATAAGAAAAACTTTAAAAAGCCACGTATTCCGGAAAAATTGAACCGAGTGTCAGAACCTATGGCATTATTGGAGGAAGCACAGAAAGAAGAAACAGACCTTGTAAATAAGCAGTTTGAGGGGATTTTTCTTACTAAATTTGACGGAAAAGATATTCGTTTCCGGCAGAGTGTTTTTATCAATTGTAAATTAATGGGATGCTATTTTGACCGTACGTGGTTTACTGATGTTAAATTTATAAATTGTAATTTTTATAATACCAGTTTTAGCGATGCTGTTTTTAAGCAATGTGCATTTGAGAATTGTAAAGGAGAAAAAGCAGATTTCTATGGGTGCACCATGCAGCATGTTTCATTTACGGATGGATGTTTTGTGGGAGCAGGATTTGATGCCAGCCGCATGAGTTATATCATGGGAAAACAAACAGATTTTACAGAGGCAGGCTTCAGCCAATGTAAATTCGCCAATACAGATTGGATGCAGGTATGTTTTCAAAAAGCTGAATTTTTCAAAACTTCGCTGCAAGGAATGAATGTGACGCATTGTAATATCGATGGAATCGTAGTGTCAGACAGTATGAGTGAACTGAAAGGAATGAAAGTAAATTTCTTTCAGGCGGTAGATTTAGCAAAAAGACTTGGAATAGAGATTGAAGAGGATCATGGCACGGAATGATGTTTTTCTAAAGTACAAAGCTGAACTATTGACAAACGGAAAAGTTTCGCATAAAATAACAAAAATTCAAAGAATAAAATTTCAGAGAAAAGCTGAGCAGGCCAAAGCCGGGTCACATAATGTGACAGCGGATGAACATATGACATCTGTGGGACA
Source organism: uncultured Blautia sp. (assembly GCF_947654165.1). GTDB lineage: Bacteria > Bacillota > Clostridia > Lachnospirales > Lachnospiraceae > Blautia. Next base: position 21,305 of record NZ_CANTKB010000036.1, read on the forward strand.
GTAACATCCATTGCCCTTCAGATGTTTTTTTGTTTAAAAAGGGTTGTATTGTCTGTTTTAGGTTTAACTGAAAAATATTCAGAAAGGAAGATAGTGATGAAAGAAGAACAGGATATGAAGAAGGTAGCACTTCGAGTTTCGGCTGTAAGTATTGCATGGAATGTGATTCTATCGTTGTTTAAGTTGCTGGCAGGTATCTTAGGACATTCAGGAGCTATGATTTCAGATGCTGTACATTCAGCATCTGATGTATTTAGTACGATTGTCGTGATTCTTGGTGTGAATATTGCCAGTAAACAGTCTGACGAAAATCATCAATACGGACATGACCGTATGGAGTGTGTAGCTGCAATCTTGCTGTCAGTGGTGCTCTGTGTGACGGGGCTTGGTATTGGAATCAATGGTCTGAATGTAATCCTGCAGGGAACAGCAGGAGAAAAGGCAGTTCCGGGGATGATCGCTCTGATTGCCGCTGTTGTGTCTATCGGTGTGAAAGAATGGATGTTCTGGTATACCAGGGCTGCGGCGAAGAAGACGAATTCAGGTGCTTTGATGGCAGATGCATGGCATCACCGTTCCGATGCACTTTCCTCTGTCGGAGCGTTTATCGGTATTCTGGGAGCCAGAATGGGCATTCCGGTTCTGGATCCTCTGGCGAGTGTGGTAATCTGTATTTTTATTGTCAAAGCAGCTTATGATATCTTTAAAGATGCAGTAGATAAAATGGTAGATAAATCCTGCGACGAAGAAGTGGAACAGGAAATGAGACAGTTGATACTTGGACAAAAGGGTGTTCAAAATGTGGATATGCTTCACACCAGACTCTTTGGTGCTAAAATTTATGTGGACATCGAAATTTCCGCAGATGGAAATCTGACCTTGAGACAGGGACATGAGATAGCACAGCAGGTACATGATCAGATAGAAGAAAAATTTCCTCTTGTGAAACACTGTATGGTTCATGTGAATCCTATTTAAGATGTCAGGAAGAAGGCTGGTACAAAAAACGGCAAAATGTGTACCGGATTTCGGCAAATTTCACCAATAAATTTTTCTTGAAAATTGAGAAAGTGTATTTTATAATTTAAGCTATCTTTTTTATGGAACTGTATTCGGAAATACTGTATTTTGCAGGGATGAAGGCAGTTTCGTTGGAAATAATAAAGTAAAAAATGGACAGGAGGATACTTCTTTGAAAAGAGAAACCGTTATAGTACTGGACTTTGGTGGTCAGTATAATCAATTGATCGCAAGGCGTGTACGTGAGTGTAATGTATACTGCGAAATTTATTCTTATAAGACAGATATCGAAAAGATCAAAGAAATTCAGCCAAAGGGAATTATTTTTACCGGAGGCCCAAACAGTGTTTATCTTCCGGATTCTCCAACATATTCAGAAGAAATTTTTCAGTTAGGAATTCCGGTTCTTGGTATCTGCTATGGTTCTCAGCTTATGATGCACCTTTTAGGCGGCAAGGTGGAGAAGGCTCCTGTCAGAGAATATGGAAAAATTGAAGTGACGGTTGATCAGAACTCCAAACTTTTCCAGAATGTATCGGAAAAAACCATCTGCTGGATGAGTCATAATGATTATATTTCACAGGTAGCACCTGGATTTGAGGTTTGTGCACACACTGCTGACTGTCCTGCAGCAGCAGTAGAAAATGCGGAAAAAAGTCTGTATGCGACTCAGTTTCATCCGGAAGTGCTTCACACACAGGAAGGAAAAACCATGCTTTCCAACTTTGTGTATAACATTTGCCAGTGTTCCGGTGATTGGAAAATGGATTCCTTTGTGGAAGAATCCATTGCTGCGATTCGTCAAAAAGTAGGAAACGGAAAAGTCCTCTGTGCACTTTCCGGTGGTGTGGATTCCTCTGTGGCAGCCGTTATGATGTCAAAGGCAGTTGGAAATCAGCTTACCTGTGTGTTTGTAGATCACGGTCTTCTCCGTAAAAACGAAGGAGATGAAGTTGAGGCTGTTTTCGGCCCCAATGGTTCTTACGATTTGAATTTCATTCGTGTCAATGCTCAGGAGCGATTCTATGAAAAACTGAAAGGTGTGGAAGAACCTGAGAAAAAACGTAAAATCATTGGTGAAGAATTTATCCGTGTTTTTGAAGAAGAAGCAAAGAAAATCGGTGCGGTAGACTTCTTAGTACAGGGAACCATTTATCCTGATGTGGTGGAGAGCGGTGTAGGCGGAGAGTCTACGGTAATCAAATCTCACCACAATGTAGGCGGTCTTCCGGATTATGTTGATTTTAAAGAAATTATAGAACCTCTTCGCAACCTGTTTAAAGACGAAGTACGTCAGGCAGGTCTTGAAATGGGGATTCCGGAGTATCTGGTATTCCGTCAGCCATTCCCGGGACCGGGGCTTGGAGTCCGTATCATCGGAGAGGTAACGGCAGAAAAAGTACGCATGGTTCAGGATGCAGATGCCATCTGGAGAGAAGAGATCGCCAGGGCTGGTCTGGATAAAGAACTTGGTCAGTATTTTGCGGCACTTACCAATATGCGTTCTGTAGGTGTAATGGGAGATGAGAGGACTTATGACTATGCGGTGGCTTTGAGAGCAGTTACCACCACGGATTTTATGACTGCTGAGAGTGCCGACATTCCATGGGAAGTCATTGGAAAGACAACCAGCAGAATTGTAAATGAAGTCAAGCATGTGAATCGAGTGTTATACGATTGTACAGGAAAACCGCCTGCGACGATAGAGTTTGAATAATGAAAAAAATCTGAGAACCCGCATAAACAGGGCGCTTGAGGGGCGTCAAGGTTCTATTTGATAACAAAATGATAACACTGGATATTTTGGTATTATTTATCAGGTATCCTGTGGTTATCAGGTAATATGTGTGAAACCGACAAAAAAGGTCTTACTGAATTGAGTGAAATCAATTTGGTAAGGCCTTTTTTCGTTGGTTTTTATTTTGTTGTTTTGGGGTAATTGTACCGCCACTGGTCATATTCTTCCTTGGTAATTTCTCCGGATTTTAGTTTTTCTGCCTGTTCCTGCCATGCATGGAACATATCAAACATAGAAAGGTAGGTGGTTCCCTTGGATTTATCTAACCGGAGGCAGAGTTCTCCGTCAATCTCTCCGATATGAAGTCCGTAAAGATCTTCTAATGTAAATAAGGTGTGCATCAGTCCTACATAACTGTCAATGTCTGGGACTGCCAGTGCATGGGGAGATACATCAAAAATGTCAGCTAAGGCATTCAGATAGTTTTCTTTCGGGCTGCGTGCCCCTTTTTCGTACTGTGCAATGCGGACATCAGCCTGAGATTCGCTGAATCCCAGCTGCTGACCTAAATATTTCTGCGTGAATCCACGCAGAAGTCGGAAATGGTGAATTCTTTCTCCTATTGCCATATTCATTCTCCTGTCTGTCTATTGATAAATTGAGTATAGCATATATGTATAGTACAGACAAGGCGAAACCATACAAAAAAGTATAGAATTTTATTTTAAAACACTTGACCAATACAAAAAAGTATAGTATCATGCAGACTATACAGAAATGTATAGTGCAAACAAAGGAGGGATTTTACAATGAGTAAAATGTTTATGAATGTAAAAGAGGTCATGGAAGTTCTGGAGGTATCGGAATCCTATGCTTATAAGCTGATGAAGAGACTGAACAGGGAATTACAGGCGATGGGATGTCAGACAATCGCAGGAAAAGTTGACCGGAAGTATTTTTACGAGCAGTTTTATGGAACAAGATCGAACGATGGGAGGAATTAGGAATGGCAATTTACAAGAATGAAAGCAATAACACTTGGTACGTCATGGCAAGGTATCAGGATTGGACCGGTGAACGTAAGCAGAAATGCAAAAGAGGATTTGCGACGAAAAGGGAAGCTGCACAGTGGGAGCAGCAGTTCATCCTGCAGAAGAAAGCCAGCATGGATATGGAACTGGAGAGCTTCTGCAAATTATATGAGGAAGATGTGAGACCAAGGCTGAAAAAGAGTACCTGGCTCACAAAAGAAAATATTATCAAGTCCAAGATTTTACCGTATCTGGGAAAAAGAAAGGTATCGGAAATTACCGCAAAGGATGTTCTGGACTGGCATAATGAACTTCGCAAATTGACAAGCCGGAGGGGAAAACCCTTATCCCCTACTTATCTGAAAACGATTCATGGACAGTTGAGTACAATTTTCAATCATGCGATCAAATTTTATGATCTTAGTACAAATCCGGCAAGGAAAGCGGGCACAATCGGTTCGGAGGAAAGTAAGGAAATGCTCTTCTGGACAAAGGCAGAGTATAAGCAATTCTCGGAAGAAATGATGGATAAACCTCTTTCCTATTATGCGTTCCAGTTGCTTTACTGGTGTGGAATCAGATCCGGGGAGCTTTTGGCTCTAACTCCTGCGGACTTCAATTTCCAGAAGAGAACGCTGCGGATTAACAAATCTTATCAGCGTTTAAAAGGAGAAGATGTGATTAGCACGCCAAAGACAAAGAACAGTATCCGTACTGTAACTATGCCGAAGTTTCTATGTGACGAAATGCAGGATTGTCTGAAGTTATATTACAGCCTGCAGCCGGATGACCGTATTTTCCCGGTAACAAAGTATTATTTGAACCATGAAATGGAAAGAGGATGCAAAGCAAGCGGTGTGAAAAAAATCCGTGTGCATGATCTTCGGCATAGCCATGTCTCTTTGCTGATTAACATGGGTTACACTGCACTGGCAATCGGGAAAAGGGTTGGGCATTTAGCGGAAAAAATTACTTACCGGTATGCACATTTGTTTCCGTCTGTACAGCAGGATATGGCAGATCAGCTGGATGTAGAAAATATGAATGAAGAATCAAATGATAGGGAAGGAGGACTTGCGTATGTCAGCTAAATGTCTGGATAAACAGGGACGATGGAGAAATAAAACGGTAGCGTTTCGGGTATCACCGGAGGAGAATGAACTTCTGGAAACGGCAGTCAGATTATCCGGTCTGACCAAACAGGATTATATTATCCGAAGATTGCAGGAAAAAGAGGTTGTAGTGACAGGAAATCCGAGAGTGTATAAAGCGTTGAAAAATGAGCTTGCAAAGGTTCTGAATGAGCTGAAACGTCTGAAAAAGGGTGATAATGTGCCGGAGGATTTACTGGAAGTGATCCGGCTGATCACAATCACGATGAATGGCATGAAGGAAGAATAGAAAAAGCCTTTAAGTGTCGGCAAACACCTAAAGGCAGGGATTTGGTAGAATACTCACCCAAAAACTTTCTATGGGTATTCTATCAAAATCTCCGCTTCCTTTCAACGGGAAAATAAGGAGGAACGATGGAAACGAACAAAGTAGAGATAAAGAAAACAGAAATAAAAAGAATGGAGCCGGATCTGAAGCTAATCAATATGGAAACGGTGGAGGTAGAGCAGATTGAATGGCTGTTTTACCCGTTTATCCCTTTTGGGAAGGTAACGATTATTCAGGGAGATCCCGGTGAGGGCAAGACCACTATGGTGCTTCAGATCATTGCAAAATTGACCAAGGGAGAAAAGATTCTTCCTGTGCTGGAAAAGGTAACAGAAGTAAATGATGGAGCAGAAATGGCTTCTGATTCTGATGTGAAATTATCGGAAAGTCCAATAGAGCCTGTGAATGTCATTTATCAGACTGCAGAGGATGGGCTGGGCGATACGATTAAGCCGAGGATTTTGGCGGCTGGTGCAGACTGTTCCAGAGTATTGGTCATTGATGACCGGGAGCAGCCACTTACTATGCTGGATATCCGGCTGGAGGAAGCTATTGTACAGACGAAAGCTCGTCTGGTGGTTTTAGACCCGATACAGGGGTTCCTTGGTGCAGAGGTGGATATGCACCGAGCAAATGAAATACGTCCGTTGATGAAACGTGTAGCGGTGCTTGCAGAGAAATATCACTGTGCAATTATTCTGATCGGTCACATGAACAAAAACAGCAACGGAAAGTCTTCCTATCGTGGCTTAGGTTCTATAGATTTTCAGGCGGCAGCCAGAAGTGTGCTGATTGTTGGGAGAATTAAAGATGAACCGGAAATCCGTGTGGTATGTCATGTGAAAAGTTCCCTTGCACCGGAAGGAAAGTCCATAGCATTCCGTCTGGATAAGGAGACGGGTTTTGAATGGATTGGGGAATACGACATCAGCGCAGATGATCTGCTCAGTGGTGACAGCAGAGGGCAAAAAAGCCGGAAAGCGAAAGAGTTCTTGCTGGAGATATTGGCTAACGGTGGTATGGCTCAGAAAAAGATTGAAGAAGAAGCTGAAAGGCGTGGGATAAAGAAGAAAACACTGCGAAATGCAAAACTGGAACTGGAGATTGATTCTGTAAAACGAGGAAATCAATGGTTCTGGATGCTGTCAGAATAAAAGGAAGATGGCAAGATGACTATTTCTTAAGAACAGGGCATCTTGCTACCTTGAAAGGAGCAAGAAATGAAGAATGTACAGATTCCAAAGGAATTATTTATGAAACTGCTTCGGTATCATCTGCTTGACGATGATAGTTGCACGGAAGAAGTGAAAAACGAATTGGAGCAGAAAATGAATGCTATGGTGGAACGGGAATTATATACGAGATCCAAAACTGCCCCGACGGAGGAGGAACGGGAAAAAGCCCGGCAGGAATATCTGGACAGGCGTGGAATACCGGAGTTCTTCCGTTGGTAGTTCTTTTCTGACTACGATAGGACAGGGGCGTGGCACGCTCCTGTATCGTTGGCGGACAAGGAAAAGCAGCAGATGTGAAGACGGAAGTTTTTGGCATTGCGGAAAGGGAGCCCTGTTTCAGGGCATCCTTAGCGAGTGATTTTGAGTTTAATCCGATTGGAAAGGGGACTGGAAAATGAGAGAAGGGAGGCTTGGTTACAACAGCAGCAACGGAAGATACGGTATCTTGTCATCGGACTTATGGATTGATACCGGATTGCACTGTGGGGAATGCCTGGAAGTGCTGGTAGATGATAAGTGGGTGCCGACCAGAATGGAAATGAATCTAGCAAGGGAATGGTATCTGGTGGGAACACCGTACTGTGGAGATCTGGAATATGTTCGGGCGAGAATACCAGAATAAATCAGTCAGACGAGTAACGCAGAAGCAATCCGACCAACGGGAGGTATAGGTTTTCGCTCCGCTCCGGTCGGTGCAGAACAGACGTCCCCCGGACGTCTTGCACCCCCGCAGGGCGCAAGGGTACTTTTGATGGACGGTACGGCTGTCGAAAGTGCTTTTGCGTTACTTTTGACAAAAGTAACAAAACCGCCGTATCCGGCGAAGATTTCTTATAACTGCTATGACTGGCGTAAATACAAATTATGTGCCATATCTGGCACTGGTTTCAGAAAGTGAGGTGAGGCAATATGACGATGAAAAGAACTATCAGCGGTATGATCGGAGCGGGATCTCTTGCTCATAACAGACGAAATTTTATTGCAGAAAATGTAGATCCGGACAGAGTATATCTGAATATCTGCTATCAGAATGAAAATTTAAAACAAGTATATAAGGAACTATTTGATGAATCGGTGGAACGTTATAATGTCGGAAAAAGGAAAGATCGGCAGATTGCAAATTATTATGAGAAGATCCGGCAGGGTAAGCAGGAAAAGCTGTTCCATGAAGTCATCTTTCAAATTGGAAATTGTGAAGATATGGCTGCTGGAACACCCGATGGGGAACTTGCAGTGAAGGTTCTGGATGAATATATACAGGATTTTCAGAAACGGAATCCGACACTGAGAGTATTTATCTGCTATTTGCATCAGGATGAAGCGACTCCACATTTGCATGTTGATTTTGTACCCTATGTGACTGGTTGGAAAGGTAAAGGGATGGACACGAGGGTTTCACTGAAGCAGGCATTGAAAAGTCTGGGATTTCAGGGCGGAAACAAGCATGATACGGAGCTGAATCAGTGGATAAACCATGAAAAAGAAGTGCTTGCGGAGATTGCCAGGGAACATGGAATTGAATGGGAGCAGAAAGGCACCCATGAGGAACATCTGGACGTTTACAATTTTAAGAAGAAAGAGCGTAAAAAGGAAGTACAGGCACTGGAACAGGAAAAAGAGTATCTGACAGCAGAAAACGAAGGATTGACATCCCAGATTGCAGAAATCAAAGCCGAAATTAAAATGCTGGAAGAAGAAAAAAATCAGGCACAAAAAGATAAAGAGATGGCAGAACAGCGTGCAGAGAAAGCGGAAAAAGAATTGAAAAATTTGGAACAGCACAGAGGACAGTTACAGCCGATCATGGATTCTGTAAACAAGGAGTTAAGAGAGGTCGGAACAATTGAACTGTTATTGCCGGAAGCAGGACCATTGGAACGTGCAGCAACTTATCGAGATAAGAAAATAAAACCATTGTTTATCAAGATGAAAAATAAGATTGCTGCAATGGCTGCGCAGGTGAAAGAACTCGCCAAAGATGTGGACAACTGGAAACGTAAATATCAAAAGACAAAACAAGAATATAACGGTGTTCAGAGAGAACTGGATGATATGCGTAAAGAGAATCGTAAATTATTTGAAGAAAAGGAAATTTTACAGGGCGTTTCTGAAAGATATGATAGTGTGGTGCGTGTAATGGGAAAAGATACTGTAGATGCTGCTGTACAGCAGGATATTCAAAATCAGAAAGCATTGGAAGAAAAACGTCGAATGGAGCAAATGCCCAAAGGAAGCATTCGAGAAAGATTAGAATGGGGTGCTAAAAAGAGTGAGATAGATAATCAGAAACTTAAGAAAAATAAAACAAAATACAGAGGAATGGAGAGATAAGATGATGGAAAAACAGATTTATGATGAGAAAAACGGATTAGGCTACACACTACATGGAGACTACTATTTGCCGGATTTGGTATTGAATGAAGAAGAGCCGACATATGGAAAATACGGAATGTTGCGGAAACAATATCTGAAAGAGTATAGACCAGCAAGATATCAGTGCCTGTTATTGACTGGAAAGCTGACTGAACATCTGAATCAGATTGATCGGGATGCAAGAGAGCAGGTCGAAATGTTAATGAAGCAGATGGCAGAAGAACAGAGTGTGACAGAAACATTGAAGATACGGGATCAGATGAAGTGGGTCGGGTTGATGAATAATATCAGAACAAGTGCTGAAAAAATTGTACTGAAAGAGATAGTTTATATATAAGTTAAGAGGGCAGCCGAAAGGCGGCTCTTTGCAAATGTAAGAGTGGAATTTCAGAATAAAACATGATAGAATGAGAAAAAGATAAATTCTTTAGGTTAGAATCGATGATGGGGTAAACGAAAAAGCAGTTTTGGCA
>NZ_CANTKB010000037.1 GCF_947654165.1 uncultured Blautia sp.
TAATTCCCCCATGAATGGGGGCTAGGGGGTTGAGGTGTCGAAGACACTTTTTTATGCCTGGAAGGAGGTACTATGTGAGGAAAATAGAAAAAGTAATGTTGATTGTGTTTCTGGTAATTGCGTTGATAAGCGGGAAATTCCTCTTGGATTACTGGCAGGATTCTTATGGCAACAGACTGAATTACCTGCAGGTGGAAGAGACTGCGTTTCCAGAAAAAGATACAGAGGATGAAAAATCAGAATCCAACGAGGATACTACAACGACAGAGATAGATGACTTTGATTATCAGGCATTGCTGGATGAAAATTCAGACTGCATTGGGTGGCTGAAGATTGAGGGGACCGATATCAGTTATCCGGTCGTTCATGGTAAAGATAATGAGTTTTATCTTCACCATGATTTTCAAAAGAATTATGCTATCTGTGGAACACTGATGTTGGACTGCCGGAATGATGTTGATGCCAGGCAGGAGCATTTGATTATTTATGGTCATCAAATGAAAGATGGCAGTATGTTCAAGCAGTTAAATGGATATAAAATAGAAGAGTTTTATCATGAGCATAAGGAGATCACACTATATCTGGAAAACCAGAAATACCAGTATGAAGTGGCTGCTGTGTATGTGACGAATGTGGCACAAAGCGGTGGTTATTATGATTTTTTACACAAAGAAACACGAAAACAGCAGATGGATTATTTACAGAAAATGGCAGCTTATCAGCTTTATCCGACGGGGGTTACCGTCAGGGAGGATGATGAGCTGCTTATATAGGCAGGATAATATGGATACATCGAATAATCAAAAGCACCACGAATACGACAGAGAATAATCTCTAAACAAAATTAATTAGGCTTTGTCGAACTGGAATGACAATAAACAAGAAGAGCGTAAGGAAAAGAGCAAGTCTAAAGTGGCTTGCTTTTTTCTTTACAATAAAAATTCGAAGGATGTATAATTAAAAGAAAGATTTTGGAGGAATAGATTATGATATTGAAAACAGAGCGATTAATATTACGTCCTTGGGAAGAATCCGATGCCCAAAGTTTATTTGAATACGCAAAAGACCCGGATGTTGGTCCCATTGCCGGATGGTCTCCGCATAAAAGTGTGGAAGAAAGCTTGAGCGTCATCAAAAATGTCTTTAGCAGCAAGGAATGTTATGCAGTTTGTGAAAAAGATAATAACGTTGCCATCGGAGCAATTGAGTTGAAATTGAACGGTCATACCGATATGACAGATAAAGAGGATGAGTGTGAGCTGGGTTACTGGCTTGGCAAACCGTTTTGGGGAAGAGGGTATATGCCTGAGGCGGCAAAAGAATTAATACGCTATGGTTTTGAAAACCTTAAAATGTCTACAATATGGTGTGGATATTATGATGATAATGAGAAATCAAAACGTGTACAGGAAAAAGTAGGATTTGTTTATCATCATACCTGTGATGATGTACCGGTATCATTATTGAATGAAGTACGAATTGGTCATACGAATACCATGACAAAGGAACAATGGATTTCGCTTATGCATAAAGAAGAATCGAGGAGACAAGTATGAGTGCACAGAAGATAAATAAAAATACATCAACGAACTGGCTGAAAGAAGGGATGATTTTAACTGCAGGAGTGGCGATTGTTTCGTCGGCTGTCTTCTTTTTCCTGATACCGAGCCAGGCTTCTGTTAGCAGTATTGCAGGGTTATCCATGGTGTTATCCAACTTTGTTCCGCTGCCGATTTCTGCAATTACAATGATTTTAAACGTACTTCTTTTGATTCTTGGATTCCTGACCTGTGGAAAAGCATTTGGTGCGAAAACGGTATACACCAGTATTTTACTGCCGGTCTTTCTTGCTTTGTATGAAAAAATATTACCGGACTACCAGTCCATGACAGGCAGTCCGGAGTTGGATGTTCTGTCTTATATTTTGGTGGTAAGTTTTGGACTCAGTATTTTATTTAACCAGAATGCTTCCTCCGGAGGACTGGATATTGTGGCTAAAATTATGAATAAATACCTGCATATGGAACTTGGACGTGCAATGTCACTGGCAGGTATGGTGATTTCACTGTCTTCCGCTTTGGTTTATGATAAGAAAATAGTGGTGCTCAGCGTGATTGGTACCTTTTTTAATGGAATGATTTTGGATTATTTTATATTTGGACAAAATTTAAAGCGGCGTGTTTGTATTATCACCAAAAAAGAAGAAGAGCTTCGTCAGTATATCGTTAATGAATTACACAGCGGAGCGACGATTTATGAAGCAATTGGAGCATATCATATGGAGAAGCACAGAGAGATCATCACGATTGTCAACAAGAGTGAATATCAGCAGTTGATGAATTTTATCAATCATACAGATCCAGAGGCTTTTATTACTGTTTATACGGTCAGCGATATGCGGTATCGCCCTAAAAAATAAGATTTTATAGGATAAAAGATAAACTTCCAGAAGCATATTGATGTGCATATACTATAGAGACATTATGAATTGACGGAGTATGCAAAAAATGCAGGACTATGTATCCACATCATTGGAAACCCATTTATTTTTTGGAAGAATTATGAAAGAGCATGCATTGTTTCTTTTGGCCGCTTTTCCGGCGGGGGAGACAGAATATAAAGATCAAGCAGACTGTTTTCGCAAGCAATTTGAAAATGTGTTGGAACAGACGGTTTGTCTGGCAGATGGAATGGTCAGTCGGGAAGTTTTAGATTCCGGGGAAGTATTCACAGAATTTACAGAAATGGCAGAGCGGCAGACAAGGAAGCTGACCCAGATTCCTATTGATATCCGGATTACCCAGGCAGAAAAAAGCTTACAGGCAGGCTGCAGAAAATGCCCTGACAGAAAAAGGACACAGCAGATATGTTCTCTCAATCGGCATGTGCTCCAGTTGCTGAACGGACTGATTGGCTTTAAACAGAAAATCCTGCAGAGGGTTCTTGCCTGCAGTCTGTACACGGCCAATTATCCACTGCTCATTGAGCATATCATCCGAGAGGCCAAATTATATCGGCAGATTGTCACAGCTCTGGAACAAAAGGGCTGTATGAAGCCACAGGATTTAAAAGCGGCAGAGAGATTCTGGAATCAGATTATGATGGAACATGCCTTGTTTATCCGTGGATTACTGGATCCGACAGAATGCGAACTGATAAAAACAGCAGATGAGTTTGCAGAGGATTATTGTTGTCTGTTGGAAATGGCAGAAAAACAGGATTGCAGGACCATGGATGAACTGACGAGAAAGACGATGGAAACCACGGAGAAGTATCGTGACTTTAAAGCCGCAGGTGCAGAAGGAATCACAGGCTGTCAGATACGTTCCGTGATTCTTCCTCTTCTGGCAGACCATGTCCTGCGTGAGGCGAACCATTATCTCCGCATTCTGGAAGAAGAGGGGTAAGAGGCCATGGAATTATGTCAATATCCATGCCAGAATAAGTACCGCTTCTTTACAGTAGAAGCCATACAGATTCCTATTGTTTATAACCGATATGGAGATTATGACCCTGATGGCCTTTTATATGTGTTGGAAGAAGATTTTCAGAGAATACAGGAAGAGGCCATGAGCAGGTTCAGGCAGACTCCCCCACAGCCTTATGAAGAGGTACAGCCATTGGTGCTGCGTGTGAATCTGGGTGATACAGTAAAAGTATGTTTTCGTCATCGCTTAAATCGCAGACTATCTATTCACGTACAGGGACTGGACTATGATGGTATGCCAACACGGAAGGTGTCTTTTTGTTTCATGATATGGCAGATGCCAGAAGCAGTGAAAAAGCTACGAATATCCACGGCCTCTTTGGTGCCATCATTGTAGAGCCGCCTGAGGCACAATGGTTTCATCCGAAAACGGGTGAAGAGATCAAAAGCGGATTGATGGCGGATATTTACCAGCCGGGAAAGCCGGCTTTTCGGGAATACTCCGTGTTCTTCCATGATGAATTGGAGATTTTAGATAAGGACGGAGAACCGCCTGTGGATCATCGCACAGGGCTGCTGTCTTCCACAACAGCAATCAGCTATCGCTCCGAGCCTATGAGAAACCGGATGCCGTTAAGCCATGAACCGGAAGATTCAGGAGAGGATATTTCCATGAGTTCCTGGGTATATGGAGATCCTGCACCTCCGATTCTTCGTGCGTATGTGGGCGACCCGGCAAAAATCCGCCTGATCCATGGAGAAATCAAGGAAACGCATGTGTTTCATCTTCACAATCATCAATGGAGACTGGAGCCGGAAAATCCGGCTTCTACGATTATTGATTCTATTACCATAAGTCCTCAGGAATGTTATACCCTGGATATTCTGCATGGTGCAGGAAGCAGAAATGGTGTTATTGGTGATGTGATTTTTCACTGTCATCTTTACCCGCATTTTCATGAAGGAATGTGGACTTTGTGGAGAATCCATGACCGATTGGAAGACGGAAGTGGAAAACTGCCGGATGGAACCCCGGTGCCTGGACTTTTGCCCCTAAAAGACAGGGAACAGCCGCCCAGGAAAGATGCACTTCACCCAGGCTATCCTGGTTTTATCTGTGGAGAGGTGGGGAAGCCGCCCCGCCAGCCGCCCTGCGGGGTACTGGATATAGAAGGAAAGGCTGTGGTATGCCCTACACCTTTGGAAAGGGCAAATTTTGTGGAGCATGCAGCTCCTGGAGCCTTGTATACAGATACCTGTCCCTGCCATACAACAGGGGTGTGTGACAGTTAGGAAGCATGCAGTGTCTGTGACGAGGACCATAGAGATCAAGAGTGCGGAGATTGTAAAGCATGCCTGGAAATCAACAAAAAGTGTGATAAGGTGAAAGTATTTGAAATTGCTCTTGTACAGGCGAAACTTACGTACAATTCCTATGGCTGGCACGACCCGGAAGGCCGCTTTTTTGTTCTGAAAGAAGATCTGGAGCGTCATGGCGGTCTGGAGTCTTATATCCGGATGGTAGAGGGAGGAAAAATTCAGGTAGAACCACTGGTGATTCGTGCCAACGCAGGGGACTGTATTGAACTGCGGACAACGAATCTGCTGCCGGAATTTTTGGAAGAGAATGCATTTCAGCTAAAGACCAGAACAGATATTGCAGGGTATCATGTGCATCTGGTCAAGTTCGATACCATTACTTCTGATGGGGCAGCTAATGGCTGGAACAATATTGCGGGAGCAAGAAAATACGAAACATTAGTAGAACGATTCTTTGCAGATGAAGAATTACAAACAGTGTTTTTTCATGACCATCTGTTTGCCAATGCACATCAATTACATGGTATGTTTGGAGCATTGGTGATAGAAGAGGCAGGTGCAACGTTTCATGATATACGGACAGGAGGAGAACTGCATTCCGGAACACAGGCAGTCATCCGAAGGAGGGATGGTACTTCCTTTAGGGAGTTTGCTCTTTTTGTTCATGACTTTGCATTTTTGTTCGATAAAGATGGAGAACCTTTGAATCCTCCGGCAGTTCCCGGTTCGCATGATGACCCGGGAGTGATGGGAATCAATTATCGTGCGGAACCTATGCGGGAAAGACTGAAAAAACAGGAAGACCCGGCCTATATGTTCAGTTCTTTTGTGCACGGAGACCCGGCAACACCTGTTTTGGAAACTTATCCGGGGGATGAGTTGATGATTCGTCTCATAGACGGGGCACATGAAGAACAGCATGCATTCAATATCACAGGAATGTCCTGGCAGAAAGAAGTGGCGGATAATAAATCCCCACAGGCAGTTTCCCAGACTCTTGGGGTTTCGGAGGCGTTTAATCTAAATGTGAAAGAATCCTATCAGGCAGAGGATTATCTGTATTATTTTGGCGGGACGGATGATCTGTGGCTTGGACTCTGGGGAATCATCCAAGCCTACGACAAATATCAGGAATGTTTAAAGCCGCTTTGCAAAGGAAAAGACATGATTCATCCCCTTCCGCCCTGTCCCGGCAAGGATGATGTGGTAAGACGTTACGAAGTAGCTGCGGTTCAGAAAGAACTGGTTTATAATCGGTACGGAGATCACGACCCGGACGGACTGATTTTTGTTCCACTGGAAGATGTAGATCTTGTATTGGCTGGAAAATATACTCCCAAGCCGTTGATATTGCGTGCAAATGTGGGAGACTGGCTGGAGGTCACATTGTATAATGTGTGGAATCCCCAGTTTCTGCAGTATGACCCGGTTTGTGATTCAGGAATTAATGTGGGATATAATTCTAAAGAACAGACGGTTGGAATTGGTGAGAGTAAAAGGTATTTCTGGAAGGCAGACCGTGAGTATGGTGCCTGTATCTTACAATCCTTTGGAGACATGCGGAATCACAGATATCATGGATTGTTTGGGGCTGTGATCGTAGAGCCGGCAGGGTCAGTCTGGTATGAGAATTTTACCAGAAAGAAGAACCCATTTGCAGAGCAGGCAGTAATAACAGCACCGGGAGTGGAAAGCTTCCGGGAGTATGTACTGTTTATTCAAAATGGAATCCGCCTTTTAGATGTGCAGGGAAACTTGATTCAGACTGCTGCAGCAGACAGTGAAGAACCGGTAGATGCAGAAGACACAGGAGAAAAGGGGTATAATTATCGGTCAGAGCGGTTTGCAAACCGGCTTTCCAGGGATAAACGGGTGTGGAAAGTGTTCAGCAGTAAGATTCATGGGGATCCGGCAACACCAGTATGGAAAGCGTATTCCGGAGACCGGGTGATTTTCCGTGCCATGATGCCGGCAGATAAACCGAGAAATGTATCGTTGACTGTTCATGGACATTTGTGGAGAGAACAGCCCAGGGATTCCCTGTCAAGAGAGATTCCTCTTCAGGGTGGTATCAGTATTGGAAATCGGTTTGACATGGAACTGAAAGGCGGAGCCGCTGACCCGGGAGATTACCTGTACCGTTCAGGAAGTTTTGGCTGGGACGTTGAGTCAGGCATGTGGGGAATCTTCCGTGTGCTGAATCGTTCCGTTGGGTGCAGGTGCAAAGAAATGTGCAGAAGAATTTTAATGAGTAAAAAGTAAGGAAGCATAGTGTTCAAAAAAATAAAGGGACTGTCAACGGCAGCCCCTTTTGGTTTATACAGGAATCTTGTTCTTCCTTAATTTTCGAATATATGCAACCAGCATTACCACGCAGATAAAGTCAATGACTACCACTGCGATGATGGACTGCATACCATAGTAAATACCGGCAGTTTCCGCAATTTTACCGATGATAGAAGGCATGATAATCGCACCGAGGCTGGCAATAGTCAGGATGAAACTCCATGCCAGAGCGTATTTCTGGATAATGCTTCCTGCAAAGGAGACCGTAGTTGGATAAAGTCCGGCCATGCTGAAGCCAAAGCCCATAATACCAAAGAGGATCAAAGGTGTTGTGGAACTGAAAAGCAGCGTGAGGAAAAAGCCGACCATACCAAGAGACATGGCTAAAAGAAGCCATTCTTTCTGGAATTTCGTGGACAGCCACGCTGTAAGCAGCCTTCCGGCCAGAATCATGATCCAAAGTACGCTGGCCGTTGCCTGAGACAGAGATTCCGGTAATAGTCCGGTATCTTTAAAGTATGTAATCATCCAGCCGATAACACCCTGTTCTGCACATAAATAAAAGAAAAGAGTCAGAGTGCAGAGATAAAACAGAGGTTCTTTGAAGAAAGAAAAATCAGAAGCAGGTTTTTCTTTCTTTTCTTTTGCGGCAGAATCCTTAGAAACGGGAATGATGAAGTACATGATCCAGCTTAAAATACCCATTGCTAACATGAAATAGCAGGCATAGATCCAGTTTTCAGGATTTGCTTTGGTAAGTGCCAGCAAAAGAAGAGGAAAAGAAAATGCACCAATCGCAAACATGGCATGAAGACCATTAAGGATGGATGCTTTTCCCGGAGCCAATTCATTAATCGAGGCATTACAGAAATTACTGGTAGCACCACGAGCCATTCCGGTTAAGAAAAAGGACATGGCAAGCAGAAAATTATTATCTGAAAAGATAATCAGAAAATAGGAGATGGCAAAGAAGGAATTAAAAAACAGAATGCTCTTTTTCCTTCCCCATACAGCAGCTAATGCACCGGAAGCAAAGCCTGAGATCAGGTTTCCGATGGAGTGGAGGCTGACGATCATACCGCAGAAGGCATACTGTAATCCAAGAGAATCCCGGATAAATGGCAAAAGAGAACCTATGGACAGTGCAAGCATACCGTTTATGATGAACACGCCGTAGCTGCATAAAAATTGGTTGTTTTGACTTTTGTCTTTAAACAATGATATAACATCCTTTCTTATATTTTAATACAAAATCCTATATAGTCTACGAGAAAAAGAAGGTTTTGTAAAGGGATATATAACATAAATTTGATTGACAAAATTCGTTAGAATGACTATCCTTTATAAAGTGAAAAAAGTAGAAAAGAGGTATAGAAAATGGAAAAAAAAGAAAATATTATGGGAACAAAGAAGGTAATGCCCCTTTTGATCTCCATGTCTGTGCCGCCTATGATCTCCATGCTGATACAGGCATTATATAATATTGTAGATAGTATGTATGTGGCAAGGGTAAGCGAAGATGCACTAACTGCAGTTTCGATTGCTTTCCCGCTGCAGAATCTGATTATTGCAGTATCCTGTGGATTTGGAATCGGATTAAACTCCTGCGTGGCAAGGGCATTGGGAGCCAAAGATGAAAGAGAAGTAACTTCTGCTGCAACTCATGGATTTATATTGAGTGGGTTTCACTGGCTGTTGTTTGTTCTTATGGGGATTTTTGTCACAGGTCCTTTTTTACAGGGATTTACAAACAGTCCGGAGATTTATGAAATGAGCTGTCAATATACACGGATCGTTCTCTGTTTCAGTATAGGGAGCATGTATCATCTTTATGCAGAAAAGTTGTTTCAGGCAACCGGAAGTATGGTTCTGCCTATGATTTTTCAGGGTGTGGGAGCCATTCTGAACATTATTCTGGATCCGATCTTTATTTTTGGTTGGTTTGGAATCCCTGCAATGGGTGTCCAGGGAGCAGCCATTGCCACAGTAGCGTCTCAGATTTTTGCGGCTGTTCTGTCAATGGTATTTTTCCTGAAAAAATGTACAGCAGTACGTATATGTCTGAAAGGTTTTCGGATGGAAAAAACAATGATCGGCAAGCTTTATACAGTGGGAATCCCATCAGCGATCATGATGTCACTTCCTTCCGTTTTGGTGGCTGCCCTGAACTCTGTTCTGGCTGCTTTTTCAGCTACAGCCATTGCAGTTTTTGGATTGTATATTAAGATTCAGACTTTTGTATATATGCCTGCAAACGGAGTGATTCAGGGAATGCGTCCTATTATGAGTTATAATTATGGGGCAGGAAACAGAAAACGTATGAAGGAAACTTTGAAGGCAAGTCTGGAAGCGGCCGGTGTGATCATGGCACTGGGAACCCTGTTGTTTATGGCTTTTCCGCAGATGATCATGAAGCTGTTTGATGCCAATGAAGAAATGATGTCCATCGGTGTTCCTATGCTGCGTATGATTGCAGCCGGTTTTTTGATCTCTACGGTAGGATGTGTACTATCCGGAGCTTTTGAAGCCTTGGGAAAAGGTGTTCAATCTCTGGTTGTATCGCTGTTGCGTCAGTTGCTGGTCATCATTCCACTTTCTATGGTATTGTCCCGGGTGATGGGCATATACGGAGTATGGATTACTTTTCCTATAGCAGAACTGGCGGCAGCGGTAATAGGATGTATTTTATATGGGAATTTTATAAAAAGGCTGAAGATATAGAGATTTGTAAATACCAGACGGAGGTTGATTTTCCGGTGATAAATCTTTATAATAAACTATAGAATAAACAAAAAAACAGACAGTAACCTGATGAAAAAGGAGGATATTATGTCAGCAGAAGATTACGCAAAAGCGCAAAAACTCGGAAAAAAGGAATATCAGTCACGAATGATGCGGGGACTGCAGCCTACCCTGGAAGTGCTGGATGATATATTACCGCCTAAAGGTTCCTATTCAGAAGTTCCCCTTGGACTTGTGCAGATTCCGTCAGACCAGATCGTGGGAACCAGGACAGAGGGCAGAAGCAATGCGTTTGCCAGCAATTTTATGCCTATCTTGAAGCAGAATACTGAATTTGCCAGAAAATGGGATGTGTTAAGCACTAGCCATATAGAGGAGGGTATTCGTGAACCTATTAAAGCATATGAATATATGAATAAGTTTTATGTTCAGGAGGGAAATAAAAGAGTCAGTGTATCAAAATATTTTGATGTGGATTCCATTCCGGGTATTGTAACCAGAATCGTTCCAAAACGTACGAATGAGAAAGAAAACGTTATTTATTATGAGTATATGGATTTCTATAATGTATCCAAGGTAAATTATCTGTATATGTCCAAAATCGGAAATTTCCCGAAGCTCCAGACCGCAGTGGGAAAAGAACCTGGAGAAGAGTGGTCAGATGTGGAGAAGGAAAATTTCAGCTCTATTTTTTACCGTTTTCAGCTTGAATATAAGGCAAAGGGCGGAGACCGTCTGTCTATTACGCAGGGAGATGCTTTCTTGGCTTTTGTGAGGGTGTATGGATATCAGGAGCTTCTGGAAAAGACAACCAGTGAATTAAATGATCTGATTGCAAAGAGCTGGGAAGAATTCCTTTTGCTGGAAAAAGAAGACGTTATTGACCTGAAAATGAATCCTACAAATGAAAAGAAGCCGCTGTTAAGCAGGATTCTTCCTGTTAGCTCCCCTCGTTTGAAGGTGGCCTTTATCTATGCCAAAACACCGGCATCTTCCGCTTGGATTTATGGACATGAGCTTGGGCGGTTATATCTGGAACAGGCATTTCCGGAAGAGATTTCTACATTCTATTACGATAATGCTACCCAGGAAAATATTGATGATTTGATTGAAACCGCAATTAATTGCGGCAGCAATATTATTTTTACCACCTCCCCATCTTTTGCTCAGGCCAGTGTCAGAGCAGCTATTGAAAATCCGGAAGTGCGGATTTTGAACTGTTCTCTGAACACATCTCACCGTTATATTCGTACCTATTATGCCAGAATGCACGAGGCAAAATTCCTCATGGGAGCATTGGCAGGTGCATTTACTACAAATGATAAGCTGGCATACGTGGGAGATTATCCGATTTATGGCTCAATTGCAAATATCAATGCATTTGCACTGGGGGCTAAGATGATCAATCCAAGAGTCAAAGTTTATCTGGAGTGGTCATCAATGAAAGACGTAGATATTGCTGAAAGACTGAAAGAGATCGGAGCTGGATGTATTTCTGGAAAAGATATGGTAATACCGGAAGAATCCACCAGAGATTTCGGAATCTACACGATAGATGAAGATCATACACGAAGGCTGGCAATGCCTCTGTGGCACTGGGGTAAGTTTTACGAGCAGTTAATCCGCACGATTATGGATGGAACATGGAAATATGATGACAATGGCAGTGATAAAAAAGCGATTAATTATTGGTGGGGAATGTCAGCAGGGGTAATCGATGTGATCTGTTCTAAGAATACACCGATTGGGACAAAACGTTTGATAGATCTTTTGAAGAAGAATATTGTTTCTCAGCAGTTCAGCCCGTTTTCCGGTATCCTTTATTCTCAGGATGGTATTGTGCAGGCAGACCCAAACAGAACCTTAACTCCGGAAGAGATTATCACCATGGACTGGCTGGCGGAAAATGTAGTTGGTATCATACCGAAAACAGAAGATCTGCAGGAGCAGGCAAAACCAGTGACACTGCAGCAGGGTGTGATCAAAGAGAAAGGCCAGATATAAAATTATGAAAATACTTGCCATAGCAGATGAGGAATGTGCCTCCCTGTGGGATTTTTTTGACAAAAGTAAAATAAAAGATATTGATTTAATCATTTCCTGTGGTGATCTGGATCCCAGATATTTATCCTTTCTGGTTACAATGACAACAGTCCCGGTACTGTATGTACATGGAAACCATGATGGAAAGTATGAATATATGCCGCCAGAGGGATGCACTTGCATTGAAGATGACATATTTGTATATGAAGGGGTTCGGATTCTTGGGCTTGGAGGTTCCATGCGGTATACGAAAGGGCCTCATCAATATACAGAAAAAGAAATGCAGAAGAGAGTAAGAAAGCTTTGGTTTAAGCTGTTTTGCAAGCAGGGGTTTGACATTTTGGTGACACATTCTCCTGCATACCAGCTTAATGACGGGAGAGATTTACCGCATCAGGGCTTTCAGATATTTTTAAAACTGCTGGAGAAATACAAACCTAAATATTTTCTCCATGGACATGTGCATTTGACTTATGGAAGAGGTCAGAAACGCTATGACCAGTACCAGGATACCAAAGTTGTCAATGCATTTGAACGATGTGTTATTGAGATTTAAATGTAAAAAGAAAGGATATGGGAATATGAAAGTATTACTGTTAAACGGAAGTTCACGCCAGAATGGAAATACATATACGGCTCTTCTGGAAATCGGTAAGACACTGGAACAGGAAGGCATCGAATATGAAATTTTTCAGATTGGTGCAGGAGCGGTGAGAGACTGCATCGGTTGTGGAAAATGCAGTGAGAAAGGTTGTGCTTTTGAGGATGACAAGGTGAATGAGTTTATAGCAAAAGCCAAAGAATGTGATGGTTTTGTATTTGGTACACCTGTTTATTATGCTCATCCAAGCGGAAGAATCCTCTCTTTCTTAGACAGAGTATTTTACAGCAGCGGAAGGTCTTTTGCTTTTAAACCCGGGGCATCTGTTGCAGTAGCAAGACGTGGGGGAACAACAGCTTCTTTTGACGTTTTGAATAAATATTTTGGTATCTCTCAAATGCCGGTTGCCGGTTCTACTTATTGGAACGTTGTACATGGAGCCGCAGAAGGAGAGGCGAAAATGGATGCAGAAGGGCTGCAGACAATGAGAAATCTTGCACGTAATCTTGCATGGATGATGAAATGTTTCCAGGCAGGAAAAGAAAAAGGAATTGCATTGCCAGAACCGGAAAGAACAAATAAGACGAATTTTATACGATAACTAGGAAAGGTGCATCGAATCCACAGAGGGATGAGGATGCATCTTTTTTTGATATTTTTAAGAAATAAAGTTCTAAACAGTGTTTATCAGCATATAGTTTAGGGATAATGTGTTATCTGGCATATGGACTGGAAGTATGCCGGGAAAGAGGAAGTATGGCAGAATATCGCAGATTTATAGCCTATGTATATGAATATCAAAACGGAAAAAAGGGAAACGGAAAAGGGTTTATCAAGGTAGAATCAAGGGATGGCATATGCAGGATGCAGTATAAACTGTTGGGTGTCTGTGCAGACACGGCTGTTCCGGCTAAAATCTATGGATATGTAAGGAAAGAAGGTTCCTGCGAGGGAATTCTCTTGGGAGAGTGTGATCTTTCTGGGGGAAATATACAATTTGAACAGGAGACCAAGACTCAAAATATGGGTGGAAGCCCGTATTCTCTGGAGCAGCTTAGCGGTTTGATTATTGTATCGGAATCGGGGATTTTTTACGGAAGCGGTTGGGATGATAAGCCTGTCCTGTTTCAGAAAATTCTGCTTCCAAAGGAAGAAATTATGCAGGCAGACGCAAAGGAAATACCGGAAGAATCTCATTCAGAACGAGAAAAGGAAGATGAAGTGAAAACAGAAGAAATCGAGCAGGATGAGAAGCCGGAGATGGCGGAAGAGGAAGAAAATTTAGAAGAAAGCCATGAAAGTCATATGGAAAAACAAGGTCAGGAATTCCAGGAAAAAGTCCAGGATTCGCAAGTGTCAGAACAGTCAGTTGAACAGTCGCAGGAACCGGTAATTTTTCCGGATAATACATTTTGTGACTGTAGAAAAATAACACCATCCGATTTTAAAATGCTGAGCAGGAGAGACCAGGGACTTCTGTATAATAATTTTTTGCGGCATGGATTTTCAAAACATGGTTCTGTGATTCTTGCGAGAAGGGAAGAAGATGATCGATATATTCTCGGGGTTCCCGGCTATTATGAACGGCAGGAGGCATTAATGGCAAATATGTTTGGATTTCCGTATTTCAAGGAAACCGGGGGAGATAGAAATAAGGCACAACGCTTTGGCTACTGGTATCGTTTTATTGAGCATCCGAATATGGAATAATCGGTAAGTTGCATTTTCCACTTGACCCATGGAAGGGGTGAGATATATAATAAGAGCTGTCCGGAGACATATCGAAGTGGTTGTAACGAGCCGCACTCGAAATGCGGTTGTCCGCAAGGGCACGTGGGTTCGAATCCCACTGTCTCCGTTTGTAGAAGCACTGTACCCACAGTGCTTTTTCAGATTTAGCATATCATTGGAGGATTTCCATGACAGAAGAAGAAAAGCAGGAAAAACAAGATATAAAATTTATGAAAGAAGCTAAGAAACAGGCCATGAAAGCCTATGCCTTAAAAGAAGTGCCCATTGGATGTGTGATCACCTGTAACGGAAAGATTATTGCGAGAGGATATAACCGGAGAAATACAGATAAGAATACAATCTCGCATGCAGAAATCAATGCAATCCGAAAAGCCAGCAAGAAACTGGGAGACTGGCGGCTGGAAGGCTGTACCCTTTATGTTACACTGGAGCCTTGTCAAATGTGTGCCGGAGCCATTATTCAATCAAGAATGGACCGGGTGGTAATAGCAAGCATGAACCCCAAGGCAGGGTGTGCAGGTTCTGTGCTGAATTTACTGGAAATGGACGGATTTAATCACAAGGCACAGGTGACAAGAGGGATTCTGGAAGATGAATGCAGTCAGATGCTTTCAGGGTTTTTCAGAGAACTGAGGGAAGAAAAAGCAAAGAAAAAACAAGAAGCAAAGGAGAATGCCAAATGACAAAACAGGAATTTCAGCAGCTTGTGAAGAATGGGCCGGTGATCTTGGACGGAGCAACAGGTTCCAATCTTATGAAAGCAGGAATGCCAAGAGGTGTATGTACAGAAAAATGGGTCTGTGAAAATCCGGAGCCGTTGACGCAGCTCCAGAAAGCGTATAAAAAAGCAGGTTCTCAGATTGTATATGCTTCTACATTTTCTGCAAACCGTATCAGTCTGGAGAATTATGGACTGGAAAACCAGGTGAAAGAACTGAACACAGCTCTAATGGGGATTTCAAGAAACGCAGTTGGTAAGGATGTTCTTGTGGCAGGAGACCTGACTACTACCGGGAAACAGGAAATTTCTTACGAAGAGCTTTTGGAAGCATATAAAGAGCAGATTTTGGCATTGGTGGAAGCCGGAGCAGATCTTCTTGTGGCAGAAACGATGATGGGAATTACGGAATGTATGGCTGCTATAGATGCAGCGGCATCTGTATGTGAACTTCCGGTTATGTGTACGCTTACAGTAGAATCTGACGGAAGCCTTTTCTTTGGTGACAATATTTATGAAGCAGTGGAGACCCTGGCTGAAATGGGTGCAGATGCAGTGGGAATTAATTGCTCCACAGGGCCGGATCAGCTTTTATCAGTAGTGGAAAATATGCGGGAAAAGGTCAGCATTCCATTAATCGTGAAACCAAATGCAGGAATGCCTGTGATTGATGAAAAGGGAAATCCGGTGTATTCTATGGGACCGGAGGAGTTTGCCGTGCATATGAAATGCCTGGTGGAAGCCGGAGCAGATATTGTGGGAGGCTGCTGCGGTACGGCACCGGAATATATCCAACAGCTTTGCAGTATATTGGGACATATATAAAAACATGGGGAAATCACTTGCCGGATTTCCCCATGAATTTTTTTCTCACAAACACAAGGCATCCAAGAAGCAAAAAGATGACAAGAACGATTTTTGCTGCCTGTGAATAGTGATCAAAATACCGGGCGGCTTTTTGCCAGGATGAACCCGCAGCAGCACCCAGTGAGATCAAGATCAGGTTCCAGAGAAAACTTCCAAGTGCAGTCATCCAGAGAAAACGTATTGGCGGCATGTCTGCCATTCCTGCCGGAATCGAAATCAGGCTTCTTACGATAGGAATGAAACGGCATAAAAAAACAGTATAGTTTCCTTTGCTGTCAAACCAGTCCATGGCTTTCTGGATATCCTCCTGCTTCAATCTTAATGCTTTTCCTATAGGGCCTGCTGTCAGATGCTCCATTTTTTCTGCTGAGAGGAAATGTCCAAGCTGATATAAAAGGACAGCACCCACAAGACTGCCTGCAGTGGAAGAAAGAACGACTCCCGGTACATGCATGGATGTATAAGTTGTCATAAATCCGCCAAAGGTCAGAATTACTTCAGAGGGAATGGGCGGAAAAATGTTTTCAGCAAGAATAAGCAGTGCAATCCCTACATAACCAAAAGAATCCATGATTTGCAGCATCCACTGGCTCATAAATCACCTCATGTTTTTTTAAAATCTATGCAGATAACTTCGGGCATATTCAATAAAAATAAAAAAGGGAAATTTTAAGAATAAAATAGAATTGATAAATGAATATTTTTTTACCGTGCGCCGCCCATCGAAGCTCTCTCACAAACGTTACCTTTACAGTTAACTCAGCCCAGGCACCCTTACGGCACACAGAAGGTTCTGCTTAGTGCTGCTGCATTCCTGCCCTGACACGGTTCACAGATTTCTGTTGCGTAAGACCCAGACGTCAACGCCACTTATAAAGGGCAGCTTCACAAGAAAAGCTCCTCCGTTTGGCAACACCCCTGCTGTAGCGGATTGCAGGTACAGGGCACCGCTATCTCCCCGGCTGCACGGTATTTAAAAGTATAACGGTTTTTATCAGGTTTGTCAATTTTAATTTTTAAAATAAAAAAATTCCAAAAAAGTTGTGGCAAAATATAAAATATTATATAATAGATTCAGCTTCACTATAATAATTTAAGATAGGATGTGGAAAATAATGAAGAGAATCGGTTTACTTACAAGCGGCGGTGACTGCCAGGCATTAAATGCCACGATGAGAGGCGTTGTGAAAGGACTCAGCACAAATCTTGATGAACTGGAAGTTTATGGATTTGATGATGGTTATAAGGGGCTGATCTATGGAAATTACAGAATGCTTTCTTCCAAGGATTTTTCAGGTATTCTCACCAGAGGCGGCACGATCTTGGGAACCTCCCGCCAGCCGTTTAAACTGATGCGTGTTCCGGATGAAAAAGGACTGGATAAGGTAGAAGCTATGAAGCAGACCTATCATAAACTGCGTCTGGACTGCCTGGTGATCTTAGGAGGAAACGGCACACAGAAAACAGCAAATTTATTGAGAGAAGAGGGATTGAATATTATTCATCTTCCCAAGACGATTGATAATGATATCTGGGGCACAGATATGACCTTTGGTTTTCAGAGTGCTGTGAATATTGCAACAGATGCTATTGACTGCATCCATACCACTGCAGCTTCCCACAGCAGAGTTTTTATTGTGGAAGTTATGGGACATAAAGTGGGATGGCTTACACTTCATGCGGGAATTGCAGGAGGAGCAGATATCATTTTAATTCCTGAGATTCCCTATGATATAGACAAAGTAGTAGAAGCAATCAACAGACGGAACAAAGCAGGAAAAGGCTTTACGATTCTGGCAGTAGCAGAAGGTGCTGTCTCAAAAGAAGATGCAAAACTGCCGAAAAAAGAATTGAAGAAAAAGCTGGAAGAATACAAAAAACAATATCCTTCTGTTGCCTACAAGCTGGCAAGTGAATTAGAGAAAAAGCTGGATCTGGATATCCGCATTACTATTCCTGGACATATGCAGCGAGGCGGAAGCCCGTGTCCATATGACAGAGTGTTATCCACCAGACTTGGCTCTGAAGCTGCAAAACTGATTCTGGAAGAACAGTATGGCTATATGGTAGGAATTATTAATGGTAAAGTAAAGAAAGTGCCTCTGGAAGAGTGTGCAGGCAAGCTGAAGATGGTATCGCCGAATGAACAGCTTGTAGAAGATGCAAAACGCATCGGCATCAGTTTCGGAGACTAAGTAAAGGAGAAGATTCATGAGCTATACAGCTCTGTACAGGAAGTTCCGTCCCAAGGACTTTGAAGATGTAAAAGGACAGGAACATATTGTTACAACATTGAAAAATCAGATAAAAGCTGATAGAATCGGACATGCATATCTTTTCTGCGGTACCAGGGGTACCGGTAAGACGACCATTGCCAAGATACTGGCAAGGGCTGTGAACTGCGAACACCCCGTTGATGGAAGTCCCTGTAATACCTGCAAAACATGCAGAGCCATTATGGAAGGGACTTCTATGAATGTCATCGAAATTGATGCTGCGTCCAACAATGGTGTGGATAATATCAGAGAAATCAGGGAAGAAGTGGCATACAGGCCCACAGAAGGCCGCTATAAAGTATACATTATTGACGAGGTTCATATGCTGTCAACAGGTGCATTTAATGCACTTCTAAAGACATTGGAGGAACCACCGTCCTATGTGATTTTTATTCTTGCCACAACAGAAGCCCATAAGATTCCCATTACCATATTATCCAGATGTCAGAGATACGATTTCAGGAGAATTACGGTAGATACCATTGCAGACCGCCTCACAGAATTGATGGACAAAGAAGGCAATGATGTGGAGGAAAAGGCTATCCGCTATATTGCAAAGGCAGCAGATGGCTCCATGCGTGATGCGTTGTCCTTGCTGGATCAATGTATTGCCTTTTATCTGGGAGAAAAGCTTACTTATGAAAAAGTACTAGAAAATCTTGGGGCTGTGGATACTGATATTTTCAGTGATTTGCTGAGAAAAATTTTGAGACAGGATACAGCGGGAGCTGTAAGGACGCTGGAAGAGATTATTCTTCAGGGAAAAGAAATGGGGCAGTTTGTCACAGATTTTATTTGGTATCTGCGAAATCTGCTTCTTATAAGTTCTTCGGAACATCCGGAAGATGCTGTAGATGTGTCAGCGGAAAATCTGGAGAAAATGAAAGAAGAAAGTGCTATGCTGGATGCGGAGACTCTAATGCGATATATTCGTATTTTTTCTGAATTATCCAATCAGATTAAATATGCTTCGCAAAAGCGTGTTCTGGTGGAAATCGCCCTAATCAAGCTATGCCAGCCCGTCATGGAGACTAACCTGGACTCTCTTTATGACAGAGTGCGGGTGTTGGAAGAAAAACTGGAGCATGGTGTGATGATGCCTGCGGCACAGATCGAGACAACCGTCAGGGAAAACAGAAGAGCAATTCCAGAAGAGAAGACTCCTGCCCCAGTGGATAAACCAGAGAAAGCAGCACCGGAGGATTTGCAGTATGTGAAGCGGAATTGGAATTCCATTATACGGGATACCAAAGGGCTTCTGCAGCAAATGCTGTTAGAATCCACCCCCAAGTATGACGGCAATACAGGAGAACCTGTTCTCTATATAGAATTTCGGAATTTTCTTGCCCAGACTTGCATAGAAAGTCCGGAGAGCATGGAGATGCTGAAAAACGCAGTGCGGAAAAAAATCGGAAAAGATGTAGAAATTAAAATGATTTTAAAAGACGGCGAAGCCGGAGGAAACAAAGGCGGCTTGTCAGAAATTACCGTGGATGATTTATTAATGCAGAATATTAACATGGAAATTTCAGTAGAACCAATGGATGATGATGAATAGGAGGAGCCGATCATGGCAAAAAGAGGTGGATTTCCTGGCGGTATGATGCCTGGAAATATGAACAATTTAATGAAGCAGGCACAGAAGATGCAGCGTCAGATGGAAGAGAATCAGAAAGAACTGGAAGAAAAAGAATTTACAGCAGCAGCAGGTGGCGGAGCAGTAGAAGTTACTGTTTCCGGAAAAAAAGAAGTGCTGAAAGTAAAATTAGCAGAAGAAGTAGTAGACCCTGATGATATCGAAATGCTGGAAGACTTAATCGTAGCTGCTACTAATGAAGCTCTGCGTAAAATGGAAGAGGCTTCTGCAGCAGTGATGTCTAAACTTACAGGCGGCCTTGGAGGAATGGGCGGCGGATTCCCATTCTAAAGAGATTACCTGTTGGTAAAGGAGAGAAGAATTGGAATATTACAGCAGCCATATAAATAAATTGATTGAAGAATTTTCGAGGTTGCCGGGAATTGGTGCAAAATCTGCACAGCGTCTGGCTTTTCATGTTTTAAATATGCCCATGGATCAGGTGCAGAGCCTGTCAAATGCCATTTTAAATGCCAAGGCAAATGTGCAGTACTGCAAATCCTGTTATACCCTCACAGACCAGGAAATCTGTCCAATCTGTAAAAATCCAAGAAGGGATCACCATGTGATCATGGTGGTGGAAAATACAAGAGATTTAGCGGCATATGAAAAAACAGGAAAATTTGAAGGAGTTTATCATGTCCTGCACGGGGCAATTTCTCCTATGCTGGGGATCGGACCTGATGATATCAAGTTAAAAGAGCTGATGCAGCGAATCACAGAACAGGATATTCAGGAAGTGATCATTGCCACGAATTCCAGTCTGGAAGGAGAGACTACGGCTATGTACATCAGCAAATTGATCAAACCGGCCGGGATCAAAGTCAGCAGGATTGCAAGCGGTGTTCCGGTAGGAGGAGACCTGGAGTATATTGATGAAGTTACCCTTTTGCGGGCATTGGAAGGCAGAGTAGAATTATGAGAAAGAAAGTAACCTCCACAGATATTGCCAAAGCAGCAGGTGTTTCCCAGGCCACCGTATCTATGGTTTTGAATAAAAAATACAATGTATCTTTTTCAAAAGAAACCATTGAAAGGGTGGAACAGGCAGCAAAAGAACTGGGCTATACAGTTCCCAGACAAAGGAGCAGAAAAAGCGGGAAGAACAGCCGCCTGATCGTTGTTTTTTGCCCGACTTTGACAAATCCATATTATGTGATGCTGCTGCAGGGGATTGAAACCGTAGCAAAAGAAAAAGGCTACGGTGTGTTTGTGTGCAATACACAAAGGGAGCTGAAAATAGAAGAGCAGTATCTGAGAATGATGCATAGTGTATCTCCGGCAGGTATTATCTATACCTGTAACCCCAGCAATACATTTATGGAGCAGGTGGAGGAGATTGCGGCCAAAATCCCTCTTGTAGTGATAAGCAACAGAGACAAAGTAAAGGTAGATGCCATCAGCCAGGATAATACAAAAGTGGGGAGCCTGATGGCCAGACATTTGTTGGATTTAGGGCATCGGGAGGTTGCGTTTATAGCTCCGCCCCTTACCAAACGCCAGGAACAGCGGTCCAGGCGAGTGGAGGGGTTTGTAAGAGAATACGAAAAAGAAGGACTTTCTCAATCCGTTATGATTAAAGCCGCAGATGATATTTGGGATGAAGTGCTGCCAAGTGTTGATTCTGAATATCGAATCGGGTATAATCTGACCAGGGAATTGCTGGCAGAAACAAGGAAAGTGACGGCTATTGCAGGCTTAAATGATATGATTGCCTTTGGAATCATAGATGCTCTTCAGGAAGAAAAACTGAAAGTTCCAAATGATGTTTCCGTAATAGGGTGTGATAATATCATCTTTGGCAGAATGTCTCAGATGTCTCTTACAACCATTGAGCATTTTGTGCCATTGAAAGGAAGAGATGCCTGCGATATTATTATGAGAAAAATTGAATCTGCACATAACCCATATATTGATATGGAACCGACCAGTACATATCATATTGAATATGAGCCGAAGCTGATCGTGAGAAAAACAACAGCTTATGTAAAGCAGGAACCTCAGAAAAAAAGAGTGGGAAAAATAATTAAATAAAATCAAAAAAATAATTAGTAATAAAATAGCTTCTGTAAAGGGGAGAAGCTTGAAAAAATGGGTATTTCAAAGATGGGGAATTGAATATTTATTAATAAAAACAGAGAATATTAATAAATAAAAAAACTAATAATAATGGAGTCTCTTGCAGAATGTTTGTTTCGGGAGTACACTATAAGTATCAAATAAACAGAGCCTGCGGGCACCCAAAATGGAGGATTAAGATTATGAGATTTTTTATTGACACAGCGAAAGTAGAAGACATCAAAAAAGCAAATGACATGGGAATTATTTGCGGCGTTACAACAAATCCATCTTTAATTGCGAAAGAGGGACGTGATTTTAACGAAGTAATCAAAGAAATTACCTCAATTGTTGACGGACCAATCAGCGGTGAAGTAAAAGCTACTACAACAGATGCAGAAGGAATGATCAAAGAAGGCCGTGAAATTGCAGCGATTCATCCGAATATGGTTGTTAAAATCCCGATGACAACAGAAGGTCTGAAGGCTGTGAAAGTGTTAGCCTCTGAAGGAATCAAAACAAATGTTACACTGATCTTTACTGCAAATCAGGCATTGCTGGCAGCAAGAGCTGGTGCTACATATGTTTCCCCATTCCTGGGAAGACTGGATGATATCTCTACAAATGGTGTTGAACTGATCAGCACAATCGCTGAAATGTTTGCAGTTGCCGATATTCCGACACAGATTATTGCAGCAAGTGTTCGTCACCCAATGCATGTAACAGACTGTGCACTGGCAGGTGCTGACATTGCGACTGTTCCTTACAGTGTTCTGGAGCAGATGACAAAACATCCTCTGACAGACGCAGGTATTGCGAAATTCCAGAAAGATTACATCGCTGTATTTGGCGAATAAGATTTACCCCAAAGGGGGAAAACCAAAAAAGGAGAAAAACGAATGAATAAGTTAGAACTTCAGAAAACAGCTAACGAGATTCGTAAAGGCATCGTTACTGCTGTCCATTCTGCAAAAGCCGGACATCCGGGCGGATCTCTTTCTGCAACAGAATTATTTACGTACTTGTATTTTGAAGAAATGAATATTGATCCAAAAGAGCCTAAGAAAGCAGACCGTGACCGTTTTGTGCTTTCTAAGGGACATACTGCTCCCGGTTTATATTCAACTCTGGCACACAGAGGATATTTTCCGGTAGAAGATTTAAAGACCCTTCGTCATATTGGCTCTTATCTTCAGGGACATCCGGATATGAAGCATATTCCAGGTGTTGATATGTCCAGCGGTTCTTTGGGACAGGGTATTTCTGCAGCGGTAGGTATGGCTCTGTCTGCAAAATTAAGCAACGAAGATTATCGTGTGTATACACTTCTTGGAGATGGTGAGATCCAGGAAGGACAGGTCTGGGAAGCTGCTATGTTTGCAGGCCACAGAAAACTGGATAATCTGACGGTTATTGTGGACAATAATGGCCTTCAGATTGATGGTAAGATTGAAGATGTATGTTCTCCATATCCAATCGACAAAAAATTCGAAGCGTTTAATTTCCATGTGATCAATGTAGAAGATGGAAATGATTTTGACCAGTTAAAAGCAGCTTTTGATGAAGCAAAAGCAACAAAGGGAATGCCTACAGCAATTGTAATGAAAACTGTAAAAGGAAAAGATGTTTCCTTCATGGAAAACAATGCAGGATGGCATGGAAAAGCTCCAAACGATGCAGAATATGAAATCGCTATGGCTGATTTGGAAAAGGTAGGTGAAGCATTATGTCAGAAGTAAAAAAGATTGCGACCAGAGATAGTTATGGTAATGCATTAGTTGAATTAGGAAAAAAATACGAAAATCTGGTAGTTTTAGATGCTGACCTGGCAGGTGCTACCAAAACAGGAACATTCCAGAAAGCATTTCCAGAGCGTCATATCGACTGTGGTATTGCTGAGAGCAATATGATGGGAATTGCAGCAGGTCTTTCCACAACAGGAAAAGTTCCTTTTGCAAGTACCTTTGCTATGTTTGCGGCAGGCCGTGCATATGAGCAGGTTCGTAACTCTATTGGATATCCTCATCTGAATGTAAAAATCGGTGCAACTCATGCAGGTATTTCTGTAGGAGAAGACGGTGCAACTCACCAGTGTAATGAAGATATGGCACTGATGAGAACAATTCCAGGTATGGTGATTTTAAATCCATCTGATGATGTAGAGGCAAAAGCAGCAGTAGAAGCTGCATACTTACATGATGGACCGGTATATCTTCGTTTTGGAAGACTGGCAGTTCCTGTGATCAATGACAAGCCAGATTATAAATTTGAAATCGGAAAAGGTATTGTTTTAAGAGAAGGTAAGGATGTTACAATTTTTGCCACAGGTCTCTGTGTAAATGAAGCTCTGCAGGCAGCAGAAAAGCTGGCAGCAGACGGAATTGATGCAAAAGTAATTAATATTCATACAATCAAACCTCTGGATGAAGATCTGGTAGTAAAAGCTGCAAAAGAGACAGGCAAGGTAGTAACCGTGGAAGAGCATTCTGTTATCGGTGGTCTTGGCGGTGCAGTGGCAGAAGTATTGGCTGAAAAAGCTCCTACTAAGATGCTGCGTATCGGTATCAACGATGTGTTCGGAGAATCAGGTCCTGCAGTGAAATTGCTGGAGAAATACGGCATTGATGCAGCAGGCATCTATGCAAAAGTAAAAGAATTTGTTTAAAAACAAAAAGATGTTGTACCGCTGGTGCAGCATCTTTTTATTTACAAAAATCTATCTTTCGTTTAGAATCAAAAGAAAAAAGGGAAAGATAAGTTATGGCGAAGTTAGGCAGATATATAAAAAGAAGAAGGACAAATCGTGTGAAAACGGTAAAAGACCCGGGAAATGAGGAGTTTTATAGCTATATTAAAGATTTAGTCCATCATCCATATGTATTGAAAATGAAAAATTTTCCCCACCATTGTGAGACGAATTGTTATCAGCACTGTCTAAATGTGGCATATTTTAATTACAGGATATGTAAATTTTTTCACTTAGATGCTAAAAGTGCAGCAAGGGCGGGGATGCTCCATGATCTGTTTTTATATGACTGGAGAGGACATTGGAAAAAAACAGGGGACCCGGTTCATGCTATGACCCATCCCCATGCCGCACTTAGAAATGCAAAACGGTACTTTAAATTAAATAAACTGGAAGAAGAGATGATAGTGAAGCATATGTTTCCTGTAACACCTATTCCCCCCACTCATTGGGAAACCTGGATTATAACACTGACGGACAAATACTGTGGTACTTGTGAAATTGGCAGATATTATTCAAAAGCGTGGTTCCCAAGAGGGGCATATCTCTTTATCAGAAGGATTGTCCGCCGGGTATTTGGCGAAGATTACCAGTATAAAGACTACATTCTGCCTTTTGGTGAGGAAGCGGAAGCAGGGGACAAGGAAGTAAACTTTGCAAAACTGAGAGTGCGTTCCGGTTCCGGCTGGAAAAAAGGGAATACAGGAAAAAAACGCGGAGCAAAATATTGATTGTGTGCCATGCGTATTCCTGAAACAATAGAGTCAGCCATGTGTACGACGGTAGACAGCCGTGTGGATTGCAGAAGAAAATGGTCAAAAGCACCGGATAGATTTACGATTCCGGTAATGGCAATATCTCCTACTGCCGGAAGTTTTTTTCGTACGCCAAGGCCAGGCTCTAAAGGGCCTTGTGAAACCGTAAGACATCCTATGTGGTCTTTCGCACCAAGGGATGCGTCAACAGCTATGATGAGACTGTGAGGGTGCTGTTCATACAGCATATTCACAGTCTCATTTAAATTTAGTGCGTGGACAGGGTGTGATAAGGTTCCGTAAACGTGAATGTGCTTTAAGGTGAGCTTAGAAAGACTGTGCCCTACTAAAGGCCCCAGGCTGTCCCCGGTGATGCGGTCACTGCCGATGCACAGAATGACCAGATCACGGAAATTTTTATCTCCGGAAGATAAAAAATTCAAAAGTAAGGTTCCCAACTGGATATCTGCACCGGAAATTTTGTTTTCTATATAGTGAGTGGAATGAGTTTTCATACAGATTCTGTCCTTTCCTTATGTTGATGTTTTTATTCTGTCCGTTTCCTGTTCTGGTTATCCTAAGAAAAAATGAGATTTTTTGTCATTAAAAAAACAGAATCCCTTACGGAATCCGATAAAATTCGCAGACATTCTATGGTATCCTTTTCTAAAAAAAGAGGTGGCGTATTATATGATAGAAATCGTATATGAGAAAGAAAAACAAAAGCCGGAGGGAAATGAAGAATTTTTTCGGATTCCCAACAATATACGTCAGATAGGAGAAGTTGGAGGAACACAAAAAATCTATATAGAAGATTATGCGTACACTTATCTTTGTAGAATAGCTTCTGAAAATTCGGGAAGAGGAATCTCGGCAATCTTGCTTGGACAGTCCAATTGGAGAGATGGAACTTCGTATTTGTTTATAAAAAGTGCAATTGTATTAACGGATATGGAGATAAATGAAGAACATTTGGTTTTTACCCAGGAAATCTGGAATCATGTGTATGAGAAAAATAAAGAATATTTTCAGGAACAAGAAATAGTGGGGTGGTTTCTCTCGATTCCGGGATGCTCTATGGAAATAAACCAGATAATCTGCCAAACACATTTGAACCACTTTGGGGGAAATGACAAAATATTGTTCGTTATGGAGCCTTTAGAAAAGGAAGAGGCTTTTTACCGCTATGAGGATGGGAAAATGATACGGCAGACCGGGTTTTATGTATATTATGAAAAAAATGAGGCTATGCGGAACTATCTGGTTTCTCAAAATGAAAAATCAGAGAAAAAGAGCGAAGAGGTTGATGATGCAGCCGTGCACACTTTTCGAAAAAAAATAGAGAAAAAAACGGAACAGGAACAAAAAAAAGCAGGGTTTCCGCTGTTTAAAACAGCCAGTGTATGTGCGGCTGCTGCGGTTCTTGCGGTTGGAGTATTATACTTAAATGATTATAAAAAACTAAAAGGAACAGAAGCAGTTCTTGCAGACTTGGAAAATACCAGACAGGAAGAGAATAAAGAAGCTGTGACGCCAGTTAATGCTCCATCTGCAAAGAAGGATCAAAAAGAAGAAAAACAGGAAGAGCAGATAGCAGAAAAAGTAGAAGACCAAGATAGGAATCAGCAGGAAGTTCAAAACCAGACCGAACCGGAAAAAGCAGCAGCAGATACACCGGCTCATCAGTCCTATACAATACAGCCAGGGGATACGATGACCAGAATCAGTGTTAAAAATTATGGCACAATCAAAAAAATTAAAGAAATATGTGAATTGAACAACATGTCAGAAACAGACACCATATATCCGGGACAAATAATTTTACTACCATAAATTTTTGTGTTATACTTACCTAAAAATACATGAAGGAAGAAATCTATGGATTTGAAAGAATACATAAAAGGAAAAATCAAAGAAGAAGATTCTGATGCTCAAAACAAAGGATTTCAAAGTCGGAAAAAAGGGCATGAGAGCAAAATCATAGAATTATATCAGGACAAGATAAAATTGCTGACTAAAATAAAACGCTCGGTTTGGATTTCCATTGCTGTCTTATTGCTGGCTATTGGTGTTCTTGCCGGAATCAGGTTTCATGTGTACCGGGATTATCAGGTTTTGTCATCTGCGGAAAACGAAGATACGCAATCAGCCGGTTACACACAATTAGGAGACTGCCTTTTAAAATATGGAGATGATGGTGCATATCTGCTTTCCCAGTCACAGAAAATTGTCTGGAATCAGACTTATGAAATGAGCAATCCGGCATCTGATGTAAGAGGAGAGTACGCAGTGATCTATGACCGGAAGGGAACATCTATGTATGTTTTGAAAAAGGACAAACCGATTGGACCTATTGAAACAAAGTTCCCGATTCTTCAGGCGGAAGTCACAGAAAAAGGCTCTGTAGCCGCAATTCTGGAAGATGGAGAAAAAACCTGGATTAATTACTATGCTGCCGATGGAAGTGTTATAGCAGAAAACCAGACACGAATGGAAAATCCTGGATATCCTTTGGATATCACAGTGTCCCCTGATGGTGATATCATCATGGTCAGTTACCTCTATATTGAAGAGGGACAGATATCCAGCAGAATTGTATTTTACAGTTTTGGGGTAGAAGGGCAGAATAAAGTTGATAATATTATTGCTGACTACACATATGAAAATACTATGATTCCACAGGTGATTTATGTAAATGAACAGACCGCAGTTGCATTCCGGGATGATGGCTATACTATTTTTGATAGTAATGGAACTGTAGAAAAGAAGGAAGAAGAGACCTTGCAGGAAGAAATCATCAGTACTTTTTACGATGATAAATACTTTGGATTGATACTAAAGGGAACAGAAGAAGATAAACCATATATTCTTCAGCTTTTTGATCCATCAGGAAGAAAGAAATTTTCCAAAGCATTTGACAAGGGATATCAGGATATCAGCATAAGCGGTGACATGATTATTATGTGTAATTCAGACGATGTCATGATGTATAATTTAAAAGGAATTTTAAAATTTGAAGGAACCATGGAAGAGGGAGCAGTTAAGAATATTTTCCAGGTAGCTTCGAAACGGTATATGGTTGTTTCGGAGAGCGGAATTAATACGATAAAGCTAAAATAATGGCTGGGAAAGAAAGGTGATTCTATGAACTGGCTTAGTGTTGTTATACTGGCTGTTATTGTGCTGTGTATCTTTCAGGGGATAAAACGTGGGATGGTGAGATCGGCTTTTTCTCTGATTTCCGTAATCCTTACACTGTTTTTTGGTGCTTTGCTGAATCCATATATGAGCCGTTTTTTGACAGAAAATACTCCTATATATGATACAGTACAGGAAAAATGTGAAGGGAGCATTACCGCTGTTCTGGAAAATAAAGAGGAACAAGAGCGGTTTATTTCTGAACTGCCACTGCCGGAGAGTATGAAAAAGATTTTGACAGAAAACAATAATGCTGAGAGTTATCAAAGCTTGCTGGCAGAGACGTTTAGTGAATATTTGTCTCATAGTATTGCTAAAATGGCAATAGGAAGTATCAGTCTGATTTTTACTTTCCTGTTAGTGAGTATATTTATGAATTTGCTGGTGGGGATGCTGGATGGAATATTTTCCCTTCCTGTGTTAAGCTTACTTAACAGGGTAGGAGGAGCAGTGCTGGGGATCGTTCAGGGTGTTTTTCTTATCTGGATTTGTTTTTTGATCATTACTTTATTTTGGGATGCGGCATGGGCACAAGAAGCAACAGCATTAATCAAAGAAAATGAGATCACTTGTTTTCTATATGAAAATAACATTTTGCTAGATTTTATGTCAGAAATATTGCATTAGGAAAAAAACAGGAGAAATGGAAAAATCTCCTGTTTTTTTGTTGACACGAGACAGGTAAAGTGATATATTATAGCTCAGTCAGCAAATTCGATTTGCTAAGTAAAATTGGTGAAAAGAAAAAGAAAAAAGTTGTTGACAAATCATAAAAGATATGATAAATTAAATAAGCTGTCGAACAGACGCACATAAAACTTCAAAAAAGAAGAAAAAAGTGCTTGACAGACCTGCTCAGATGTGATAATCTAGACTAGATGTCGCAAATGACAGAAACGAGCGGAAACAGCTCAGAAAAAAGTTTCAAAAAAATAAAAAAAGTTCTTGACAAGCTCAAAAAGATATGATAATCTAGTATGGCTGTCGCAAGAACGACAGGAACCTTGATAACTGAACAGTGAAACACATGAATCGAAAATTCTTTTACATTCATTAGTAACAAAACGAACGGTTCTAAACGAACCAAAACAGTAAAAGGGATAAATTAGCCAAAGTTAATTTTGAACTTGGACAAACACTTTATCAGAGAGTTTGATCCTGGCTCAGGATGAACGCTGGCGGCGTGCTTAATACATGCAAGTCGAGCGAAGCACTTTAACGGAATTCTTCGGAAGGAAGGTAAGGTGACTGAGCGGCGGACGGGTGAGTAACGCGTGGGTAACCTGCCTTATACAGGGGGATAACAGTTAGAAATGGCTGCTAATACCGCATAAGCGCACAGGAC
>NZ_CANTKB010000038.1 GCF_947654165.1 uncultured Blautia sp.
TGCGTCCACTCTATGATGAATACGGCAATGTTTATATTGTTGTAGATATGGAGTTAAAGGGACTTATCAGAGAAGCACTTATCAAAATGATTTTAGGGTTTGATATTGCCTTAGAAATCGAAGAAGAATAACAAGCAGTAACCGCAGAGCATGATTTGTTCAATCCCCTCTTTCCTGCTCTGCACCTGCTTTTACATGAAAGCAACACGCTTTCGCCACAGCTCTTTGACAACTGAATAAAGCAGACAGATACGTTTGTGAGATAGCGAGCCACGGGGACTGTACGCCACGACCTTTTCAAAATAAAGCGAGCGACCCACGCAGTGATCCGAGAGCGACTGTTGGAAAAGTCGCTTTGCCACGACCTATGCTCACAGAATAATGATACGTCCGCATGGTGCGGTTCTGCCCACAAGAATGGGAATAGTTGAGATACTAACGGAGCTTTCCAAAGCCGTCTGTCTGCTTCTGTAACATTGTGAAAAATACGCATATTGGATAAGCCTATGTGCGTATGTTGAGAATAGATAGCTGACTAAGGGGGCTGATAACTTGGCTAAAAAAGAACCTGCACAATATATCGTAGAACGGGAATTTTTAGGTAAATTTTCCGTAGAGGAATTGCTTATCCGTATCGTGAAATCTCATGTAAAAAAAGGACTATCAAGAGGGTAAAACCCTTGAAAACAATGGAAAGAAGCCTTACTTTATGGTATAATATTATCATAGGTACGGCAGTTGAATAGGTGGAAAAATGATTTATCAAAAAGGTTCAAACTTATTTAACGTGGCTATTTATATTAGATTATCACGAGAGGACGGAGATAAGGAAGAAAGCGATAGTGTAGGAAATCAGAGAAAACTTTTAACAGAATATGTGAACAAGCATGATAACTTTATCCTATATGATGTTTATATTGATGACGGTTTTACGGGAACGAATTTTAATAGACCAGATTTTCATAGAATGATTGCTGACATTGAAGATAACAAGGTAAATTGTGTTGTTGTAAAAGACCTTTCCCGTTTCGGACGAGATTACATTGATACGGGGCGATATTTGGAAAGAATATTTCCAGAGCTTAATGTTCGTTTTATTTCTGTAACAGATAATATTGATAGTATGAAGCAGGCATACGATATGTTACTTCCTATTAAAAATATATTCAACGAACAGTATGCCAGAGATATTTCTAATAAAATTCAAGCGACAGTAAAATCAAAGCAGAAAGCAGGAGAATTTATCGGAGCTTTTACAAGTTATGGTTATAAGAAATCTCCTGCAAATAAGAATAAACTTGTGATTGATGAATATGCGTCCGAAGTTGTAAAAAGAGTATTTACTATGTATGCACAAGGAATAGGAAAACAAAGCATTGCCAAAATACTAAATGCAGAGGGTATCCTTTGTCCGTCGGAATATAAAAAGCTCAACGGCGAAAATTACAAAAATTGCAACCGTTTAGAGAAAACTTCTTATTGGACGTATTCCACGATTAAAGTGATGTTACAAAATGAGCTTTATATTGGAAATATGGTACAAGGAAAGAAACATCAACGTATGAGAAGCAAACAGCGTTCAGTTGAGAAAGAAAACTGGATAAGGGTTGAAAATACACATGAACCGATTATAGACCGTCAACTGTGGGATAAGGTACAAAAACTGCTGACGAAAAAGCATAGGGATATTGATTTAGAAACAAATAAAAATATCTTTGCAGGTTTTATTAAGTGTGGCGATTGTGGTCGGGCAATGATGAAAAATTTCTGGCGACGTGCTGACGGAAGTAAGTCCTATTCATTCTATTGTGGAACTTACAAAAGAAGCGGAAAAGATTATTGCACTCCGCACACGCTCCCGTTTCAAGTATTGAATGATATTGTGCTGGGAGATTTAAAGCAGATTATCCGCAATGTAGAGAACTTGCAGGAACTTGTAAAATCACAATCTTTCACAGCAACAAAAATCAGAAAATCAACAGACATAGAACTGATAAAGTTAAAAGCAGAGCTTGAAAGAGTGAAGAAGTTGAAAAAGTCAATTTATGAAGATTACAAAGACGAACTGATTTCTAAAGAAGAATTTCTTTCTTATCGAGAGGACTATCAACAAAAAGAAACGCTTTACTCCAAACAAATTGAAACGCTGGAAGAAAAGAAAAAGGAAAGTGTAACAGAAGATGTTTTTGAAACACCGTGGTTAAGGCGGTTGTTGGAACTGAAAGACATTGAAGAATTAGACAGAGATATTATTGTGGAAATGATAGACCAGATAACAGTTTATGAAAACCGCAAACTTAAAATCTCATACAACTTCGGAAATGAACTGGAACATTTATTTTCAAGCGTTTACTGTGAGGACTTGGAGAAAAAGGCTATCTAATCTCAATACATTTCTAACTCCCCATATATATTGGGGAATACATATCACAATTTGCGTAAACTACAATCAGCACATGGGGGTGCCGACGCAGGTGCCTCCTATAAAGGTCGGCTTGAAAAAGATGACAATCTGAAACTTGCCCTGGCCGTAGGTGATATTTTATCCCAAAACGGAGTGGATGTAGAATACACAAGAACAACCGACATTTACCAGACTCCCTTTGAAAAAGCACAGCTTGCCAACGCCTCTGGTGCTGATTTTTTCATCTCATTTCATCGCAATTCCAGCCCTATGCCAAACCAGTACAATGGTGTAGAGGTACTGGTATATGATAAGTCCGGTGAAAAATTGGATATGGCCGAAAACATAAATGGTGCTTTAGGAGAACTTGGCTTCCGTGAAATTGGTGTCCAGGCAAGACCGGGACTGGTGGTACTTCGCAGGACCAAAATGCCTGCTCTCCTGATTGAAACCGGATTTCTCAACACCGATGCAGACAACCAGAAATTTGATGATGAATTTTCTGAAATCGCTCAGTCTATTGCTTCTGGTATTCTCGGTACCTTAAACGAAGAAACTCTTGAAAATGAGCCACCGGAGCATACTATGTATTACCGTGTCCAGACAGGCAGCTTTCGTGATCGTGCCAATGCCGATCATATGCTCTATGAACTTCTTGATCAGGGTTTTCCTGCATTTCTCCTCTATGAAGATGGCATGTATAAAGTCCAGGTAGGTGCCTTCCGTGTTCTGGAGAATGCAGTAAAAATGGAGCAGAAGCTGCGGCGTGCCGGATACAGTACGTTCCTTACTGCAGCCCCACCTACCCTATAGTAGGCTAAATCTCCCGTAATAAGTATTTTGACCTACAAAAAAACAGTCCAAATCGGCTGGAAATGAAGAATCTCTTCTGGCGGCCTACAAAAAAACGACCTGGATAAGTTGGAAAATAGAAAGACAGCATTCCAACCTACCTTTGCCATAGGAAATGTAAGCCAGAATGAATCCTGTAAGAAATCTAGCCTACTGAGGAAGAAAAAGTGTAGGTGGAAATAGACAGGAAAAAATTTTTAGCCTATCTGTGCTATGAAAAAATAGGCCAAACTAAAAAGATTGAAAAAATCAAAATACTCTGTCTCTCCGGCATGGAACTGTCCGAAAGAAACTTTTTCTTGTTCTCTCTGCCTGAAACTGCTACAATGAAAAAAAGGCTCATCACAACAGGTAGCTTTCTGAGTGCCTGCTGTGG
Organism: uncultured Blautia sp.; assembly: GCF_947654165.1. Classification (GTDB taxonomy): domain Bacteria; phylum Bacillota; class Clostridia; order Lachnospirales; family Lachnospiraceae; genus Blautia. Next base: position 3,633 of record NZ_CANTKB010000038.1, read on the forward strand.
CGGCCCATGAAAATTAAGAAACTGGCAGGCAGATTGATTATGTATTACTTTATTATAAATCCACTTTCCAGCTCCGGTCATGGATTAAATCTATGGCAGGAGGCAGCGGAAATATTAAATGAAAAAAATATCGAATACGAAGCTTTTTTTACAGAATATAAAGGGCATGCTATGGAATTAGCAAAACAGATCGCCGCTCTTTCTCTTCCCTGTACCTTGGGAGTACTTGGAGGTGACGGCACACTAAACGAAGTCATCAACGGGCTTATGCAGACTGATTTTTCACACATTACCCTTGGTTATATTCCAACAGGCTCTGGCAATGATTTTGCCAGAGGACTTGGTCTTCCTACAGATGTTTACTCCTGTATAAGCATGATTCTAAGTCCAAAAGAAATCATCAGTCTGGACATTGGACAGACCAGGACACCCGATTTTTCCAGATATTTTATTGTGAGCAGCGGTATCGGATATGATGCGGGAATCTGTGCCCAGGTTTCTGTCACACCACTGAAAAAAATTTTAAATAAGCTAAAACTAGGTAAACTGACCTATGTTTTTGTTGCCTTGAAACAATTGATCATTTTTAAACCCTGCCCAATTTCTATCCGTCTGGATCATAAAAAAACTTTACGTTTTCCAAAATTTTTCTTTCTTGCTGCCATGAATATGAAATATGAAGGAGGCGGTGCGAAATTCTGTCCTGATGCAAAATACGACGATGAATTTCTGGACTTCTGTCTGGTGGGAGAATTGTCCAAGTTAAAAATCCTCACTCTGTTTCCCACTGCCTTTATTGGGAAACATACTTTGTTTCGCGGAGTACATATCAAAAGATGCCGTCATATGGAAGTCATCACCCAAAAACCTCTGCCTGTGCACTGTGACGGGGAAATACCAGGAACAGCCACACAGGTCACCTTTACTTTCGGAAAAGAAAAAATCAAAACAATCAAAAGATAGAATGAGGTGAAACACTATGAAACTGCTATGGATTACTGCTTTTATCCTGTTTTTTGTTTTCTGTCTCTATTTTTATTGCATTATGCCAAACCTCAGAAGAAAACAGGATGTACATACTTTTCTCCATTGTCTTTTTGCACATCGTGGGCTTTTTACCCCTGATCAGAGCATTCCGGAGAATTCCATGCCGGCTTTTGCAAGAGCTGTACAGAAAGGTTATGGAATTGAACTGGACATACAACTTACCAAAGACGAGCAGGTTGTAGTATTTCATGATCACACCCTCTCACGCATGTGCGGCATTGATCTTCCTGTATGTGAAATGACATACCAGGAATTGCAGAATCTCTGTCTGGGCCATACACAAGAATGCATTCCTCTGTTTCAGGATGTTCTGAAACTGGTAAACGGTCAGGTGCCTCTTCTGGTGGAAATTAAACTTCCCTGCCTTAATACCCGTACCTGTGAGCTGGCAGACAGCCTTCTCCAGCATTACCATGGAAATTATTGTATTGAATCTTTCAATCCTCTTGCCCTTCGCTGGTACAAAAAAAACAGAAAGCAAGTAGTACGGGGACAGCTCTCTGCAAACCTTACACGTCCTGTGGCTGAGGGCGGCTACTTTCTTTCTTTTCTTGTAAAATATCTGCTGTTGAATTTTATCGGAAGACCTGATTTTATCGCTTACTGCTATAAAGACAGACATAATGTCAGTTTTTTACTGAACAAATGCCTGTATCATGCCCCTACTTTTGCCTGGACGGTACGTTCCGAAACTGCTTTTGAACAAAATCTTCCTGAATTTGATTCTATTATTTTTGACAGTTTTATCCCCGTCCATAAACATACTGTGTAAATTCTAAAAGTACTATAAACTGCATTGTGATAGCAAATTGACTGTGCTATAATAGCCAAGTAATAAAAATTCATTATTGAAAGACAGAAACGAGGGGTGTTACTGTGAAATTTCTGAAAAAATACAGCCACACTTGGATTATTCCGATTTACGGAGTTTTGTATATGTTGGCTTTCCGCTATATAGAACAGCGTAATGTGCGTCCCAATATTATTCATGTTGCACTGGATGACTATATTCCTTTTTGCGAATATTTTATCATCCCTTATCTTCTGTGGTTTTTCTATATTGCAGCCACAGTGATCTACTTCAGTTTTATCAATCAAAACAAAAAGGAATATTGGCAGTTGATCTGCACTCTGGGCATTGGAATGACTTTATTTATTATTATTTCCCTGATTTATCCCAATGGACAGAATCTTCGCCCAACCCTTACCGGCGACAGTATCTTTATCCAACTTGTGCGGAGCCTTTATATTGTAGATACACCTACAAACATTCTCCCAAGCATACATGTGTTTAACTCTGTTGCCTGTTGTATTGCCATTTTCCATCACAAAGAGTTTAAGAACCATAAACTCTTTCTGGCAGGTGTGTGGATCCTCACGGTTCTGATCATTCTTGCAACTGTATTTTTAAAACAACATACTGTAATAGATGTCATTGCTGCATTTGCATTAAACATCGTATGTTATCAGTTTTTATACCGTTCCAAAACAATAACGGTCAAAGAACCTGTACGTGTTTGAGTCGTCTTGGTTCATTGAGAAAAAAGAGCTGTGACATATCAGAGGATGTTCTTTCTCTCTGATATGCCACAGCATTTTTAATTAAATCCATATAGCTTTTGTACTACTTTATAAATCGCTACTGCCGTTTTTCTTCCGCTTCCTCCAGGCAGATTGACGCCTCTTCCGATAATTCCCATATACAGCTTTCGATAAATACGGATATCTGCGTTTTTTAAATATCTCCATAAATCTTTCTTTTTCTCCAGGTTTTCTTCTGTACCTGAACGGATCAACATGATAGAAGAAACACCCATGATAATTTCCAGATAACGGAGCATGTAACGTTTAATATTTTTATCAATATTTTTGACTCCTGCAATGGTATCAATCATCATTCTATTTACCAAAAGCTGTTGGTCAATCCTTCGGATCATCACATCCTCATGAACGGATTGATCTTCTCTTCCAATAAAATAACGATAGAAATTTACATCCATGTAATACATAGTCTTTACATGTGGCAACGGCTGATATACAAAGAGATTATCCACATAAAATGTATGCTTCGGCAGTTCCAGTCCGCAATCTCTCAAAAGCCCGGTACGGTAGATCACAGAATGCATAAGGATGTATTTTCCAATGGGCATTCTCCCCATTTCTTTCCAGGTAAACAACTGATCCACCGGCATATAATTCTTATACCGCATGACTTTTTTTCTCTTTGCTCCCTGTTTTTCATATACAAAATTGCTGATCATCATATCAAGAGTCTGAGGACCTCCTGTGATTTCACGAAGCTTTTCCAGAATTGCCAGATATGCCTCTTTGTTTACCCAGTCATCACTGTCTACTACCTTAAAATACAATCCCGTTGCGTTTCGAATACCGGTATTTACAGCCTCACCATGACCTCCGTTTTCCTGGTGGATTGCTTTGATAATATGAGGATATTTCGCAGCATATTCATCTGCAATTGCTGCCGTATCGTCTTTTGAGCCGTCATCCACAATTAAGATTTCCACCAGATTTCCACCTTCTAAAAGGGAATCCACACAGTTTCTCATATAGTCCTGTGAATTATAACAGGGCACTGCTATTGACAATAATTTCATCTAAAAGTCCTCCTCGATGTATTTTCTATATTCACTGAATGCAGCAGGAATGGGATATTCTCCCTTTGATTCTTTCTTATCAACAAAAATTAAATCTCCTACTTTTTTCTCTTCGGTAGCAGCTACTTTTATGAAATAACCCTTCATATGCCACTCTACATGAGAAAATATATGCTTTGCTTCCCCTGCTTCTACAATATGCAGAGGCATCAACGAAAGCTTCTCTACATACGCCAGAATTTCCTCTCTGGACAAATATCCTTCCTGATTCGGCAATTCGTATAAACCTGCTAAAAGCCCTTTTGACGGACGTTTATGAATAGCAAATTCTTGTCCGTTTTGAATCACCAAAACTGTTTTTTCTTCTATTTTTCTCTGCTTTTTCTGTGCCTTATGGGGATATTCCATGACAGTTCCGTGTTCTCTTGCCTTGCATAAATGTGCAATAGGACATTGTTCGCATTTTGCCATCCCGTTTGGCACACACACTGTTGCTCCCAGTTCCATAAGGCTCTGGTTGAAATCTCCCGGACGGTCTTTTGGCATGACCTCTCTCAATTGATTTTCAATTTTCTTTTTCATGGACTGTTTGAGAATATCCTCCGGGTCTTCCGTGATTCTGGTAATAACCCGCAGTACATTTCCGTCTACTGCCGGCTCCGGTATCCCATACGCAATGGAAGCCACTGCACCTGCCGTATAGCTCCCTATTCCCGGCAATTTCAGCAGTTTTTCATAATCTGCCGGTAAAACTCCACCATACTTTTCCATCACTTCTATGGCAGCTTTCTGCATGTTTTTTACCCGGTTATAATATCCAAGTCCTTCCCAAAGCTTTAACAGACGTTCCTGAGGACAAACAGCCAAATCCGCAATCTCCGGCAATGCTTCTGTAAATCTGGTATAATAAGATTTTACAGCCTCCACCCTGGTCTGCTGCAGCATTATTTCAGAAATCCATACATGATAAGGCGTTGGCTCCTGACGCCACGGAAGAATCCGTTTCTTTTCATCAAACCACTGGAGAAGCGGTTCTGCAATCTGTTCTAACATAAATTCTCCTGTTCTTCTGATTCTTCGTTTCCATTCACATAAACCCTAACAGGTTTCGCCAGATTAATCAAGTCTTTTCTCACCTGACAGGAATATGCCAGAATATGTACACCTGCTTTTTCAGCCTCCTGTAATGCCTGCCCAAATTCCGGATGTGTACTGTAATTTGGCTCAAAATATTTTACCTCTTCCATCTGTATAACAAACATAATATATGCTTCGTATCCTTCTTTTATACATTGGCACAATTCTCTGATATGTTTCACACCTCTTTGGGTCGGTGCATCCGGAAACCGCACTACTCCGTTCTCTTCCAGGGTAACCCCTTTAATTTCCATGAAAATTTTCCGATTCCCACTCTCAATATAAAGATCAAACCGGGACGAACCATAGGAAACTTCCCTGCGGATGATCGCTTCTTTTCCAAACAGATTCCCTTCTTTTAGCCACTCTTCCACTACCCGGTTTGGAATCTGGGAGTCCATATTAATGAGCTTCTTTCCCTTCTGCACAGCAATTACATCATACTCGGTTTTTCTCTTTGGATTGTCACTTTTTTCCAAAAAAACAGGGGTACCGGGAACTAATAATTCCCGGCACCTCCCTGTATTTTTCACATGACATACCACTTCCTCCCCATTTATGTCCACATGGGCAATAAAACGGTTCGGCCGTCTAAGAAAAATTCCTTCTTCTATCTTCTGGTATCTCATCTCCAACTATCTCCTGCTGTATCTTTCCCTTGATATTACTCTGTAAGTCCTTCGTATATTTCTTTTACACTCTCAAAAATATACGTTGGCTTCACATCTGAACTTTGAATATCTTCCATAGAAGCCTCCCCTGACAGAACACAGATAGTATCTACTCCGGCACGTTCCCCGGTCTTGATATCTGTATAAAGTCTGTCTCCTACGATCACAGCCTCTTCCGGACGTTTATTCTGTTTTTTCAATACACAGTTTACCATAATCGGTTCAGGTTTTCCAATAAAAAATGGTTCTTTTCCTGTAGCATTTTTCAGCATTATGCTCATGGAGCCACAATCCGGTATATATCCGAAACTGACAGGACATACCAAGTCCGGATTTGTGGCAAGATATGCCACATCTTTTCCCAACATGATACAGGTATTTCTGATTTTTTCGGAGGTATTTTCCGTATCAAACCCGATGAGAACCACTGATGCTCTGTCATCTACTTCTGTCACAACTTCAATGCCTGCTTTCCGAAGTTCCTGCACCAGAGAATCTGTTCCCATGCAATACACAATCTGACCAGGGTAATTTTCCTGCAGATACATTGCAGTAGCCTGACTCGATGTATAAAAATGCTCATAGCTTGCCGAAATCCCCATGTCTCTGACTTTTTTCACATAATCCTCTACCGATTTTGAAGAATTATTTGTAATAAAAATATACTGTCCGCCCTGTTCTTCGATGGCTCTGAGAAAATCTAAAGTTCCCTCAAAAATCTGATTCTCATTGTAAATAGTTCCATCCATATCCAGCAGATATAAGGTTTTCTTTTTTAATACATCTGCCTGTTTTCCTGTATAATCTACCATGCACTTCTCCTTATTTCATCTGTACATTTCTGGTAGCGATTAAATCTACCCCTGTATGACAGATGTCCTTTACGACAACATCCCCTATTGATACAGGAGCTTTTACTTCTATTTTTTTCAGGGCTGCTGCACATTCTTTTACTTTTGATTTTGGAATATCTGAGGCTGTTTTAACAGAAACAACGGGCAATTTTCCATCACGGACCCGCACACTGGAGGTAAGAATACGTGCCGGTGCTGTCAGTTCTTTTTCCCCATACTCTTTTCCTTTTGGGCAGGTATTTCCCTCTACTTTGATTACGTTTCCCTGTTCCATGGTTACCACAAGGCCGCATCCTAAAGGACAGTTAATACAGATTAATTCTCTTGTTTCCATTATTCTGCCTCCTCTATTTTCATTACAATTTTATCCAATCCCTTTGCAGATGTCAAATCTGTTTTTTTCAATATAATCTGTTCCATTTCTCCCGGAGCCATTTTCTTCTTTTTCTTATGAATGATGCGTTTCTCTCCCAGATAAACACTGATATATACATTTTTAAATACAGCTCCTACCCGGAAACGAACGGTAAGCTTTTCTTCCATATGAGACGGACGTATCATCTGAGGAACGCTGTAACGGATTCCTCCCATGGTCTGTATTTCTATGGTCTTTTTCTCTTCCAGGTCTGCCTTTGATTCTTCCATATCCCACTGTCGGATATACTCTGCTGCATGACATCCTGCTTTTCCAGCCTCTTCTGAAACATAGTCTACCAGGTCGTGTACATGGAGCACATTTCCACAGGCAAATACACCCTCCACATTAGTTTCAAGACTTTCGTTCACCACTGGTCCTGATGTGATCCGTGACAGCTCTACTCCCATATTACCTGATAATTCATTTTCTGGTATTAAACCACAAGACAACAATAAGGTGTCACAGGAATAAAATTCTTCTGTCCCCGGTATGGGTTTTCTATTCTCATCTACTTGTGCCAATGTAACACCTGTGACTCTTTCTTTTCCCTGGATATCGACCACTGTATGGCTTAATTTTAACGGAATTTCATAATCCTGCAAACACTGTACAATGTTTCTCTGAAGTCCTCCTGAATACGGCATTAATTCTGCCACAACCTTCACTTTTGCACCTTCCAGCGTCATTCTCCTTGCCATGATCAGCCCGATATCTCCGGAGCCAAGAATCACAACTTCACGCCCCGGCATATATCCTTCCATGTTCACCAGTCTCTGAGCAGTTCCTGCCGTATAAATCCCTGCAGGACGATATCCCGGAATATGCAGGGCACCTCTTGGCCTTTCTCTGCATCCCATTGCCAGAATCACAGCCTTGCTCTTCAGGGTCAGAAGACCTTCCTCACGGTTCATAGCCGTTACCAGTTTTTCTCTTCCCTCTGCACTGATATCTAATACCATGGTGTTTAATTTATACGGGATTTCAAGCTCTGCTGCCTGGTCGATAAAACGCTGGGCATATTCCGGTCCTGTCAATTCCTCCTGAAAGGTATGAAGCCCAAATCCATTGTGGATACACTGATTAAGAATTCCTCCCAGTTCATGATCTCTTTCCAGAATCAGCAGATTATCAATCCCCTGTTTTTTTGCTGAAACCGCTGCTGCAAGTCCAGCAGGGCCACCTCCTATAATAATCAAATCATATGTTGTCATGCCTCTATCCTCCATCCTCTCAGTCTAAATCTTCTTTTATCACACCAGTCAGCAGGGTTGATTTTCCTCCTGCTTTTGTAAGTTCTAAAGGTGACTTTCCAAGTTCTCTTGCAAGAATTTCCATGGTTCTCGGTGCACAAAATCCTGACTGGCATCTGCCCATTCCTGCCCTTGTTCTCCGCTTCACACCATCTAAGGATCTTGCTCCCAAAGGTCTGCGGATGGCATTGACAATTTCTCCTTCTGTGACTGTTTCACAGCGGCAAATCACATTTCCGTAGGCCGGATCTTCTGCAATAAGTGCCTGTATTTCTTCTCTGGAAGCCTCTGCAACACAGGGAATATCTTTTCTTTTTGCAACGAAGTTTTCTTTCAGTTCAGCTCCCAGTTTCCGACTCACTTCTTCTGCCAGATGAACTCCGATTGCCGGTGCACTGGACAAGCCGGGGGACTCAATTCCTGCCGCATTGAAAAATCCGGGAGCATCCTCTGCCTCTCCCAGAACAAAATCTCCACCTGCTTCTGTTGCACGCAGTCCGGCAAAAGATGTGATGGTCATATGAAGCGGCACTTGCTCTGCACTGACTTTCGCCAGCCTTGTTAATTTCTCGATTCCAAATGCCGTTGTCTGCACACCGTCTTTCTCCTGAATATCCTCTGCTGTCGGTCCCGCAAGAAGATTTCCATGTACAGTGGGTGTGATCAGAACTCCTTTCCCCATTGCTGTAGGAAGCTGGAAAATCGTGTGAGAAACAAAATCCCCTGCCTTCTTATCCATAAGGCAATATTCCCCTCTTCTCGGTGTGATGGATAAGGTTCTGCTGCTTACCATATTATTAAAATAGTCTGCATAAACACCTGCCGCATTGACGATACAATGGGTTTCATAAGTCTCTTTATCTGTTATGATGCGGTATCCGTTTTCTATTTTTTCAAGCTTTTCCACCTGCGTATCAAACTGGAATTCCACTCCGTTCACATATGCATTTTCTGCAAGAGCAATCGTAAGCTTAAATGGACAGACAATCCCTCCTGTGGGTGCATACAGCATTGCTTTTACATTCTTGGAAAGATTCGGCTCTATCTCCCAGATTCTGTCTCCCTGAATGATTTCCAGCCCCTGAACCCCGTTTTTCACGCCTTTTTCTTTTAATGCATATAAACTTGGCAAATCTTTTTCTTCAAAACAAAGTACCAAAGAACCATTTCTCTTGTATGAAAAATCCAGTTCCCGGGAAAGTTCCTCCATCATCTGACTTCCCTCTACGTTCATTTTCGCCTTTAAACTTCCCGGTTTTGCATCAAACCCTGCGTGAACAATAGCACTGTTGGCCTTTGAAGTTCCACAGCATACATCTTCCTCTTTTTCCAGTACAATTGTTTTTAACTGATATCTGGATAATTCTCTGGCTATGGCACTTCCAACAACACCTGCTCCGATTACTGCAACATCATACATAACTTTTATCTCCCTTCTTTTCCGAAATAAAAAAAGACAAAGGGAACTAAACATGGAAATCCATGTCTTATCCGCTTCGTCTCTATTCTCCGGCGTATCTGTATTTTTTTTACATAAACCAAACCGTCTGGTTGGTGGTAGAAATGGATACGGCACCAGCATTTAAAGCTGCCATAATATCCTCTTTATCTGAAATCAATCCTCCCGCAATCACAGGAATTCTGCTTTCTTTACAAATCCTGCCAAGCACTTTGGGCATCACTCCCGGCAGTACCTCGATCATATCAGGGTGTACGCTCTCTGTCTGACGCTGAATGCTTTCAAATGCAATGGAATCAATCACAAAAAAACGCATAATTGCAAACAATCCCTCTTCTTTTGCCTGTCGGATCACCGCAGGTTTTGTGGAGATAATGCCATCTGCATGAGTAACGGCTTTTAGATAAGTCACTGCTATTTCTCTGCTGCTGAGACCAGTTATCAAATCAATATGAACCATAACTGTCTTTCCTGCCTTTTTTAATTCACTGACAATACCGCTGATGCTGCAGATATCTCCGTACAAAACAAACACAATCTGAATATCTGAATGGATGCATTTTTTTAATCCCGCATCATCCTTGATGGCTGCAATCACCGGACAATCTTCAAATTCTTCCATAAATTTTTGAATCATACAATTCCCCTTCTTATTCTGTTTTTGATTTCTTGTCAGGCAAAGAATAAGACAAGACCAAAAGACTGCCTCCGCAGTCTCTGTTCTTGTCTCTCACTCCTTTTTCATTATACTACAGGAATATCCAGGTTGCAAGAACATTCAGGTAAAATTCCTGAACATTATCTGTAAAAACACAAAATCGGACATCCCGCTTCAATACTGTTGTAAAATCCTCCTGCAAAAGATACCGGAAGGTTAATACAGCCATGGGAACCATTATATAAATAGTAGCTTCCTCCAAAACGATATCTCCAGCTAGCATCATGAAGACCGATTCCTCCGTTAAACGGCATCCAGTAATCTACAGGAGATTCATAGTCATAACTTCCATCCGGATTCGGAGCCGGCCGCAGTACCTGATTTTTGCTTTTGTAATATAAATAATAAGTTCCTGACGGTGTTCTTCTGCCGGAATTGTAATACGTACCAGATACTAAATCAGAATCCATGATCATATTCCCGTCTTTATAAAACCATAAATGCTGTGCTGATAAATCGATCTCAACATATGTGTTTCCTATATCATTTTCCCCATAATTTGCCGCAGTTCTGGCATAAACCGGAGGTCTTTCTGTATCTGCATGTGCCTGAATATCCGCAAGAAGCTGTGCACTTTCTTTTTTGATATCAATGAGAAATCCATAGCTTCCACCCTTGATTTCCACCGGTTGTCCTGTAGCCGTACTGGTAATGGTTCTGGAACGTCCCACCGTATTGTATTTCTCACTGAGAGCATTTACATAAGCTCTGATATTTCTTTTTAAATGCTCTGGATTTTCCACATAATTTCCATTTTCATCATAAGTCATCCAGTCTTTCACCGTCATTCCATTCAGCACCTCTGTCTTGTCTCCAAATGTATAGGTAACTGTAACCGCTGCACATTGATTCCATACCTCCTGCTGATGTTTCAATGCAGCATCTTCTTTGGTAATTGCTGGTTTCTTATACACTCCTGCTTCTTCTGCAGACCATGTACTCTCCCTTTTTTCTACCGCCTCTTTCACCTTTGCAAGCACGATATCTTTCTCCAAGACAGTTCCAATCGTTTCTTCTTTAATCACAAACTGATTGTTTTCAAATGCAATATAAGCATCTGTTGAAGAAGTCATATTTTCCTCTTTCATGGTGTCCATAGACTGTAATTTTTCTGCCAGTTTTTCTTCACTGAACTGAATTTCTTCTGATACCTTATATTCTTTCTTATTTCCAAAAAAGCCAGAAATCCATATCCATGGATTTTGTTTTTCCATTAATTTTTCTATTTCTCCGGATGAAAGATATTGATACTTAATATCCTTTCCCTGAATCTTCTCTTTTTTATTTTCCTTAAAAACAAGTTCTAAAGAATACTCCTCAACTTTCTTTTTAATCTTATCTTCTGTACTTTTCACCGTTAAATTTTCACACAAAATTCCATTGATCGTTGTTCCATGCAAAAATTTGTCCCGGTAATAATAAGTCCCCGCACCGTAAAGGATTCCAAGGACAAGAACCGCAACACTGCACCCTAAAAACAGCTTTTTCTTCACAACAGGCCTCCTGCACTTTGTTCTTTTCTTCCCACTTGCAGCGAACCAAACAGACCTGCCTGCTTGTGGAAATGATTACTGCCATTATAGCATACTTTTATTTCCAATATTGAAAAAAGCAGAAACCTAACAAAAAATTAAGAACTTTGTCACATTTTGACTTACATCAGAAATATCTTATCTGACTCTGATTTTTGTTCCTGCATAAATAATATCCGGGTTTCTGATTCCGTTCCATGCCTGAAGTTTCTTTACCGTTGTTCCAAATTGCTGTGCTATCCCGGAAAGTGTATCACCTGGCCTGATGGTGTAATAATAGTATGGTTGATAATCATTAATTTTATCCTGCACTTCCTGGTATCTGTCTCCCAACACACTCTTGCGGATTTCACCATTTCCGTATTTACCCTGCCATACTTCTTGTACTAATGTATTGGTAGATGCTCTTGCAATGTGATTTATAAAATCTTGCACTTCCTGATAGCGACTTCCTAATGCTTTCTTTCGTTCCTCACCAACTCCATATTTTCCTTCCATGACTGCAGCGGCAAGTTCCAGAACAGTTCCCTGTGGACCTGTTTCTTCGGGCGGAACTGTGGTTCCACTTCCGTAATCTATATATCCATAATCCAGATCTACCGCTCCTTGAATCCCCGGTACGATACTCCTGTTGGTATATTGCCAGATTGCCTTTTCCCGAACAGATGCTTCTGGTGCATATTGTGCATACCAGAGTCCATAAGGAAGTCTGCTGCGGTCGAGATACTCGTTTAAGTATTCCAGATTTGCATAGATCATAGGAATATATCCCTGACGTTTTATTTCTTCACAAAAAGCTTGGGCCATACTGGTAGCCAGTGTTTTTGTAATCACAACTCCGTTTTTTCTGGCATATTCTATGGTGTCATATTCCAGATCATAAGCAATGGGCCATGTAATCTTATACTGCTTTGCCAATGCCGCCGTATACTGAGCTTCTTTTCTTGCCATTTCTGTATTCAACGCATAAGAGAACCAGTATAAACCAATGGGAATACCTGTTTGATTGGCTCCCTGTGCATTTTGATGAAACTTGCTATCTATATTATTTTTGCCATATCCGGCCCGAATCATAGCAAATTTGATTCCGGCATTTTTTACTTTTTTCCAGTCTATTTCTCCCTGCCACTGACTGACATCCATTCCATTTAATGGCATAAAAAATCACTCCTTCTTTTCCGTAAATACATACTGGATTCCAGTATTACAATATCACTATATGAAAAGAAGAAGTGAAATGATTATAAACTTTATTTTCCCAGTCTTATTACATTCCAGGAAGCTTTCTTCAGCACGCTAGTCACAATACCGCTATCCAATTTGCTTCTGTCATCTGCATTTGTCGGATAAACTTTTTCTTCCAGCAGGCTGTTTCCTGCCTTCAGATCTTCGTTTTCCATCACGATATGTTCTAACAGACGGTATCCCTCAAAGCTTCTTACATCTGTGGTAAGTTCTACATCTTCCTCCAGGTTGCGGTTTACAGCAAAGATGGTCACTTCTTCTTTTTCTTCGTTATAAACAGCAATGGATTCCACATCTGTAATCTCGTCGTGTTTGGCTGTTGCATGTTTTGTTCCTGAAATAACAGGCTGCAATGCAATACCACGGCCATATTTTGATGCATGCATAAATGGATAGAAGATAGTCTGTTTCCATGCTCCTCCTGCTGCATCTGTCATAATCGGAGCGATTACATTTACTAACTGTGCCAGACACGCCATTTTCACACGGTCTGCATGCTTCATCAAGGTAATCAGCATCAAACCTACTAAAAGGGCATCTTCAAAATTATAGATATCCTCCAGCATCGGTGGTGCTACCTGCCATGGATGATTTTCTGTGATGTCATCATCGGCAGCATTGGAATGGAACCATACATTCCATTCATCAAAACTTAAATTCATGGTCTTTTTACTGCGTTTTTTTGCTTTTACATAATCACAGGTGGAAATGATTGTGCGGATAAAATCATCCATATCATCAGACTGTGCCAGATAATCATTGCTGTCATTATCACGGTTTCCATAATACTGATGCATGGAAATATAATCTACATAATCATAGGTATGGGACAATGTTACTGCTTCCCAATCCGGGAATGTTGGCATATCACGGTTAGAGCTTCCGCAGGAAACCAGCTCGATGCTCGGATCAATAAGACGCATTGCCTTTGCTGTTTCCTCTGCCAGACGTCCATACTCTTCCATGGTCTTATGACCAATCTGCCACGGTCCGTCCATCTCATTTCCAAGACACCATACTTTAATATTATGCGGGTCTTTTACACCGTGTTTGATACGAAGATCACTGTACTTTGTTCCAGAAGGATGATTGCAATACTCCAGAAGATTACATGCATCCTGGATTCCTCTGGTTCCAAGGTTCACTGCCATCATAACTTCTGAATTTACCTGCTTTGCCCATTTTGAAAATTCATTTAAACCAATCTCATTTTTTTCCAGGCTTCTCCATGCCAGCTCCAGACGGTGAGGTCTTTCAGAAACAGGTCCTACAGAATCTTCCCAGTAAAAATTAGAAACAAAGTTACCACCTGGATAACGGATAATCGGCACATCCAGTTCTTTTACAAGCTGTACCACATCCTGGCGGAATCCGTTCTTGTCTGCTGCCGGATGTCCTGGCTGGTAAATCCCCTCATACACAGCTCTTCCCAGATGCTCAATAAAAGAACCGTAGATACGTTTGTCAATAGGTGCAATCTGGAATTCTTTGTCCAGAATCATTTTTGCTCTTCTGCTCATAAGTAAAACCTCTCTTCCTGTCACCTTGTTTTCAATTTCCCAATAAACTCTGGATGTCTTCCGTCTCTGATAAATACCGGAATTTTTTCTAATGGTGCATCTACAATGATTTCCTGTCCTCCCATAAAAAGTTCTCCTGTGTATAAATCTGTCCATGTAGCACCAAGAGGAAGATATACTTTCCTCTGCATCATATCTTTATATGCTACAGGTGCAACCAGTAAATCACTTCCATACATGTACTGTTCTTTCACTTCCCAGCACTTTTTATCCTCTGGAAATTCATAAAACATAGTACGCATAACAGGACTTCCTTTTCTATGAGCCTCTTCCATTAAGGTTCTGGTATAATCACGCATACATTCCCTGAATGCAATATAACTGCACATAATTTCATATACTTCTTTCCCAAAACTCCATACTTCGTTATCTCCACCTGTATGGCAGTTTGGCTGGCCATCACTTCCAGGAAGCATAGTTGCAGGCATCCTGTCTCCATGTAACCGCATAACCGGGCAAAATGTTCCATACTCGAACCATCTCACTAACAGCTGGCGAAAACTCTCATCTTCTGGATTTCCACCAGCAAATCCACCAATGTCTGTAGTCCACCAGGGAATACCTGCCAATCCCATATGGAGCCCTGCACAGATTTGTTTACGGAAATCCTCATACGTAGAGTGTATGTCCCCAGACCATACCAATGCTCCATACCGCTGGCTTCCAGCCCACGCACACCGGACTAAATTCACTACATTTTCCTGCCCCTCTTCTGTCATTCCTTCATAAAAGGTTCTGGAATACATTTGAGGATAAATATTTCCTATTTGCAGATTAGGTCCCAGATGATAGCGGTAATTGTCAAAATCATACACACCAAATTCCGGTTCTGCTTCATCAAGCCAGAAAATTTTTATTCCATGGTCATAGTAATTTTTCTTACATTTTTCCCATACAAATTTTCTTGCCTCTGGATTCGTTGCATCGAAAAATAAACTGTCTCCCCCAAATGTCATAGAAATATTTACTCCCATTTCCGGTTTTACCAGTAAATTTCTCTCTTTCATCTCCTCAAAATTTTCACTTCTCAAATCAATCTGAGGCCACACAGAAACCATAAGTTTTATTTCCATATCTTCAAGTTCCTGATTCATTGCTTTGGGGTTAGGGAAAAATTTCTCATCAAATCGGAAATCTCCCATTCTTGGCCAGTGGAAAAAGTCGATGACAATCACATCTAATGGGATATTCCTTTTCTTATACTCTCTTGCCACATTCAGAACTTGTTCCTGATTCCAATATCTTAGTTTACACTGCCAAAATCCCAAACCATATTCTGGCATCATAGGAACTTTTCCTGTAACTTCTGCATACGCTTCCTCAATTTCAGCCGGGGTATCTCCTGCTGTGATCCAATAGTCTAACTGTTTTGTGCTGTAAGCCTCCCATTGAGTGACATTTTTTCCAAACGTCACTCTTCCTACTGCCGGATTATGCCATAAAAATCCATAGCCTTTGCTGGAAAGGACAAATGGAATACTTGCCTGAGAGTTTCTGTGAGCCAGTTCCATGGTACAATGCTTTAAATCCATGATTTCCTGCTGGTACTGACCCATTCCAAACAATTTTTCGTCCGCACAACTTTCAAAACTGGCTGTCAGTCTATAATCTCCTCCAATGATAGGCTTAAATTTTCTGGCATATAAGTTTAAAGCTCCATGCCATCCCTGTTCTTCTAAAAGCAGTTCATTCTTTTGATTATAAAAAGCCAAGGTTCCTGTTTTCGACCAGGCATCTTCTGTTAAAACAGCCTTAATCTTGCCATTTGTAATGCTTGCCTGCTGTGTACTGATTTCAAGAATGGGATTCTTTGTCTCCTTCACAGGTAACAATGCGTAATCTGTGTCCTGTATCTCTCCCATCATGGTACTACGTACACGGAAACTATTATCTCCCCACGGTTCCACAACCAGCTTTTCCCCATTAAATGTCCATATTAATCGATTTCCACTTTTACTAATTTTTCCCATTTTACTTCTCCAATTTCTATATTTATTAGCCTTTTACGGCACCAATCATAACACCTTTTTCAAAATATTTTTGAATAAATGGATATACACATAGAATTGGTACTGTAGATACAATAATTGCAGCATATTTTACCTGATCTGCAAACATCTGTCCATAACCTCCAGCTCCAGCACCTGTACCATTTGCAAAAGCTTCATTCAAAAGAAGAATACTTCTTAATACAATCTGCAAAGGATCGTTGGCATTATTGCTATTAAACATCAAAGCATTAAAGAAATCATTCCAGTGATATACTGCATAGTATAAAATTAAAACTGCAATTACCGCTTTAGACAACGGTAACACCACTGAAAAGAAATATTTAAAATGAGAACATCCGTCAATCACTGCCGCTTCATATAAATCGTTAGGTATCGAGCTTTCGATAAATGTTCTTGCTATAATCAAATTATAGGTATTTACTAATACCATAACCACTAAGATGGTCTTCGTGCTAATCAATCCAAGAGAACTAATCGTCATGTAAAGTGGAACCAGCCCTCCATTAAAAAACATAGTGAACACAAAATAAAACATTATTTTCCCACGGCCTTTAAAATCTGGTCTAGATAATGCATAAGCCGCTGGCATAGTTACTGCCATGTTTAGGGTTGTTCCTACAACTACATAAAAAATAGTATTTAAATATCCTTTCCAGATACGGGCATCCTGAATAATCTGCTGAAATCCATAAAAATTAATATCCTTAGGCCAGAAAATTACTTTTCCCTGATTTACTAAATTTGAATTGCTGATTGAAGCAATAATGACAAACCAAAGTGGGTACACAATAATAATAAATGTAATAATACTCAGAATCAGCACCACTGCTCCAAAAATCTTATCAGCTGCTGATTTTTCTTTTATCTGATTTATTCTTTTTGCCATGTCACGCCTCCTACATTAAACCGGTTCCTGTCACTCTTTTTGACAAATGATTAGTCACCACTAAGAAAACAAAATTAATCAACGTATTAAACAATCCTACAGCAGCACCAAAGCTAAATTGGGTAGACTTAATACCAACAGTGTAAACATATGTAGAAATAACCTGAGAAGCTCCAAGATTAAGGCTATTCTGCATCAGGAACACTTTATCAAATCCTACATTCAAGATATTACCCATATTGAGAATTAAAATAATCATAATTGTAGGAAGTATTGCCGGAAGATCTACATGTATCATTGTCTGCCAGCGGTTTGCACCATCCATTTTACATGCATCATATAACTGAGTATCTACGGAAGACAATGCTGCAATAAAAATGATGCTATTCCATCCCATGGTCTGCCATACACCTGACAAAACATAAACCGGCATAAACGCTTTTTCTGACCCCATTAAATTCACATTTTCTCCAACTAGATGAAGACTTTTTAAAAAACCATCAACCACACCTGTTCCATCTGCCAACATAATTCTCAAGATAGACACCATAACAACCACGGAAATAAAATATGGAATATAAACAGTTGTCTGTACTGTTCTTTTCCACTTTCTATTTTTCAATTGATTAATTACCATAGCCAAAATGATAGGTATCGGAAATCCAACAACAATACTTGCAAATGCGATGACGAATGTATTTTTTAAAGTCACCCAGAACATCGGACTATCAAAATATTGCTTAAAGTATTTTAGTCCCGCCCAGGCACCTCCTGTAATTCCTTTTGTGAAATCATAATCGCGAAATGCAAGCTGGATTCCATACATAGGAACATAACAGAAAATTAAAATATATAGCATAGCCGGAAGAAGCATAATCCAAAGCTGCCAATTTTTCCGAAAATATCTTTTTACTTTCACTTTCTTTATTTCTCCTCTCTTCAAACTCAAAAGGCTGTTGCATTATTTTTCACGAATTGCAACAGCCCTTTCTCTTATTCTCCTAAGTATTTATCAAACGCACCCTGACGGATTTCTAGTACCTGGTCAAGACCTGCATCTTTTACACTCTGCACATAAGAATCCCATTCAGCTTCTATATCAGCTTCTCCAGTAATCCATAAAGACCACTTATTGTCAATAATATTGTTAATGTTTGCCTGATTCATTGCCATAGTGTTCTGTTCTTCATCTGTATATTTCATAAAGAGCTGAGGATAATATATATTTTCATTGTTCTTAGCAAGTGCCTCTTCATAAACGGTTCTTTCGTTCAATGCGTTTTCCATATCCTGAGACATTTCAATATTTACACTCTCACGGATATACAGAGGACCAAAGTCAGCAAATGTACTTGTCCATTTCCATGTTCCTGGATCCATATTTTCATCCTGTGGAGGAAGAACTTTATAGTTGTTATCATCTATTTTTTCCACACATCCATCGGAAACACCACCAAACAATACTTCTATAGATCTTGTCTTATCATAAAATCCATCAATAAATTTCATAGCTGCTGCTTTATCTGAACATTTAGAACTCATGCAAATTCTGTTTGCCTGCATATTCAACTGATCCATATCATAATTCCAATATGTTTCATAAGTACCTGCTTCCACTCCATCATCATAAACTAACGGTGCCAGTGCAATATACTGATCAGATAATGCACCAAATTTATCTGTTTCTTCCCATCCAAAGCATGCACCTACAAGAGCTTCTCCCTTCTCATTACCTCTGGATAAAGACTGATATGCTGAGTAATCATTTGTGATAGCATTCTTATTAATTAATCCCTCAGAATACCAACGGCTCATAGTTTTGATAAAAGATTTATAACGCTCATCAATCGCATAACACTTAACAGTTTTATCTTCCACAAAATAACCGTCGGTTGCGATATCTGTTAATTGAATTCCCATAGAAGGAAGAAGTTTCAACAAAGAGTACGCAGAGTTAAACCATGCATTATTTCCTCCATAAGCATTATAATCTAACGGAACTTCGTCACTCGGATCTCCATTTCCATTTGCATCTTCTTTTTCAAATGCTTTTAACACTTCCTCGAATTCAGAAAAAGTAGTCGGCACCTGCAGCCCTAAATTATCAAGCCAGGTTTTATTTAAAAATAATACCGTATTTGTCTCTGGCCAGACAGTCTGCATTTTGGGAATACCATAGATTTTTCCGTTTCCTGCTGTTGCCAACACTTTTGTATCTGGAACATCTGTAAACATTTCCTGAATATTAGGTGCATTTTCTTCAATCAATGGGGTTAAATCTTCAAACAATCCTGTGTATTTCGTATAATCAGAATCTGTAGTCGCATTAATTAGAATATCTGGAATGTCAGCAGATGCAAATCTGGTAGACTTTACCGTTTCCCAATCCTGGCGGATCTGTTCCCATTCAATTTCTACACCGGCTTCTTCCTCAAGTTCCTGTAGCCACTCCATTTCCTCCACATCCTGAGTAGCGGAGTGAGAAACAAATAAAGCCTTTAACTTTGTTTTTCCATCTGCTGTTTTTTCCGGCTCACTGTTCCCTCCTTTTCCACATCCAGCCAGAGTACTCATCACCATAATGCTGGCTAATACCATAGATACTACTTTTTTCTTCATGCTTGTTTCCTCTCTTTCCTTTTTAATTTTTATGTCTCTTTACATAAATTTCGTCAAAAATACGGCACAATCCGATTTTACTCTGGAACTTTATGACCGTCTTCCCGTCTTCCCCAAAACATTCCGGTGGAAGAACTATTTCTTGCAAAAAGTATTCTTCCTGGCTGCCATTTACCTGAAATTCCTTCTCAAAACCACCCATAGCAGTGATTGTAAACACACTTCCTTCATCTTTTTTTGAAAGTGTCATGCAGACAGTTGCTCCCTCTATTTCTCCCTGAAGTTCATAGGAAAACCAACCCTCTTCTTTACAATAACGAGATGGATGTCCATCCACCATTTCAGCATCTGTAAATTCTCCACGGATACGATGAGCCAGTTCATACTGATCGTTCCCAACAGGGAGAACATCCAATTGTTCTTTTTTCAATCTGTATCTTCTCTCTTCTCTTTCTTTAAGAATTTCTAACTCCTTAGAATCCTCCGGATAGATAGACCAATATATTCCGTAACGTTCCCGGTATCTTAAATAATGAGGTGTGAACGTGAGAATTCGTCCCTGATTCTCAATGGTAAATTCTATTTTTCCAGGTGTTTTTTTCAAAAACTGTTCTGGATATTGTCTAAACTCCTCGAAATCTTTTTCATCTAAAATAAGATAATCCGGAATAATCATTTCTTTTTGAGGAACCAGGACATTTACACCCGTATAAATTTGATCCATTTGTTCTATTCCTAAATCTGCACTTAAAACATATGGTCCATATTGGAATGCAAGAACATGAGGATTGTCTGGAAGACTCTTAGCTGTAAGTTCCATGGAATACGCAATTTCTATAGCGTTTCCTTTTTCCAAACCTCCATCCAGTGAAATCCAGTCGCTTCCTACGGATACTGAAATCCCATATTCTTGAATCACTGGTGCATGTGTATTCCATTTTGGAATCAAGAGACAGACTCTCTTTCCTTCTGAATTTGCTTCATGTTCTGCTACCAGAATTTTTATCTGATATAAGTTTTCTTTCTGCTTGCAGAAAACTTCCAGCTTTAACCCGTTTTCTTTCCAAATAATTTCACTGTCCTCATACCGGATCATATACATGGTATCTTTATCCATATATACTGCCCCCTCCTGAAGTTTTGTGAAATTCTCCATGCCACTTCCAGTACAGCACCAGAAGCTATCATATGGTGTACTGTAAACTTTAAAGTATCCTGATGCCATAGGCTGAAAATATGTAGTCATTCCAGTTTCCGGATTCTGAGAAGACAAAATCGCATTCAAATATGTATTCTCATAAAAATCCGCATATTTTCTTTCTTTTGTCAACTCAAACAATTCTTTAGAAAGTTTCAGCATATTATACGTATTACATGTTTCACAATTACATGCTGTCCGCTCTCCGTCTAGAATATCAGGCTTTCCAAAATGCTCCCATTCACTATTTCCGCCTGTAATATAGGAATGATGCTCAACCACCATATTCCAGAAATTTTTTGCAACTTCCAGATAAAATGATTCTCCCAGTAAAACATATCGTTTTAAAGCACCTAATACTTTCGGAATCGTGGTATTTGCATGAAGTCCATTGAGAATATCTTCTCCTTCGTATAGTTTCTGAAACAAGGTCATTTCGTCAAACTGGTGTGCTGCTTTTATAAATCTTTCATCTTCAGTGATAGCATATAAATCATATAAACAGTCATTCATGCCTCCATATTCTACTGCTAACACCTGCTTCTGTGTTTCTTCTGTCCATGCAGTACACCGTCTGTAAATCCAAACTCCTAATTTAGAAGCCACTTTTTTAGCCGTTTCATTTTTCGTATAAGTATAGACAGAAATTAATCCGCTTAATACTTTATGCATGGTGTACCATGGAACCCACGCCGGCTTTTTATTCTCTACTCTGTCGAAAATTTCTTCCTGGCTGGCAAACAGAAATCCATCTTCTCTCTGACATTTCTCTAACGCTGCTGTTATATATGTCAGACGTTCCAGCAGTTCCTGATTTCCTGTGTATCCATACGCTTGAGCAATTGCTGTCATATAATGTCCCAATGTATGTCCCTGAATTTCTGTTTCTTCCCATCCCTGATACCTCTCTTTGGGTGGAACAAAACCTGCTGTCTCAAAAAAACCCGCCATAAGTCTATCTGGATCCAATGAACACAAATAGGAAAGTTCTAGATTAAATGCATGATTTTTATATCTATCCTTTATCCTTACTGTTCCGTAAGGAAAATCTCTTACCTGTTTTTGTATTTTACGATTCACCAATATTGCCTCCTCTCTCAAGTGCAGGCTCATTATATCCTGGGATTTTACTTCCGTAAATATCACAATTCTTTAATGAGTGTCATTTTGTCACATCTTACTTTTTGATACCATACATACATATCTTTTTGATACTTTTTCTTACTTTTTTCACTTATTGCCATTTTTTTTGTATAATCAGCTTGTTTCTTTCAATAATTGTACTTTTCTTTTATATTTTTTCTATATTTAGTGTCATTTTATCACTTGAATATTTTCGCAATTTTCCGTTTTTTCCAGATTCAGTGTCATTACGACACTTGTTATTTTGCATAATTAATATTATAATATTTTTATCACTGACACAAAGGAGAGCTATCTATGTATGTTTTTGAATTACCTTCAGATACTATATATCAATATATATTAACAGGTAAATTTCAGGCTCCCTCTCCAGACTGGATTCATCAGGAGAGCCCCCTAAACGATTACGAACTGATTGTTATGACAGAAGGCACACTCTATCTTTCCTACCAAAAAGAATCTTTTGTTGTCGAAACTGGGGATTTTCTCTTGCTTCCGCCAGGAGGTATTCGAAAAGGTACAAAGACTTCTGACTGTTCTTTTTACTGGCTGCATTTTGTCACCGGTCAAATCCCTTCTGCGAAAGAAGTTCCTGATGCACTGCTACCAGCCTATATTGGTGCTTCCAGTCAGAAAATTCCTATTCCAAGACATGGAACTATTCCGAATCAGGAAAAAGTTGTAATTTTGATGAAACAGCTTCAAGACGAGGTAAAAAATGATTACCCTGTCTGTGGGTTAAATGCTATGACAACTACTATCCTCATGGAATTGTACGGACAATACTATATACGTACCCAGAGAGTCAGCAGTATTAAAGATGTGCAAAAACAACTTTATTATGATATTGTTGATTATGTAAAACTGAATATATCGAAGAATTTGAAGGTTGCAGAAATTGCTGCACATTTTGGATATAATCAAAAATATCTCTCCCATTTGTTCGCAACTATTACCGGTACTCCTTTGAAACAATTTATTTTATCTACAAAAATTGATGCTGCAAATTTTATGCTTACAGATACTAATAAATCAATCTCTCAAATTTCCCAGGAGTTAGGCTTTTTAGACAACCACAATTTTACCAGAACTTATAAATCAGTAACTGGTCTGTCACCTTCTGAATATAGAAATAGCTTTGCTAAAAGAATGTTGTTTGATAAATAATTTTTCAGACTAAAAGTGTTATCGGGCACACTATAACAAACTGATCTTTCACTTTTCAGGCAAAAGAAAAGAGGTCTCAGGATAAAATAATCTGACGTATTTTCCATCAGATTATTTTATCCTGAGACCTCTTGTGTTATCATATGGTTTTGTAACTATGAAATTAAGAAAGCAGAAACCTCCCCTACCAAAGTTTAGTTTCTGCCTTCACCTAAACATAGCTCTCGCTACATTCATACATACCTATGATAACAGTTAAAACAGAAAACTACAACCTTATTTCATGTACCTGTGGACACTCCGGCTGTCTCATCCGTCATGGCTCTTATAAACGCAGCATCCAGCTTGCTGACAGGATCCTCTCCCTTTCCGTTGTCCGTGTGTACTACAAAATCTGCGGACATACCCATGCATTACTGCTTTCATCCATGGTCCCGTATTCCCAGATTCCCCTGACCCTGCACGTCCGTCTGATTCAGGCTTATGAACATGAAACCGGATTCCGGAACATACTGGAAGAACAATACCTCGTGGATGAAAACAACCTGAAATCCATAATCCGGAACTACCGCTTACACTGGAAGCAGCGGCTGCTCTCCATTTGTTTTATCTAAAAGCATAGCAAAATTTTTGTACATATTTTCACTTCCTTTATCACCTATATTTATTGATATTAGCTAAGATTTCTTATATAATCAAAGTACCACCTAAGTTATATAAGAAATATTACTTATGTTATTATATCTAACTTATATATCTAAGCTATGTGTTTAATATAGCATAGTTTTCTAAGCTCATCAATACATAATAGCTTATTTTTCTAAACTATTTTTAAGGAGAGATAGTATGCTAAAAAACACCTATGAAAACTATTGTATGATTAGAGATAAACTAGGATATTCAGATTATAAAGTCGCAAAAGAAACAGGAATTGGAACAGCAACCATGTCTAACTGGAAAAATGGGAAATATGTTCCAAAATCAGATAAATTTCAAAAAATAGCAGATTTCTTAGGAGTATCTCTTGAAAGTATTACGAACGGAGATAGCGATGATGAATCCAGGCAATACTATGTAAACGAAGAAACAGCAGAAATGGCACAGACATTGTTTGAGAATAAACCTCTTCGTGTATTGTTTGATGCTGCTAAAGATGCTACACCAGAAGATTTAGAAACAACTTATAATATGCTTATGGCATTAAAAAAGAAGGAACGTGGTAATAATGTCGATTAGTTACCAAGTTATTTTAATGGACATGACCGTAAATGAGGTTGTGACAGAAAATGAGGATGGACGTTATACAATTTTTATTAATTCCAGATTGAATTATGAAAAGCAAATGAAAGCATATCTCCATGCTATGAAGCATATTACGGGAGATGACTTTCAGAAAGATGATGTGCAAAGTATTGAATATTTGGCACACGGTTAATTCGCCACTGGCGTTTTAATAATTATACAAATGAGGGAGGAAATATCTATGGGACTTCGGTTCAGAAAGAGTTTCAAAGTAGCTCCTGGAGTTAAAGTCAATCTTGGCAAGAAGAGCTCCAGTGTTACTTTTGGCGGGAAAGGAATGCATTATACTGTGAACAGTAAAGGGAAAACAACTAAAAGTGTTGGTATCCCAGGAACTGGTATTTATTACACAGAATCATCTAGTGGTGGAACTAAAAAGGAAACTACCACACCTCCACCAATTGTTCCAAATCCAGAACCAGAATTTCAAAACAACAATGAGAATAAAAAGAAAAGAGGCTGTTTATTCTATATACTTGCTTTCTTTGCAGTATGTTTTGCTCTTGCTATATACAGTTTTATGTGGTTGCCTGGAATTATCGCAACAATATATTTTGCAATAAAAAAATCAGACCCTGCTATAAAAAGAAAGCGACTCATTACCTCAATTGCTATAACTCTAACATCATTATTAATATTCGGATGGTTAGGAACTGCCCCAGAAATATCGAGTATTCAAGTTGAGTGGGGACAAGATACTTATGATATCAACGATACTACAGAAGTTAAAGTATCTGTAATACCGGATTCCGCTGAAATTGAAGATTTAGGAATTTCCGCTAATCAAATAGCAGATCTAAATTACAAAGATGGACAGGCAATTATTACATTCAAGAAAACAGGAACAGCCTCCATATTTTTTACAGCGAATGGTTCTGTCAATAGTAATACCAAAAAAATCACTGTAATAGATAAAGAAGCTGAGAAAAAACGAATTGAGGAGGAGAAAAAGAAAGAAGAGGAACGCTTAAAAGCGGAGCAAGAGGCTAAGGCTGAAGCTGAAAGACTCAAAGCGGAACAGGAAGCTGCAAAAAAAGCGGAAGAAGAAAGGCTCAAAGCCGAAGAAGAAGCCAGATTTAAAGCGGAGCAAGAAGCATCTGTATGGCTATCTGCAACTGGAAGCAAATATCACAGTATCCCTAATTGTGGCAATATGAACCCAGATACAGCTAGTGTACTGACCGCTTGTAAATAATGGTAAATATGTGGTATGATAAAAGAAAA
>NZ_CANTKB010000039.1 GCF_947654165.1 uncultured Blautia sp.
AAATATATGAACTTTTCAAGGTACTATAGAGAAGCTTTTGACCCCAACATCATTAATATTCCAATAATGACATACATGTTTTAAATATCCCTTTTTTGAAATACCGTCATACTGATTGCCAGCATAACCACAATAAATACAATACCTACAAGTGCTGCCATACCCATGGTTTTCGGTGCTGCATTCATACCAAGAGTTACAATTTTCCCACTTACGGTATAATCCATCATATGAAAATCATGAATCCCCAGTTTTTCTACTGCTTGATCCACAACGCCATACAACATAATTAATACATTCATACAAACGCAGACGCTGATCATCATGCTGATCACATTGTTGCGAAGTACCACTGCCAAGCACATAATCACCATAACAAGGGCAAAGTGCAACAAGGTCTGCATGGCCGCATACTGGAAAAATTCTTTTCCAAGTCCCATAACCAGTTTCTGGTAGTATATGGCATTGCTAAGCATCTGAACCCCAATAAATAATAACATAGTAAGAACTACGTAAAGCAACAATGCCGCTGCTTTTGCGAAAATCAGATTTCCTCTGTTTCGCACCTGTCCTGCAATATTCTTTACATAGCCACTGGTAATATCAGCAGTAGCATATAGAACTGTAAAAATCACCATAAATAAAGCTATAAATTTTCCTTTTACATTGGCATAGAATCCATCAAATACGGAAACATCCGCACCTGGTTTTGTAGGCAAAGTCACATCCATGCCCAGATTCCCTGATTCTTCACCATCCATGGCTGCTTCATACATCTCCTGCTTTTCTTCCATGGAAAAGGTTAATATCTCCTCTGCGGAAAGGCTGTTGGTTAAAAACACACAGGCGATCATAACCATCCAAATAACATACAGGCTTTTTGTTTTAAACATACGGAATAATTCCATGCGGATCATATTAAGCATTCTGCACACCTCCTGTCAGATTTAAGAAATACTGTTCCAGTTCTTCGCTGGTGATCCCGATTCCCTTGACCAGAATACCAGCCTTGGAAAGTTCCATATTCACCTGTGCACTTTCATCCAGTCTTTCATAAATCTGTATGGTATTTTTATCCACTACCTGATAATTGGTAAAGCCCATGCGGTCCAAAACCGGCAGTGCCCGCTTCGGTTCCTCCAGAGAAATCTCCATACGCTCACTGCACCGCTGCAGCAGTTCTTCTCTGGTAAGCTCCTGAAGCAGACTTCCATTATGGATAATACCGTAATGTGTGGCAATCTTGGACAATTCTTCCAAAATATGGCTGGAGATTAAAATCGTCATATGATGTTCTTCTTTTAATCTCAGGATGGTATCTCGAATCTCTGCAATTCCCTGGGGATCCAGCCCGTTAATGGGCTCATCCAATACCAGCAGATCCGGTTCTCCCACTAATGCCAGTCCAATACCAAGACGCTGTTTCATACCAAGAGAAAAATGCTTTGCTTTTTTCTTCCCCACTTTGGAGAGTCCCACAACATCTAAAATAGTTTCAATATAGTTTTTCTCATCCATTCCAAACAATTTACATTTGATTGCCAGATTGTCATAAGCAGACATACTTCCGTATAATCCCGGTGCTTCAATAAGACAGCTGATCCGTGAACGAACCTTTTTCAAATCCTGATTTTTATATCCAAATAATTCAATTTCCCCACTGGTAGGCTCCGCCAGGCCGCTGATCATCCGCATACAGGTGGTTTTTCCTGCACCATTTCTTCCTATAAATCCGTAAACAGACCCCTTCTTCACATGAAGATTTACTTTATTTACTGCTTTATGTCTGCCAAATTCCTTGGTCAAGCCGTTGGTACACAATAAATACTCACTTATCTTTTTTCTCCTTTTTTTGATTTGCTCTCATTCTACAGAAGAAATCCTAACCAATCGCAAATAAAAAGTAAAAAAAGAGTAAAGATTATGGATGCAGGCGGTAACCAATCCCCCACACGGTTTCTATGTATTCTTTTTCTGTCACTTCTTTGATTTTCTTCCTGATATTGCTGATATGTACATCCAGGGTCTTAGTTTCTCCCATATACGGTTCTTCCCAGGCATACTCAAAAATTTCTTCCTTGCTGAATACTTTTTTCGGATGCCGCAGAAACAGCTCCAAAATAGAAAATTCCTGCCTGGTAATTTTCGAAAGTTCTGTGCCTTCTACCCGCACACAATAATTTGTTTTATCCATCTCCATGCCCTGATAACTCATTTTTCCTTCTTCTATAAGTCCTTCTGTCCTGCGGATCTGCACCTCTATTCTGGCCAGCACTTCTTTCACATCAAAAGGCTTTGTAATATAATCATCTGCACCGCTTCTTAAATGCTCCACCTTATCATCAATGGTGTCCTTTGCTGTGAGCACGATCACCGGTGTGCTCCCCTTTTTCCTGATTTCCTTCAGCACCTCTTCTCCCGGAATCCCCGGGAGCATCAGATCCAGCAGTACCACACTGTAGCGGTTCCTATGCAAAAGCATCCTGGCCTCTGTGCCGGAAAACGCCTGGACACAAGAATAGTGCTCCTTTTCCAGAGCCTCTTTTAAAAGTTCATTGATATTTGTGTCATCTTCTACAATTAAAATTGAATACATGTTGACTTCATCCCTATCATTTAATCTTTTTTACCATAAAAAGACGCTGCCCCCTCTCGGTTTGCAGCATCTTTTCTACATTTTTCTTTATTCACTTTCCTTATCATTGGTAAGATTCAATTTGTCCAGCACATAGAAGATCAGACTGAGGATCATTCCCACAATGCAAGCCAGGACCATACCTTTTAATTCAATTTCTCCAAACCGGATGGTGATTCCGGAAAGTCCTGTAACAAAAATAACTGAGGTAAGAGCCAGATTCCTGCTGCGTCCATAATCCACCTTGCTATCCACCAGGATACGGATACCGGAGGTTCCGATCATACCATAAAGCAGGAAAGAGATACCACCGATAACCGGTCCCGGGATGGTGTTGATCAGTGCTGTCAGCTTCCCGATAAAGGAGCAGATAATGGACAGCACCGCAGCACCTCCGATCACATATACGCTATATACTCTTGTCATAGCCATAACACCAATATTCTCACCATAGGTTGTCGTTGGTACAGAACCAATAAAACCAGAAATCATGGTGGAAAAGTTATCCGCAAACAGAGAACGATGCAAACCGGGATCTTTGATCAGATCTCTTCCTACAATCTTACCAGTAACGATCTGATGCCCGATATGCTCAGAAGCAATGACCAGAATAACCGGAAGAATAATGACAATGGCCTGAGCATTGAATTTCGGTGCAGAGAAGTTTGGCAATGAAAACAGCGGTGCCTGGGCAACGGCTGTAAAATCTACGATTCCACAGGCAATAGCTGCGATATAACCGCAGATAATTGCGATCAGGATTGGAATGACGGAAAGGAATTTCCGGAATACAACGGAACCAAACACTGCCACTCCAAGGGTTACCAGAAAGACAATGACATTTCCCGGAACCAGCAC
This sequence comes from uncultured Blautia sp., assembly GCF_947654165.1. Lineage (GTDB taxonomy): Bacteria > Bacillota > Clostridia > Lachnospirales > Lachnospiraceae > Blautia. The sequence goes on from NZ_CANTKB010000039.1 coordinate 3,494, forward strand.
TTCATCTAACATTCCCGCATTGCTTGCCGCTGTACCGGATAATTCCAAACCGATCAATGCCACTACAGGTCCCATTGCTGCCGGAGGAAGTACAATATCAATCCAGTCTGAACCAAACTTGTAGATGATCAGGGCAAGGATACAGCCACAAAAACCTACTGCCACAAAGCCGCCCAGGGCATATTCATAACCGAATTTACTGATAACAATACTCGCAGGAGCAATAAAAGCAAAACTGGAGCCAAGATATGCCGGAGCTTTCCCTTTGGTAATAAAAATAAACAGCAGGGTTCCCACACCATTCATAAATAAAACAATTGCCGGATTAATCCCAAACAAAAAAGGTACCAGCACAGAAGCACCAAACATAGCAAACATATGCTGAATACTGAGAGGAATCAAAAGTTTCGGCGGCACTTTTTCTTCCACCTGGATAATTTTACGATTTTCCAATGTTTTTCTCCTTCTTTTTCTTATTAAATTGTCTTTAGACCATTCGTCTTATAGTAGCACAAAACCTTAAAAAATGCTACGCTTTTTTCACGCTCTTTTTCACATAGAAAAAGACTGTCGGATTTGACAGCCTTCTTCCAGATTTTATTCTATTTTGTTTCTAAATCAAATCCAAAGTAGCGGACAGCATTGTTATAAGAAATACCTTTGACAATCTTTTCCAGATTCTTCATATCTTTTGGATATTCACCGTTTTCTACCCATCCACCGATCAGCTCACACATAATTCTTCTGAAATACTCGTGTCTCGGATAAGAAAGAAAACTTCTGGAGTCTGTCAGCATACCGATAAAGTTACCAAGAAGTCCAAGGTTTGCTAAAGATGTCATCTGTTTCATCATACCTGTCTTGTTATCATTGAACCACCATGCGGAACCCTGCTGAATCTTTCCTACTGCATCGCTGTTCTGGAAACATCCGAGAACGGTTCCGATCAGTTCATCATCGATGGGATTTAAACTGTAGAGAATGGTCTTTGGCAGATTCTTTGCCTCATTGACAGCATTCAGGAAATCGGTAAGTTCAGCTCCCGGTGTGTAATTGCTGATACAGTCAAATCCTGTATCCGGACCAAGCTTCGCATACATTGCCTTGTTGTTATCTCTTTTACATCCGTAATGAAGCTGCATTACCCAGTTCATTTCTTCGTATTTTCCTGCCACAAACAGCATAAAAGCTGTTTTAAATTTGGCTGCCTCTGCCTTTGACACTTCTTTTCCTGCCAGACGCTGTGCAAATACAGCTTCCACTTCTTCTTCTGAAGCAGGTGCATACATCACATAGTCCAGACCGTGGTCAGAAATGCAGCATCCCATGCTGTCAAAGTATTCCATTCTTTTTGCAATGGCTTCTTTTAAGTCTGCAAAAGTCTTAATCTCTACTCCTGAAACCTGAGCCAGCTTTCCAAGGTAATCCAGATAATCCGGTTTCTCAAGATTCATAGCCTTGTCCGGTCTCCATGCCGGAAGTACCTGTACATCAAAACTTTCATCCTCTTTAATGATCTTATGCCATTTCAGATCATCCACCGGATCATCTGTGGTACAGAGCAAGGTAACGTTGGACTGTTTGATCAGATTTCTGGCGCTCATGGATGGATCCTGAATTTTTTTGTTACACAGATTCCACACTTCCTCTGCTGTTTCGCTGTTCAGTACACCGTAATAGCCGAAGTATCTCTGTAACTCCAGATGGCTCCAGTGAAACAGTGGGTTGCCGATTGCTTTTTCCAATGTTTCTGCCCATTTCTGGAATTTTTCTCTGTCCGGTGCATCTCCCGTGATGTAATATTCATCCACACCGTTAGAACGCATCTGACGCCATTTGTAATGGTCTCCTCCAAGCCATACCTGGGTAATATTCTCAAACTGTCTGTCCTCTGCGATTTCCTGCGGATTAATATGACAGTGGTAATCAAGAACCGGAACCTGAGAAGCAAACTCATGATACAATTCCTGTGCTGTCTCTGTACTTAATAAAAAATCTTTGTCCATAAATGCTTTCATTGTGAACAGCCTCCTTATATTTTTTATTCGCCCGGCTGTATATTGTACTGCCGGGCTTTTATCCTAAATTATAACACGCTTTCTTTATTTAAAACAATACAAAACTCATTTTTATACGTAACCCATCAGACCAGGCAAGAACAGACTGATCTGCGGAATATAGGTTACCAGCATCAATACAATAAAAATTGCGGCGAAATAGATCAACAACTGTTTAAATACCGTCTCAATCTTAACATTTCCCACCTTCACTCCTACAAACAATGTCGTTCCAACCGGAGGAGTAATGGTACCGATACATAGATTAAAGATCATCATAATACCAAAGTGAATGGTATTCATTCCCAGTGCTGTACAGACCGGCAGGAAAATCGGTGTGAAGATCAGACATGCCGGTGTCATATCCATAAAAGTACCTACAATCAGCAGAATAACATTGATCATCAGCAAGATAACAATCTTGTTGCTGCTCACTGCCAAAAGTGCATTAGAAACCAATGTTGGAATATTTGTAAAAGCCATGACCCAGGACATGATACTGGATACACCAATGAGGAAAATAATGATTCCTGTCATCTCTGCACTTTCTTTAAAAATCTTTGGCAGTTCTTTGATCTTAATCGATTTGTAGCCAAATACAGATAAAAGCAAACTATAGACAACCGCAACAACCGAACCTTCCGTTGCAGTAAAAATACCGGAAATGATTCCGCCGATAACAATAACGATCAAAAGCAGACAAGGAATCGCCTGTAAGATGATCTGCATTGCTTCTTTGAAAGTAAATTTTGCTTTGCTTCTATAGCCACGCTTCTTTGCTAAAAAGAAAATGACCAACATACAGGCAAGTCCCCAGAGCATTCCCGGAATATATCCGGCCATAAACAAAGCAGCCACCGAAGTACCGCCGCTTACCAGTGAAAAGGTAATCATAACATTGCTTGGAGGAATCAGAAGTCCGGTTGGTGCAGTCGCAATATTTGCCGCTGCGGAAAAATCAGGATCATATCCCTCGTCTTTTTCAATAGGACCAATAATAGAACCCATAGCAGATGCTGCCGCTGTACCGGAACCGGAAATAGCACCAAACAGCATATTGGCAATTACATTGGTCTGTGCCAGAGCACCTGGTGCACGACCTGTGATCAGTTTTGCAAGATTAATAAGGCGGACTGCAATCCCCCCCTTATTCATCAGGTTTCCAGCCAAAATAAAAAACGGAATAGCCAAAAGACTGAACACAGAAATACCGGAAAAGATTCTCTGAGCACCCGTAAGGACCGCAACACTGGTGTCCATGATCGGGAGAATAGCACAGATGGATGAAATTCCAAGAGCAACTGCGATCGGTACACCGGCGATCAACATGATCAACAGCAATACTAATATGATCAGACCTGAAATTAATGCTACATTCATATTTTTTTCCTCCTTCTTATTCTTTTACTTCTCTTTGTTCTCTCTCATATCCCACTGCAAGATCAATAATATTCAGGATAGAATAGAAAACAATGATAATACCGGAAAGAGGAACAACTGTGTAAACAATTCCCATTGGAATCCCAAGAGATGCGGTTACCTGCGTCATCGTAAGCTGCATGATCGTAGCCCCTCCATATACCAGTACACTTCCTGACAAAAGCATAACCAGCAGTTCAATCACGATTTCCAATATTCTTCTTGGAGTTCCCGTTAATTTGTCAGCCAGAAATCCCATACGCATATGGTCTCTTTTGCCAAATACCAGTGCGGATGCAAGCAGTGCCATCCAGGTAAAACTATAAGTAAGAAGTTCCTCTGAAACGGTACTCGGTTTATTGAAAAAATAACGGGTTGTGATCTGATAAGTTCCGATAATAACCATCAGTGCAAAGATGATCACGCACAAAGAGCTTAATGTAACATCAATCACCTGGCGTATTTTATGTAATGTCTTCATAATCATTCAGCCCCTTCCTCTGTGTATTTTGCATTTACTTCCTGGATGTAATCATATAATTCCCTGATATTTGGATTTTCTTCCAGCATCTGATCCTGGACTCCGTCTACTTTGTCACGGAATACCTGAACATCTACGTCAATAAATTCCACACCCATATCATTCTCTGCAATTTTCTTAGCCTCTTCCACCTGCTGATCCCAGTCCGCCAGTTCCACTTCCGTAGACAGCAGTGCGGCTTCCTCAAAAACAGCTCTCTCTTCTTCGCTTAAACTGTTAAGGAACTTCAAATTTCCGATCAGCATATCAGGTACCATCTGATGCTTATTGTAGGAAAAATATTTTGCTACTTCCCCATGTTTATTATTGGTCAGAGCCAGCTCATTATTCTCTGCTCCGTCAATAACGCCCTGCTGAATCGCTGTATAAACCTCTCCAAAACTCATAGGAGAAGCGGCAGCTCCAAAAGCCTTTACCATATTTACACTTGCCGGACTCTGCTGCACACGCATCTTCAGCCCTTTCAGATCCTCCGGCGTATGAATTGGTTTTGTTGCATAAAAATTACGTGTACCGGCATTATACCAGGTAAGCACACGGAAACCGGCTTCATCTGTAGAAGCATATACCTGATTCATATAATCCGTATCATTCATCACTTCATGATACGCTTCCTCTGATGTAAAAAGATATGGCATACTGAAAATCTCATAGACATTTGCAAAAGTTTCCAGATTTGCCGTACCTGCCACAACGAAGTCAATGGCACCTGTCTGAGTCAGCTCAATGGCTCTCTGGGCTGCCCCCAGAAGTTCATTTGGGAAAATCTGCACCTCATACTTATCTCCCAGTTTTTCCTCAATATGTTCCTTAAATTTCAGAAGTCCCAGGTGTTCCGGGTGGGTTTCTGACTGTGCATGGGCGATACGGATGATTCGTTTCCCATCCGTTACAGAAGTACAGCCTGACATCCCTGTAAGCATTGCTGCACACAACGCTGCTGCTAAAAATCTCTTTAATCCTTTCATGTTTTTAATCCTTCCATGTTTAATTTGTGGTATTTCTTTTTACCAGACGACAAGGCACGACCTTTTTGTGCCGGATAGAATGACCAGCTAAAAGCTGACGCATACTCTCCACAATTGTCCTGCACAAAAGCTCTCCCCTGCTGTCAACAGATGACAATTCAGGGTCACAGCAAACTGCCAGTTCTGAATCATTAAATCCTATGATTTCAACATCCTGAGGGACGGAACGCCCCATCATCTTCACATATTTTAATGCCCCTACCGCAAGTCCGTCATCCGTAGCCAGCACTGCGTCAAAATCCTCTTGTTTCCGTTTCAAAAGCGTGTCCAGGACTTTTAAAATTTTATTCTGCTCAAACACCTCCAGTTCTTCCAAAACAGGAAGTCCGTTGTCTCTGAGTGCTTCCTCGTACCCTCTTTTCTTTTCTTTGGCACTGTAAGAATCAGAATCATAAAGAAACAAGATTCTTTTTCTTCCGGATTCTATCAGTTCCGACACCATATCATATACGATCTGGTATCCATCTGAAAGTACACAGTACACTCCCGGGCAGCGGATATATCCATTCATCAGAAAAACCGGAACTTCACCGGCAGCCTGACTTAGATAATCCATGTCAAGATTTCCTCCGTCTCCTGCATAGTTTGATCCGACCAGAATCAGTGCATCGATTCTCTTTTGAAGAATCTGCTGCACTGCATTGACTTTATCTTCGTATTTATATCCACTACAGGATAAAATACAGTCATATCCATATTTTCTCAGATATTTTTCCAGATAAGCCACTGCATTTGCCATGTAAGTATCTGAAACATCAGGACAAACGATCCCAACCGTATGCATGGAATTTAATCCTAATCCTCTTGCAAAGACATTTGGAGTATAATTTTGTTCTTCCATCACTGCCCGCACCTTCGCCTTTGTCTTTTCGCTTACCTTGGGACTGTCATTTACCACTCTTGATACTGTAGCGATGGACACTCCCGCCAGTTCTGCGATATCATAGATATTCATGATTCCTTCTCACTTCCTTGCTGCTTTTTATACTGCCTGAATGTAAGCCCTTACATCTTACTATCATTATACACAAAGGAATCTTCCTTGCCAATTCTTTTTCCTCAAAATATTTCACAATTTTTTTATATATTTTTTATACATTTTCATGGTTTTCGGTTTTTTCCTATTTTCCTCTTGACCTTTGCTCTTTACAGACGTACATTTAATGTAAGCCCTTACATTTCTCATTTCCACTATAGTGATAGGAGGAACAATCATGCAGAACTATATTAAAATTCATCCTGCCGATAAAGTGGCCGTTGCCCTTTCTCCATTGACAGCAGGAACAGTAATTTCCATAGATACTCAGGAAATCACCTTAAAAGAAGACATCCCTCAGGGACATAAATTTGCACTTCAGACTCTTGAGGCACAGGAACCGGTGTTCAAATATGGTTCCCCCATCGGCATCGCAAAGGAACAGATTCCTGCAGGTGCCTGGATTCACACACATAATATGAAAACCGCTTTAGGTGATCTTCTTACCTATACATATGAAAAACAACACACCCAGGTTGTTTCAACAGAAGAACGTTTTTTCCAGGGGTATCGCAGAGCAGACAGAAAAGTCGGGGTCCGCAATGAAATCTGGATCATCCCCACCGTTGGCTGTGTCAACAATATCGCCACTTCCATAGAGAGAAAAGCTCAGTCCATGGTAAAAGGAAGCATCGAAGCCATCGCCGCTTTTCCTCATCCTTATGGATGTTCTCAAATGGGAGATGATCAGGAGCATACCCGTCAGATCCTGGCCAATCTGATCAATCACCCAAATGCCGGCGGTGTACTGGTCCTGGGTCTTGGCTGTGAAAACAGCAATATCGGAGAGCTTAAGAACTATATTGGCTCTTACGATGAAAAACGGGTAAAATTCCTGGTTGCCCAGGAATCTGATGACGAGATAGAAGATGCTCTGAAACTGATTCAGGAATTAGTAGATTATGCCGCACCTATGAAGCGGGAACCTATAAGCTGTAAAGAACTGATCATCGGAATGAAATGCGGCGGCTCTGACGGTCTCTCCGGCATCACAGCCAATCCGACCGTGGGTGCCTTTTCCGATCTTCTGATCTCTAAAGGCGGCACCACAATCCTCACAGAAGTACCGGAAATGTTCGGTGCTGAGACTCTGCTCATGAACCGGTGTGAAACAGAAGAACTGTTTGAGAAAACCGTTTCCCTGATCAACGATTTCAAGAACTACTTTACCAGTCACAACCAGACCATTTATGAAAACCCTTCTCCGGGAAATAAAAAAGGCGGAATTTCTACCCTGGAAGATAAGTCTATGGGCTGTACCCAAAAATCAGGAAGTGCTCCTGTGCGTGGTGTACTTTCTTACGGAGAACCTGTAAAAGAAAAAGGACTGAATCTGTTAAGTGCTCCCGGAAACGACCTGGTCGCTTCTACTGCTCTGGCAGCCTCCGGTGCTCACATCGTACTGTTTACCACCGGAAGAGGAACCCCTTTCGCTTCCCCGGTACCTACCGTTAAAATTTCCAGCAACTCTGCCCTTTATGAGAAAAAAGGCAACTGGATCGACTTCAACTGCGGCACCATGGTGGAGGGCACAGATTTGAACACACTCCGTGATCAGTTATTTGACTATGTAATCTCTGTTGCTTCCGGAGAAGAAGTAAAATCTGAGAAAGCAGGTTTTCATGATATGGCAATCTTCAAACAGGGTGTGACGTTATAATACTATGTTTTAATCGAAAAGAGGAAAAAGTTATGAATACATTATGCTATAAAACCTTAGAAGAGCAAAATTACCAGGGATATCTGTTAAAAGATGCTCCAGAACGGATTCTTCAGTTTGGCGAAGGCAATTTTATGCGTGCCTTTATAGATTATTTCGTGGATGTCATGAATGAAAAAACAGATTTCAAAAGCAAAATCGTACTGGTACAGCCCACGGGCCGTCACACAGGCCCGGGCAGCATCACCCATAAGCTCAATGAACAGGAAGGACTTTATACCTTATATCTTCGTGGTTTTGAGAAAGGCAAGAAAGTAAATGATAAACGAATCATCTCCTGTGTCAGTCGTTGTCTGAACGTAAAAGAGGACTATGCAGCCGTTATGGAATGTGCCGAAAACCCGGATCTTCGTTTTATCACCTGCAACACAACAGAAGCCGGCATTGTATATGATCCAGCCTGTCAGTTTACCGATACGCCGCCGTCTTCTTATCCTGCAAAATTGACTCAGTTTTTGTACCGCCGCTTTAAAACCTTCGGGCAAAACGCAGGAAAAGGCTGTATCCTCCTTGCATGTGAACTGATCGAAGAAAACGGAAAAGCCTTAAAAAAATGTGTTCTGGATTATGCAAAACAATGGAATCTGGAAGAAGCTTTCTTAAATTGGATTGAGAAGGAAAACCTCTTCTGTTCTACTTTGGTAGACCGTATTGTAACCGGCTATCCAAAGAACGAAGCAGACAGTCTGAATGCAGACAATGGCTACGAGGATTCTTTGATTGATACAGGGGAAGTCTTTGGCTCCTGGGTCATTGAAGGTCCTGATTCTCTGAAAAAGGAACTTCCCTTTGAGGAAGCAGGTCTTCCGGTCCTGATCACAGATGACCACAAGCCATACAAACAGAGAAAAGTCCGGATCTTAAACGGTGCTCATACCTCCATGGTATTAGGTGCCTATCTTGCCGGACAGGATATTGTCCGGGACTGTATGGATGACGAGACCATCCTCAACTTTATGAACAAGACCATTTATGAAGAGATCATCCCCACACTTTCCCTTCCGGAAGAAGACTGCAAAGAGTTTGCCTTTGCGGTTACAGAGCGTTTCAAAAACCCATTTATTGACCATGCACTTTTGTCTATCTCCTTAAACTCCACCTCAAAGTGGAGAGCTCGTGTTATGCCATCTCTGCAAGGATATGTAGATAAATTCGGCAAGCTGCCAACCTGCATCACTGCATCCTTTGCCTTTTATCTGGCTTTCTATCGTGGTACAGAGCTTACGGACGAAGGTTTGATTGCCAGACGTTCCAATGGTGATTCCTACACCATCTCAGATGATAAACAGGTATTGGAATTTTTCTATGCACACAAAGATGCAGATGCGAAAGAGCTGGTGCATGATGTATGTGCCAACACAGAATTCTGGGGCAGTTATTTAAGTAAACTTCCCGGATTTGAAGCAGAAGTTGCCAATATGTTGGATATGATCGAAAGCAAAGGGGCTTATGCCTTAATGAAGAAATGCTGCTGATATCTTTCCGCAGATAAAAAATCTGTCGCATGTATAACAGGTCTCATGATATGCATGCGGCAGTATTATTGTTTTTATTTTTTTAAACAAACTGTTGACATTCCTGACTTTCTTTGGTAAAATACATACTTGTGAGGCGAAAACAATAGATATGCTGCCTTGGCTCAGTTGGTAGAGCGTCGCCTTGGTAAGGCGGAGGTCGGCGGTTCAAATCCGCTAGGCAGCTTTTTAAAAGCTCTTGATTCTTCAAGAGCTTTTTTGTTTTCCTTTTCTGCTTTCAAACCTCCTATTCCAACTCCATTTCGTGGATTTTATTTCGGATTCTTTGAAGGGCATTATCAATGGATTTTGGCTCTCTTTCCATCTGACGGGCTATCTGTACATAATCCGCCCCGTCAAGATATGCCTCCAGCACCTGATTCTCGAAAGGACTCAGTTTTTCATGAATCTGCTCCAGCATATGGCTGGCATTCTCCTGACTGATAACAATATCCTCAGGATTCTGCTGCACCGTATCCTCTGTATTCTTCAGAGGACTGTCCTCTTCACTGAGAGAAATATAAGAGTTTAAGGGTTTATGCTTCTGTCTGCCTGATATTTCGATCGCCTTATACATCTGTCTCTCCACACACAGATTCGCAAACGTTGAAAAAGAAGCATTTCTTTCCGGCCGATATCCCCGGACTGCCCGAAACAGTCCGATCATCCCTTCCTGAATCAAATCCTCCTGCTCTCCCCCGATCAAATACATGGCATGGGCTTTTTTCAGCACCATGCCTTTGTATTTGTCAATGAGATAATCTTCTAATCCCTGTCTCCCTTTATGAAGAAGCTGCAAAAGTTCTTCATCTGATAATTGTTCGAATTCCTTATTTCTTAGAATTTCCATTATTTTCCCATTCTCTGTCTTACGATCTCATAGGCCAGTACACCGGCTGCCACAGAGGCATTCAAAGAGTCAATGTTACCCTGCATAGGGATAGAAGCTATAAAATCACATTTTTCCCTTACCAGCTTAGAGACACCTTCTCCTTCATTTCCGATCACCAGACCGATAGAGCCTTTTAAATCTAAGTCATACATCTGCGTGCCGCCCATATCTGCACATACAAACCACATCCCCTGTTTCTTCAGTTCCTCAATGGTTCTCGCCAGATTCGTTACCTTTGCCACTGGCGTATAATGCAAAGCCCCTGCGGAAGTTCTCGCTACCGTAGCAGTAAGCCCGACCGCACGATTCTTTGGTATGATCACACCATGGGCTCCTGCCAGATTTGCAGTACGGATAATTGCCCCAAGATTGTGTGGATCTTCAATATTATCCAGCAGCAGAATAAACGGAGGTTCTCCCTTTTCCCTGGCAGCTTCCAGGATATCCTCTACTTCTGCATAAGTATAGGCCGCTGTCATGGCAATGACACCCTGATGTTTTCCGGTTTCTGACATTTGATCCAGACGTTCTTTCTTCACAAATTTTACCATAGTGTCATGTTTTTTTGCTTCTCTTAAAATAGTTCTTACCGGTCCATCCTCACACCGCTCCAGCACAAACAATTTATCTACTGCTTTCCCGGAACGAAATGCTTCCAGCACTGCATTTCTGCCCTCTACCTTTGTTTCCTGGAATTTATTTTCCTGGATTGTTTTCTCCATCCTGTTCTACCTCTCTTATCCCTGTTTTCATCAGTTCCAGCATCCGTTCCCACTGTTCTGTGAGATACAGATAGCCCATAAGTGCCTCAAACCCTGTTGCCCTGCGATAATCTGACATGGTCGCATTTTTTGCCATGGTAGCCGCTTTGGCATTTCTTCCCCGCTTAAAGACACTCATTTCTTCTTCGGTAAGGTATGGCTTTAATTTCTCGATCATTGCAGACTGGGCAGATGCCTTTACCAGCCGGCTTGCTCTTTTGTGCAGTTTATTGACCTGTGTATTCCCTTTTTCCACCAGAATGGTCCGGATGACCAGCTCGTAGATGGCATCTCCGATATAAGCCAGGGTCAGAGGGGAATAGGTCCGGATATCCTGATATTCCAGTTCAAAGGTTTCTTTTAAATATGCTAAGCCCTTTTCCATTGTACACCCTCTCTTGTGTCTTTCAGGATAATGCCCATAGCTGCCAGTTCATCACGGATTTCATCTGCACGCTTGAAGTTTTTCTCTTTTCTCGCTGCCTGGCGTTCTGCGATCAGTCTTTCAATGTCTTCATCCAGAACCTCAGCCTCTTTGTTTACCAGAAGTCCCATGACATCACTTAAATGCACGATGGTATCCAGAAGATACGTTACAAACGCTTCTGTGCTCTCCCCGTCTGCTTTTGTGTTTGCAAATTTCACCAGCTCGAAAATAGCAGCAATGGCATCTGCAGTATTAAAGTCATCTTCCATCGCTTCTTCGTATTTTTTCACGAATCCCTGTGCTTCTTCTTTCAGTTTCTGTTCTGTTTCTGTCATTTCTGTCTTTGGTGCAGTTTCCAGAAGATGTTTTAACTGTTCTACACAGGTAATGATTCTGTCCAGGGCATTCTTAGACGCTTCCATTAATTCTGCACTGAAATTTAACGGACTTCTGTAATGTGCATTCAGCATAAAGAAACGAAGTACCTGAAGGTCATATTTTTCTCCGATTTCTCTTACTGTAAAGAAGTTTCCAAGAGATTTTGACATTTTCCGGTTGTCAATATTTAAAAACGCATTGTGCATCCAGTATCTTGCAAATTGTTTTCCGTTGCAGCACTCAGACTGAGCAATCTCATTTTCGTGATGTGGGAAGATCAGGTCTTCACCACCTGCATGAATGTCAATTTCCTCTCCCAGATATTTCCTAGACATAACAGAGCATTCAATATGCCATCCCGGGCGGCCTTCACTCCATGGAGATACCCAGAACGGTTCTCCTTCTTTTTTTGGCTTCCAGAGAACGAAATCCAGCGGATCTTCCTTCTGGTCTTCTCCTGACACCTGCAAAGCACGGAAACCGGACTGCAGATCTTCCAGATTCTTATGAGACAATTTTCCGTATTCCTTGAAATTTTTCACACGGAAATATACGGTTCCGTTTACTTCATATGCGAAACCTTTGTCGATCAAAGTCTGAATCATATCGATCATGCCGTCAATTTCCTGTGTAGCCAACGGATGTGTGGTAGCTTCTTTTACATTCATGTCTGCCATATCTTTTTTGCATTCTTTGATGTAACGGGAAGAAATCTCATCTGCACTTACGCCCTCTTCCACTGCTTTTGCGATGATTTTATCATCCACATCTGTGAAGTTGGACACATAGTTTACCTCATATCCTTTGTATTCCATGTAGCGGCGGACAGTGTCAAATACGATCATAGGTCTTGCATTTCCGATGTGGATAAAATTGTAGACCGTAGGTCCGCAGACATACATCTTTACCTTTCCTTCTTCCAAAGGAATGAATTCTTCTTTTCTTTTTGTCAATGTGTTATAAATTTTCATTTTCTCTTTGCTCCTTTTTCATATTCTGTTCTGCAAGTTCTCTTGCCCTGCGGCATTTTGCTTCTCTTTCCTGCATATCTTTCAGCTCATAATTCATCTTCTGAAGTTCTGAGCGAAGCTGTTCATTTTCTCTCTGGAGATAATGAATATCATCCAGTGTCGGATCCGGCAGATGTACCTGATCCATATCCACTCTCGGCACCTTCTGGTTTTCTTTTTTCACCACTCGGCCCGGAACACCGACCACCGTACAGTTAGGCGGAACCTCCTCCAGCACTACACTTCCGGCACCAATCTTGGAATTCTCCCCAATGGTAAAAGAACCAAGGATCTTTGCTCCTGCACTGACCATGACATTGTCTTTCAAGGTAGGATGACGCTTTCCGGTCTCCTTGCCGGTTCCGCCTAAGGTCACACCCTGATACAGAGTGACATTGTCCCCGATAATGGTGGTCTCTCCAATGATCACACCCGAACCATGGTCAATAAACAGCCCTTTTCCTATGGTTGCTCCCGGATGAATCTCAATTCCTGTTTTTCTGGCAGCTCTCTGAGAAATCCACCGTGCGAGAAAATAGTGGCCTTTTTCATATAGTTTATGTGCTTTTCTGTATTGTATCATAACACGAAAGCTGGGGTACAGCAAAACTTCTAATGGAGTCTTAATTGCCGGGTCCCTCTCCTGAATCACCTGAAACTCTTCCTTAATATGAGTAATAAATCCCATGTCACACTTCCTTTCTACTTATTCTTCAAAAGAAAAACCTCTATGCTGCATTTCCACAACATAGAGGCGAAATAATTCCGTGGTTCCACTCTACTTGAAAGCATAACGATGCTTTCCACTCATCTCCCATAACGCTGGTTCTGCGTATCCGGCTATACCTGATATCTGCACAAAAATCAGATAGTCACCAAATCAGCTCCCGGATGCACCTTCTCAGATTTCTTTTGAGACAGCTTTCAGCCGGTGACTGTCTCTCTCTGAAAAAGAAAAACTCTGATACTCTTTCCGTTCTTCGCTTTTTCTTATCTCTTCTTAGTTTATTCATAAATGACGGATTTGTCAATGTGTATTTTTTTCTCTTTGCAGGAAATGCCCGAATGGAGCCTGGTCTGTATGCTGTCATGTTTCAGCGAACACAGGACAATAGAATCGGTACTGTGTTCTGAAATTCAACTTCTGTAAACTCAAACTTCCCACACCGTTTGGTGTGCTGCACCTAAAAAAATCAATGCTTTCATACGAAGAAAGTTGTGCCGGCATCGGTGGAAAGCATTGATAGCGTTTGGAATTTTATCAGCCGGACCACAAATATATTGTAGTAGGTCAAATTCCAAAATTTCTTCGTTCCAACCTACTTTTTATGTCTCAAATAGGTGGAATTGCATGTTTTTTTCATATAAGCCTACCTTTTTCTGACCCCAACAGGCTAAATTCCAAGCTTTCCTCTTTTCAACTTATTTTATGCAGAAAAACATAGACTAAATTTAGAGAATCTCACTCAGCAGCCTATTTGTCTTCAAAATAAGTAGGTGTAATTTCAGAATTAATTAAAGCCCACCTATTCGTGTCCGAAAAAGGTAGGCTAAAAATCACAAAACAAGATTTTCAACTGAAAGAATATTGGAACAGGGGCATCTGATGCAATGCTGTTTTATAAATTGAAATATTGTTTTTTAAAGATATGAGTCCAATTTTTCATGTGGAAAATTTGCGTAAATAATATCAACTCTGACCGTTCCAAAACAACAGTTATTCCTTTTCTTTAAATTCTATCCATTCATTGTTCATAAAAACCACTACCATTCCATCTTTAAGAATCGCATACGGAGTTTCCGTATTTCTATTAAAATTATCTTCCCCATCTTTTTGGGGAACACCATTCTCTGCATAAGAAGTAGTATATTGGATCACACTTTCATCCACTTCAACAGGAACAGCCGTATCGGTAGAATAGTAATTTCTTCCGTTTATCATTATGGTTGCAGGATAATCGCCACGATAATTGCGGCTTTCATATTTTCCACAACCAACCTGTGAACATACAAGAATAGCAAGAATAACCATCTTTAATATAAACTTCTTCATGCTAACACCTCCGAACATTTCATTTTTTTACTCTGTATCACGAAACTTCAGCCTTGCAAAATAACACTCATAAACATAACAATCATAATCAGCAATATTATTACCCCTAAAATCAATGAAACAACCGCTGCTGCTTTTACTAATTTGGGATTTTCATTTATAGCAAAACATTTTTCTAATGCATCGAAAGCTAAAACAATTAGTAAGAATAAGAAAATTTTTGCCATATACCCACTCCCTCATCTTCAAATAGACTGGTACAAGAATCCTCCTGAAAAGTTGTATTTTCCATATGTTCTACATTTCTAACTTCATCTTATCACATTGTTCTGTTTCATCACAGCTTAAATTTATCTTCCCCAAAAACAAAGTAAACACAAAAACTCCCACAGAAATCCATGATGATCTCTGTGGGAGCACTTTTTTCTCTATTTTCTTATTAGCAAACGCCCTGTGCCAGCATTGCTTCTGCAACTTTTTCAAATCCTGCTGCATTAGCTCCTACTACATAGTTGCCTTCAAATCCGTATTTCTTAGCAGCATCAACCATATTGTGGCAGATGTTTACCATGATTCCCTGAAGTTTGGCATCTACTTCTTCGAAACTCCAGCTTAAACGCTCGCTGTTCTGAGACATTTCCAGAGCAGAAGTAGCTACACCACCTGCATTGGCAGCTTTTCCCGGTGCGAAGATAATGCCATTGTCCTGTAAGTATTTGGTAGCTTCCAGAGTGGTAGGCATATTCGCACCTTCACATACTGCAAAGCATCCGTTCTGCACCAACAGTTTTGCATCGTCAAGCGTAAGTTCGTTCTGTGTAGCACATGGCAGGGCAACATCACATTTTACGCTCCATACGCCTTTTCCTTCGTGATATTCAGCGTTTGGTCTGTACTTGGTGTACTCAGACAGGCGGGCACGTTTTACTTCTTTGATTTCTTTTAACGCAGCCAGATCAATGCCTTCCGGATCATATACCCAGCCTGTGGAATCTGTACAGGTCACTGGTTTTGCACCTAACTGATATGCTTTTTCGATTGCATAGGTAGCTACGTTTCCTGCTCCGGATACTGCTACCGTCTTGCCTGCCAGCTCTTTTCCGTTGAGTTTTAACAGTTCTTCTGTAAGGTACAGAAGTCCGTATCCTGTAGCCTGTGTTCTTACCAGAGAACCGCCGTAGGTCAGACCTTTTCCTGTGAGAACTCCTTCGTAAACATCACGGATTCTCTTATACTGTCCGAACAGATATCCGATCTCTCTTGCACCAACACCGATATCACCGGCAGGTACATCGGTATCTGCTCCGATGTGACGGTATAATTCTGTCATAAAGCTCTGACAGAATGCCATTACTTCACGGTCTGATTTCCCTTTTGGATCAAAATCAGAACCACCCTTGCCGCCTCCGATTGGAAGTCCGGTCAGTGAGTTCTTGAAAATCTGCTCAAATCCCAGGAATTTGATGATGCTCAAGTTTACAGATGGATGGAGTCTTAAACCTCCCTTGTATGGTCCGATTGCACTGTTAAACTGTACACGGTAACCTTTATTTACCTGTACCTTGCCCTCATCATCTACCCATGGAACACGGAACATGATAATACGCTCCGGTTCAACCAGACGCTCTAAAAGTGCTTCTTTGCGATATTTTTCTTCGTTGGCTTCAACAACTGCTCTCAGGGAATCCAGAACTTCTTTTACTGCCTGATGAAACTCAGCCTCTCCCGGATTTCTTTTCACTACTGATTCAATAACCTCATCTACATATGACATGACCGTTCCTCCTGTTGAATATTATTTTAAAAAATTCATTTCTTTTTCATGGTTTGTATTATAAAACCATCTTTTCTATTTTGCAAGTTTATTTTTTATTTCCTGCATATTTTTTGATTATATCTGATATTCCTCATTTTTATGGATATCTTTTGAAACTTTTATTTTTATCTACTTCATTTGCTCTCTCACAATAAAGCAATCCCTCATTAAATTCTGGTAGTCCAGGAAGCACAGTCCCATACCTGGGTAGCCAGACCTTCATAGAACTCCGGCTCATGGCATACCATCAGAATCGTTCCTTTATATTCCTGTAACGCTCTCTTTAACTCTTCTTTTGCTTCTACATCCAGATGATTGGTAGGCTCGTCCAGGATCAACACATTGGTCTCTGTATTGATGATCTTACAAAGCCTTACCTTGGCCTGTTCTCCTCCGCTCAACACACGGACCAGACTTTCAATATGCTTGGTAGTGAGTCCGCATTTTGCCAGGGCAGCCCGTACTTCATACTGAGTGTAAGACGGGAATACATCCCAGATTTCCTGAATACAGGTATTTTTATTTCCCGGTGCCATTTCCTGTTCAAAATAGCCGATTTCCAGATAATCTCCCAACTGTACTTTTCCGGAGATTGGAGGAATCAATCCTAAAATACTCTTCAGCAAGGTGGTCTTTCCGATTCCGTTTGCTCCGGTAAGGACGATCTTATCTCCTCGTTCCACACGAAACGCCAATGGCTTTGACAGAGGTTCTTCATAACCGATGACCAGATCTTCGGTCTCCACGACAAAACGGCTGGGGGTTCTGGCTGTCTTGAAATGAAATTCCGGCTTTGGTTTTTCCTTCGCCAGTTCGATCACATCCATCTTATCCAGCTTTTTCTGTCTGGACATAGCCATGTTTCTGGTAGCCACTCTTGCTTTATTTCTGGCCACAAAATCTTTTAATTCACTGATTTCCTGCTGCTGCCGGTTATAGGCTGCCTCCAGTTGGGCTTTCTTCACTGCATAAACTTCCTGAAAATGATCATAATCTCCTACATAACGATTCAGTTCCTGATTATCCATATGATAGATCAGGTTCACCACACTATTTAAAAATGGAATATCATGGGAAATCAGAATAAAAGCATTCTCATATTCCTGAAGATAGCGTTTCAGCCATTCAATATGCTCTACGTCCAGATAGTTGGTAGGCTCGTCTAAAAGCAAAATATCCGGCTTTTCCAGAAGCAGTTTACCAAGAAGGATTTTGGTTCTCTGTCCACCGCTTAAGTCTGTCACATCCTTATCCAGTCCGATTGCCGTAAGCCCCAGAGCCCTTGCCACTTCTTCCACCTTGGAATCAATGATATAAAAATCATGAACCGTGAGCATATCCTGAATGGTTCCCAGTTCTTCCATCATGTTTTCCAGTTCCTCAGGGGAAGCTTCCCCCATACGGTCACAGATGGCATTCATCTGCTCTTCCATCTCAAAAAGCCAGGCAAAGGCAGATTTCAGTACATCCCGGATGGTCATTCCTTTTTCCAGGACGGTATGCTGATCCAGGTAGCCGACTCTCACATTTTTTGCCCATTCAATCTTCCCTTCATCCGGCATCAGCTTTCCGGTAATAATATTCATAAACGTAGACTTTCCTTCGCCGTTAGCACCTACCAGACCGATATGTTCTCCCTTCAGCAGACGGAAAGACACATCCTGGAAGATTGCCCGGTCTCCAAAACCGTGGGAAAGGTTCTGCACATTTAATATACTCATGTTTATTTCTCCTTATTCTTTCTGTTGTTTCACAAACCTGTCTTTCATTATATCCTTCCCAGAAAAGAAAAGCAAGAAAACCGGCTCTCTTTTCCATGAGAAACCGGTTTTTCCAACGTTGATCCTTCTATTTTCAGCTTACTTCTGGCAACATCCTGAGCATGCCTGCGGCATTCTGTCATCCATGGCAAAATCCTGCACATGGGTCAGTGCACAGATGGCCTGGGAGGAGATTCCCTCCATACTTCCGGTAAATCCCAGCCCTTCCTCTGTAGTTGCCTTGATATTTACCTGATTCACATCCAGATGCAATGCCTCTGCGACATTTTCGATCATGGTATCAATATAAGGGAGAAGCTTCGGCTTCTGGGCAATGATCGTTGCATCAATATTATTGATCACATACATATGCTCTTCCAGAAGCTTTCCCACATGTTGCAAAAGCTTTATGCTGGAAATTCCTTTGTACTGAGGGTCTGTGTCCGGAAAATGTCTTCCGATATCACGAAGAGCCGCTGCCCCCAAAAGAGCATCCATAATAGCATGAACCACCACATCTGCATCCGAATGTCCCAAAAGACCTTTGTCCCATGGAATCTTCACGCCTCCTAAAATCAAGTCTCTGCCTTCTGTTAATTTGTGTACATCATATCCCATTCCTACCCGGATCATCTGCTTACTCCCTTCCCTGTTGTCTTATTCTACAGAAATCACTTTATATCCTGCTTCTGTCACTGCCTCTGTTAATGCTTCTTTTGTCACCCCTTCGGATGCTTCAACATAGGCTTCTTTCTTTTCCAGATTTACCTCTGCTTTTACACCTTCCAGTGCATTTAACGCTTTTGTCACTGCTGCCTGGCAGTGTGGGCACATCATGCCTTCGATTTTCATGGTAAACATATTTTTTTCCTCCTTGTCTTCTTTTCCTTCTATATCTGAAACAGTCTCTTCTTCCCAGACCATGATTTCCTCCCTCTCTGCTTCCGGTTTTTTCAAAACATGGAAAAACCTCAGGCGGAGGGCATTGGATACCACGAAAAGACTGCTGAGACTCATCGCCGCTGCCCCGAACATGGGGCTTAATTTCCATCCAAAAACAGGATACAGTAATCCTGCTGCTAAAGGAATTCCACATGCATTATAGAAAAATGCCCAGAACAGATTTTGTTTGATATTGCGGATCACAGCTTTGCTGAGTCCTACGGCTGTCACCACATCCAGCAGATCGTTTTTCATCAGTACAATATCTGCACTTTCTATGGCAACATCGGTTCCTGCTCCAATAGCAATTCCCACATCTGCCCGTGCCAGAGCCGGTGCGTCATTGATTCCGTCTCCTACCATGGCAACCGTTTTTCCTGATTCCTGAAGCCTTGCAACTTCCTTTTCTTTATCCTGTGGCAGAACCTCTGCGATCACGGTATCAATGTCAAGCTGCTTCTGAATGGCTTTTGCTGTTTTTTCATTATCACCTGTTAGCATGATAACCTGAATTCCTGATTTTTTCAACTCCTGAATTGCCTGGGCACTGGTGGGTTTTACAATATCCGCAGCTCCGATCACACCCAGGATCTTCCCTTCTCCCGCAAACAGAAGCGGTGTCTTCCCTTCCTCTGACAACTGCTCCATCTCAGGGACCACTTTCTCGCAGTCTATCCGCAATTCTTCCATGAATTTCTGATTTCCTGCATAATACCAGTGCCCATGGATCTTCGCCTGAATTCCTTTTCCCGGTACAGCCTGGAACTCTTCTGCTTCAGGAAGTTCCAAATGTGCTTCTTCCGCTTTTAAAAGCACTGCTTCCGCCAGGGGATGCTCGCTTTTCTTCTCTAAGGCTGCTGCAATCTTCAAGAGCTCCTGCTCTGAGATGCCAAAGGTCTGCACATCCGTCACCACTGGTCTTCCCTGGGTGATCGTTCCTGTCTTATCCAGTACAACACTCTGGATACTGTGTGTCACTTCCAGGGCTTCCCCTGACTTGATCAGGATTCCGTTTTCGGCTCCTTTCCCGGTTCCTACCATGATGGCAACCGGAGTGGCAAGTCCCAGTGCACAGGGACAGGAAATCACCAGGACCGAAATCGCACAGGACAAGGCAAATTCAAATTCTGCCCCTGCGATCACCCAGCCGATTCCTGTAAGCAGGGCAATGGCCATAACGATGGGAACAAAAACCCCGGCAATCTTATCTGCCATCTTGGCAATGGGAGCTTTGCTTGCACTGGCATCCTCCACCAGACGGATGATCTGAGAAAAGGTAGTATCTTTTCCTACTTTTGCTGCTCTCATCCTGAAAAATCCTGTTTTATTCATGGTGGCAGCGATCACCTGGTCTCCCACCTCTTTCTGTACCGGAATGCTTTCTCCCGTAATGGCAGCCTGGTCAATGCTTGTACTTCCTTCTATGACCACACCGTCTGCCGGCACACTGCTTCCCGGTTTTACCTGGAGAATATCCCCCGCAAGGATTTCTTCTGCCGGAATTTCTACCACCGTACCATCCCGCTCCACAAAAGCAGTCTTTGGTGCCATATCCATTAATTTCTGAAGAGCCTGGCTTGTTTTTCCCTTTGAGCGTGCTTCCAGATATTTTCCTATGTTGATCAACGCCAGAATCATTACAGCGGATTCAAAATACAGATCATGGAGATACCGTTCTACCAGTTCCATATCCTGAACGCCAAGTCCATGTCCCATGCGGTAAATGGCAAATATCCCATATACCAGAGAAGCCGCAGAACCCACAGCGATCAGCGTATCCATATTAGGGGCACCATGAACTAGCGTACTGAATCCCTTTATAAAATAAGCACGGTTAATATACAGCACAGGCAGGCACAGCAGAAACTGTGTCATAGCAAAGGCCACCGCATTTACTGTACCATGGAGAAAGCCCGGAAGGAGTGCTCCCACCATATGTCCCATGGACACATACATCAGAGGAATCAGGAATACAAAGGACCAAAAAGTCCGTTTTTTCATATACTCCAGATGCTCCTGCACCGGATTTTTCTGACTTCCCTGCTTCTGTGCTGACTGGCCTGGTACTGCTTCTCCTGTTAAAGCCCCGAAGGTACTGCTGTCTGCCGGACTGGCACCGTATCCTGCATGAACCACCGCATCTATGATTCCCTGCTCCTTTAGCACTGCATCATCATATTTCACCTGCATGCTGTTGGTAAGGAGGTTTACACTTACATCTTCTACCCCCTCCAGCTTCCTGACACATTTCTCCACTCTGGAAGAGCAGGCCGAGCAGGTCATTCCTGTCACATCAAATTTTTCTTTCATCTCCCTGTTCTCTCTCCTTCCTACAATATTTTGCCCAGCATTGCCACCAGTTCATCCACCTTTTCTTCTCTTTCTGCATCTGTTTTTGCATTGGTAACACAGCTTTTCAGATGTGCTGTGAGGATTTCCTTATTGGCTCTGTTTAAAATCGCTTCTGTAGCCATAAGCTGCTGAGAAATATCCATACAATACCGGTCTTCTTCTACCATCCTGAGAATCCCATCAATCTGGCCTCTGGCTGTTTTCAGCAGCCTGTTTATTTTCGTTTTATCTGCTTTCATGTTATCATCTCCCTACACCCCAGGGGGGTGTTATTGTTATGTTGTTATCATAACACACAAAAAAGAGAAAAGCAACTGCTTTTCTCTCCTATTTTACTCCACTTTATCCAAGAGCCACATCTAGAACCATCATCAGCACAAATCCTGCCGCAAATCCAATGGTTCCGATATTGCTGTGCTCTCCCTCACTGGCTTCCGGAATCAGTTCTTCCACCACCACATAAATCATGGCTCCTGCTGCAAAAGCTAAGAGGTAAGGAAGCAATGGTTCAATGAAGCGGAACAGCAAAATCGTAATGAGGGCTGCCGCCGGCTCTACGATTCCGGAACCAGCTCCGTATAAGAAGGCCTTTCCTTTTCCCATTCCCTCCTCGCTCCTAAGAGGAAGAGAAATCACTGCACCTTCCGGAAAATTTTGAATAGCAATCCCAAGCGACAGTGCCATGGCGGCCGCCAGGGTAATCTGTGTATTCTCTGCCAGCATTCCGGCAAACACCACACCTACTGCCATTCCTTCCGGAATATTATGGAGAGTCACGGCCAGCACCAGCATGGTGGTTTTCTTCAGACTGCTCTTTCTTCCCTCCGGTGTATCATTTCCCAAATGCAAATGAGGCACCAGACGGTCCATACCCAGCAAAAACATAATTCCTAATAGAAAACCCACTGCCGCAGGCATAAAGGCAAATTTCCCCATGGTTTCCGACATATCCATGGCCGGTATGAGAAGAGACCACACAGAAGCTGCCACCATGACACCGGAAGCAAATCCCAGAAGACCTTTCTGCACCAAAGGTTTGATTTCCTGTTTCATAAAGAAGACGCATCCTGCTCCCAGTGCAGTTCCCAAAAAGGGAATCATAATTCCAATGAACAATTCTATCATTCTACAAGCCCTTTCCTGTTCTGTTTTTTCTCATTATACACCAGAAATCCCGGAAAAAGCAATCCGAACTAATTTTCTCCATTTTCCTGTCAGAATCCCATTTTATTCTGTTTTCTGTCCGTAATACGCATTTGCTCCATGTTTTCTGTAATAATGTTTATCCTGCAGCTCCTGTGGTGCCGGCTGTACCTTTGGCTGGATCATCTCGCAGCGTGCAGCCATTTTTGCCACTTCTTCCAGGACAACAGCATTGTGTACTGCCTCATGTCCGTCTTTGCCCCAGGTGAAAGGACCATGATTTTTGCAAAGCACTGCCGGAACAGCCTCATAGTCTTTATCTTTGAAATAATCTGCAATGAGAAGTCCTGTATTCTTCTCATAAGCACCTTCGATTTCTTCTTTTGTCAGGCATCTCACGCAGGGAATTTCTCCATACATATAATCCGCATGGGTGGTTCCGTAGCATGGAATTCCTCTTCCTGCCTGTGCCCAGCTTGTTGCCCAGGAGGAGTGGGTATGTACCACACCGCCAATGTTTGGAAAGGCTTTGTACAGCTCAATATGAGTCGGAGTATCAGAAGAAGGATTGTATCTTCCTTCGATTTTATTTCCCTCAAGATCCATAATAACCATATCTTCCGGTGTCAGCTTATCGTAATCCACACCACTTGGTTTAATGGCAAAATATCCTGTCTCTCTGTCAATCTGGCTTACATTTCCCCAGGTAAAGGTCACCAGCCCGTATTTTGGCAGAAGCATATTTGCCTCATACACTGCTTTTTTCAGTTCTTCTAACATTTCTTTCTTCCTCCTGTTTCTTATTATAATCTCTCGGAATCTTCAGCCCAGTAAAATCAAGGCTTTCAGATTCCATTTTT
>NZ_CANTKB010000040.1 GCF_947654165.1 uncultured Blautia sp.
AATGCTTGCATTCACAGATGCGGATGAGTACTGGAAGGCAGAGCGTCACAGCGGCGAAGTTGGAAGGTTTGAGTTTTGTATATGTGGTTTTGAAGGTATATGCATGTTAAAAACCTTGCTGAATAAAACGTCAGCAAGGTTTTTTGTTTGAAAAAATCAAAAATTAAATGTGTTTTAAATATCCTTTTCCTTCACCGATTTTTCCTCCTTTTAGAAGATATTTTTTTGCATTTCTCTGAAGGGAGGTATTTTCCGGCAAATCTTTTATATCTAAATCACTTCTTTTAAAGATCCATGTTAAATATTCTGTTGAATTTCCGTCTACAGATTCAACCGCAAACAGGTTTTGAAATTTTAAGATGTTTGAATGTTCAGGAAGTAAGGTTTTTAATGCAGGACTTAATAGCCAGGAATTACAAAAGTACGGGACATGTTCATAAGAACAATCCTCTTTGCTAAAAAATTCTGCAGCCATCTTTAGAGATTTTTTGCAGTTTTCTTCTGTAAGTACAGCATCTGATGGTATATGAACAGAGATAATTTTTTGATTATTCTCATAGCTTTTTTCGAATTCTAATTCGCCTAGACGGAACAATTGCAGAGAAAGCTGTCTTCCGGTCCAGAAATCCCGGTCAAATCCAAAAAAGCCATAGCTCTCATAATGTTCTTTGGTGAATCTGGTAAAACATTTCATCGTATCTATAAAAATATCCTCGGAAATCCCTTTATCTTCGTATTTTTCAAGAGAATAAGAAGCTGCAGAAAGCATATAGGATAACATTTTATAGCCATTTTTGTCTGGTGACAGAGATTTTTTTAAATAAATACGAGAAGATTCCCAATGGTTAGGATGAGTCAGGTTCTGAATAAAAGTTTCCTCGTTCTTTTTTTGTTGAGAGAGCATGGGCTCCATAGAAACTAATTCGTTTTGCACTATTTTGGGAAGTTCAATCATTCTCATGAGTTCAATTAATGTTTTCACGGACATACCTCCAAATTTTTTTATAAGTTCATTATAAGAGAAAGAAAATATAAATTCAACAGAGTATCAGACTGAAAATTATTAGAGAAGTCTATTTGTTTTATCCATATTTTCTGGTATAATTTTAGGTAATATCTACAAAGGGTAGGTGACAAATGGATGAAAAAATATATCTATATTATGTTACTTTTTATAATATTCTGTCTGCCATGTTTTTCTCTTTCTTCCTGCAAAAAACAAGAAAGCAATAAAAAAGAAAAGGTACGTCTTGAATTTTACAACAGAAAAAGAGAAGCATATGCTGTTTTAGAAAAAATCATTCAAAAGTTCAACGAATCTCAGGACGAAATTGAAGTGTTTCAAAATATGAATACAAATGCAGATACGGCACTTAGAATTGCCGCTGTTGAGGGAGAATTTCCTGATATTGTGGAGTTAGGCGGACTGCAAAGTGTGGAAACTTTTGAATATGTGATGGGAAATTGTCTGGTTCCTCTGGATGAAATGGCATGCACAAAACAAATAAAAGGGGAATATCTGCCTTATCTGACATATAACTCCCATATTTATCAAATGCCTTTGGCAATGAGTTTTGAAGGGATCTATGTGAATCGAACTTTATTTCAGGAAGAAGGGCTTGCCTTGCCGGAAACATATGAAGATTTGTGTCAGGTTTCAGAGGAGATTTTAAGGCGAGGGAAAGTGCCATTTTTGTTTGCAGACAAAGAAGGATGGACCATTCATCAAAATTGGGAATGCATCGAAGGTGCATCCAGAGGAAATTTTGAGAAGTTTTGGACTGATGTGGCAGAAGGAAGAACGTCATTTACGGAGGACGAGGTTTGTCGCCGTTCTTTAGAAAAACTTATAGATTTACATAAATATACCACTGAGGAATTTTCGGATTTGAATTATAATGAGGCTCTTGCCAAGTTTGCGGAAGGAGAGGCATTTATGCTGATTCAGGGGAGTTGGGCATATAGAAATATTATGGATATGAATCCTGAAATGAATCTGGAGCTTATTCCGTTCCCTGTGGAAAAAGGCCAGCAACAGTTGGTCACTATGTGGATAGACAGCAGCATAGGAATTTCCAGTGACTGCAAATATAGAAAAGAAGCAGAAAAATTTGTAGAATTTCTGATGCAGCCGGAGAATCTGCAGATATATCTAAATGCAGAAAGTTCTCTCAGCAGTTTGAAAAACAGTCAGAATCGAGCTAAATATGCACCAAGGATACACGAACTTCTAGAAAGTGGACATGCGGTTATGGATGCATCCTGGCTTCCTTTACAGACCAGCGTGATACGTGACATTGATATACAAGAATTGATGCCGGATGCAGACCAGGCAGAGATAGAAGCATATTTGGACAAGTATACAAAGAGTTTGCAAAAGCATAAAGATTTATATCTGGAAGCAAAGGAGAAACGGCAATGAAAAAGAAACCATCGAGAATGACTATACAGCAAAAAGTGCTGTCCGGTGTTGGTATGCTGTTTGCATGTTCTTTTTTGGCACTCGCTATTTTTTTTATACAAAGCTATAGACAAGAACTGAATATAGAATTGGGACATATGAAAAGTTATAACAGACAACTAAATATGAATCTTGACAGAGTCGTAGATACAACCAGTACTTTTCGTTAGATGCATTTCTCTAATGATAAGATTCGAAATCTTTTGTGCAGTGATGACAGCGATATTGATCCGGAAGGACAAAAACAAGTAGAGAAGGATTTAGAAGAATCACTGGCATTGTTAACGGATATGGGGAAGGATGTTCTTCGAGCCGTGATTGTGACCAACGATGGAAGAATCTATAAGAGTGTAGAAGAAATTGAAAATGGTTATATTAAAAGAATGAATGTCCTTATTACGCAGGAAAATGGGTGGAACCAGAAAAAAGCAGGATATTTCAGTTCTATACATAAGGCAACCATAAACATGGTGGAGCACAATGTGATTTCTATGGTAAGCCCCATTTGGAATGTAATGCAGGATGACCCGATTGCTGTTATTTACCTGGATCTAGATTTTGATAAACTAACCAATCAATGGTATGCTTCTGCAAATGTAAATCAGAATTTTAATTTTATGATTTTGTCAGAAAAACAGTTATTATTTGACTCTGAAAAAAATCAAGACAAAGAAAATTATCAAAGACTGATCAAAGAAAGCAGAAGTATGGTTGAGAATAAGGAAGAAGATCAGATTGTAAAGGTTCACGGGAAACTTTGTGTGATGTGTGTTGAAAAAAATGAAGATACCGGATGGTATTTGATGCAGTATATGCCGGTATCAAAACTGGCAGGGCGTATTTTAAACAACACATCGGCACTGCTTTTGGTGTTGATCGGTGTGATTTTCATTACGATTACAGGCAGCTATGTATTGGCGAAAAATGTCAGCAGTCCTGTGAGAGAATTATCTCAGTTTATGGGAAAGGTAGCAGATGTACAGGAAGACGAAAAAGAGATTGCACTGTTTTCAAAGAAAGAAACAGAGAGTACAGAAGAAATTCTTCAGATGATTGACAGCTATAATGCAATGGCAAAGCGTATCAACGACAATATTATTAAAGATTATATTTATAAATTAAATCAGAAGCAGGCAGAGTTAAAGATGCTGCAGTTTCAGATTAATCCGCATTTTTTGTATAATGCGTTAAATACGATCAGTTCCATTGCACAACTGCAGGATGTAGCATATATCCCGGAAATTGCTTCAGGCTTATCCGATATGTTTCGATACAATATTGATGGAAGAGAGATTGTGACCTTACGGGAAGAAATTACTCAGACAGAGAATTATATGGGGATTCAGAAAATTCGTTTTCCAGAGCGTTTTGTTGTTGAAATATCGGTAGAGGAAGAATTGATGGATTGCAAGGTGCTCAAATTTATTTTACAGCCCATTGTAGAAAACTCCTACAAATATGGATTTGCCGAGAAGAGGAAAAAGAACATTTTGAGCATTCGAAGTTACCGGGAAGACAAAGAAGATATTATCATTATAGTAGAAGATAACGGCATCGGAATAGAAACAGAAAAGGTGAAGCGAATGAATAAAGCCCTGGCAGGAGAAAGAGGGTTTGAAGCTTCTGCGGGAATCGGGCTTCGCAATGTAAATGCCAGAATTAAAAACTATTATGGAGAAGACTACGGAATCTGGTTGGAAAGTGATTGTGGAAAGTTTACCAGGGTATATCTGAAAATACGGGAATTGCAGGTTTCCTAAAAGGGGGATATTTAATATGCGGATTATTGTTGCAGATGATGAATATTTTGCAAGAAAAGCTTTAGTAAAAAGTATTGAGCAGTTAGAAGAGGAAATAGAATGTTGCGAAGAGGCGGAAGACGGTACTCAGGTTATGGAATTGTTGGAAGCACATGGAGCAGATTTGGTAGTGGCTGATATTAGAATGCCGGATATGGACGGACTGGAAGTGTCCAGGCTGATTCAGGAAAAATTTCCGGATGTTAGCGTGATTATTGAAAGTGGATATATGGATTTTGATTATGCAACCACAGCTATCCGCTATGGCGTGAAGGATTATCTGACAAAACCAGTGAAAAAAGAAGAGTTGGAAAAAGCAATTCAAAGAGTAAAAGAGGAACACAAAAAGCTGAGACAGAAGATTGAAAATCAGATTGCGGCCAGAAGAGGGGAATTTATGAACTTCTCACATATTCTGGAAAACGAAGCGGTAGCAAATGAAATACTACAGGAGTTCTTTGAGAAAATAGAACAAGGTTCCTGGTATTTGCTGACAGTTCAGAGTGAGAAAAAACAGCTTTCCAGAGAAGAAATCCAGAGTATCCAGGGAATCTTTGAAAAAGAATCACGAATTTGTGTTGCATATTTTTATCCTAAAAATGAGTTTATTTTGGTTATAGAAGCAGAAGAACAGAATGGATTTCCAGATGCACTGATTAGGAAAAAGATAGTGGAATGCTGGCACAAGGCAAAAATTAAATGTCATGCCGGGGTCAGTCAATGTCATGAAAAAACAATGGGATTCGTAAAGGAAATGGCAAAAGCATACAGGGAAGCTGTATATGCTATGAACCAGAGACTTCTGTGTTCAGAGAATCAGATTTACCATTATGAGGCAGAAGTGAATGTAGTACAGTTATTTTCACAGGCAGAAGAGAGAGAATTGGAGAAAAGTCTGATGGAAAACAGGACCCAGAATGCTGTGCAGATGACGATGGATTTTTTGAAAAGATGTGAAAATAACAGAGCTATCAGTATTTATTCTCTTTTCACTTCCCTTGTTCAGCTTATGAACGTGATTAATAAAGTGTATAGTATGAGAAAAGAAGAAAATCATACGGAAAATACAACAAACTCTTATCTGTTGTTTAATTTTAAAACAGATTTATACAGTTTTTATTCTATGGAGGAATTAAAAGAATATATGAAAGATCTGATTCTGCATGTATCTGATGAAACAGAGCAGAAATCATCTATCATCAATGATCTGTTAAAGTATCTGGAATGGAATTATCAATATGATATTACTGTAAATGAACTGGCAACACATAAGTATTTTGTGAACCCCAGTTATTTGAGCAGGTTGTTTAAAGCGGAAACAGGGATGACGTTTTCCAGATATTTAAAAGAATTACGTATGAAAAAAGCAGCAGAGCTTTTACAGGAAAGTGATTTAAAAATTGGTGATGTAGCCAGTTGCGTGGGGTATAATGATGTGTCCTATTTTATTCAGACTTTTAAGAAACAGTATTCCATGACACCGGAGCAGTTTAAAAATTCCGAAAGAGCATAAGGTCAGAAAAAATAAATGCCTTTTCCCATACATGTCAGAAATTTCTTATTGTGCATATCAGATAATTTATACAAAAAAAATTGATTTTTCTTATAATGAATACCATAAAGAATCTCTTGAAACGAGATAAAAGCGAAAGGAAGGGCAAAAATATGAAAAAACTTTTAGCACTTTTACTAACAGGAGCCATGGCGTTCTCATTGGCAGCATGCGGAGGCAGTTCTTCTGACGGTGATTCTGCTGACAAAGACAGTGCAAAAACAGAAGGAAAGTCAGATGGAAAGACACTGCGTCTGGTAAACGGTAAAATCGAGGTTGACAAACAGTTAAAGAAACTGGCTGAATTGTACAAAGAAGAGACAGGTGTTACTGTTGAAATCGAATCTATGGGCGGCGGTGTCGATATCCAGGGTACTCTGAAAGGATATTATCAGGCTGATAATATGCCGGATATCTTCGTAAATGGTGCAATTCCTGACTTTGAAAACTGGGAAGGCAAACTGGTAGATATGTCAGACGAAGCATGGGCATCCGATACAGATGCAGCTTATGTTGACGAAGAGTACGGAACAATCGGTTTCCCATATACAGTAGAAGCAGTTGGACTTGCTTACAATGCTGATATCCTTGAAAAAGCAGGTGTTGATCCGGCTTCTATCACAAGCCCGGATGCAATGAAGAAAGCTTTTGAAACATTAGATGCTAAGAAAGATGAGTTAGGACTTACAGCAGTTGTTGGTTACTGTGCAGAAGCAGCAAACCTTTACTGGTCAACAGGTAACCACCTTTTCGGTACTTACCTTGACTCCGGTCTGAAACGTGATGATACTACATACATTGATATGCTGATGGATGGCGGAAAAGTAGATGAAGAACGTCTTTCTAAATTTGCAGATATGGTTGCTCTGTTTAATCAGTATTCCGATCCTTCTCTTTTAGTATCCGGTACTTATGATCAGCAGATTCTGAACTTTGCTTCCGGAAAATATGCTTTTGTTACTCAGGGTTCCTGGATTGGAGCTACTATGACAGATGCAGACAAAGAGGCATATGATGCAGCAGGTAATTTCGAAGTTGGTATGGTTCCATACGCATTTGAAGACGGACAGGATACTATTCTGACAAATTCTCCATCCTGGTGGTCTATTTACAATGAAGGAAATGTAGAAGAAGCAAAAGCATTCTTACAGTGGTGCTCAGAAGATAAAGGACAGCAGATCCTGGTAGAAGAAGCTGGATTTATCAGCCCATTCAAATCTTGTAAATATCTTGCAAACGATCCATTTGCTCAGACCATCGCAGACTGGCAGGCAGCAGACAAAACATCTGCATGGCATTGGCTGTACATGAAAGAGGGACTTGCTCAGAACTATACAGGACAGGTATTCAGCGATTTTGCAGCAGGCAACCTGGACGAGGAAGCTTTTGTAAAAACATTATCACAGGTAATTCAGTCTGCATACGCAAACTAAAACGTATTTGATAAAGCGTGGATTACAGGCGGGCACGGAATGGCCGTTGCCCGCCTGAATTTTCTCCAAAATTTGTGAAAGGAGGAGCAGTATATGCGTGATGGAAATACTGCTGGAAGAAAAGGTTTATCACTGATCCTTCTGATCGGTGGAATTGCATTATTGGCTGGTGCTCTGGTGCTGGATTTTATGGGAAGTGAAATGGCATTTAGAGGTGCTATGCTTATTATAGGTGCAGTGGGGATTATTTTGGGCTTATACTTTTTCCCGACAACGAAACATCATCGTAAAATTATCAATGTTTTGTTTCTGTTTCCGCTGTTGTTTACTTTCGGTGTAACGGTTATCATTCCTCTGGTACTTGGATTTTTCTATTCAATGACAAACTGGAATGGTATTGAATTTACAAAGTTCATAGGCTTCAGTAATTATGCCAGCATGTTTAAAGAACCTGGATTCGTATGGTCAACATTGATCACAGTGCTTTTTGTAGTATTTAATATGATTTTAGTTAACCTGGTTGGTTTTCTTCTGGCTCTGCTTTGTACATCAAAGCTGAAAGGGATTGGATTTTTCCGTGCCTCATATTTCCTTCCGAACCTGATTGGAGGTATCGTACTTGGTTATATCTGGCAGTTTGTATTTAATAATGTTCTGACACAGATTACTCTGAAGTTAACAGGAAGTCAGAACTCTGTACTTTCTACGACAAAAACAGCCTTTATGGCTATTATTATAGTATATGTATGGCAGTATGCAGGTTATATTATGCTGATTTACATCACAGGACTTACTCAGGTACCGAAGGATGTGCTGGAGGCATCCCAGATTGACGGGGCAAGCAGAATCGCAACTCTGTTTAAGATTAAAATTCCTATGATTGCATCTACCATCACAATCTGTACTTTCCTGACTTTGACATCTGCATTTAAACAGTTCGATGTTAACATGGCATTGACCAATGGTACAGGTTCTGTAGCTGATTTCATGGGTCAGTATTTGACAAATGGTACTCAGATGCTGGCATTGAATATTTACAATACAGCGATTTCCAAGAACAGCTATGCACTTGGACAGGCAAAAGCAGTATTCTTCTTTATTATTCTTGCCTGTGTATCATTGATTCAGGTTCGTATTTCCAATAAGAAGGAGGTTGAAATGTAATGAAAAAACAAAAAGTAATTACAGCGGTTCTTACTGTGGTAGGAATTCTGGTGGCTATGTATACTCTTTTCCCCTTCTATCTGGTTGTTATGAATGCCTTTAAAAATGCAAACGGTATTGTTGCGAACCCAGTGGCTTTTGAAGGAATGAGCTTTTCACAGTTGATGGCAAACTTATCAAATGTTATCAACAATTCAAACTTTAACTATTGGCATGCATTTGGAACTTCTTTGATCATTACTGTGATTTCTCTGGCTCTTCTGGCTCTGTTTGGCAGTATGGCAGCATGGGTTATCTGCAGAAATAAAACAAGATGGTCTACAGCTATTTATATGGTTTTTATTGCATCTATGATTATTCCTTTCCAGGTAGTTATGCTTCCTTTGATTTCTACCTTCCGTGATGTGGGAAATTTTGTAGGAATATCTATGCTGCAGTCCATTCCTGGTATTATCTTTGCATATTGTGGATTCGGCGGAGCAATGACCGTATTTATTCTCACAGGATTTATCAAAAATATTCCTTATGAACTGGAGGAGGCAGCCAGCATTGACGGTTGTGCACCAGAAGGTGTATTTTTCCGCATTATCTTCCCACTGTTGAAGCCGGTTATTATGACAGTTACTATCTTGAACGGTATGTGGATTTGGAATGACTATCTGCTTCCATCTCTGATGTTGGGACAGAATGGTAAGGTGAAGACACTTCCGGTTGCTGTACAGGCTTTCGTAGGTTCTTATGTAAAGCAATGGGATTTGATTCTTACCGCTGCCCTTCTGGCTATTATACCTATGATTATCGTGTTCCTCATTGGACAGAAGCAGATCATGAATGGTATGGTAGAAGGTGCTATTAAATAACCTTTAAGAAAAATGTGTTATCTCTTTTATAAATTTTTCTATATACGGGCGAACTCCATAACGGGTTTCGCCCGTATATCCTTTTACGGTGTCTGCGGCAGCCATAGAATTCAAAACAGCTTCTTCCTCAGCTTCGATTGCTGCCCGAAAAACGGAATCCATTTTATTCTCATTCAGAATTATAATATTCTGGAGTTCAGAAGAATCATCTATAACATTGGCTGTAGAAAATCCGATCATCACATCTCCGCTGCCGTGACCAACTCTGGAGCCGGTTCGGCCAAGTCCAATGCCAAGCCTTTTTAAGATACGGTGAAGCTGGCGGCTGGATAATGGAAGATCTGTAGCAAGAACAGACATAATAGATCCCTTATCCTGAGAAGTTCCTTCTATTTCCTGAGCTATTTTTTCCCCCAGAGGGAATCCGTTGATTTCCAAATCCTGCGTTTTTCCGAAATTTGATTGTACCAGAATCCCTATTGTATAGAGGGACTCCCCTATTTTTATCTGCCTTGAGGCAGAGCCGATACCACCTTTTAATCCAAAACAAATGGTTCCTTTTCCGGCTCCTACATCACCTTGCTGGAAGTCTTCGGATGCACTGGCAATGGCCTTTAATACATGTTCGGGTCTTACTGCACGTTTTTTGATGTCATTTAGATGGCAGTCGTTACATTCTCCTACAACAGGATTAAAAGAGTGGATAGGAACCTGCTCTTTGTCACATCTGGAAATCATATATTCTACCAATCCCTCTTGAACTAATCCAACATTTAGAGTGTTTGTCAGTGCAATGGGAGATTCCAAAGTTCCCAGCTCCGCAATCTGTAATAATCCGGTGGTTTTCCCAAAGCCATTTAAAACATAGCAGGAGGCAGCCAGTTTCTTTTGAAATATATTTTCCTGAGAGGGCATAATAACAGTGACACCGGTTTTTGCGGTCTCTGTGTTGAGTGTATGATGACCGACGGTTACACCGGGAACATCTGTGATGGCATTTCGTCTGCCGCAGGGCAAATGACCGATAATGATTCCGTAATCTCTGATTCTTGTTGTATTCATACCATAATATCCTTTCGAGTTTATTTACCCATGATAGTATCATAAACCCATAAAAGGAGCAAATAAATACAAAACAATATGGAAATGGCTTGTAAAACCCAGAAGAATTAGGTACAATGGAACTTGTCTTTCAAAATTAACCAAGATGGAGGAGAAAAAATGTTAGAAAAGATGTTTAAACTGCATGAGAATCACACGGATGTGAAAACAGAAATTCTGGCCGGTATTACAACCTTTATGACTATGGCCTATATTCTGGCAGTAAATCCAAGTATTCTCGCAGTGACAGGAATGGATCAGGGGGCTGTATTTACAGCGACAGCACTGGCTGCATTGCTGGGTACTTTATTTATGGCATTGTTTGCAAATTACCCGTTTGCATTGGCACCGGGTATGGGGTTGAATGCTTACTTTGCATACACAGTAGTTTTAGGAATGGGATATTCCTGGGAGACAGCACTTACTGCTGTTTTTGTGGAAGGTCTTGTTTTTATCGTACTGTCCCTGACAAATGTAAGAGAAGCTATTTTCAATTCAATTCCAAAGAATCTGAAGGCAGCCGTTAGTGTGGGTATTGGTCTGTTCATTGCTTTTATCGGTCTGCAGAACGCTAAGATTGTAATCGGCGGTGCTACTTTAGTAGAATTGTTTTCTATAGATAATTACAATAAGGTGAATGGTGTGCAGGCATCTTTTAACGATGTCGGTATTACCGTACTTCTTGCACTTGTTGGAATTCTTGTTACTGGTTATCTTGTGATTAAACAAGTAAAAGGAAATATTTTATGGGGAATTCTGATTACTTGGGGATTGGGAATTATCTGTCAGTTTGCAGGAATTTATGTACCAAATCCAGAACTGGGATTCTACGGACTGCTTCCTGATTTTAGTAATGGTCTTTCTGTTCCGAGTATTGCACCTATTTTTGGAAAACTTGATTTTTCCAGTATCTTTTCCCTGAATTTCATTGTAGTAATTTTTGCATTTTTGTTTGTTGATATGTTTGATACCATTGGAACTCTGATTGGAGTTTCTTCCAAGGCAAATATGCTGGATGAAGAAGGAAAACTGCCTCGTATCAAGGGTGCACTGATGGCAGATGCCGTTGCAACTACCTTAGGTGCAGTGATGGGTACTTCTACTACAACTACATTTGTAGAAAGTGCTTCTGGTGTTTCCGAAGGAGGAAGAACAGGTTTAACAGCAGTTACAACAGCAATTCTTTTTGGTCTGTCTCTGTTCCTGTCACCGATCTTCCTGGCAATTCCTTCCTTTGCAACAGCACCCGCACTGGTGGTTGTAGGATTTTATATGATTACAAATGTTACTAATATTGATTTCAATGATATTTCAGAAGCTCTGCCATGCTATATCTGTATCGGTGCCATGCCGTTCTTCTATAGCATTTCAGAAGGTATTTCCATGGGTGTTATTTCCTATGTAGTACTGAATCTGCTGACAGGTAAAGCAAAAGAAAAGAAAATCAGTGTACTGATGTATGTACTGGCAATCTTGTTTGTATTGAAGTATATCTTCCTGTAATATAAAAACAGTAACAGGTAAATGTTGTCACAGGAAAGTGTTCAAAATATGCAATAATCTCAATAGAAAAAGCGATATAAAAAAATATATAAATGTTATAATGTAAGTATCTAAAAAGAGAAATGTTTGAATACGGAGGAATGTAACATGAGAATTGCGTTAATGAACGAAAACAGCCAGGGTGCAAAAAACCCGATGATTGAAAAATCTCTTAGAAAAGTAGTAGAACCAATGGGATTTACTGTAGACAACTATGGTATGTATTCTGCAGACGATGAAGCTCAGCTTACTTATGTACAGGTAGGAATCCTGGCAGCAGTACTTCTGAATTCCGGTGCAGCAGATTATGTTATCACAGGGTGCGGTACAGGAGAAGGGGCAATGCTTGCCTGCAACTCTTTCCCAGGTGTGATCTGCGGTCATGTGGAAGATGCACTGGATGCTTATACATTTGCACAGATCAATGACGGGAATGCGATTTCTCTTCCGTTTGCAAAAGGCTTTGGATGGGGCGGAGACCTGAATCTGGAGTACATCTTTGAAAAATTATTCTGTGAAGAAAGCGGACAGGGTTATCCAAGAGAAAGAGCGGTTCCGGAACAGAGAAATAAGAAAATTCTGGATGAAGTAAAGAAAGTGACTTACCGTGAGTTTACTGATATCTTAATGGAAATGGACAGAGAACTGGTAAAAGGTGCTCTGGCAGGAGAACATTTCCAGGAACTGTTTTTTGCAAACTGCAAATGTGAAAAGATCGCTGCTTGTGTGAAGGAAATTCTGGCATAAGAGTAAAAAGAGAATAAGTGGACAAGATAACCGGAGATGCGGAAGAAAACGTGTTTCCGGTTCTTTTTTTATAAGCGTTTTATAAATTACAAAAAGCTGGACTTGCCCTATGGATTCTGATAAAATTTGGATATCCGGTGCAGGTTCCGTCCGGAAGATCAGACAAAAGAAGGGGAGAAAGATATGTATGAGATTATGAGTTCTGATGAGGCAATCCGTCTGATTCGGGATGGAGATTGTATCTGTGTAAATTCGTTTGTGGGAATTGAAAGCCCTGTGGAACTGCATGAGGCACTTTACAGAAGGTATCAGAGAATGCAGTCACCCAGGCATTTGACTGTGGTTTCCAGTGCTGGTTTTGGTGTCTGGGATGAGAATCGAAATGCCGAGGGATATATTCGTGAGGGTGCAGTGGATCGGCTGATCTGCGGTCATTTTGGCGCTATGTTAAGTACGAAGAAGCTGGTGCTGGAGGACCGGTTCGAGGCTTATAATTTGCCTCTTGGATGTATTTCCCACGCTATCCGTGCTCAGGCGGGAGGGCTTCCCGGTGCACTCTCTAAAGTAGGACTTGATATTTTTGTTGATCCCAGAAAGGAAGGTCCCGGAATCAACCGGCTTTCTATTGATAATTCCCTGGTGAAATATGTGGAAGTAGACGGAGAGGAATTTCTTTATTATAAACTGCCGAAGATCACGGTGGCATTGATCAAAGGGACCGCAGCCGACAGAAAGGGAAACATTTCGTTTGATAATATGTTTATGTCCGGAGATGCCTTGTCTATCTGCCAGGCAGTGAAGGCAAATCACGGAAAGGTGATCGTGCAGGTGGACCAGCTTGTAAATACCCCGTCAAGACCGAGAAATGCCATTATCCCGGGCTGTCTGGTAGATGCCATTGTGGTGACAGAACCTGAGGAACGGAATGAAGCTTATACAGCTTTGACGGGAAGTTTTGAGATTCCTTATGAGGAGTGGGGAGCGTGGAATGAGAAGATTGATACGGCTTCCACCAAACCGTTAAAAAACAGTGCCGTAGGGAATATTATAGGCCGAAGAGCTGCCAAGGAACTTAGGGTGGATGATATTGTAAATATTGGTATCGGGATTCCGGAGATGGTGTCCAGACACGCAAAAAAGAACGGGATGCTGGATATGGTGACGCTGACTGTGGAGTCAGGAGGAATCGGAGGATTTCCGGTTTCCGGAGAGGCTTTTGGTGCCATGATCGGTGCTGCCTCGGTCTATGATATGGCAAACCAGTTTGACCTTTATAACAACGGAGGACTGGATATCTGCTTTATGGGGGCACTTGAAGTGGACAAAGAGGGAAATGTCAATGCACACCGCAGTGACGGCGCATTTGCGGGAATCGGAGGGTTTGCCAATATTACAGCAAAAACCCCTACCGTAATCTTCTGTATGACGTTTAACACGAAAGGACTGGAAGTCACACAGAAAAAAGGTGTGGTAAGCATTCAGAGAGAAGGAAGTGTTCCAAAGTTTGTGGAGCAGGTAAGAAGTGTGAGTTTTTCAGCGAAACGTGCCATTGCCAACGGACAGAAGGTACTCTATGTGACGGAGCGGTGCGTGTTCCGACTTACACCCAAAGGATTGAAACTGATCGAGGCTTATCCGGGAGTGGATGTACAGAAGGATATCATTGACAGATTGCCTTTTGAAATAGAAGTATAAAAAATAAAAAAAAGTAGTTGACAAGCTTACATACTTGTGCTATGTTATCAGAGGAATAGCTGCCGAAGACAGCAGGTGCCGTAAGGCATAAGGTTAAAACGCCTGCCGAGGAAGAGTTTTTTCTTAAATCTGAGATTCACAGCCGTAAGGTATGAGGATTGAAGAAATACAAGATTGACTTAAACCTCTTTGTCTTTGACAAAGAGGTTTTCTTAATTTTGAGCAGCGCAGCCTAAAAAAATAAGGAGGTGCAGATTCATGGCAAAAGTAGAACTTAAAAAACCTGTAGTAGAAGAGATTGCTAACAGCATTAAAGGTGCAGCAGCAGTAGTTTTAGTAAACTACAAAGGCATCAGCGTTGAGCAGGATACTCAGATGCGTAAGGAATTAAGAGAAGCTGGAGTTACTTACAAAGTTTACAAAAACACAATGATGAACTTTGCATTCAAAGGAACACCATGCGAAGAATTATGCCAGCATTTAGAAGGAACAAACGCTTTAGCTGTATGTGAAAATGACGCAACAGCACCAGCAAGAATCCTTGCTAAATACGCAAAAGCAGTTCCTACACTGGAACTGGTAGCAGGTGTTGTAGAAGACACTTACTATGATAAGGCAGGAGTTACAGCTCTTTCCCAGATTCCTTCCAGAGAAGAACTTCTTGGAAAATTGCTTGGAAGTATCCAGTCTCCTATCACAAACTTTGCTCGTGTGCTTAATCAGATCGCTGAACAGCAGCAGGCTGAATAAGAAACATCAGTAAAACAAATGTGCCCATAAGGGAAAAAACAAAAATGAAAATTATAATAATAATTGGAGGTAAATTATAATGGCAAAATTAACAACAGCTGAATTTATTGAAGCTATCAAAGAATTATCCGTATTAGAATTAAACGAATTAGTAAAAGCTTGCGAAGAAGAGTTCGGTGTATCCGCAGCAGCAGGCGTTGTAGTTGCAGCAGCAGGTGCAGCAGAAGAAGCTGAAGAAAAAACAGAGTTCGACGTTGAATTAACAGAAGTTGGACCAAACAAAGTTAAAGTTATCAAAGTTGTTCGTGAAGCTACAGGTTTAGGTCTGAAAGAAGCTAAAGCAGTAGTTGACGGAGCTCCAAAGATCGTTAAAGAAGCTGCTTCTAAAGCAGAAGCTGAAGAAATCAAAACAAAACTGGAAGCTGAAGGCGCTAAAGTTACTCTTAAATAATTTTATTGTTATTGAAGATGTTTTGGAAATAAAGACTGCCGTATCGGTGATGAAAGTCATCGGTACGGCAGTTTTTGGTTTTATAGAAATATTCGGATTTTTTCAAAAATATTCTTGACAAGCTTGACAAACGGTGTTATAGTGAAAAATGCACTATTATGGCAAGTTATGCCCGGGAGACTATTTAAAAGGGTCTCCGGCATGAATTAAATTAAAGCATACAAGGGGTGAAACGTCAATGGAGAAAAACAGAATCCGTTCCGTAACTAATGGTAAGGCCATGAGAATGTCATACCAGCGCCAGAAAGAGGTACTGGAAATGCCGAACCTCATTGAAGTTCAGAAAGATTCTTATCAGTGGTTTCTGGACGAGGGCTTAAATGAAGTTTTTAAAGATATATCTCCAATCGCAGATTATAGCGGTAAATTGAGCTTAGAATTCGTTGGCTTTACTTTGTGTGAAGAGGAAAGAAAATATTCCATCGAAGAATGCAAGGAAAGAGATGCGACCTATGCGGCACCTTTGAAAGTAAAGGTCAGATTACACAATAAAGAGAACGGCGAAATTACCACACATGAAATTTTTATGGGTGATTTGCCATTAATGACAGAAACTGGTACGTTTGTTATTAACGGTGCTGAGCGTGTTATTGTCAGCCAGTTAGTACGTTCACCAGGTATTTATTATGCAATTGCACACGATAAACTGGGTAAAACCCTGTATTCCTGTACTGTAATCCCTAACAGAGGAGCATGGCTGGAATACGAAACCGACTCCAATGACGTATTCTATGTACGTGTAGACAGAACCAGAAAAGTCCCTATTACTGTATTGATCCGAGCTCTTGGTATTGGAACAAATGCAGAAATTCTTGAATTATTTGGTGAAGAACCAAAGATTTTAGCCAGCTTTACAAAAGATACTTCTGAGAACTATCAGGAAGGTCTGCTGGAATTATATAAGAAAATCCGTCCGGGTGAGCCTTTGGCAGTGGAAAGTGCAGAGAGCCTGATCACAAGCATGTTCTTTGATCCTCGCCGTTATGACCTGGCAAAAGTGGGACGTTATAAATTTAATAAGAAATTACTCCTTCGTAACCGTATTGCAGGACATAAGCTTGCTGAAGATGTTGTAGATATGGCAACAGGAGAAATCATCGCTGAGACAGGTACTGTAGTGAGCCAGGAGCTTGCTGATCAGATTCAGAATGCTGCCGTTCCGTATGTATGGATGCAGGGCGAAGAACGCAATATTAAAGTGCTTTCCAGCATGGTGGTTGATATCAGAAACTATGTGGAGTTTACAGAAGAAGAGCTGAAAGAGATGGGTGTTACAGAATTAGTATATTACCCTGTTCTTGCAAAGATTCTGGAAGAAAACGAAGAGGCAGAAGATATCAAAGAAGCTATCAAGCAGGAAATCCACGAACTGATTCCAAAGCATATTACAAAAGAAGACATTCTGGCTTCTATTAACTATAATATGCATCTGGAGTATGGACTTGGAACAGATGATGATATCGACCATTTAGGAAACAGACGTATCAGAGCAGTGGGTGAGCTGTTACAGAACCAGTACAGAATCGGTCTTTCCAGATTAGAGAGAGTCGTAAGAGAGAGAATGACTACCCAGGATCTGGATGGCATTACACCTCAGTCTCTTATCAATATTAAACCGGTAACTGCGGCAGTGAAAGAATTCTTTGGTTCTTCTCAGTTGTCTCAGTTCATGGATCAGAACAACCCTCTTGGTGAGCTGACTCACAAGAGACGTTTGTCAGCACTTGGACCAGGTGGTCTGTCCCGTGATCGTGCGGGATTCGAGGTACGAGACGTTCACTATTCCCATTACGGAAGAATGTGTCCTATCGAGACTCCTGAAGGTCCTAACATCGGTCTGATCAACTCTCTGGCATCTTACGCAAGAATCAATGAATATGGTTTTGTGGAAGCTCCATACAGAAAGATTGACAGAACAGATAAGAAGAATCCTCGTGTTACAGATGAAGTTGTTTACATGACAGCAGATGAAGAGGATATTTACCATGTAGCACAGGCCAACGAACCGCTGGATGAAGAAGGACATTTTATTCATAAAAATGTATCCGGTCGTTACAGGGAAGAGACTCAGGAGTATGAACGCCAGATGTTTGAATACATGGACGTATCTCCTAAGATGGTATTCTCCGTTGCGACAGCATTGATTCCGTTCCTGCAGAACGACGATGCGAACCGTGCGCTGATGGGATCTAACATGCAGCGTCAGGCCGTTCCCCTTCTTACTACAGAAGCTCCTGTTGTAGGAACCGGTATGGAATCCAAAGCGGCTGTAGACTCAGGTGTCTGCGTAGTGGCGAAAAAAGCCGGTACCGTAGAATGTGCAGCTTCCAAAGAAATTATTATCAAAAATGATGATGGAACAAAAGATGTTTATCATCTGACAAAGTTTATGAGAAGTAACCAGAGCAACTGCTACAACCAGAGACCGATCGTGTTTAAGGGCGAGCATGTAGAAGCTGGTCAGGTAATCGCTGACGGTCCTTCTACCGCAAAGGGAGAATTAGCATTAGGTAAGAACCCGTTGATCGGATTCATGACCTGGGAAGGTTATAACTACGAGGATGCTGTTCTTTTAAGTGAAAGACTGGTTATGGATGATGTATATACTTCTGTTCATATTGAGGAATATGAAGCAGAAGCCAGAGATACAAAACTGGGACCGGAAGAGATCACAAGAGATGTTCCCGGTGTCGGTGATGATGCTCTGAAAGATCTGGATGAACGAGGAATTATCCGTATCGGTGCTGAAGTTCGTGCAGGGGATATCCTGGTAGGTAAAGTAACTCCTAAGGGAGAGACAGAACTTACAGCAGAAGAAAGACTGCTCCGTGCAATCTTCGGTGAAAAAGCAAGAGAGGTTCGTGATACTTCTCTGAAAGTTCCTCATGGGGAATACGGTATCGTTGTAGATGCGAAAGTATTCACAAGAGAAAACGGAGATGAGTTATCTCCGGGTGTAAACCAGGCAGTCCGCATTTATATCGCTCAGAAGAGAAAGATTTCTGTAGGTGATAAAATGGCTGGTCGTCACGGTAACAAGGGTGTTGTTTCCCGTGTACTTCCTGTAGAAGATATGCCATTCCTGCCAAACGGACGTCCTCTGGACATCGTATTGAACCCTCTGGGCGTACCTTCCCGTATGAATATCGGACAGGTGCTGGAAATCCATTTGAGTCTTGCGGCAAAAGCGTTAGGATTTAACATTGCAACACCGGTATTTGACGGTGCAAACGAAAATGATATCCAGGATACACTGGAAATGGCAAATGATTATGTAAACATAGAAGACTTTGAAGAATTCCGTGCAAAATATGAAGAGGTTTTAAGACCGGAAGTTATGCAGTTCTTAGATGAGAATAAGGCTCACAGAGAACTGTGGAAAGGGGTTCCTCTTTCCAGAGACGGTAAGGTAAGACTTCGTGACGGACGTACCGGAGAATATTTTGACAGCCCGGTTACTATCGGACACATGCATTACCTGAAACTCCATCATCTGGTTGATGATAAGATCCATGCACGTTCCACAGGTCCATACTCTCTGGTTACACAGCAGCCTCTGGGTGGTAAAGCTCAGTTTGGTGGTCAGCGTTTCGGAGAAATGGAGGTTTGGGCACTGGAAGCATACGGTGCATCTTACACACTGCAGGAAATCCTGACTGTGAAATCCGATGATGTGATCGGACGTGTAAAAACTTACGAAGCAATTATTAAAGGTGACAATATTCCTGAACCAGGTATTCCGGAATCCTTCAAGGTACTTCTGAAAGAGCTTCAGTCTCTTGGTCTTGATGTAAGAGTTCTGAGAGAAGATATGACAGAAGTAGAAATCATGGAAAATATCGATTATGGCGATACGGACATGCGTTCTATTATTGAAGGGGATTCCCGTGGAGCTGACAACGAAGATTATGCAAGCCATGGATACTCCAAACAGGAATTTGAAGGCGAAGAACTGGTAGATATTGAAGACGAGGCCGAGGAAGAAGATGATATGTTCTTAGGCTTTGATGATGCTCAAGACGAAGAGTAATTAGGAAAGGAGTCTACAATGCCAGAAACAGCAAATAAAGAGGTGTATCAGCCAATGAC
Organism: uncultured Blautia sp.; assembly: GCF_947654165.1. Taxonomy (GTDB): domain Bacteria; phylum Bacillota; class Clostridia; order Lachnospirales; family Lachnospiraceae; genus Blautia. The sequence continues at coordinate 19,705 of NZ_CANTKB010000040.1, forward strand.
CTTTGATGCCATTAAAATCGGACTGGCATCCCCGGAGAAAATCCGGGAATGGTCCCATGGCGAGGTGAAAAAACCGGAAACCATTAACTATAGAACTTTAAAACCGGAAAAAGACGGACTTTTCTGTGAGAGAATCTTCGGACCAAGCAAGGACTGGGAATGTCACTGTGGTAAATATAAGAAGATTCGTTACAAAGGCGTAATCTGTGACCGATGCGGTGTTGAAGTGACAAAAGCATCTGTTCGTAGAGAACGTATGGGACATATTGAACTGGCTGCTCCGGTTTCCCATATCTGGTATTTCAAGGGTATTCCATCCAGAATGGGTCTGATTCTTGATCTGTCCCCAAGAACTTTGGAGAAAGTATTGTACTTTGCAAACTATATTGTCTTAGATGCAGGAACAACAGATTTGTCATACAAACAGGTTCTTACAGAGAGAGAATATCAGGATGCCAGAGAAAAATTTGGTGATGATTTCCGTGTAGGAATGGGTGCAGAAGCAATTAAAGAACTTCTGGAAGCCATTGATCTGGAAAGAGAGTCCAAAGAACTGAAAGCAGGTCTTAAGGATTCCACAGGCCAGAAACGTGCCCGTATCGTAAAACGTTTAGAAGTAGTAGAAGCTTTCCGTGAATCAGGAAACAGGCCGGAATGGATGATCATGACTGTTGTTCCGGTCATTCCACCGGATTTACGTCCAATGGTACAGTTGGACGGTGGTCGTTTTGCTACCTCTGACTTAAATGATCTGTACAGAAGAATCATCAATAGAAACAACCGTCTGAAAAGACTGTTGGAATTAGGTGCTCCTGACATCATCGTTCGTAATGAAAAACGTATGCTTCAGGAAGCAGTGGATGCTCTGATTGATAATGGCCGTCGTGGCCGTCCGGTTACAGGACCTGGAAACAGAGCACTCAAATCCCTTTCTGATATGCTGAAAGGTAAATCAGGACGTTTCCGTCAGAACCTGTTAGGTAAACGTGTTGACTACTCAGGACGTTCTGTTATCGTCGTTGGACCGGAACTGAAGATTTTCCAGTGCGGTCTTCCGAAAGAAATGGCTATTGAATTGTTCAAACCATTTGTTATGAAAGAATTGGTAGCCAACGGTACTGCCCATAATATTAAAAATGCCAAGAAAATGGTAGAGAAGCTGGAACCGGCTGTATGGGACGTACTGGAAGAAGTGATTAAAGAGCATCCGGTTATGTTAAACCGTGCTCCTACACTGCATAGATTAGGTATTCAGGCATTTGAGCCAATTCTGGTAGAAGGTAAAGCAATTAAACTTCATCCGTTAGTATGTACAGCGTTCAACGCAGACTTCGATGGTGACCAGATGGCTGTGCATCTTCCATTATCCGTGGAAGCTCAGGCAGAGTGCCGTTTCCTTCTGCTTTCACCAAACAACTTGCTGAAACCGTCCGATGGTGGTCCGGTAGCAGTTCCTTCACAGGATATGGTTCTTGGTATCTACTATCTGACACAGGACAGACCCGGTTACAAGGGAGAAGGCAAAGTATTCAAGAGTCTGAATGAAGCGATTCTGGCATATGAAAACCAGGTAATTGCTCTGCAGACTAAGATTTTCGTTTATGTTGAAAAGAAAATGCCAGATGGAACAGTATCCAGAGGTAAGATTCAGTCTACTCTTGGACGTCTGTTATTCAACGAAATCCTTCCTCAGGATTTAGGTTTCGTAGACAGAAGCATTCCTGGCAATGAACTGCTTCCGGAAGTCGATTTCCTGGTTGGCAAGAAGCAGTTAAAGAAAATCCTGGAAAAAGTTATCAATACTCATGGTGCTACCAAGACAGCGGAAGTTCTGGACAGCATTAAGGCAATGGGCTATAAATATTCTACAAGAGCAGCTATGACTGTATCTATTTCAGATATGACTGTGCCGCCACAGAAGCCGGAGATGATTCAGAAAGCTCAGGATACGGTAGACTTGATTACCAAGAACTTTAAACGTGGTCTTATCACAGAGGAAGAACGTTATAAAGAAGTTGTTGATACATGGAAGAAGACGGACGATGCCCTTACAAAGGCACTGCTGGATGGTCTTGACAAGTACAACAACATCTACATGATGGCTGACTCCGGAGCCCGTGGTTCTGATAAACAGATCAAACAGCTTGCAGGTATGCGTGGTTTGATGGCCGATACAACAGGTCACACCATTGAGTTGCCAATTAAGTCTAACTTCCGTGAAGGTCTTGACGTACTGGAATACTTCATGTCCGCTCATGGAGCACGTAAAGGTCTGTCCGATACTGCTCTTCGTACAGCCGACTCCGGTTACCTGACAAGACGTTTGGTAGACGTATCTCAGGAGCTGATCGTTCGTGAAGTAGACTGCTGTGAAAGCAAAGGAGAAATCCCTGGTATGTGGGTAAAAGCCTTTGTTGATGGAAAAGAAGAAATCGAAAGTCTTCAGGAACGTATTACAGGACGTTTCTCCTGTGAGACAATCAAAGATAAAGATGGAAATGTAATTGTAAAAGCAAATCACATGATCACACCGAAACGTGCTGCACGTGTCGTGACAGAAGGTGTAAATGCAGAAGGAAAACCATACGAAGCAGTGAAAATCCGTACGATCCTTACCTGTAAATGTCATGTTGGTGTTTGTGCAAAATGTTACGGTGCAAACATGGCAACAGGAGAGCCGGTACAGGTTGGTGAATCAGTTGGTATCGTTGCTGCTCAGTCCATCGGTGAACCTGGTACACAGCTTACCATGCGTACTTTCCATACCGGTGGTGTGGCTGGTGGAGATATCACACAGGGTCTTCCTCGTGTCGAGGAGCTTTTCGAAGCAAGAAAACCAAAAGGTCTTGCTATTATTACAGAAATCAAAGGTACAGCTACTATTAAAGATACGAAGAAGAAACGTGAAATCATTGTAACAGACAATGAAAGCGGAGAATCTAAGACTTATCTGATTCCATACGGTTCCCGTATTAAGATTCAGGACGGACAGTATCTGGAAGCTGGTGATGAACTGACAGAAGGTTCTGTAAATCCACACGATATCCTGAGAATCAAGGGTGTACGTGCAGTTCAGGATTACATGATCCGTGAGGTTCAGAGAGTTTACCGTCTCCAGGGTGTAGAAATCAACGATAAGCATATTGAAGTCATTGTACGTCAGATGCTGAAGAAGATTCGCATTGAAAACAACGGAGATACAGAGTTCCTTCCAGGAACACTGGTAGATGTTCTTGACTTTGAAGAAGAGAATGAAAGACTGATCGAAGAAGGAAAAGAACCGGCAGATGGAAAACAGGTAATGCTTGGTATTACAAAAGCATCTCTGGCAACAAACTCCTTCCTGTCAGCAGCTTCCTTCCAGGAAACTACAAAAGTTCTGACAGAGGCGGCGATCAAAGGAAAGATTGACCCATTGATTGGTCTGAAAGAAAACGTTATCATTGGTAAGCTGATTCCGGCCGGAACAGGTATGAAGAAATATGCCAACATTAAGCTGGATACAGACGAAGATGAAGTTTTAGAAGAGGATGAATTGGAAGAAGAAGTGACAGAGGAAACAACAGATGATGCTGCAGAAGAAACTGTAGAAGCAGAAGAATCTGTTGAGACAGAAACGGAAACTTCGGAAGAAGAAACAACAGAAGAATAATCTTTCAAAAGAAAGACATGAGCTAAAAGAACAGAAGAGATATTTCAAAGCAGATTTATAGAAACAGATGCTTTGGAATATCTCTTTTCTTTTATTTGAACAGAATAGGGAAGAATGTATAAAAGAAATAAAATTTAGATTTTGTATAAAACGAAAAAATTGTGAAAAAAAATCCTTGACAGAGGAAATCTTCCTCTATATAATGAAGAAGTGTGCGTAGGAAACAGGAGTTTTTGGGCACACAGCAAGAGATTATTCATATGATGAATAACTGGCAGCCACTTTATTTCTTCTATAATAATATAGAAGATGTGCAAATTTTACAGGAGGTGAAAGGAATGCCAACATTTAACCAGTTAGTAAGAAAAGGACGTCAGACTTCCGTGAAAAAGTCTACAGCACCTGCACTTCAGAAGAGCTACAACTCTTTACAGAAAAAATCTTCTGATATGTCTTCTCCACAGAAGAGAGGTGTATGTACAGCTGTTAAGACTGCTACACCAAAGAAGCCTAACTCAGCTCTTAGAAAAATTGCCAGAGTTCGTCTTTCAAACGGAATCGAAGTAACAAGCTACATTCCAGGAGAAGGTCACAACTTACAGGAGCACAGCGTTGTTCTGATCCGTGGTGGTAGAGTAAAAGACTTACCAGGTACCAGATATCATATCATTCGTGGTACATTAGATACAGCAGGTGTTGCTAACAGACGCCAGGCTCGTTCCAAATATGGTGCTAAGAGACCAAAAGACAAAAAATAAGAAACTATGAAAATCCATGAGTGACGGACAGATAGTCTGTTGCCTTAAATTATAGATTCACAGTACTGACTATCAATCATTTGTGCCGGGATTCCACAAGCCCAGTAGTGGCTGCGGGTTTAGATAGAGAATTTACCGTGCGAACATGCAGAATAGTTTGTGTGAGTACCTATGATTTAATCGGAAGTGATTAAGGAGGGAAGTAACGTGCCACGTAAAGGACATACTCAGAAAAGAGACGTTC
>NZ_CANTKB010000041.1 GCF_947654165.1 uncultured Blautia sp.
TGTGTTTGTGTAAAATTTTCAAGGTACTATAGGGACTTTTGACCCCAACATCATAAAATTCGCAGTGTAGTTTTGTGCAATTTTTCAAATTTGCTCATTTATAGTATACTATTTATCTCCAACAACAAAAAAAGAGGGGAATCCCCCTCTTTTTTCTGTATAACTTTCTTCTGTTTACTTCTCTTCCAGTTCCTTCACCACATCCTCAAATCCCATGAAATGAGATGCTTTAACCAGAACGGTATCCCCTTCCTGTAAAATCTTCGGAAGCTCTTTCAGCATTTCTTCTTTTGTTGCAAAGTGAAGGATTGTCTTTGTCGGAGCTGCATGTTTCGCAGCTTCTGCCATATACTGTGACAATTCGCCTACGCAAAGAAGCAGATCCAGATTTCTGGAAGCCGCATACACACCGACTTCCCTGTGCATTTCGACTTCGTTTTCTCCCAGTTCTCCCATATCGCCCAGAATTGCCACTTTTCTTCCCATGGCATCTGTAAGGACATCCAGAGATGCCTTCATAGACACCGGATTGGCATTATAACAATCATCCACAACCGTATATTTTCCGGTTTCTATGATATGGAATCTTCCGCTGACCGGCTGAAGGCTCTCGATGCCTGCCTTGATTTCTTCCAGACTAAGTCCATAGGTCAGTCCTACTGCTGTTCCTGCTAAGGCATTATAAACCATATGATGTCCCGGAATCGGAATCAAAACAGAAAAGCTTCCCTTTTCTGTGTGAATACAACAGGAAATCCCTTTTAAACCTTCCGGTTTAATTGCATCTGCCCAGATTCCGCTGTGGTTTTCTATTCCGAAAAATACTGGTTTTATTCCTTTCACTTCGTCTACTGTCACCAGTTTATCATCATCACCGTTTAATATCACATGTCCTTCTGGTTTCAGGAAATCGAAAATCTCTGTTTTTGCTTTTAGGATTCCATCTCTTGATTTTAAAAATTCCAGATGACAAAGACCAATATTTGTGATCACACAGGTATCTGGTCTGGCTATTTTTGCAAGGCGGTGCATCTCACCAAAATCACTGATTCCCATTTCCAGCACAGCCATCTCATGCTCATCTCTCAGACGGAATACTGTCAGAGGGAGACCCAATTCATTATTGAAATTTCCCTGTGTCTTCAAGGTACAGTATTTCTGTGAAAGGACTGCTGCTATCATTTCCTTGGTGCTTGTCTTTCCCACACTTCCTGTAATTCCCACAACCGGAATCGCAAGCTGTTCCAGATAATATTCTGCAATGTCTTTCACTGCCCGGAGGGATGATTTCACTAAAATATAGGGATATGGCTTCTCTCCCAGTTCTTTTTCTGACAAGGTGGCAAGTGCCCCCTTCTCCATAACATCTTCTATAAAATCATGTGCATCCGCCCTGGCTCCCTTGATTGGGACAAATAAGCCGCCTTCTTCTGCCTTTCTGCTGTCTGTGAAGATACTGCTTACTTCCTGGTTTTTCTTTTCCTCTGTTCCCACATAGGTACCATGACAGGCTTCTGCTATATGTGCAAGTGTCAGATTTTTCATTTCTGCTTTCCTCCCAAACCTCTGAAACCATTACTGGTATTTCTTTAAAGAAACCTCTATGAGTTTTTCACAGAGCTGCGGATAATTCATTCCAATGACCTTTGCTTCCTGAGGAATGAGGCTGGTAGGTGTCATACCCGGCAGGGTGTTTGCTTCCAGACAATACATACTTCCGTCTTCTTCCATCAGAAAATCCAGTCTTGCATATGCCTGAAGATTTAAAGCTTCATAGCCTTTTTCTGCATACATCTGCATTTCTTTTGTAAGAGATGCGGACAATTCTGCCGGACAGGTTTCCACACAGGAACCTGCTGAATATTTATTTTTGTAATCGTAAAATCCCTGTAAAGGTGCAATTTCAATGACCGGGTATGCTTTTCCATCTACCACTGCCACAGAAAACTCTCTTCCTGTAATAAACTGCTCTACCACTACCTGGTTTTCATAGGAAAAAGCCTCTGCCAGTGCCATGCTATACTCCTGCTGATTATGAGCAATGCAGACACCTACACTGGAACCTCCGCAGCATGGTTTTACTATCACAGGAAAATCCATTCCGTAATCTGCCAGAGAACTGCTGCAGTTTTCTTTTTCTAAAGTCATGCCCTTTGGTGTTGGAATCCCCTTTGCCTCAAAGACCATCTTCGTGATGCCCTTATCCATGGCCATTCCGCTGCTTAAATGGCCGCATCCGGTATATTTCACACCTAACAAGTCCAGAACAGACTGAACCTTTCCGTCTTCACCGTTGGCACCGTGGAGAGCAAGGAATACAATATCTGCTTTCTGGCACAATTCCAGAACATGAGGACCAAAGAATTCTTTTCTGGTCTTCATCACCTCTTCCAGACAGCTGCTCTGTTCTCTCATCCAGGCAGCATCTTTCTCCACATCATATTTTTCAGGGAATACTTCCTCTCCTACAGTGTCTTTTCCAAAATAAGCATCTACCAGCACAGCTCTGTGATTTCTCTCTCTTAATGCCTGACAGACACCCTGTCCTGATGAAATAGAAACCTCTCTTTCTGTACTGTTTCCTCCTGCTAAAACTACGATATTCATACGATATTATTCTCCTTTGCAAAGGTTTTTTTAATTATATACCACAACGGGTACCCCTTTTTCTATATTGTTAAAAATCTTCTCTGCCTGATCATAAGGTGTGTTGACACAGCCGTGAGAACCATTGTTCATATAAATGGAACCTCCGAAGCTGCTCCTCCATGTCGCATCATGAATTCCCGTATTGGCATAAAACGGCATCCAGTACTTCACAGAAGAATTATAACCTTCCCCTACTAAAGTGGCATCTCTTTCTTTGTACATGATGGCATAAACCCCTGTATGGGTATCCCAGCCATTGTTATGATTTCCGGTTACTACATCTGTAGAAACCAGAAGTTGTCCGTCTTTAAAAAACCACATATGCTGTCTGGAAAGACTGATTTCTACATATGTATTTCCAATTTCGTCCTTTTCCCTGCGGTAAGCACTGTATGTATATTCCGGTGTGATAGTCTGAGATTCTCCGCTTTTAATTGCATCCAGAATCTTCGTTGTGGTGTCATTTGGTGCAATAACCCATCCGTAATCCCCTCCTGACACAGTGATGGTCTCTCCGTAAGCAGTGGTAAACTGTCTGGATGATCCGAAGGTATCATACTCATATTTTAATTCCTGGACATAGGCTTTTGCTTTTTCGTGGCTCAGATCGACACTTCCATCTTCGCCAACTACCAGCCAGTCCTTCATCACTTCTTTGTTCACCACTTCCTGCCTGTCCGCAAAGTCAATGGTGACCGTAACATTCAGAAATTTGTTTCCCTCTTCTTGTTGTTTCACCAGTTTTTCATCTGTGCTTAGAACTTCAGGACTTGTATAGCATCCTGCTTCCTCCAGATTGACCTCTGCTGCACCTCTTTCAATGGCATCCAGCACAACAGCTTTTACTTTTTCTTTATCCACTTCGGTTCCCATGGTTTCCGGAATAATCTCGTATCCGTTCTCTGTCACTTCCAGATGTGCATTGGCAGGCTTCACCATATTTTCGTCCTGCAGTGCGGCAAGCTGATCCACCGCCGCCTTTACAGCCGCTTCATCATAAGTTGTGGTTGCTGACATGGTATAATCTTTTGCATGAACAAAAGAAAGAAACCATGTAAATGGATTCTGCTGCTTTTTCAGTTCTTTTATCTTTCCATCATCCACATACTGCAGCCCAATCTTAGCTGCACTGATGGACTCTGTTTTATCTTCTCGTTCTTTGATCACCAGTTCATAGGAAGTAATCTGGCTCGCCATGTCTCTTTCTACTTCCTTCACTGTCTTTCCTGCACTGTCCAGCCCGTTAATCTTAGAGCCTGAAAAAAAATGTTTGGAGAAATAGACAACTCCTCCTGCATATGCCAAAACCAGTATGAGTACATATGCCACTAAAACTCCTAAAACAATTTTTTTCGCCTTCTTGTACTTTCCCTTCTTAGATTTCTTTTTTGCCATATACATTTCCCCTTATTGCTTAAAACTTACAACTTCAAATTGCACAATATGCATTTCCTAAAAATTATACCATACTTTTTTCTAGATTACCAAGAATTAATAAAAAGTTCACATCCTGCCCCTGACGATAAATAAATACATCAAAAGGGTACTGCGACTTGCTCACAACACCCTTTTCACCTTCTATCTTTTCTGTTTTTAGTTTTCTTCTAAAAGTTTATCAATACTTACCAGCTTCACACTGAGCACGAAGATTTCTGTTGCGGTCTCTAATTCTTCTACTGTAGGAAAACTTGGTGCAATACGGATGTTGCTGTCATGAGGGTCTTTTCCGTATGGATAAGTTGCCCCTGCATCAGTCATTTTCACTCCTGCTTCAGCCGCTTTTGCCACAATCTTCTTAGCACAGCCTTCTAAAGCATCAAAAGAGATGAAATAACCTCCGTTTGGTTTTGTCCAGGTACCGATTTCTGCACCTTCCAGATCTCTGTCCAGAATTCTTTCCACCATCTCGAATTTCGGGCGAAGAATCTCTGCATGTTTCTTCATATGCTTGTGCATTCCCACGATTCCGCCGAAGAAACGCACATGACGAAGCTGATTGATCTTGTCATGTCCAATGGTCTGCACTGCCATATGTTTTCTGAAGCCCTCCAGATTTCTGGTAGAAGTTGCAACAGCCGCAATACCGGATCCCGGGAAGCTGACCTTTGATGTAGAAATAAACTTGTATGCCAGATCCGGATTTCCTGCCTTTTCACATTCATCCAGAATCTCCAGAAGGAAATCCTGTTTGTCATCATACAGATGATGGATGCAGTATGCATTATCCCAGAAAATACGGAAGTCTTCTGCTGCAGGTTTTAATCTGGCAAAACGTTTTACCGTCTCTGCTGAGTAAGTGATTCCCTGTGGATTGGAATACTTTGGTACACACCAGATTCCTTTGATTGCCGGATCTGTGCTTACCAGTTCTTCTACCATATCCATATCAGGACCCGTAGGTGTCATAGGAACGTTGATCATCTCAATCCCAAAATATTCTGTAATACGGAAATGTCTGTCATATCCAGGAACAGGACAGAGGAATTTTACCTTATCCAGCTTGCACCATGGTGTACTTCCGCATACACCGTGAGTCATAGAACGTGATACTGTATCAAACATAATGTTAAGGCTGGAATTTCCGAAAATAACAATATTCTGAGGAGTTACTTCTGTCATTTCCCCAAGCAGGCGTCTTGCCTCCGGAATACCGTCCATAAGACCATAGTTACGACAGTCTACTCCTGTTTCGCATTTTAATTTATCTGTGCTTTTTAATTCTTCCATCATGTCCATGGCCAGCTCCAACTGTTTCTTCGATGGCTTGCCTCTGGACATATCCAGATTTAATCCTTTTGCTTTTACTTCTTCAAACTGCTGCTCTAACTCGGCTTTCATGGCCTGTAACTGTTCTTTGCTAAGTTCTCTGTACGGTGTCATGGCTTTCCTCCTGCTTATTTTTATGTTTTAACTCGTTGAAACCTATTGTATTCCAATATATGATTTTCTGTCAAGCTTTTCCTGCATTTTTATCGCTTTTTTCCTGATATAAATTGTGTTTTTTCTTTTGTTATGCAACTTTTTCTTTTTCTTCTTGCATTTTAATGTTCTTCTGTTCTTGAAAAAAATTTTTGCGGCAGCAAAAGCAATTCATGCATGATAAGGGGAACCGCCGAAAGAATAAGAAGCAGTTTCCAGTCTGCCCGGGAAAGCTTTACCGTTCCAAACAGGCGGACAAAATAGGGTACCTCTGTTACCATCATCTGAAGCCCCAGACCCAGACAGAAAGCCAGGATCATAAAAGGATTTTCCAGATGATTCATGGAAAAAAAGGATTTATTCTTATCACGCATGCCTATAGCATGAAAAAGCTGAGACACGCCCAGTACGGTAAACGCATAGGTCTGCCCGCCCAGATGAAATGCATACAGGGTAATTCCTGCGATCAGCACTCCATAAAACACTGTGAAAAACCATCCCCCATGGGCAAATAGCCCTTCTTTTGGATCTCTCGGTTTTTCTCTCATTAAAGCTTCTGTATCATTCTTATCAACACCAAGTGCCAGTGCAGGAAGGGAATCTGTGATCAGATTTACCCACAGGATATGACTGGCTTTCAAAGGAGTGGGAAGTCCCAGTGCTACGGCAAAAAACATGGTAATGATCTCTCCGAAATTTGATGAGAGCAAAAACAGGATGGATTTTTTTATATTTACATAAATGCTTCTGCCCTCTGCCACTGCTTTTTCAATGGTGGAAAAATTATCATCTGCCAGAATCATATCTGCTGCATTTTTTGCCACATCGGTTCCGTTTTTCCCCATGGCGACTCCTATATCCGCTGCCTGAAGGGATGGTGCATCATTGACTCCGTCTCCTGTCATTGCCACGATTTTCCCATTTGCCTTAACACCTTGAACAATACGGACTTTATGAGCAGGTGTTACCCTGGCAAAAACCCTTGTGTTTTTCATTTTTTCTGCAAATGTCTTTTCACTCATGGCATCCAGTTCCTGACCGGTCATACATTGCTCTAAAGAATCTGCGATTCCAAGCTGTTTAGCAATGGCAAATGCTGTATCCTTATAATCTCCGGTGACCATCACTACCTGAACACCTGCTTTTTTTAAGGTTTTGACAGATTGCTTCACCATGCTTCTCGGCGGATCCAGCATGCCTGCCATACCTGCAAACACAAGATTTTCCGTTAGTTCTTCTGTTTTCCTGCCCAAAATCCGTTCCCGGTAAGCAAGAGCCAGAACTCTTAACCCGTCTCTGGCCATCGTTTCCATAGCCATGCGAATCTTCATCCTTCTGGTCTGGGTCATAGGCTCTGTTTTTCCTTTGATCTCTACATAACTGCATGAGTTTAATATATAATCACAGGCTCCTTTTACATAGACTGTCTCATGTCCGCTGTCTTTATGTACGGTTGCCATATATTTTCTCTCGGAATCAAAGGGAATCTCATAGGTTCTCGGATACTGCTCTTCCAATGATTTTTTGTCATAGCCCAATTTTTTTCCCATATGGAGAAGTGCAAGTTCTGTAGCATCCCCGATTTCCTGTTTCCCGAGAACGCTGTTATTACACAGCAAAAATCCTTCTGCCAGTCTTGGACACTCCCTCTTTCTCACCTGGGATATGGGAAGTATGGTTTCATTTGCATAGATTTGTGTGACTTTCATTTTATTTTCCGTAAGTGTTCCTGTTTTATCTGAACATACCACACTGACGGAACCTAAGGTTTCCACGGCAGGGAGTTTTCGGATAATGGTGTTGACTTTCACCATTCTTGCCACCCCAAGAGCCAGCACAATGGTGACCACGGCAGGAAGTCCCTCTGGGATTGCTGCCACTGCCAGAGAAATGGCTACAAGAAGCATCTGCAAAAGATTTCTGTGCTGTATGACCCCAAGAAAAAACAGGGCGGCACAAAGAACTACCGCCACGATGCTGAGAAATTTTCCTAAATCGCCCAGACGTTTTTGCAGCGGGGTCAGTTCTCCTGCCGTTTCATGAAGCATATCTGCAATTTTTCCGATTTCTGTATTCATCCCTGTGGCAGTGACAATCCCTTCTCCGCTTCCTTTCATGACTTCCGTGGACATGTAGAGCATATTCTTTTTCTCAGCCATGGGAAGTCCCTTTCTCAAGGTTTCCGGTATCTTGTTCACAGGCAGAGATTCGCCTGTAAGTGCTGACTCATTTACGGAAATTCCCTGTGCACGGATAAGGCGGAGGTCCGCAGGAACCTGATTTCCTGCTTTTATTTTTACCAGATCCCCTTTTACTACCTGAGATGCCGGAATATTCTTGTAAACCCCGTCTCGTTTTACAATGGCTGTAGGGGCAGTCATCGTTTTCAGCGTTTCCAGTGCATTCTTCGCCCGTCCTTCCTGCATCACCCCTATGGCAGTGTTCAGAACGATCACCGCCAATATGATCCCGGTATCACTGAATTCTCTCAGAAGCAATGATATGGACGCAGCAAGAAACAAAATAAAAATCATAGGGTCATTGATCTGCTCCTGTATCATATCCCATATGGTACGGTCCTTTGTTTTTCTCAGAACATTTTCTCCGGCACGCTGCAGACGGTGGCTCGCCTCTGCATCCTTAAGACCATTGTTTTCGTCTGTCTCGAGCATTTCACACAGTTCTTTTGGCGTTAACGTTTCGTACATGCTGACACCTCCTGCAAGGACAAAATCTCTAACTCAATGTATGCAGGGGTGATACCGGATATACATTTTTAGTAGCAATAATGCCTGCGGTACTCTTCCATCAGCCTGTGACCCACTTCCGTCCCGGGGAACACAACCTCTTCTAACCGCCGCACCGGCATGATTCCAAGAAGTGAATTGGTAAGAAACATTTCCTGAAATTCTGTCACCTGCTCCGGGAGAATGATCTGCTCCTTAATTTCATAATTCTCATAGAGATACTGCCTCATAATTCCCGGCAGCATGCCGCAGGACAGAGGAGGTGCAACAATCTGCCCGCCTTTTACAAAAAACACATTGGAAGTTGCCCCTTCTGCAATTTCGCCTCTGGTATTGAGAAAAATCGGCTCCTGAATCCCGGCAGCCATGACTCTTCTCTTCTCCAAAATACAATCTCCGTAATGAAACGTTTTGTGATAAGTAAGCGGTGATGTTTCATTTCTCCTTACCTGTGCATAGGAAGCCGTAAATCCCTCTGCATAGTCTGCTTCCTGATACTTATTTTCTCTTGTACTCACTGTAATATTTTTCTGGGAGACCGCTACTTTCAACACTTTTCTCCCTGTCTGCATCTGTTTATCTGCAAGTGCTTTCTGTACTCTTTTCTGAATCTCCTCAAGCTCCACAGATACCTGAAAAAATTCCAGTGCCTTCTGCAAGCGTGCATAATGTGCTTCTAAAAACACAGGCTTTCCCTGTTCCACAGCAATGGTCTCAAAAGCTCCAAGCCCAAAATAATACCCTTCATCTTCTATTAACATTTATGCTTCCTCCCAAAGTGCTTCCAGCACTGCCTTGGCCTTCTGCAAAGTCTCTTCGTATTCAAATTCCAGGTCGGACTCACAGGTAATGCCTCCGCCAACTCCCAGGTGATAAACTCCATCTTTGTGAATGGCTGTACGGATAACAATATTCAAATCACAGTTTCCGTCAAAGGAAAAATACCCCATGGAACCCGTATATAAATTTCGTCTGTCATGCTCCAACTCGTCAATGATCTCCATGGCACGGATCTTAGGTGCTCCTGTGATAGAACCGCCCGGAAAAGCTGCCGGAATCAAATCTACTGCCGTAAGACCTTCCTGCAGTTTTCCTACAATAGTTGTGACCAGATGAAAGACTGTGTCATATGTTTCCACTGCAAAATGCTCTGTCACACGGACACTTCCCGGTTCACAGACGTGATTCAGATCATTTCTCTCAAGGTCTACGATCATCAGAAGTTCACTGCGGTCTTTGGAGGAATTCTTTAGTTCTTCCTTTAAAGCCTGATCCTCCTGAGGTGTCTCCCCTCTTTTTCTGGTGCCTTTAATCGGGCGTGTTTCAATACCCCCGTCTTTTACCTGCATAAAACGCTCCGGGGAAGCACTGACAACCTGAAAATCGCCACATTGAAAAAAGCCTCCGAAAGGTGCCGGATTATGGGTTCTTAAATAACGATACGCCTCGTAAGGATCCTTTTTGCTGTTCACCGTAAGCTGCTGAGTCATGTTGGCAATGTAAATATCCCCTTCTACAATATAGGAAATCATCCGGTCAATGGTCTGCTTATAATCTTCCTTTGTAAAGTTTGGTGTGAAAGGTGCAAGGTGCTCCTGCTTCTTTGGTCTGTGATAAGGTTCACAGGCTCTAATTTCTCTCATAATCCTGCTCACCGCATCTTTTTCTTCGGTCTCTCCTCTTACGGTGAGATAAAGTTCCTGTTTTTCTTTATCGTCAATGAGCAAAAACGTATGGAAAACAAATAAGGCTTCCGGCATCTTAACCTTCTCTTCATGTCGGCTTTTTATCTGCTCGAATTTTCTTCCGTAGTCATAAGAAAAATATCCCAATCCGCCGGACACCAGGGGCAGATGGGTAGGATTTTCTTCCCGGTTCTGCTCCAGGTATTGTTTTAATGCCTGCTCCATACTTCCTTCTTGTGGTACATCATTTTTATAAAAAATACCGTTTTCTTCTTTAAAAATCAGATATGGCTGAAAGCCAATGACTGAATAACGCCCCAGTTGATTCTCCAGAGAAGAATCCAGAAACATAGCCATCGGTTCGTCCTTATAAAGTTCAAAGATATCCTCTGCTTTTTTGTAGAAGTCTAATTTATACACTTTTGTTTTCATGTTTTCCCCACCATCCTCTGCATATTTCTGTAAAGTTTTTCAGCAGTTCATGTCCATACTCCGTCAGTACCGCTTCCGGATGAAACTGCACACTGTATATCGGAAATTCCCGATGATGAAGCCCCATGATAACTCCATCCTCGGAAGATGCATCAATCTCCAGACAATCCGGAAATCTCTCCTTGCTGACCACCAGGGAATGATAACGTGTCACCTGATACTCTCCCGGAAGGCTCTGAAACAGCCCCTTCTGATTGGTCTGTATAGCAGTGACTTTTCCATGCATGGGTCTTTCTCCCTTCTCCACCTCTGCACCGAATACATGTCCAATAATCTGATGTCCCAGGCATATCCCCAAAATCGGAACTTTTCCAGTTAACTTTTCCACAATTTCCTTGCAATTTCCACAATCCTTTGGACTCTTTGGTCCCGGAGAGATCACTACACCTTCCAAATTCCCAGTCTCCAACATTCCTTCTATTTCTTCTGCTGAAATCTTATCATTTCGCACTAATTCTACCTGTTCTCCACATTCTTCCAGATAACAAGTCAAGTTATACACAAAAGAATCATAATTATCAACCATTAAGTACATGCTGTTCTCCTTTTTACCGGTATCCCTGTTCTTACAGAAAAAAGACTGCCAAAAAAGGCTCTTCTATTATTAAAGAACCTTTTCCGGCAGTCTTCCGAGTATCGGGCACACCTGATATTTTTGTTGTCTCATTGTACCATAGGTATGTCAGGACTGTCTATTTCTTTTTATCTCTATTTCTGAGCCTTGACCTCTTCCAGACGTTCTTTTGAAACATGCAATCTCTCCATTAGAATTTCATCATCTAAGACCCCCAGAAGATTTTTGATTATTTCTGTTTCTTTTTCATTCATGCCCTCTTGTTTTCCTTTTATTTCTCCTTCTTTTACTAGCATCTCTCCTAATCTTGTCATTTTCATTCCCTCCACAAACTCTTCCATATCAAGACCTTCTAAAAATTTATCTGCCATTGCGTATATCACCGCCTCTCTCTTCTGTATTTCTTCCTTTGTGACTGCTGTTTCTCCTCTGGTAATTTCACAAGCTATCTGCAACCTCTGTTTTATCCCAATTTCTCCTCCCATTAGAGGGCACAGGGTCAGACGCACTAATTCCTCTCTTGTAATAGGTTTCTCTGCATTCTTTTTTTCAAGCAGTTCTTTCAGAAAAATGTCTGCATTTTCCTTTTTCATAATGATTGGTATGATACGATAGGTGTTAATTCCCTCTGTAAATTCTGTCATAGAATTTTGTATCTTCCCGGAAAAAAGCACATATGTGATAACACTTACACCATACTGCCTGCTGGCTGTCGCCTCTTATTGACGAAATCGTTTCAGCCCTGCAAGTCCCTCATTTTTACTCTGAAACTCAAAATGCTTCCAGGAACCATCCTCCATAATCAAATTGGTATCCTGATATAACTTTTGAATCTCCAAATGCACCTGCTCTGTAGGAGCAAACCCTACCACCTTTCCTTCAATCCCCCAAAAAGGCAGTAATTCTTCTGCAAAGAAATGCATTGCTGTCTTCAAAGCTGCATCCTCATGCTGAGACGCTTTAAAGGCAACTTCTCTTACCTCTTTCGGCTTTTCGTTTTGTGACATATTTTGTACCTTTACGGTAAAAAGTGTACAGAGAAAACTCTCTGCTTACAATATAGCAAAAAAGAGTTTTACAGGCAATGTTCTTTACCGAGTTTAGCCAATAAGGAGGTTGTTTCTTCTTCCAAAACAAGAAGGCGACAAGGCCACATAAACTGATACCCTTTCAAAAAATAGGCTAAATCCTGCATAATAAGTATTATAGCCTACAAAAAAGAAGATCGAATAGGTGGGAAATGAAAAAAAGTTTCTTGTGGCCTACCAAAAACAAGCCCATATAGGTGGAAAAATAAAAAATCATCCTTATGACCTACCTTTGCCATAATAAAGGTAGGCTTTAATACACCGTATAAAAAATCTAGCCCATCTGCGAAGAAAAAAAGTAAGTGGAAATACACAGAATAAAATCTTTAGCCTATTTACGCCCTGAAAAAATAGGCTAAAATATAGAATTTGAAAAAAACGAGTGATTCAAGATTCAAGAGGAATAAAGGAACTTCCGTAATGAAATTAAAACTCCAGGCAGCGGTGGCACAGCAAATCAGGGAGGAGACAGAGGGTATTTCACATTTGTATTTTTCCAAAATCCCAGAGTCCAATCATGGTATTGCTTGCCTGCTCCCTTTCCTTCTGCTATACTAAGAGCGATACAAACACAATGACAACGATACATATATAAAATAGAAAGGATTTCGCCATGTGGATTGCTGATCAATGGAAAGATTATGAAATCATAGATACTTCAAAAGGAGAAAAACTGGAACGCTGGGGAGACTATCTCCTGGTTCGTCCGGACCCACAGGTCATCTGGGACACCCCTAAAACACACAAAGGCTGGAAAAAAATGAACGGACACTATCACCGAAGCAAAAAGGGCGGCGGTGAATGGGAATTTTTCGATTTGCCGGAACAGTGGACCATCCAGTACAAAACCCTTACCTTTAACTTAAAACCTTTCAGTTTTAAACATACCGGACTTTTCCCTGAACAGGCTGCAAACTGGGACTGGTTTTCTGAAAAAATCAGAAATGCCGGACGTCCTGTCAAAGTTCTGAATCTCTTCGCCTATACCGGAGGTGCCACTCTGGCTGCCGCTGCTGCCGGAGCTTCTGTTACTCACGTAGATGCCTCCAAGGGTATGGTAGCCTGGGCAAAAGAAAATGCTGTTTCTTCCGGTCTGAAGGATGCCCCCATCCGCTGGCTGGTAGATGATTGTGTAAAATTTGTAGAGCGGGAAATCCGCAGAGGAAATAAATATGATGCCATCATCATGGACCCGCCTTCTTACGGAAGAGGTCCCAAAGGAGAAATCTGGAAGATTGAGGAAGCCATTCATCCCCTCATCAAGCTTTGTACCCAGATTCTTTCTGACAATCCTTTGTTTTTCCTGGTAAACTCCTACACCACAGGACTTGCACCTGCTGTACTGACTTACATGCTGGCAACAGAGTTAAAAAAATTCAACGGAACCGTAGATTCTCAGGAAATCGGTCTTCCTGTAAGCCAGACAGGGCTGGTTCTTCCCTGCGGTGCTTCCGGACGCTGGGAAAGCCGTGAAACTTTATGAAAAAGAAGATTCTGATTATTACCACAGGAGGCACCCTGGCCTGTGTCCAAGATGAAAAGGGACTGATTCCCGGCCTCTCCAGCAGTGATATTTTATCTTATATCTCTGACATCACAGACTTATATGATGTGGATTTTTATGAGTTATTTCAATTAGACAGTGCCAATATTCAGCCTTCCAACTGGCAGGCAATGGCTGAGACTATATATGAAAACTATCTGTCTTATGACGGGATCGTGATTTTTCACGGAACGGATACCATGGCTTATACCTCCTCTGCCCTGTCCTTTATGCTGCTGAATATCCCCATTCCCGTGGTCATCACAGGAAGCCAGCTTTCTATTCTGAATCCGCTGGCAGATGCAGTAGAAAATTGCCGATGTGCCATCCATATGGCAGGCAGTGGAATGCCTGGTGTCTTCCTTGCCTTTAACCGAAAAGTGATTCTGGGAACCAGAGCTTCTAAAGTTCGGACTTCCAGCTTCCATGCTTTCGAAAGCATTAATTATCCCTATGTTGGCGAAATCAACTCCAGAGGACTGGATATCCGCCGCTCCTATATCCCCGGACCGAAGGGCTCCTGCGTACTGGAACGAAAATTAGAAGAAAAAGTATTTCTCATCAAACTGGTTCCCGGGTTCGACGGAAAGATATTCCAGTTTTTATATGAGCAAGGTTACCGGGGACTGATCATCGAGGCTTTTGGTATGGGAGGAATCCCGTCTATGTCTTCCGAAATCATTGATGAACTGCGGGATGTCATTCAAAAAGGGATGATCGTGGTGGTAAAAAGCCAGTGTCCTTATGAGGGCTGTAATCTGTCCCTCTATGAAACAGGACGGATTGCCCTGGATGCCGGTGTCTTCCAGGCAAGTGACATGAGTACCGAAGCTGTGGTTACTAAAGTTATGTGGATTCTGGGAAAACACTGGGAACGAAAAAAAATAGAGGAAATGTTCTACAAAAATCTGGCAGGAGAAATCAGCACAGCCGAAGAGGACATATTCTATAAAGGAGTGTAAACACTTGGTAAAAAATATTGTAATGTACCTGATTGTTGTAAACCTTCTGGCATTCATCTGCTTCGGGGTAGATAAGCAGAAAGCCAGAACAAACCAATGGAGGATCTCAGAAAATACGCTTCTGGGAATTGCCATCTGTGGCGGCTCTCTCGGTGCCATCTGCGGAATGCGTCTGTTCCATCACAAGACCAGACATCCAAAATTTTCTCTCGGATTGCCTGTCATACTGGTAATCCAGGCTATCGCTGCCGTTATTTTATATACTGTGTTTTAAAAGGAGGTCTGCTCTTATGTATGGTTCTACATTTGGAAATACACTAAAAATCACTACCTGGGGAGAATCCCACGGAAAAGGGATCGGTGTTGTCATTGACGGTTGTCCTGCCGGTCTTCCGCTGTGCGAAGAAGACATTCAGTGCTATCTGGACAGACGCAAACCCGGACAGTCTAAATTTACTACTCAGAGAAAAGAAGGTGATCTGGTAGAAATCCTTTCCGGTGTTTTTGAAGGCAAAACTACTGGAACTCCCATTTCTCTTATGGTAAAAAACCTGGACCAGCGTTCCAAAGACTACAGCGAAATTGCTAATTATTACCGTCCCGGACATGCAGACCTAAACTACGATCGAAAATATGGTTTCCGGGATTATCGGGGAGGCGGACGTTCTTCGGGAAGAGAGACCATCGGCCGGGTAGCTGCCGGTGCTGTTGCCTCCAAGATATTAAAAGAACTTGGAATCAGCTTTTGTACCTATACCCTCTCCATCGGTCCTGTGACCATTGACCGGAATGCCTTTGATCCGGAAGAAATCCACAAAAACGCTTTGTACATGCCAGATGCTCAGGCAGCCAAAAAGGCTCAGGATTATCTGGAACAATGTATGAAAGAAACCAACTCTTCCGGCGGAATGGTAGAATGTGTCATCCATGGCATACCTGCCGGTCTCGGAGAACCGGCTTTTGAAAAACTGGATGCTGCACTGGCGAAAGCCATGTTCTCCATTGGTGCTGTAAAAGGTTTTGAAATCGGAGACGGTATGCATGTCGCTCATTCTACCGGTTTACATAATAATGATGCCTATAGAATCAATGAGCAGGGACAGATCACCAAAAAAACAAATCACTCCGGTGGTATCACAGGTGGTATCAGCGACGGTTGTCCCATCGTCTTCCGTGCTGCCTTTAAGCCAACACCATCCATTGCATCCCTTCAGGAGACAGTAAACCGCCAGGGAGAAGAAATTGAAATCCGAATCAAGGGACGCCATGATCCTATCATTGTCCCAAGAGCCGTGGTGGTAGTGGAATCCATGGCCGCTCTGGTGATCTTGGATGCACTTCTTGGCAGCATGACCACCCGCATGGATAAAATAAAAGATTTTTTCAGAGATTGAAATTCTATCAGAAGGCTGTTACGCTAAACTTTATAGTGTAACAGCTATTTCTTTAAAAATTCTTTCGTTTTTTTACACGTTACTTTTAAACTTTGTACTTTACTATAACTATTGTAAAAGAGAACAGGAGATAACATTATGGAAATGAATCACATTTTAATCGTAGAAGACGACAAAGACATACGGGAAGGGGTTGGAATCTATCTAAAGAGCCAGGGCTACCAGGTATTTATGGCATCTGACGGGATCGAGGGGCTGGAAACTCTGGAAAAAGAAGAGATCCATCTGGCTATTGTAGATATTATGATGCCCCGTATGGACGGCATTACCATGACCATGAAGCTGCGGGAAAAATACGATTTCCCGGTCATTATGCTTTCTGCAAAATCAGAGGAAGTAGACAAAGTCATGGGCTTGAATATCGGTGCAGATGATTATGTCACCAAGCCATTCACGCCTATGGAACTTATGGCCAGAGTAAATTCTCAGATGCGCAGATATAAGCGTTTCATGGAAAAGCTTCAGGCTCAGGAACAGGCTCAGACAGACACCATTTATACCATGGGAGGTCTTGAGGTAAATGAGAATACCTTTGAGGTAAGGGTGGACGATGTTCCTGTGAAAATGACTCCCATGGAGTTTAAAATCTTATTGCTTCTTATAAAAAATCCTGGAAGGGTATTCTCTGCAGACGAAATCTATGAACGTGTCTGGAATGAGCGGGCAGTAAACACAGAAACCGTTATGGTCCATGTGCGGAACATCCGCGAAAAAATTGAGATCAATCCAAAGGAACCAAAATATTTAAAGGTGGTGTGGGGAGTTGGATACAAAATTGAAAAATTATCGTAATCTTAAAGTATTTATCATCGGGCTGGTCATTCTTCTGCCTTCCCTGGCAATGATGATCTTACGCCCTCATTATATTCAGCAGGAACAGCAAGGGTCAGAAGATTTTAATTATTCTTATGACAGCATCAGTTCTTATCTGGTAGAAGCCATCTATGTGCTCCACGGAGAAGAAATGCAAAACGAAAGCAGCACCGCACTGACTCCTTATGATATCTTCTTCTCTTCCGGCAAGGTATCACAGACCGAAAAGAAAAAGGAACAACCCACAGAAGAAGATTATGAAGAAGATGAAGGATATGATTCCGAAGGAAATGCCGCTGATGCTATTTTTAACCAGTATGAGGAATGGTGTGGTGATTTCTCTAATCTCCGCTCCTACCTGGAATACGAAGTCATAGATGAAAACGAAAACATCATTGACAGCAACCGTGCCAAGGGAAATTCTGCTCCTTTATATGACGCCCTTGGCTGGGCAACCTTAAACGGAAGCAAAGACTATGGCCATTATGCCTTTATTGCTGCTGTAGAATATGGAGCCAATGGAAATATTGTTTCTACCAGCTTCCTCTCTCATGAAACGACCAATGCATCACAGATTCTGAATGAAACAGCAAAAGAAAATCCGACAGAATCCTACAAATATGACTTCGGTTTTAACAAAACATTCCAGAATCCCAAAAACAAAATTTATTGTTTTGCCATGACAAAAGACTCTCTGGAATCTTTTACCAATATGTATCCCGGAATGTTCGCAGAGGAATACCAGGATTACTCCGGTTCCGGCGGTGCTGATCTGCTGATTGTATTTCTGACTCTTCTGGCTGCTGTGGCTCTTGCTGCTTTCTTCCTTCCATATGCAAAAGTATTAGAGACAGGAAACGAAAAAATCTTCCGGGTTCCGTTTGAAATTGTGGCGGTCATCGGATGCAGCGTCTTCGGATTCTCTGTTTCCATCGCGGCGGATCTCAGCACCTTTACCAGACAGGCTATCTACTCTGTCCTGACAAGCTTAAATATACCCCACAGTGTTGCACTTGGCATGCAATATATATGGGGACTCATCGGATGGCTGACCGTATTTGCCTTATGTTACTGGACTGTAAGCTGCCTTCGTGCCATCTTCACTATGGGACCCATGCAGTATCTGCGAGAACGTGTGATCCTCTACCGCATCTGGCCATGGCTTTGCCGTACCTCCAGACGTGTTTATGACAGTCTGCTTCATGCAGACCTTACAGGAAATACAAACCGGGTTCTGTTAAAGATTGTACTGATCAATTTCATTATCCTGGGATTTATCAGCATGATGTGGTTCTGGGGCATTGGAGCCCTGGTGGTTTATTCCATTGTTTTATTCTATCTGCTGCAAAAATATCTGAAAAAAATCCAGGAACAGTATAAGCTTCTGCTGGAAGCAACAAATGAACTGGCAAAAGGAAACTTAAACGGTACTATTCCGGAAGATCTGGGCGTTTTTGAACCATTCCGGGATGAAATAGATAAAATTCAGACAGGATTTAAAAAAGCCGTAGAGGAAGAAGTAAAAAGTACCAGAATGAAAACCGATTTAATCACCAATGTGTCTCATGACTTAAAAACACCACTTACTGCCATTATCACTTATGTGGATTTACTGAAAAAAGAAGATCTCACAGAAGAAGAACGCAGCAAATACATCGGCATTCTGGATCAGAAGGCTAACCGTCTGAAAATCCTCATCGAAGATTTGTTTGAAGTGAGCAAAGCCACCAGCAAAGCAATCACTTTAAATATCGTAGATGTAGACATTGTGAGCCTTCTGCGTCAGGTGAAGCTGGAACTTCAGGACAAAATCGATGCCACGGATCTGATTTTCCGCTGGCAGCTTCCGGAAGAAAAAATCGTGCTTCCTCTGGACAGCCAGAGAACCTACCGGGTATTTGAAAACCTGATTGTCAACATTACCAAATATGCCATGCCTCATTCCAGGGCGTATATTACCATGGAAAATACAGAAAATCATGTAAAGATTTCTATGAAAAATATCTCCGCCACAGAACTGGACTTTAACCCAAGTGAAATCACGGAACGTTTTGTCCGGGGAGATGCATCCCGAAATACGGAGGGAAGCGGCCTGGGTCTTGCTATTGCCAAAAGCTTTACAGAACTCCAGGGCGGACGCCTGGAAATCTCCACAGATGCTGATTTATTTACTGTCGAAATAACCTTTCTAAAATAATAGATAATGCCGCCTTACATCCCTGAAAAATCCATTCTGCAGATGGTATTCAGAGATTGTAAGGCGGCATTTTTTTATTCAATAATGGTAATCTGACACATTTTCATAGCTTCCAGAGCATTTTTGTGGCTTTCCGGTGTCACTCCGGCACAGCAGGATGCATCCACGCTGATTTTTGCTTCCGGTAAGGAAGATTTCTTCCCTCCTGAGTCAGAAGATAATTCTGATGGTGGGTATCTTTGGTAAAAATCACATCTTTTCCACATTCTTTCGCTTTCTTTACCTTCTTAACCACATGATCCACAATATTCTGTGCTTCTTTTGTGCCTAAGGCCCGTCCACAAAATCCTTCTGCATATCAATCACTACCAGTAATTCTTTCATCCTCTCTATCTTCTCACATATGTACTTTTTTCTTTATTTCTTCCCAGAACTGTCTTCCCTGGAAAATCATCAGACCAGCCAGAATCAATGCAGACACAGCCCCACAGACAACACAGGGAATCCTCATGGTAAGCCATCCTGTAACCAGCAAAAGCATCTGAAGCAGTCCGGCACTGCATGCCAGAATGTAATAGATCATATAATAGGCTGCCGGCAGTTTCATCACCCGCACCATCACCGTCAGAATCGGAAAGACCAGTAAAATCACAATGGGAACTGCATATTCCAACGCCCATCCCCGATACCCGGTAAGAAAATCCCAAAAAAGAAATATCCCCCACAAAAGTACCATCTGCCATAAAGTGTTTTTCAGTAAATTTCTCCGTTTCCTTATTCCCACAGCCGTGAGGATCCACATACAGGCAACTGCCGCTGCCACAAACCCTGCCCAAAAAACTTGCGATTTTAAAATCAGATTTCCTGCAAATCCAAGGATCACCATTGCCACGCACACAAAAGTAAAAATCTTAAATCCCAATTCAATTGCCGAAGTTGTCCTGGTCACATCCGGAAACATCTGTCCATCCGGATCTGGCTCACCCTCAAGAGCCCCCTGACAAAGAGGGCAGCGTCTCGCCGGAGTTTCAATCCAGGCTTTACATCTCTTGCAGTACTGCATGTCAGGTTCCTCCCTTCTCTGCATTCCAGGAAATGATCCGTACCTCAGTTCCCTTTTCCGTAAGCATTCGGAAAAAATTCTTTTCCACCGTGCTCTCTGCATAACAAGAAGTAAAACTAATGGTCAGATTATCCTCAAAAGAGCAGGCACAGATTTCCATCTTTGGGGTGGTGGTATAGAAATCAAACCAGTCTATATACGCTCTGCATTCCTGCGGCATGGAGATCTTGCCGATATTAGAAAATACCGCTGTTCCGTTCCCGGAAGATACCATGGCACCTACCTGCATTCCCCAAAGTTTCACCGGAAGCGGCAAAATACGCATAAACGGATTCTTTTCCATACGCATAAAACCATTCATTCTGGCAGCAATCCGCTCCGGGGTAAGTTCTTCCTTGAAAAATTTTGTTGTAAAGGCAATCACATCTTCCAGCTCGTTGCTCTGTTTCGAAAAATCATAGCCAATATCAATCCATCCAAAAAAATTTCGTACCGAATCCGAAGGAAAATAATTCCTGAGATTTACAGGAATCATCAGTGCCACCGGCTTTTTCTTCTGTTTCTCTCTCATATCCTTTGCAATGGCACATAGATACACTGCGGTAAGATACACGCTCAAAGTCGCTCCGTAGGATTTGGCTGTGCTGAGCAGTTCTTTGACCGACAGAATTCCCTCTGTAAGATGAATGGTATTGTACTCTGTTTTTCTGTATTTTAACTGATGTGCTTTATATTTTGGTATTTTAATCCCTTTTCCCTGATCGGAATAATATTTTTCAAAACTATCCTCTGAGAGTTCTGCCTTTGTGGCATCAAATTGCACCTGCTGAGGGGACCCCTGGATTTTCTCCGGGTACTTCTCCTTCAGATAATAAAAAACCAGAGATTTCACAAACTGCATAGCCCCTGTTCCATCCGTCAGGGCATGATATGTTTCAAAATTGATCCTTTTCTTGTAATAAGTGACCTCAAAAAGAAGATTCTTCTGATCCCGGAAATAAATCTGACTGCAAGGCGGCCGGCTCTCTTCTCTCACCACTGGTCTTAAGTGAGTCTCTTCCAGATAATTCCAGAACATCCCCACACGAAGCACACATAAAAACAAAGAAAAATCCTCCACACACAGATCAAGAGCCTTCTGCAGCTTCACAGGATCCACCGTTTCCTTTAACTGACAGGAAATCCGAAAAACTCGTTCATCCTTTTTCCCACTGGTAGCCGGAAAAATTTTTGCCGTATTTTCCAGAGACCTCCAGTTCCTTCTCCTTCCATGCATGGTCCTTCACCTCTCCCTCATGCCAAAAATTCATTGACATAATCATACACCTCCCGTACCCCCTGGTACAGAGGTTCTAACAAAAAAAATCCATGAATCGTCTGGGAGATCCGATGATGCACCACCTGACTTCCCGCCTCTTTTAATCGTCTCGCAAACTCCTCACCCTCATCCCGGAGCGGGTCAAATTCTGCTGTGATGATCAGGGTTCTAGGCAGTCCTGAAAGATTCTCTTCGATAAGAGGCGCAAAATAAGGGTTTTCCCTGTCCTCCGGTCTCCCCTGATAATACTCCAGATAATCCACCATATTTTGTCTGGTTAGCAGATAATCCTGTCCGTTTTCCATCACCGAAGGAAATCCATTGTTCTCTTCATAATTATTGTTCAAACAGGGATAAATAAGAATCTGATTTTCAGGGAGAAATTCTCCTCTGTCTCTCGCCATCAGAGAAACGGCTGCCGCAAGATTCCCTCCCGCACTGTCCCCCATCAGGGTAATGGCTTCCGGCTCTGCATTCAAAATGCTCTTGTCTGTGAACACCGCCTTTGCCACAGCATAGCAATCCTCCACCTGCGTGGGAAATCGCTGTTCCGGTGCAAGTGGATACTCAATGGATACCACCACATGATTGGTATGCTTTGCCAGATTCCAGCAGACACGGTTATAAGATTCTACACTTTCTGTGACAAACCCTCCTCCATGAATATAGAGAATCACCGGGTAAGAATTATCTCCCATAGTGGCTGTATCAATAGCCTCATTGTTCTTCTGAAGCTCCTGAATATCCACCGTATCGTAAGATTCCTCGTTTGGAAAGTAGATCCGGATGGGAATCTCCCTCTCATCACGATAAATCTTCGTATCCAGGGTACGGTAAAAAGGCTTAAACGGATCTAAAAGCTTCAGGTTCATAATCCGCCTGGATTTCTGTACATCCAGTTTCGTATCCGGGTCGGAAAGTGCTTTTAAAAACAAGTGCATAGTTTTTGTCATATAGTTGTTCTCCTAGTGTACTGACCGCTTGTAAATAATGGTAAATATGTGGTATGATAAAAGAAA
>NZ_CANTKB010000042.1 GCF_947654165.1 uncultured Blautia sp.
TTTCCTTGTTGATTTTGCTTACTTTCTTGTTTGGATTGATTACTAATTTTGCCATGTGTTTTGTCCATCCTTTCCCAGAACTACATTCTTTTCTTCATTTTAATCTCCATAAAAAACAGCCCTCTTTCTGTACTAAATACAGAATGCAGAGCTGTTCTCTTGTTTTACATTTGACTATATGCAATTCGAACTTTAATATCTTGATTATAATTTCCAAATCCACTGCCAAAGACAGTAATGCCACCAATATTTTTTGCATCCTCTTCTATTTGGAATTTAAAACGTATGGTACTTTTATAATCCAGATTAAATCTCGAAATATCAACATCTGATATTTTCAATCCGTCCACAAAGGTTCCTTTTTTATTGATAACAATCATTTTCAAAAGACCATATTGGTTCCAGTTAGGAAGCCACCAATCCGGTGTGAAAATCCCTTTCACATCCCCGTAATCTCCTGGGCTGGTCCAGGTACCGATTCTCTCATCATTTAAATAAAAAGAAATATCGGAAGGCCAGTCATTGTTTACCCCAGGTGCCTCTGACCCAATTTCCACTGATAGAGTGATTTGTTCTATTTTGGTTCCACCAGGTAACAAATTAGGAATCATATATTCAATATAGCCTTTTGTAAACCAAAGAATCTTTGCATAGATTCTGTCTGGATGAGCAAAATACCTAGGATCGTCAACCTCTCCCACAAGTGCTGTATCTGTGGCAAGTCCGCAGGTTGGATATACTTCATAATCCGAATAATGTCCCACTTTCACTTCTGTATCATAAATATTATTCCAGTCTTCTGTGTCTTCCGACTCAACCTCAACTAATATTTTATCAACATCTACTCTACACAGCTTCTGATTACCATGTCCACCATGCTCTGTGATTACCTTAATAATTCCAGCTTCTTCCAGTTTTTTTATATGGCTTGTTAAAGCACCATTGGTAATTCCCAGAGCGGATGCCAATTCATTCATGTTCATCTCTCGGTTTTCCAGCAACAGTTTTACTATATTTATCCTGATTTCTGAACCTAAAGCTTTAAATACTTCCAGCCCCTCATCCAAACTTTTAATATGCAGCATTATCTTTCCTACTTTCCAGAACATTTTAGATTTATCTAAACATTACTATACATGATTTTTTCCGAACATACAAGGAAAGAATTCCGCATTCCCATGATGTAGTTGTCAATGTGCTTCGTACTCAAATACAGGCATATCTTCGACATCATACTTAACCCGCATGATCATTGCATGACGGTTCGCATCGTACAAAGAATCCCCTATAATTTCATCATATTGCCTTGCATGATAAACACACAAATCTGTAACCCCATCTTCTGCTTTGACAAAAGAGTTATGTCCCGGTCCATAAATCCCTTTCTCTTCATCTGTTTTGAGAACAGGATATCTCTGTTTTTTCCACACACGGGGATCCAACAAATCTTCTTTCTCATCAGCATACAGCATACCCATGCAATAACATGCACCTGTTGCACTGGCCGAAAAAGTCAAAAAGATTTTTCCATTATGTTTTAAGACAGCAGGGCCTTCATTAACCCAAAAATCTACTCTCTCCCAATCATAATCAGGTGTTGTAAGGAGCACTTGAACTGTAGCCAGTTTATTTGGAGTTTCCAGTTTTGCAATATAAAGATTGGAGATTTGTTTCCCTACCCCAGTCTTTTCTGCCCAAATCCAGTAATATTCTCCTTTGTTTTCAAAAACAGTTGCATCTAACGAAAATGCATGAAAAGAAAATTCATCCCCGTCTGCAGCTTTCATCATACCCATTTCTTCCCATTCATCTTCTAAAGGATTCTGACCTTTGCAATGAAGAACATAAGGACGAATTGCCCACACATCATCAACATCTCCTGCTGCATAATAAATATACCATTCACCGTAGATATAATGGAGTTCCGGTGCCCAGATATGAACACTTTGAGGTCCTTTCTTATGTTTTTTCCACAAAATGTATTCTTTTGCATCTTTTAAACCCTGAATCGTCTTTGCACCTCGAAGTATAATTCTGTCGTATTCAGGTACAGAAGCTGTAAAATAATACATCCCATCTACATGCCGATACACATACGGATCTGCCCTTTGCTCAATAAAGGGTTGATTGTAACTGGTCTTTTTGTAATTATTTTGATTCATTTACCCTCCCTTTTACTATCTTTGCTAAGATAGCAATCTTATAATCATAGCTTTATTCTACAACACTCTAATTTTTAATGCAATATTTATTTTAGATTTTATTAAAATAATACAGGTATTTCTAAATAAATTAGTCAATATTACTGTTATTAAATTTTTCAGACCGATAACCCCTGCCTGCGAAGCAGCTCCACTATCGCACCATAATATCCTTCCGGATCTTTATCCTGCGACTGTGCATGCCCTGCTCCTTTCACGATCAGCAACTCCTTATCTTTACACCCTGCGGCTTCATAAAGTTCTCTGGACATTTCCGCATCGATCATCTCATCCTGATCTCCGTGTATAAACAACGTAGGTGTACTGCTTTTCTTTACTGCTTCCAGCGCCGAAGCATCCCTTAGATCATATCCCCCTCGAAGCTGAAGCATAAGATTCGCCGTATCCAGAAGAGGAAATGCCGGAAGATGAAACCATTCCTTCATTTTATCCTGAAACATCGCATAGGCATCCGTAAAAGCACAGTCCGAGACAACTGCTTTTACATTAGAGGGCAAGGCAGACTCTCCGGTCATCATAAGTGCAGACGCAGCACCCATGGACTGGCCATGAATAACAATCTGTGCCTCCGGATCCTGCTCCAGAATATAGTTGACCCAAATCATATTATCCAGACGGTCTGTCCATCCCATACCGATAAAATCTCCCTGGCTCTCGCCCTGGCATCGCATATCCGGTACGATTACGTGAAATCCCCGTTTATGATACCAGGCAGCAAACGGATACATCGCTTCTTTCCATCCCGTATATCCATGGAGAAGCAGCACCCACTTATGACTGTCTTGTTCTGCATAAACTTCCTGGGCAATGAGTTCATACCCATCTTCTGTCTCACGTTCTAATTTCTGTCCATGGGCATTTTTTGCCCAGATTTCCGTCTCCTCCCACGCTTTTGCATTTTGCTGTTGAATATCATCCGTCTGCACCAATGCCGCATAGCTGTCCTCTGTAATCCTGGAAAACGCCTCTAGCTTTTCCATGGTAGAAGGTACCAACGCCGCACTCACCAGAAAATTTGCTCCACCCATATACACAAGCAGGAGGATTCCCAGTACCAAGAACAGAATTTTTTTCTTTCTTTTGTGTTTCATATACACATTCCTCTCTATATATGCATAAAAAGCAGGGTTTCCCCTGCTCTTCATAACCTTATAATTTAAATAACATCCCTACAACCGCAGCAACAACGATATAAAAAACAGGGTGTTTTTTCCATTTCTGAATCCCAAAGAACAGTACTGCTGCCAATAAGATTCTTTCCCACTGCACACTGGCAAATATCCCAGACAAGTCCGAAATCTTGGTTCCCGGAAAAAATGTTTCCAGTGCCACACCAAGACCAGCAGCAATAATCAAGCCGGTAGATGCCGGACGCAGACCATAAAATACCTTCTTCACGATCTGAGAGTCTTTAAACTTCTTCAGCATCTTACTGATAATAATAATCACAATGATAGAAGGCAGGACAAGACCAAAGGTAGCAATCAGTGCTCCGATGATCCCCGACACATGAAAACCTACATATGTGGACATATTCACGCCAATAGCTCCCGGGGTAGACTCGGAGATTGCAATCATATTTCCAATATCAGTTGCTGTAAACCAACCCGTCTTTTCTGAAATCGCATACAAAAAGGGGATGGTAGCCATTCCGCCCCCTACAGCGAAAAGTCCTGTTTTTGCAAATTCATAGAATAGTCTTAACAGTGTCATACCTTTTCCTCCTTCATCTTCTCCAGGTTTTTAATGCAGATTCCCGCAGCACCTGCCAGAACCACTAAGATAACAGGTGAAAGAGAAGTAAAAACACTAAGAACTGTGATCCCGGCACAAATCACAACACACCATTTATCAATAATTGATTTTTTACCGAGTTTCAGGACTGCATCCAGAATCAAAGCACACACGCAAGCACGGATACCGTCAAAAGCATAGGTCACATAAGGCAAATGTGCAAAATTCTGAATAAAAGCAGCAATAATGGTAATGATTACCAGCGACGGGAATACAAATCCAAAAGTAGCCGCAAATCCACCCAGGACACCTTTTTGTTTGTATCCGATAAAAGTGGATGTATTTACCGCAATGATACCAGGCGTACACTGACCGATCGCATAGTAATCCATGACTTCCTCTTCTGTTGCCCAACCTCTTTTTTCTACGATTTCTCTCTGAATAATCGGAAGCATGGCATATCCGCCTCCGAATGTTACAGAGCCCATCTTCGCAAATACCCAAAATAATTCTATCAATTCTTTGATAACAAATCCCTCCTATCCCGAAATTTTCCTTTAATAACTTACCATATTTTTTCCTTCTTGTATAGATAAGAATATACCGCTGCACAGTCTCTCTGCCGAAAAATCAACCGGCAAAACAGACCGCAGCAGCGGCATCAGAAAATCCTCTTTATAATTTTAACTATCAGACTCTTCCATACAGTCTGGTCATTTGATACATCTTATCCAGCACCTCATCTGTAATCTGTCCAGGTATCAGACGCCATTTCCAGTTATATCCCAGTGTAGATGGTTTATTGATTCTGGCTTCTCCGCCAAGACATAAAAATTCCTGAATCGGGGTCACGGCCAAATCAGCCACAGAACTCATAGCCAGACGTATAAAATCCCAGGGCATCTCATGATGAGGCGTATGGTAATTATTCATGTAACGCAGTGCAAACTCCTTATCGTGCGGTGACATTTCATCCAGCCATCCAAGAATCGTGTTATTATCGTGCGTTCCTGTATAAACCACACAGTTATGGCTGTACTTATGGGGCAGATAGTCGCTGTTCTCACTGGGATCAAAGGCAAACTGCAGCACCTTCATCCCCGGATATCCTGTATCCTTCACTAATTTCAGTACACTTTCCGTCAGATAACCAAGGTCTTCCGCAATAATCTCCACTTCTCCAAGTTCTCTCTTAACAGCCTGAAACAATTCAAGTCCCGGTCCTTTTTTCCATTGCCCGTACTGTGCGGTTTCATGTCCATAGGGAATCGCATAATACTCATCAAATCCACGAAAATGATCTACACGCACCACATCATAAAGCTTGAAACAATGTCTAAGCCGCTGAATCCACCATGCGTACCCTGTGGTTTTATGATAATCCCAGTCATATAGCGGATTTCCCCAAAGCTGCCCCGTAGCTGAAAAAGCATCCGGCGGACAGCCTGCTACTCCTGTAGGATTACATTCTTCGTCGAATTGAAACAACTGAGGATTCGACCAGGCATCTGCACTGTCAAAAGCCACATAAATCGGAATATCGCCAATAATGCGAACACCCTGATCATTGGCGTATTTTTTTAATTTCCCCCACTGTTTCGCAAACTCATACTGTTGGAAATACACAAAACGGATATCCTCCTCCAGTTCTTCTCTTTTTCTGGAAACAGCTTCCGGATCCCTGCGCTTCAGTGAATCGTCCCACTCACTCCAACTGGTTCCGTCCAGATGGTTCTTGATCGCCATATACAGACCATAATCTTCCAGCCAAAATGCATTCTCCTTGACAAAATCCCTGTAATCTTCATCCGGTTGATAACGCCAAAAAGCACTCTTTAACACTTCGAACTTCCCACGATAAATTTTCTCATATTCCACATACGAAGGGTGACCGATAAAATCCACAGAATCACACTCCTGTCTTGAAAGCAGCCCCTCTTGGATCAATGCCTCTAAATCTATGTAGAAGGGATTTCCCGCAAAAGTAGAGAAAGACTGATACGGGGAATCTCCATATCCGGTAGGTCCCAGAGGCAGAATCTGCCAGTATCTTTGTCCTCCTCTCTTCAACTGATCCACAAACTCAAATGCTTCTTTTGAAAAACTGCCAATGCCATATTTGGACGGCAAAGCTGACACAGGCAGCAACACTCCGCTGGCTCTCATATCTCCTTAAACTCCTTAAAACCTTTTATGCAAAACGTTTTTGATCAAGAAATCATCAACATTTTTAATATTCGTTATTGCTAAATTAACACAGATGCTCCCTTACATCAATATGTTATTCTGCACAAATTTTTCCGCTTTTTCTCACCATCTTTTCTCATTGACTTTCACAAACAAGAATGATACTATTAATTCCATCAATGCAGAATTCTCTGCTTATTTACTCATTGGCGTTCGCCGAAATATCCAACAAATTATCGAATTTTTTAAAGAGCTCTTCGTAAAATTTCATCTGTTTCTGTTGTCTTGCAAATCTGTTTTTGATACAATAAAAGGAGAAATCTATGCAAAAAATCAATGTAAACAAGAAGCATAAAGACAAACTTTTCCGTACAGTCTTTCAACAAAAGAGGGATCTTCTGGCACTTTACAATGCTCTGAACGATACAAAACATACAAATGAAGACGATCTGGAAATCACGACCATTGATGACGTTGTGTATATGGGTATGAAAAACGATACTTCTTTTATCATTGATCATGTTATGAGTCTGTATGAACACCAGAGTACCTTCAGCCCCAATCTGCCGCTTCGAGGTCTCTTATATTTTGCCGATTTGTATCGTGCCCATATTGAACCTGTAAAACGCCGTCTTTATTCCGAAACACCACTTCTGATCCCCACTCCGCAATATATCATCTTTTATAATGGGACCAAAGAGGAACCGGAAGAAAAAGAATTGCATCTTAGTGATTTATTTATACAAAAAGATAACGTTCCCTGCTTGGAATGCACAGCAGTTGTACTGAACATCAACTTAGGACATAACAGAGAACTTATGGAAAAATGTTCTGCCCTGAAGCAATATGCACAGTTCGTGGCCTGCATTCGGGATTGCGTACAAAAATACCAAAACTACGAAACCGGCACAAAAGCTGCCGTAGATTACTGTATCGAAAATGGAATTTTGTCTGACTTGCTTCTAAAAAACAAATCGGAGGTAGTGAACATGATCCTTACAGAATTTGACGAAGAAGATTATAGAGAATTTCTGCGCGAAGAAGCAAGAGACCAAGGAATGGCCGAGGGCAGAGCTGAAGGGATGGCTAAAGGTAGAGCTGAAGGTAAAGCTGAAGGTAAAGCTGAAGGCAGGGCTGAGGGATTAATCCTGCTCTGTAAAGAATTTCATCTGTCTTACCAGGAAACGCTGGACAAGCTAATCGACAAATTCTCTCTGAATCCGGAAAAAGCAAAAGAATATCTGGAACTTTACTGGAATCAGGAGGAACTGTAATTAACAAGATACGGACTGGCGTGATGCAGAACATCACGCCAGAAATTTACTGTTCAAGAGAAGAAATCGCATATTATGTAAAATAGTAAAAAGAATCCTCTCCTATTCAATGTACAATTTCTGAAAAATATGATATTATAAAAAACAACTGTGCTGATAAGCACAGATAAACAATAGAACAGAGAGGTTATTCCTATGATACAGTTGATTGAAACTATCAATACTGCGGTAAACAACTTCGTCTGGGGTGTTCCAGCCATGGTGTGCATCATTGGTGTCGGTTTATACCTCAGCATCCGTACGCATTTTTTACAGCTTCGAAAATTCCCTTATGCCATAAAAACTACCATTGGAAGAATGTTTCGCAAACGTGATGCTTCTGACGGTGCACTGACCCCCTTCCAGGCTGTGTGTACAGCTCTTGCTGCTACAGTTGGAACAGGAAATGTAGCCGGAGTGGCGGGTGCCATTGCAATCGGCGGTCCAGGAGCTGTATTCTGGATGTGGATTTCTGCCATTTTGGGTATGTGTACAAAATTTTCTGAAGTTACTCTGGCAGTGCATTTCAGAGAAACCAACCAAAACGGAGAATTGGTAGGCGGACCTATGTACTATATAAAAAATGGTCTGGGAAAAAACTGGCAGTTTCTTGCCGTACTGTTCTCTATTTTCGGTGTCCTCACAGTATTCGGCACCGGAAATGCTACCCAGGTCAACACTATAACTGCTGCCATTGATTCCGCAGTTTTAAACTATCATCTGATTTCAAAAGACTCCCTGGAAACCTTTAACTTGATTCTCGGAATTCTCCTTGCTCTTCTGGTGGGAATGGTCCTTTTAGGCGGAATCAAACGTATCGGCCGAGTAACTGAACGCCTGGTCCCATTTATGGCAATGCTCTATATCGTCCTGGCTCTTGGTGTGATTTTATTAAACTTTAAAAGAATTCCCGGCGTATTTTATTCTATTGTTTATGGAGCATTTAATCCTTCTGCCTTTACAGGCGGCGTGGTAGGAAGTGTCTTCCTCAGCATGCAGAAAGGTGTATCCCGCGGAATTTTCTCAAACGAAGCCGGGCTTGGAACAGGTTCCATTGCTCATGCCTGTGCAGATACAAAGAAACCTGTAAAACAGGGATTTTTTGGGATCTTTGAAGTATTTACAGATACCATCGTAATCTGCACCCTCACTGCTCTTGTTATCTTGTGCAGTAGCGTGCCGATCGCTTATGGCAAAGCTGCCGGTGCAGAACTTACTATCCTCGGCTTTACCTCCACCTACGGAAGCTGGGTGTCCATCTTCACTGCAATCGCCATGTGCTGTTTCGCATTCTCCACTATCATTGGCTGGGGACTGTACGGTGCAAGATGTATTGAATTTTTATTCTCTTCTAAGATTATAAAACCTTTCATGGTCGTATATTCCCTGGTGGCTATCCTGGGTGCTACTATGGATCTTGGCCTGCTATGGAGTATTGCGGAAACCTTCAACGGTCTTATGTCCATTCCAAACCTGATAGCAGTTTTCCTGCTCTCCGGCACGGTCATTAAATTAGTAAAAGAATATTTCCAAGGAGAAGGTGCAAAGAAATAAAAAAAGCAGTTGACATTTTTCAATGTCGACTGCTTTTTTTGTCAAATAAATAGTCATATTTTCTTTAAGACTCTTTTAAAAAAACCTTTTTTACAAAAATACAATAATTCCAGTCCAATAACCACACCGGTCAAAATAACAATTGTAAGATAACCATACTTCCAATTCAGCAAGAGCATATTAGGAAAATTCATACCATACCAGCCGGTCAGAAGCGACAGGGGCATGAAGACCGCAGTGACCACGGCAAGCACGGTCATAATTTCATTTTGTCTCACATCAATCTGAGACTGATATAGCTCGTGCATCTGAAGAAGATTCTCCCTGATATTCTCTGTATAATCATGAAGTCTGGATACACGATTGGTAAAAATATTCCATTCTCCGAGTTGTTCTTTTGAAATCAGCCGACAGGAACCTCCTTGCAATTCTTCTCCTATATCCGTCAGTTGTACATAAAAATTATGAAGTTTCATAATTCCTTTTCGAAGCCCCATTAAAAGGCAGGGTAACTCCTGCGGTGTTTCGTTTAATAAGATGTGTTCTGCCTCCGTAATTTTTTCTTCAAATTTCTGGAGATAGGGAATTTCCTGTTCAATCAGACATTGAAACAACAGTAACAGAATCCTGATCTCCCAAAATTCTCCTGTGCCGTTCTTTTCAGATACCATTTTCTTTTCTATTTCCCTGACTTTCTCTAAATCCCTCTCAGACTCTCCATGTATTAAAAGAACCCTATTCTCTTTGATATAATATCCCAAACACTCCGGTACATCTCCTAAATTGCTTTTGTCCGGTATTTGCAGAACGCCAAGAACACACGGTGGATATACTTCAACTTTACAGCAGGATACATGCTCTAAATTCTTCTCAAGCTGTTTCTTAAAAGGCAACTCTTCTTTCAGTGCCGCAAATTCGCTCCTGCTCAATACTTGTATCTTCGACATGCTCTTCTCGCAATCTTTTCCTGATATCATTTTCACACCACCATTTAACAGACTTCCACTATAGCATTTCCAAAAAATTCTTTTACATTCAAAAAGAGGAGCAAAATCGCTCCCCTCTTTCACATAATTCCAACTTCGTCAATACTATACTGTAAAATTGCTCTTCTTCCTTTTTCCAATTGATAAAATCTGTCCTTTAATCGATTTACTACCATTTTCGCATCTTCATACTGACATGCCGGAAGCATAATCAAAAATTGATTAACACTGTAACGACAGACAATATCACTATTTCTAAGACCTTTTACCAGGGTCTTTTCCAGTTTATCCATAGCATCATTTACGGCATTTTTATAATCCATCTGTTTTTCTGATGCTCTCAACTCCAAATGAACGCTCATAAGTGTAAGATGAATAGGAATCCCCGTTCTACTGCTACTCCTGGATTCCAATGCATATATTTTCCGAAGCACTCCGTATTCGCAGAGGAACGCACCTGTCGGCATGGATTTTTCTCTCAGTTCTTCCTGTATGATATCAATATTACTCTCGTGCTCATGCTGACGTTTCTGCATTTCCTCATATATTTGCTGCATTTCTTCAGACGGACGCACCCCTAACATATCATAGAAATTCTTCACTGTCTTTTTGTAATGTTGATCTGCTGCCTCCTGCTTATTCTCAGCAATCAGAGCACGCATCAGATAACAGTGAATTTCTTCATCCAGTGGTTCAAAACGAAGTTCTCTCACGCATAACTGTTCCAATTCACTGTAATGTTTCTCTTGCTCCATCAGTGCAGCCAGCTTCTTCACCTCTGCTAAAAACATAGTATTGTAGTATGTAGCCATAGAAATAACCCAGTACTCCGAAGAAAGTTCTGGCAAAAAGCTGCCTCGATATAAATCAACTGCATCTTTCCCTTTCTGAATCTCTTCTTCCGGATCTTCTTCTGATGGAATATGCCTGCAATAATCTTCAAATTTTTCCACATCCACATTCAGGACAATATCAGGATTCCATTGATAAGTCCCACGTCCTGTAATGATAAAATCATATGCACCCCAGGTCTTCTTTAATAAATTTCTCAAACGATACATCAGGTTTTTCAAAGCCCCGGCAGGATTGTCACTCTCTTCCTCTGGCCAGAGCACTTCTATAAATTCCTGTATTGTCAGGCTCTTATTTCTATGACACACTATATAAGTCAACAACCGGGTCAGCATCTCTGAACGTATGTTTTCTGAAGTCAAAATCCCTTCTCCATTTTTCATACAAAACTCTCCGAACATCTGAACATCCAACCGGAGAATTTTCTCATCTTTTTCTCTACTCATAACACATTGCTCTCCCTGTAAGCATTGGCCTACTTTTGTACACATTATAACTACTACACTATATTCTATATCTTTTATGTAATTTTAACAAGGAAAACTTATGTCAAAAAATAAGTAAAAAAAGAAAGGCGTTGCAACCATTCTTTGCTGCAATGCCTTTACCATTCCATAGGCTCTTCTTTATTCTGTTCTTCTTCTGACAGATCCAGGGCAGACTCCATCATTTTGATCAATTCTAGGGCACTTCTGAACGGAAGTTCCTTCTGACCATCCACCCATTTCACAGTTCCCTGCCATGTATGATTCTGTCTGCATTTTACATTGATTACAAAAGTCTCGCCTTTATTAATATTTTTCCTGTGCGGCACTGACATACATGACCCTCCTTCTGTCTGTAATTCAACACGAGATTTTCCTTTATCAGTCTTTATTATACGCCTCTCCAGTCACACCGTGGTCATACAGAAGGTCAATAAACTCTAAATCGCTCTCAAATTTACCAATCAGATGGTTTTTTTCATCTTTCACGATTCCCTGCCAGGAACTTCTAAGTCTGGATGTAAATGTCACATCTCTTGTCATGATTCTTCCGCCCAACTTCTGGATTTCTTCGGAAGTATGATAAATACACGGTTTATAGTTATACGGAATAAGCTGATTTCCATCCTCTTCCCTAAAACTTCTGGATTTTCTGGAGGACAGAGGCTTCCCTATCTCATCTAACAGACGGTCTACCAACAAGAATAATTCAGAACTTCCTGAAAAAGTCTCCTGTTTTTTTACCGCAATGCCGCAAATCCTGCCTTTAATATCATTTTCTGCTGTTTTTATTTCGTCAATGCAAATTCTAAGTGTCGATGCCGTATATTCCGCCTTCCTATCCATATCCATTTTCCTCCATACTCTATAAATAGTTTAACATGAAAGAATACGAGACACAAGATTATATTTTCAAACCTTTCTGGTTGTGATAAACTATTATTCAGAAAAGGAGGAATTACAATGGATTATCTCAAATTACCTCACCAGCATGGTCAATCAAGAGAACAGCTTATGAAGCATATACCCGATACAGAGAATTTTCAAATTCTTGCAGATATTTTTAAGCAGCTTAGCGATACCACCCGAATCCGTATTTTTTGGATTTTGTGCCATTGTGAAGAATGTGTGATCAATATTTCCGCTATGATGGAAATGAGCAGTCCTGCTGTTGCACATCATCTCCGGTTACTTCGTGACAGCGGATTAATTCAGTCTCGAAGAGACGGAAAAGAAACCTATTATCGAGCCAGCGATACAAAAAAAGCACAGTCTCTCCATCATATGATTGAAGAAATGATGGAAATTTCCTGCTTTCAGCAAAACAATCCAAAATAACAGCAACAAAAAGCGAAGAACTGCTCCCATAAAGCTTGCTCC
Organism: uncultured Blautia sp.; assembly: GCF_947654165.1. Lineage (GTDB taxonomy): Bacteria > Bacillota > Clostridia > Lachnospirales > Lachnospiraceae > Blautia. Next base: position 12,714 of record NZ_CANTKB010000042.1, read on the forward strand.
TCGCTTTTTTTATTTTTATAATAACATTCCGATCTGATATACCACAAAGGCTGCCGCCCAGGCAATCACGCATTGTCCGATAACCATGGCTGCTGCCCATTTGCCTCCCAGCTCACGTTTCACGGATGCAATCGCCGCCACACACGGTGTGTATAAGAGACAGAACACCAGCAGTGAAGCCGCCCCTACCGTGGTAAGGCTACCCTGAAGCATCTGTGTGCTGCCGAAGAGTACGGTAAGGGAGGATACCACGCTTTCTTTTGCCATAAATCCTGAGATCAATGCTGTGACAATTCTCCAGTCTCCAAATCCTACCGGGATGAAGATGGGAGCCAGTACACCCGCTGCCATAGCCAGGATACTTTCCTGGGAATCTGACACCATATTGAATCCTGTATCAAAGTTCTGCAGGAACCAGATCACTATAGTAGCAATAAAGATCACGGTAAAGGCTCTCTGCAGGAAATCTTTGGCTTTATCCCACAGCAGATGCAGCACATTCTTTGCCCCGGGCATCCGGTAATTGGGCAGTTCCATAACAAAGGGCACTGCTTCGCCCTTAAAGGCAGTCTTCTTGAAGATTAACGCCATGATGATTCCCATGATGATTCCGAACAGGTACAGACTAATCATAACCAGTGCCCCGTGTTTCGGGAAGAACGCTGCGGTAAAAAATGCATAAATAGGGAGCTTTGCCGTACAGCTCATAAAAGGAGTGAGCAAAATGGTCATCTTTCTGTCACGTTCAGAGGGAAGGGTACGGCTTGCCATGACGCCCGGCACGGTACATCCAAAGCCAATCAGCATCGGCACGATACTTCTTCCGGAAAGCCCCAGTTTTCGCAACAGTTTATCCATGATAAAGGCTACTCGTGCCATGTAACCGCTGTCCTCCAGCATGGACAGGAAGAAAAACAGGGTGACAATGATCGGCAGGAAGCTCAGCACACCTCCCACACCATGAAATACTCCGTCAATCACAAGGGAATGCATCACACTGTTGACATGAGCGGCCTGCATAGCTGCATCTACTGCATCTGTCAGTGCTGTGATCCCGGATTCCAGAAGTCCCTGGAGGAAGGCACCGATCACATTAAAGGTAAGCCAGAACACGATTCCCATGATTCCGATAAACGCAGGAATCCCGGTGTATTTTCCTGTCAGAAAGTGGTCGATCCTCCTGCTGCGGATACGCTCTTTGCTTTCTTTGGGCTTGATCACAGTTTCTGTACACACTTCGTCTATGTAGTCAAAACGCATCTGTGCCACGGCTGCCGCTCTGTCCATACCGGTTTCTTCCTCTGTCTGGGCTGCAATGTCTTCCAGTAGATTCTGTTCCTTCTCTGTAAGCTGTAACTGCTCCAGAATCTTAATATCTCCCTCCATTACCTTGCTGGCTGCAAACCGGATGGGAATCTCGTTTTTCTCTGCATGGTCTTCGATCAGATGCATCACTGCATGAATTCCTCTGTGAATTCCCTCGTTTCTCTTACAAAAATCGTTTTCTTCCGGCCTCTCCTGGTACTTTGCGATATGGATGGCATGACGGACCAGTTCTTCGATTCCTTCGCCTTTTGCGGCAGAAATGGGAATGACAGGCACACCGAGGGCTGCCTCCATCTCATTGACCAGAACCGAACCCCCGTTTTCACGGAGTTCATCCATCATGTTCAGGGCAACTACCATGGGAAATCCCAGTTCTAAAAGCTGCATAGTCAGATAAAGATTTCGCTCGATATTGGTAGCATCTACAATGTTAATGATGCCTTTCGGCTTTTCTTTGATGACAAATTCCCGGGTAACAATCTCTTCACTGGTATAGGGCGACATGGAATAAATCCCCGGCAGGTCTGTGATCAGCGTATTGTCATGTCCCCGGATCACTCCGTCTTTGCGGTCTACCGTAACCCCTGGGAAGTTTCCCACATGCTGTTTGGAGCCGGTAAGCTGGTTAAACAGGGTAGTCTTTCCGCAGTTCTGGTTTCCCACCAGTGCAAAAGTCAGTGTCTCACTGTCGGGCAGAGGATTTTCCTGCTTCCGGTTGTGAAATTTTCCTCCCTCGCCGTATCCGGGATGATGTTTTTCTTTTTTTTCTTCTTTTCTCTGCAATATCTTTGGCTGATGTGGTTCGCTCACCTGAATATTATCTGCGTCCTCCAGCCGGATACTCAGCTCATATCCGTGGATACGGAGTTCAATAGGATCTCCCATAGGTGCATATTTTACAACCGTGACTTCCGTCCCCTGGATAAGTCCCATATCTAAAAAGTGCTGACGCAGGGCACCTGAGCCGCCTACTATCTGTATTGTGGCTGTGCTTCCGATTGATAATTCACTAAGCTTCATATTCTGCTTATCTCCTCTCCTCGTGTCTTAGCATTAGTTTTGTCTAACTCAAGCAGAAAGCGAAAACAACGGATAATTTTCCGTTGTTTTGCTTGCTTTTCCATTATAACACTTTTTTCCCGTACATATATACAAAATCTACATTTTTTTACAATATTTTTATAGATTATGAACCCTGAGTGCCCGGATGGCATTCAGGACTGCCAGTATCATAACTCCTACGTCTGCGAAAATTGCAAACCACATGTTTGCGATTCCCACCGCTCCAAGAGCCAGACAACCGAATTTGATCACCAGTGCAAAGATAATATTCTGATATACAATGCCAAGACATTTTCTTGAAATCTGAATGGCTTTGGCGATCTTCAGAGGATCATCATCCATCAGCACCACATCTGCTGCCTCGATTGCGGCATCAGAACCCATGGCACCCATGGCAATACCGATATCCGCACGGGTAAGCACAGGGGCATCGTTGATTCCGTCTCCCACAAAGGCCAGTTTCTCCTGCTCTGATTTTTGGGCAAGGATTTCTTCTACTTTTGTTACTTTATCTCCCGGAAGAAGCCTGCTGTATACTTCGTCGATTCCAAGGGAGCGGGCTACCTGCTCTGCCACGACTTTGGTATCTCCGGTGAGCATGATGGTCTTACGCACCCCAGCTTTTTTCAGTCTTGCAACAGCTTCCTTGGCATTTGGTTTGACAAGGTCTGCGATCACAATGTGACCTTCATATTTTCCGTCCACAGCCATATGGATGATCGTTCCGACGCTGTGGCATTCTTTATATTCCACACCCAGTTGCTGCATGAGTTTTTCGTTTCCGGCAGCGATTTCTCTTCCATCTACTTTTGCAAGGATTCCATGTCCGCTGAGTTCCCGGATGTCTGTAACTCTGGTTCTGTCAATCTCTTTTCCGTAGGTGTTTCGGATGCTCTTGCTAATAGGGTGGGAAGATGCACACTCAGCCAGTGCTGCATATTCCAAGAGTTCCTGTTCGTCCATCTCATTGTGATGAATGGCTTCCACCTCAAACACTCCCTGGGTAAGCGTTCCAGTCTTGTCAAATACCACATATTTTGTTTTGGACATGGTTTCCATATAATTAGAACCTTTGATCAGCACACCCTCCTTGCTGGCACCGCCGATTCCGGCAAAGAAGCTCAACGGAATACTGATGACCAGAGCACAGGGACAGCTAATGACCAGGAAGGTGAGGGCACGATAGATCCAGGTGCCCCACAGAGGGCTCTGACCGAGGAAAACCATCTGTACCAGCGGAGGAAGAACCGCCAGTGCCAATGCACCGTAACATACCGCCGGAGTATAGATCCTGGCAAATTTTGAGATAAAATCCTCTGATCTTGATTTTCTGGAACTGGAATTCTCTACGAGTTCCAGGATCTTAGATACCGTGGATTCTTCGAATTCCTTCGTTGTGCGGATCTTCAGCATGCCGGTCATATTGATGCAGCCGCTGATGATCTCGTCTCCCTGTTTCACATCACGGGGAAGGCTCTCTCCTGTAAGGGCACTGGTATTCAGACTGGAGGTACCCTCCAGAACGATTCCGTCCAGCGGTACCTTTTCTCCCGGCTGAACAACGATGATGCTGTCAATCTCTACCTCATCCGGATCTACCTGCTCCAATTTCCCTTCTCTTTCCACATTGGCATAATCGGGGCGGATGTCCATCAGGGCACTGATATTTCTCCGGCTTTTCCCCACCGCATAACTCTGGAAGAGTTCACCAATCTGGTAGAAAAGCATGACCGCAATGGCTTCGTTGTAATCACCGCTCCCGGTATAGACAGCCAGAGCAAATGCACCTACTGTGGCAATCGCCATCAGGAAATTCTCGTCAAACACTCTTCTGTTCAGAATGCCTCTTCCGGCTTTTCTTAAAATGTCATACCCAATGATCAGATATGCTGCCAGATACAGAAGAAGTCTCGGCATCCCGGATAGGGGAATGAGATTCAATCCGAGCACCATCACAGCCGCAAGGATGATTCGCATCAGCATCTTTTTTTGTTTCTTGTTCATCGCTCTCTCCTATTTGCTCTTATAATTCGATCTCGCAGTCCGGCTCTACCTTCTTGCAGGCTTTCAGAACCTTTTTCATAACTGCCTTTGGTTCTGCTCCCTCTTCAAATTCTACGATCATTTTTTGCGTCATAAAATTCACAACAGCATTGGCTACCCCTTCTGTTTTCTTTGTTTCATTTTCCATCAGATTTGCACAGTTTGCACAGTCCACTTCGATTTTATACGTTTTCTTCATAATCGTTTCTCCTTTTCTTTTTGTCTTCGCAACAATTAAATGATTGTTTAATCTTTATGGTTTTAATATAATACCGGAAACCGGAAATGTCAATAGATTTTCTGAATTTTTTCCTCTTCCTGCTGCTGCAAAGAAAGGGTGCAAAAACTTATCTTCACGGCTGTGTCAAGCCTTGTTGATTTACCATAACTAAGGTATAATGAGTGAACCATAAACATTTTAAGAAAGGAATCCCTATTAATATGAAAAAATTAGCTGCAATTCTTCTTTGTGCTGCTGTCAGCATGTCTGTTTTCGGATGCGGCAGCAAGAAAGAACCGGAAAACGGAGCGAACACCGCTTCTAAATATGAGAGTGCTCTGGATATACTCAACGCTGTTGCGGATGCCTATGCAGAAGACCAGAAATTCCCTATGGCAGGAGGAGATTCTGAAAATATGTCCATGGAAGGTCCTGCTGCATTTGATGTTTCTAAGACAGAGGAACTGACAACCGTTCTGACACTTCCTGAAAGTGAGATAAAACATATTGATGACGCTGCTTCCCTGGTGCATATGATGAATGCCAATATCTTCACCGGAGCGGCCTATCACCTCACCGAGGATGCTGATATGGAAGATTTCTCAAAAGCAGTAGAAGAAAGTGTACTGTCCAAACAGTGGATCTGCGGAATGCCGGATACTCTGGTGATCCTCAAGGCAGACGAAGACTATGTGGTGACTGCCTACGGTGAGGCGGAAATCATGGAAACCTTTAAGGAAAATGCAGAGACTGCCCTGGATGGTTCTCAGGTGATCCTTGAAACCTCTGTATCCGGAAACTAAGCCATGCTTTTTTCCAGTATTCCTTTTTTATATTATTTTCTGCCTGTGGTTCTGGCTGTTTACTTTCTCGTACCTCCCAGACTGCGAAACAGTGTACTTCTATGCTCCAGCCTGCTCTTCTATGGCTGGGGCGAACCAAAGTATGTCCTGCTGATGGCGGTCTCCATTCTGTCCGGCTATGGTTTCGGACTGCTTCTGGAGCATTACCGGAATCGACCGGCTTCAAAAGTTTGCTGTATCTGCTCTGTGGCAGTGAGCCTTGGGTTTCTTCTTTATTTTAAGTATGCAGATTTTTTTCTGGAAAATTTCAATTCCGTTACCGGTCTTGAGCTTCCTCTTCTGGAGATCGCACTTCCTGTGGGCATCAGCTTTTATACCTTCCAGATCATCAGCTATACTGTGGATGTCTACCGTGGGGAACCGGCACAGCAGAATTTCATCCATCTGGCAACCTATATTTCCATGTTCCCCCAGTTGATCGCAGGTCCTATTGTCCGCTACTCTGACATTGCGGATCAATTAAAGGACAGACAGCACTCCACAGACCTTGCAGCCTGTGGTATCCGGCGATTCATCCTGGGACTTGGGAAAAAGATTCTCATTGCCAACCAGTTAGGAGAATTGTGCAGTGCATTTCGCTCCTGCCAGGAAACTTCCATCCTTTTTCACTGGATCTACGGCATTGCTTTTTGCCTGCATATTTACTTTGATTTCTCCGGGTACAGTGATATGGCAATCGGTCTTGGAAAGATCTTTGGCTTTCATTTTATGGAAAATTTCAATTATCCTTATATTTCCGCCAGTATTACGGAATTCTGGCGAAGATGGCATATTTCACTGGGAACATGGTTCCGGGACTATGTATACATTCCCATGGGTGGAAACCGGGTGAGTAGGGGACGGTGGTTTTGGAACCTTCTGGTTGTCTGGATGCTCACAGGATTCTGGCACGGAGCAGCATGGAATTTCCTACTCTGGGGACTTTTCTTTGCCCTGCTGCTCATTCTGGAAAAGCTGTGGCTTTTGAAAGGATTGCAAAAACATTCGGTCCTTGCACATATCTATGTGTTGTTTTTTGTCATGCTCAGCTTTCTTTTATTTGATGCTCAAACACTGCCGGAAGCAGTTTCTCATATAGGCGGATTGTTTGGCATGGGCGGGATCTCTCTTTCCTCTCCGGAAACCCTTTACTATCTAAGCAGCTTCGCACCGATTCTGGTGCTTGCTCTCTTAGGAGCCACACCGCTGCCCAAAACGCTGTTTCTGAAGCTGGCACAGCGTCCTGTGATCGGCAAACTGATAACCTGGACAGAGCTTTTCGCTTTACTGGCACTTCTTCTTGTGATGACTGCCTTTTTAGTGGACGGCTCCTTTAATCCTTTTTTATACTTTCGCTTTTAAGGAGGACTGCTCATGGAAAAAAATCGCAACCACAGACTTCTGTGCATTCTGTTTGCTTTCTTTTTGGCCTTTGGCTTTCTTCTGTGCGTATTTCTTCCAGAGAAAGACTATTCTTACAGCGAACGCCGAAAGCTGGCACAGTTTCCAAAGTATTCCGCTGAAACCGTATGGAACGGCAAGTTTATGTCCGACTTTGACAAGTATGCCCAGGATCAGTTTCCTTTTCGGGAGGATTTTCGCAGGCTAAAAGCACTTACTGCCACAAAAGTCTTCGGCCGCAAGGATCATCACGGCATCTATGTCACAGACGGATTTGCCTCCGCTATGGAATATCCCATGAAAGAAAAGCATCTGGAACAGGCTGCACGGCGTTTTCGCTCTATCTACGATACCTATCTCACAGAAGAAAATTCTGTGTACTTCTCTGTGATCCCGGACAAAAACTGCTTTCTGGCAGAAGAAAGCGGGCATCTTGCTATGGATTATGATGTGTTTGAAAAGACCATGTCCGAAAAAATGGATTTCGCAGAATATATCCGGATATCTGATCTGCTGGATCGAAACGATTATTACAAGACAGATACCCACTGGAGGCAGGAAAAGATTACCGATGTGGCAGAACGCCTTGCCGCTGCTATGGGAACCACCTCCATACAGGACTATGAGAAGAAAACAGTGGAACAGGACTTTTACGGTGTATATGCCGGACAGTGGGCTCTTCCGCTGAAACCGGATTCTCTATCTTATTTAACCAATACTACTCTGGAACAGTGCACGGTCTATGACCATCAGAATGCTCAACCCGGAGTGGTATACGATTTCCGGCGGGCTTCGGGAAAAGACCCTTATGAATTCTTTCTTTCCGGTCCGATTTCTCTGCTCACTATGGAAAATCCGGCTGCCTTCGGCAGCCGGGAGCTGATTTTATTCCGTGATTCTTTTGGTTCCTCCATTGTGCCGCTGCTCCTTGATGGTTACTCCAAGATTACGCTGGTGGACATCCGGTATATCCACCCGGATCTCCTGGGAAAATTCATAGACTTTCAGGGCTGCGATGTATTGTTTCTGTACAGCAGTCTGGTATTGAATACATTCTCTTTTTAAGAACTTTTATTGACAGGAAAAATGACTGCGTTATAATAAAGCATAGAGAAGTTTTACAATAGAACGAATTGCAAGGAGGATATTACCATGTTAGACAAAAAGGTAGTAGAACTGTTGAATCAGCAGATCACAAAAGAATTTTATTCTGCCTACTTATATCTTGATTTTTCTAATTATTACTATAATCAGGGTCTTGACGGCTTCGGCAACTGGTACAAGATCCAGGCACAGGAAGAACGTGATCACGCCATGCTGATCATCCAGTATCTGCAGAATAACGGAGAAGCTGTTGTACTGGAAGCCATTGATAAACCGGGTATTGCACTGAACAGTGCCAAGGACGTACTGGCAGAAGGGCTGAAACACGAACAGTATGTGACAGGTCTGATCCATAACATCTATGACGCTGCTTATTCTGTGAAGGATTTCCGTACTATGCAGTTTCTGGACTGGTTTGTTAAGGAACAGGGCGAAGAAGAAAACAATGCGGACAGTCTGATCAAGAAATTTGAATTGTTCGGAGATGACCCAAAAAGTCTCTATATGCTGGACAATGAGCTGAGTGCCCGTGTATACAATCCGCCTTCTCTGGTACTGTGATATGAATACGGAGAAGATCATCTGTCCCTGCTACAAAGTCACCAAAGGAGATATCTTAAAGGCCGTGGAAGAAGGTGCCACTTCCTTTAAAGAGGTAAAACAGATGACAAAAGTAGGCAAGGGCTGCGGAAAATGTAAGAAAAAGGCGAAGAAGCTTACAAAGAAACTGTTGGAAAAACAGGGATAACATGTCTTGGGGGCTATCGGGAAATAGATAACTCTACACAGGGGCAGGTATGATTCACATGAATCACACCTGCCCCTTGCCTTGAATTTCAGGAAGACTGCACTGCGTACCATCTTAGATGAAACACTGACATATCCCCTTCCAAAATTCTCATTTCCGACAAAAGAATTGTTTAAAATGGTAATATCCCAATCATAATAGTTATTTTTCTCTGAAGATATAATCCCCTTTTCTTCCAGCCCTTTTTTACAGTCATAGAAAGCCTGGCAAGATATCCCTATCCCTTCACAGACATCTTTATAGTAAATCCCCCGGCAATCCCTGCATCATTCTGGAACCTTGCGATATATAGAAGCATATCCACTTCCGAACTTGTAAGGTTCTGTTGCATCACACGTTCCAGCACTTCTATACTTAATTTCTGCATAACCAGGCCTCCTTTCCTAATATTTTCTCCCGGTGCTATTTGTAGCACCCATTTTTTCCATCCTTTTTTTGCACAAAAAAAGCAGCGGACACCGAACTTAGTATCCACCGCTTTCTTCTCACGAACTGTTACGCAAAATCATTTCAGAGTATCACCTGGATGAAATGATTGGAGACATCAT
>NZ_CANTKB010000043.1 GCF_947654165.1 uncultured Blautia sp.
ACCTATGACCCTCTGCTTGTAAGGCAGATGCTCTCCCAGCTGAGCTAAGATCCCGTTCTACAGTTGCTGTATCGCTGACTGCTTTGCTATTATATAACGGTTTACCCCCAATTGTCAACACTTTTTTGAAAAAAATATTTTTTTCTTACAATTCTTTGTTTTTACAACAAAATACGGCTGGAAAATCAATATTTCAACTCATAAAATATCATTTGAACAATGGCCAAACACATATTTCAATGCTTTTCAGGTAAAAATACTGTTTTGTGATTTTTAGCCTACATTTTTCAGGCACGAATAGGTGGTTTTTTTTAAAAGCTGAAATCACACCTACTTCTTTCCGAGCTGAATAGGCTGCCAGAAAAGATTCTGCAAATCCAACCTATATTTCAAAAGAGAAAATAGGTTGAACGGAGGAAAGCTTGGAATTTAACCTATTGGGGTCAGAAAAATGTAGGCTTATATGCGAAAAACATGCAATCCCACCTATTTGGGGTCACAAAAAGTAGGTTGGAACGTGGAAATTACGAAATTTGGCCTATTTATGGTCTGGCCAGGAAAAATTCCGAACTTTATAAATGTTTTCTCTCAATGCCAACACCTATTTTTTATGGATGAAAGTATTGATTTTTCAAGGTGCAGCACACCAAACGGTGTGGGAAGCTCGAGTCTATAATTCATTCAACAGAGAAGTCCCTATGGTTCCTTCCGGCATAGATACACCAAAATTATCTGCAATGGTGGCACCAATGACTGCAAAGGTATCGCTGACCCCTAAGTCTTTCCCCTGTTTCATAGATGGAGAATATGCCAGGAATGGCACTTGCTCCCTGGTGTGGTCTGTGCCTGTATAAGTTGGATCATTGCCATGGTCTGCAGTAAGGATCAGCAAATCGTCTTTTCTTAGTACGTTCCGTAACTGTCCCAGAAGTACGTCAAATTTTTCCAATTCACGGGCATATCCTGCAACATTTCTTCTGTGTCCCCACAATGCATCAAAATCCACTAAATTTGTAAAACAAAGCCCTGTAAACTCTCTTGCCGCAATTTCTATGGTCTGCTCCATTCCATGTACAGAGCTTTTTGATTTGTTTGATTCTGTCAGTCCCTGACCGTCAAAAATATCATAAATCTTACCTACAGAGATTACATCCATCCAGTCCGGCTTCCTTCAGGCTGTCCAATGCAGTTTTTCCGTAAGGCTTTAAAGCATAATCATGCCTGTTGGCTGTACGCTTAAATTCTCCCTTTTTCTTTCCCGTGTAAGGTCTGGCGATCACCCTTCCCACTTTCCACTCATCACGCATGGTAAGCTCTCTGGCAATCTCGCAGTAATGATAGAGATTTTCCAATCCCATGGTCTCTTCGTTTCCACAAATCTGCAGCACAGAATCCGCTGATGTATAAACAATCAATTTTCCATCCCGTATCTCTTCTTCTCCTAATTCTTCCAGGATTTCTGTCCCACTGGCACTTTTATTTCCAATAATGGATTTCCCTGTCCTTCTTTCCAATTCATCGATCAGTTCTTTTGGAAATCCGTTCTCTGTGAAAGTCTTAAAAGGCTTTGTCACATGAAGCCCCATCATCTCCCAATGACCTGTCATGGTATCTTTCCCACAGCTTCTCTCTTCCAGACGCATATAGCAGCCAAGAGGGGTTTTTGCCGGCTCAATTCCATGAAGAGACTTCAGATTCGCCATGCCAAGTCTCTGCAGATTAGGAATCTGCAAATTCTCTGTTTCCTCTGCAATATGTCCAAGGGTATCCACTCCTGCGTCACCATAGTCCGGTGAATCTTTCATTGCTCCGATTCCCAAAGAATCAAGTACAACTGTAAAAATTCTTTTATACCTCATGTACTCACTCCTATTCTTTTTGCTTTTATTCATACAAGCTATCCTTTCTGCCATTTTATCATAAATCATCTAAAAATTCTGTATTTTTCTGTCAAGGTCTAAAACTTTATTAAATTTCCCTGTTTCCGGTATATTGTTTCCTTGTGGTGAGAATCATTCTTAGTAGAACATGATTGGAGGATTCTTGCTATGGCACTTAATAAAGTTGAAATCTGCGGTGTGAACACCTCACATCTTCCTGTACTTACCAATGAAGAAAAAGAATCATTATTTGAACGCATCAAACAGGGGGATTCAGAAGCGAGAGAACAATATATTAAAGGAAATCTCCGTCTGGTACTTAGTGTAATCAAACGTTTTTCTAACAGTAATGAAAATGCAGATGACCTGTTTCAAATCGGCTGTGTTGGGCTGATGAAAGCAATTGATAATTTCGATACAACCTTGAATGTCAAGTTTTCTACTTACGCTGTACCCATGATCATTGGGGAAATCCGGCGTTATCTGCGGGATAATAATTCCATCCGTGTAAGCCGTTCTTTGCGAGACACTGCCTATAAGGCAATCTATGCCAGAGAAAACTATATGAAAACACATTTAAAAGAACCTACCCTTAATGAAATTGCCGAAGAAACCGGCATTGAAAAAGAAGAAATCGTCTATGCCCTGGATGCGATCCAGAGCCCGGTAAGCCTCTATGAACCAGTCTACACAGAAGGCGGTGATACCCTTTACGTCATGGATCAGATCAGTGACAAAAAGAGCAAAGAAGAGAACTGGGTTGAAGATCTTTCCCTGAAAGAAGCTTTGAACCGTCTGGACAAACGTGAAAGAAAAATTGTAGAAATGCGTTTCTATGAAGGCCGGACACAGATGGAGGTTGCACAAGAAATCGGGATTTCCCAGGCCCAGGTAAGCCGCTTGGAAAAACACGCATTAAAAAATATGCGTACCTATCTGCGTTCTTAATTTATGCTCATAAAAAAACCGTAAAAACAACAGGGGATGAATCTAATTTTGCTTCCCCTCGTTGTTTCTACGGTTTTCTTTGATTCCTTTATTCTATTATTTTACTTCTTTATTTCCATGTATTTTTTTGATTACTACTAAGGCAGCCAGCATAAGCACAATTCCTACAGGAAGTGTAATCCAGGCACTCTGTACAAACCCAGCCACAATATAAGTCACAAAGCTTACTGCTGCAACAGTAAGCGCATAGGGAAGCTGTGTAGATACATGGTTGACATGATTACACTGTGCTCCTGCTGAGGCCATGATCGTTGTATCTGAAATAGGTGAACAGTGATCTCCACACACAGCTCCTGCCATGCATGCAGAAATAGAAATAATCATAAGTTCCGGATTCTGGGTTTCAAACACACCGACTACAATGGGAATCAAAATTCCAAAAGTTCCCCAGGAAGTTCCTGTAGCAAAAGCCAGGAAGCATCCCACCAGGAAAATAATAGCAGGAAGCAAATTCATCAGTCCTTCTGATGCAGATTCCATAGCAGTTGCAACAAATACATCTGCCCCTAAACTATCTGTCATAGCCTTTAATGTCCAGGCAAAAGTAAGAATAAGAATTGCCGGAACCATAGCCTTAAATCCTTCCGGAATACAATCCATACATCCTCTGAAGGTAAGCACTCTTCTGCATATATAGAAAATAACGGTGAGAAGCAGTGCAAAGACACTTCCGATAGATAAAGCCAGAGAAGCATCACTCTTGGAAAATGCAGTGACAAAATCGGTACCGCTGAAGAATCCGCCTGTGTAGATCATACCTGTGATACAGCAGATGATCAGAATGATAATCGGAACCACCAGGTCGATCACTTTTCCCTTTGGATTCGGTTTTACAGATTCTCCGGCATCTACACGCTGACCGCTTGTATAAATATCACCTTTCAATGCATTTGCCTCATGTACTGCCATTGGTCCAAAATCTACTTTCATAAGAACCAGACCAAACATCATGATGATCGTCAGCAGTGCATAAAAGTTATAAGGAATTGCTCTGATAAAAATGGCCAGTCCGTCTTCTCCCTCTACGAAACCACTTACTGCGGCTGCCCAGGATGAAATCGGTGCAATGATACAGATTGGTGCTGCTGTGGCATCAATCAAATATGCAAATTTAGCTTTTGAAACATTATGCTTATCTGTAATAGGACGCATAACACTTCCTACGGTAAGACAATTAAAGTAATCATCCACAAAAATCAGCATTCCCAAAATAATCGTAGAAATCTGAGCCCCTACTCTGGTCTTAATGTGAACACTTGCCCAACGTCCGAAAGCAGCGGAACCGCCTGCTGCGTTCATCATACATACCATTGCCCCCAGAATTACCAGGAAGATCAAAATTCCCACGTTATAGGAATCGGATAACACCCCGATAAAACCACCTTCCAGAATGTTCAGTACTGTTCTTTCAAACTGGAAATCAGATGCAAATAATGCACCTACTAAAATTCCAACAAACAGAGAACTGTATACTTCTTTTGTGATCAGGGCAAGTCCAATAGCAATGACCGGAGGAACCAGTGACCAGAATGTTGCATACATTTGCGGCTTCGGTGCATCCCCCTCCCCGGCAAAAACAGTTACTGCAAATAAGGCTGTCATCACCAATGCCGTAACGATTCCCACCCAGATTTTTCTTTTCTTGTGTGTCATAATCATTTCCTCTCTTTCTTTTTTACCTTTCAAATACAGAAAACCATGAACGATATCCCCCTTCTGGAACGCATTCATGGTTTTCTCATACAAATTCATTATGACCAATGCTGATAGCGCTCCACGATTCCGTGACAGTCTGCTGCATATTCTGCAACATCCCAGAAGCAACACCCCGGGCGGATCTTACTTCTTCGGCAGTTTCCCCTTTCTCACACTGCGGCTGCCCTGCCATGTGCAGTGTCATACTCTTGAAACCTGCGCCTCTATCATAATATCGCTCCTGGCATATGCCAGAACCGTTTTTTCTGTTTTTTTATCATATCACTTATTTACCGATATGCCAATACCTAATCTCAAATTATTCCGGAAGTTGTTGACCATCCTTCACCATCTGCATAAGAGATTTGATATTTTCTACGGAATCCATATTCGGCTGCATTACATACAATGCAGTTCCCGGCATGGAGTAACAATACTGGCTGTCACCGGAACCTTCTGCTGCCACTGATTTAATCGTCCAGTCTCCGCCTGTGCTCAATTGACTCTGAATCAGATTCTGAATCTGGTTCATAGACATATTCGTCTCCACACTGTCACTGACCTCTGAAATCAGAGTAGGTGCCTTCATCAGCATTTCCGGTGTGATCATCTTCTTAAACATAGCCTGGATCACTGCCATCTGATTTTTTCCTCTCTGATTATCTCCGCCCGGAACATTATAACGCTCTCTTGCAAAAGCAAGTGCCTGTTTTCCATTAAAATGGTTCGTTCCCTGCTGCACGGACATAACAGCACCACCGGCACCACTGGTTGTAAATCCATATTCTGAATTCACATCAACACCGCCCATCAAGTCTACCATGGTTATCAGAGATGTAAAGTTTACTCTTGCATAGAATGGGATTTCGATTCCGTACAACTGTCCAAGTGTAGCCATAGATTTATCTACGCCGTAGATTCCTGCGTGAGTCAGTTTATCCTTTCCTTCTCCTGTGATTCCCGGAATCGGAACATAGTAGTCCCTCGGGGTATTGGTGAGAAGAATCTGTTTCGTAGTAGGATTTACTGTTGCAATAATATTTACATCACTTCTGCTCTTAGAAGAAACTGGACCATATACATCGATTCCACTGATGTACATGCTAAAGGTTTCGTCTTTTACATCTACCTCGGCCGCTGCACCTGCTAATACTGTTTCTCCCTCTGTAGGCTCACTCTCAATGCTGTACTGACCGATGATTTTTGTTTTACTGCTGAATCCTTCGTATACCTCATCCAGGATTCCGCCGTAGCCCTCATTATACACCATTGCCTGAACACTTCCATCCAGAAGTGCTGCTGCCTGCTCACTGAGGGTATTATATGTTGCAGTCATAACTTCTGCACCGGCATCTTTATTTACTTTTTCCATGGCATGGTGAATCTCATCCTCCTCAGCACTATGCTGCACACCATAGATATAATCTGCGGTATCCTGCACTTTTTCTGCCGGGTCGTCCTTCAATACTGCGACCAGGACACTGTCTACCTGCTTTCCGAGAGAATCACCGCTGATATCTGCTACCGCATTATGGGTTCTGAACAAATACACGGAACCAAATACCAGAACCGCTGACATCAGAATACTCACCAGCTTACTGACTATGGCCTTCCCTCTTGTAATCACCTGCATGGTGAACAGCAGTGCCGCAAACACCAGCAAAATAGCAGCCAATCCAGCCACCAGCTTGGTAGGAATCATTCCCAGTCTCCATATAAATGCAATAAAAACAAGAGTCACAAGGATTTGAATACCAACCAGAATTTCTCCGGCAATACGAAAGGCTTTGTTAATATGTTTCCGTCTCCGCTTGGCCGGACTCATCTTTTTTTTACGATTTGTGTTCTCCATTTTTCATTCTCCTTATTGATATGCCAACACAATCTGTCGTCCTTTTTGACATTACAACTTTTAATATAATATATCTATCTGGAAAATGCAACCTTATGAAAATAGAATCCTCAAAAAAAACCTCTTTCTCTGCACTCCTCCTATATCTTTTCTTATTCCTGTGCATCTCTTTTATATATGTTCAAAAATATTTCTTCATCTTTCCTATATTTATGGAATTTTCGGAATATTTGTGTTATAATAAATTCAGCAAAAAAAGATGTACGTATCTTAATGTAAGGAGGTTTTTGTATGGCTCATCGTATTATCACAATTAACCGTATGTATGGAAGCGGCGGCAGACTCCTGGGTAAAGCGCTTGCCGAAGAACTGGGAATTCATTTCTATGACCAGGAACTCATCCGTCTTGCAAGTGAAGAGAATGATATTCCTTATGAAGAACTGGTAAAAGTAGATGAAAAAAAGGCCAGCCAGTGGCGTCTTCCCATTAAAGACCAGATGCAGATGCAGCCGCAGTATCATTTTCATCCCATGAATGATGTTCTGTTTGAGACCCAGTCCAAAATCATAGAAAATCTGTCCCAAAAAGAAGACTGCATCATTGTCGGCAGATGTGCCAATTATCTGCTCCGGGGTAAATGTCTCAGTCTCTTTGTCTATGCTCCTTATGAATACCGGGTGCAGAGAGTCATGGAACGTCTCGGAAGAGAAGACCGAAGTGCCAGAGCTCTGATTCGGAAAACAGACAAATCAAGAAAAGCCTATTACGAATTTTTTACGGATGAGAAATGGAATGATCCCGAGAATTATAACTTCTGTGTGGATACCAGCCAGTTTTCCAAAGATTTTCTGGTAAAAATCCTGGCTGACATTTATAAAGAATGGAAACCGGAAATCTGAACCTCTTTTTTTCATGAAACATGACTGCCCCATGATGCAGTTCTCTTTGAGAATTCTGCTTCATGGGGCAGTCGTATTTTCTTAAAAGGTCTTTCCGGTAAATACAGCCACAGATCTTGGACGCATGATAAACGAACCGTCAATCCTGATCTCCTGTCCTTCCGGGTAAAAATATCTTCCTTCTCCATCTCCATAGGTATTTACACTCAAATACCAGGTTCCTCTTTTGTGAAGATCCGGCAATGTGATACTGACGTCCTCCCAGTAAGTATTCAGAGCAATATACACCAGATCATCCTCGCCTTTTTTCCTGTCGTATCCCGCAAAGCTTACCGCAAAGGTTCTGGTTCCGTCCGGAAGATTGGTATTCTCTGCCCGCACATCATGAGCATGAATCGACTCCATCCCGCAAACAGCATCCGGAAGTTTTCTTCTGATAACAGCATGTTTATGTCTGTATGCGATCATAAATTTGAAAAATTCAAATAAATCCCTGTTTTTTTCCAGGTATGTCCAGTCAAGCCATGAAATCTCATTATCCTGACAGTAGGAATTATTATTTCCAAACTGAGTATTTCCAAATTCATCTCCTGCCAGAAACATCGGCGTACCTCTGCTGCACATTAAAAGAGCACAGGCATTGCGGATCATCCGGTAACGAAGCTTCAGTACTTCCGGATCATTGGTCTCTCCTTCCGCACCACAGTTCCAGCTTCTGTTATCATTTGCTCCGTCAGTATTATTCCAGCCATTATTTTCATTATGTTTCTCATTATAGGAATATAAATCATACAAGGTAAAACCATCATGACAGGTGAAGAAATTAATGGATGAATTATAGCCGGCATAATCTCTGTTATCATCAGTGGTCAGGCCTCCGTACATATCGCCGGAGCCACAGATTCTCCAGGCTGCATTCCAGGCTTCCCAGTTTTCTCCTTTGAGATATCCTCTCATGGTATCCCGGTATCTTCCGTTCCATTCTGCCCACCGTCTTCCTGCCGGAAAGCTTCCTACCTGATATAAGCCTCCCGCATCCCAGGCTTCTGCGATGAGTTTTACATTGCTTAATATCGGGTCATTGGCAAGCGTTTCCAGAAGAGGAGGATTGTTCATCGGAGAACCATCTGCATTCCTTCCCAGAATACTGGCAAGGTCAAAACGAAAACCGTCTACACGATAGCTTACCGTCCAGTACCGAAGACATTCCAGGATCATCAGTCTTACAATAGGATGATTACAGTTCAGCGTATTGCCGCAGCCGCTGAAATTGTAATAATTTCCATCCGGAGTAAGCATATAATACAGATTGTTATCCATCCCTTTAAAACAAAATACAGGTCCTTTCTCATTCCCTTCTGCGGTATGATTAAATACCACATCCAGAATCACTTCTATATGATTCTCATGAAGCTCTTTGATCAGTTCCTTTAATTCCGTCCCTTCCTGATTATACTCATCCTGTGCGATATAACTGGTGTTTGGTGCAAAGAAACTGACTGTATTATATCCCCAGTATTCCAAAAGCTTCTGGCCGTTGACTTCTCTTGCATTCATCGTCTCATCAAACTCAAAAATCGGCATCAGTTCCACGGCATTGATTCCCAGTTCTTTTAAATATGGGATCTTCTCCCGCAGTCCTTCAAAAGTTCCTCTGTGCTTTACTTTGGAAGAAGGATGCTGCGTAAATCCTCTGACATGAAGCTCGTAAATGATCAGATCACACAGTTCCTTGTGGGATTGTTTTCGGTCGCCCCAGTCAAACACATCCTTCAGGACTCTGGCATGATAAGCCCCCTGCTTGCGTTCTCCCCAGATTCTCTGTCCTGCCACCACTCTGGCATAAGGATCCAGAAGCACCTTCTTTTTATCAAACAAAAGACCTTTTTTCGGCTTATTTGGTCCGTCGATACGGTATGCATATTCAAACTCTTCCACATTCAGATCATAAACGATCATGGAGTACACATCCCCAATCTTATACGCCTCCGGGAAAGGCAATACAGCGTAAGGTTCTTCCTCGCCTCTGTGAAACAGCAAAAGCTCACAGGAAGTTCCATTATGCGTATGAACCGTAAAACTGACTCCATTGGACAGTGCTGTAGCACCGTTTACGTCAAACATGCCGGGCCGTACTTGAAACCCCGCAATCTCTGCCATAGGATTGACAGAGACCTCATTCTCCAATATATATTTATGACTATAAAATTTCACAGGCATCCTCCCAGTCTCTTCCGCATATCTTGTCGAAAGTTGTATTCTTCTTCTTATTATACTGGTTTTTCAACGCCTCGTCAAACCAACCTGATCTCCTCTCCTGCCACATATTTTGCTGCAATCTGTCTGTCATCTGACAAATAGCAGATTCTTTCCAGTCTCTGTCTTACTGTAAGATCCATAGGTGTTTTCAGTGCACGGTCATCCAAAACCACGGCATCCAGTTCATAGCCTTCTTCAAAACTTCCCACATTTCCGAAAAAGCTGCCGCCGCCCTTGGTTGCCATATAAAAAACTTCTTCCAGGGTCAGTGGTTTTTTTGTCTGGTCAATGAGTCTCCAGTACATCTTCGATGCCTGAACAGCATCTGCCATAACACGGAAAATAGAGTCTGTATTTCCTCCGGATACATCACTTCCAAGCCCAACATTCAGTCCCCGGTTCAAAAACTCCCGCACAGGTGCAATGCCGGATGCAAGATTCTCATTGGAAAGCGGACAATGTGCGATCCAAACACCTCGTTTTTTCATAAGCTCCATCTCCTGGTCGTCCGAATAAACACAGTGTGCCATAATGGTCTTACACTGCTCTGTACCAAACATACGGAAATGGTCATAAGCATCCCCATAACAGGAGGACCAGGGGCAAAGCTCCTTCACCCAGGCAATCTCCCCAAGATTTTCTGACAAATGTGACTGCACCGGAAGTCCGGTCTCCTGCTGTAAGTGCGAAAGTCGCTCCATTAATTCATCCGTACAACTGGGGATAAAGCGTGGAGTGAGAATGGGCTGCACCCGTTTAAATTTCCCTTCGATATCTTTCAGCCACTGTCTTGTAGCTGCTTCAGAAGCTTCTGCACTTTCTTCCCGAAGGATATCCGGGCTGTTACGATCCATATTCACTTTTCCCACCATCACTTTAAGACCGGTTTCCTCCAGTTTTTCCATCAAAAGCTCTGTCGCCGGCACATGAAGAGATGAAAAAATACAAGCTCTTGTAGTGGCACCTTTTTTCAGATTCTCTGCGAAAATACGGTATCCTTTTTCTGCATATTCCAAATCCGCATACTTTGCTTCCTCCGGGAATACCTGGTGCTCCAGCCATTGGAGAAGCTCCATATCCATTCCCATACCGCAAAATCCATACTGCGGTGCATGCATATGCAGGTCTGTAAGTCCGGGTATGATCAGACAAGTTCCATAATCTTTCACTTCCGCCTCTTTCCAGCCCTGCGGAAGTTCTTTAACAACCCCTCTGCATTCTCCTTCCTCACATAAGAGATAACTGTTTTCCCGGATTTCCAGACGGTCCGGATGTGTACTGTAACAAATATGTCCTTTTAATGCAAATCGTTTCATTTTTCTCCCTTTCCGTTGTCCTGTGCTCCCGCCGCCGGAATATCTTTTTACATCATAAAAAACTACCGCAAACAGCGCTACCTTTCCCACAGACAACTTTCCTGTGAAAACTTATAGACAACTATTTACGGTAGTTGGTAGAAACGCTCAACCAATTATGAGCATATATAAGCTTCTTTCTTATTTTCCTAAATTTTTACCTGAAAATCCCAATGGAAGCAATTCCTCCAGCGTATATTCCTGCCAGCTTCCGTCGCCCTTTCCCAGTAATACCAGAAACGTCTCGGGCTCACAAAACTCCCTCAACACCTGACGACATACACCGCAGGGAGCGGCAATCTCTTTTGGGGGGTCCATTCCCGGTCCTCCGGTGATCGCAATGGCATCAAATTCCTGAATCCCCTCGGAAACAGCCTTAAACACAGCCGTACGCTCCGCACAATTGGAAGGACCATACGCAGCATTTTCAATGTTACAGCCTGTAACAATGCTTCCGTCTCTGCAAAGAAGTGCTGCTCCCACCCGGAAGTCCGAGTACGGTGCATAGGAATAGGCTCTTGCCTCCAGGGCTTTTGCCACCAGTTCCTGTTTCTTCTCCTTTGTCATCTTCTTTCTCTGTCCTTTCTGATCAGAATCTTCAATGCCTCCACAGCTACCTGAATCGCTGCTTCGGTCTCATGTACAATAGGATTTTCCAGACCTGCCCTGTCTCGTTCCTGATTCCCTATTACAAGGAAATCCGAACCCGCACGGACTTTCAGGGAAGCCGCTACGATAAACAGAGCTGCTGACTCCATCTCAGAAGCCTTACAGCCAAGACGCTTCCATGCCTCCCACTTATTCAAAAGTTCATAACTTACAGGCTTTGTTTCCGGTTCATGCTGACCATAAAAAGCGTCTTTACACTGTACGACCCCCGTGTGGTAAGGATACCCGCATGTTTTTGCGGCTTCCACCAGAGCATTCGTCACATCCAGGTCTGCCACCGCAGGAAATTCGATGGGTGCGTATTCTTTGCTGGTTCCCTCGGCACGTATAGCTCCGGTTGCCACCACAAGATCGCCGCCTTTTACATCCAGATCCATACCGCCGCAGGTTC
Organism: uncultured Blautia sp.; assembly: GCF_947654165.1. Classification (GTDB taxonomy): domain Bacteria; phylum Bacillota; class Clostridia; order Lachnospirales; family Lachnospiraceae; genus Blautia. The sequence continues at coordinate 12,010 of NZ_CANTKB010000043.1, forward strand.
CTACCCGGATAAAGGTGTCCGCACCGCATCGAACCAGTTCTTCCATGGCAATGGATGCAGACGGACCGCCGATTCCGGTGGAAGTGACACTGACCTTTTCCCCGTCCAGATATCCTGTGTAGGTAACATATTCCCGGCTGTCAGCCATAAGTCTCGGCTGCTCAAAATGTTCTGCAATCTTTGCACAGCGCTTAGGGTCTCCCGGCAGGATCACATAGCGGCCTACGTCTCCCGGACGAAGCTGCAGGTGATACTGCAACCCTATTTCTCCTGAATAATTTTGCATCCTTCTTACCCCTTTCCATTGGAATTTTCTTTTATTATACTTGAAAAATCCAACTTGGGCAAGGAGGTCCCTGTTTTTACTATTTCAGAGAATCAATCAGTTCCTGTGCATCCTCATAACCTTGCTTTTCCAGTTCTTTCACAAACCATGCCCCTACGCCCTGTACGGATTCTTTAAAAGAGTCCAGATCTATATCTTCTGTCTCCGTGATGGTCACACCATCCTCTGAAGTCCATCTTTCTTTTATTTCATCGTCATCAGCACGGTTGATTTCCCTTTCATACTGTACGGCTTTCTGTCCGATCTCATCTACCACTTCCTGCTGCTGTGGTGTCAGTGCGTCATAGACATCTTGATTGATGCAGAAAAACAGACAGTCATAAATGGAATTCCACATAGAACAATAGTTCTGTACCTCCTGTACACTTGCTGCATCAATCGCCGGCAATGGATTTTCCTGACCTTCAACGGTTCCCTGCTGCAGTGCTGTGTAGGTCTCGGACCAGTTCATATTGGTAGCATCTGCTCCCCAACGTTTATAACATTCTGTCAGGAGGTTGGAGCCTGCCACACGGATTTTCAGATTCTTCATATCTTCTACTGATTTTACTTCTCTTTGAGAATTGGTCAACTGTCGAAAACCGTTTTCTGCCAATCCCATGCAGTGAAGATTATACTCTGCCAGAATCTCTGAGAATTTTTCTCCTGCTTCCCCATCTAACTTTTCATCCGCATCTTCTACGGATGTAAAAAGGAACGGCAGTGAAATCGCATTAAATCTTGGATCAAACGCAGAATAGATCAGATTAGAATGCATGGAAATCTGTACCGGATCTCCTTCCATCAGTGCCTGAATACCTTCCGACTGATTTCCGTTGGTAAGCTGGTCTGCTGCATAGACTTCCACATGCACTTTGCCTCCGGTAGCTTCTTCCATCATTTCTCCAAACTTTCTTCCAGCCTGTGCCCAGGTACTGGTATCTGTGGTGGAGCAGGTGAAGTTCCAGGTCTGTTCCTCCCATCCCAGGTCACTGTAATCTCCAATCTCATCAAACGAATTGTTATCTTTGGAATCTTCTTTCGCCTCTGCACTGTCTTTGGAAACTTTTCCGGTATAAGCTTTTCCGGCGAAAGCCTCCGGCAGACAGGTAGAGATCTTAGGCACATAGGTGATCAGTAAGAGCACCGCCACAGACGCAGCAACCATAGGGATAACTGCCTTTGAAATCTGCTGCAGCGTGACCTCCAGCCCTTTTTTGATCTTAATACTGATTGCTACAAATAAATTGACACCTACCGGCGGCGTCACCTGTCCGATTGCCAGGTTTACGGTTGCCATAATGCCAAATGCCACCAGATCATATCCCATAGCTTTGCAAACCGGAAGCATGATAGGAATAAAAATATACATGGCAGAGTTTGCATCAATAAAACATCCTGCAATAAGGAAAATCACATTGACGATCAAAAGGAATGTAAACTGATTATGTGCCAGTGCAGACAACAGATCCGATGCTGCTGTAGAAATACCGAACTTGGTACACACATAAGAAAACAGCGATGCACAGGCTACGATCAACATAATTCCACCGGTAGTCTTTGCGGAATCCACAAAGATATCCATCAGATCTCTCCATTTTACTTCACGATAGATGACCATACCTACAAAAAGGCCATATACCACAGACACTGCTGCAGCTTCTGTAGGAGTGAAAACGCCCCCATAGATACCGCCCAGGATAATCACCGGCATCAGAAAGCCCCAGAAAGCCTCTCCAAAAGCCTTCATCCGCTCTCCCCAGGTTGCCTTTTCCATGGTTGGCTGAATCCCTTTTTTTCGAACTTCGATCATGACTACGACCACCAGAGCAAGTCCCATTAAAATACCTGGGATGATTCCCCCTGCAAACATGTCAGCAATAGACACTCCGGTAATGGAGGCATAGACTACGAAAGCGATACTTGGCGGTATGACAATGGCTATGGAACTGGACGTTGCCATGAGAGCGGTTGAAAAGGGTGCTGAAAATCCGCCTTCCTCCACCATAGCCGGTATCAGGACTGCCCCAAGAGCTGCCACTGTGGCAGGTCCGGAACCGGAAATCGCACCGAAAAAGCAGGCTACGATAACACATACAATAGCAATACCGCCCCTTCTGTGTCCCACACAGGTATTTACAAATTTAATCAGTCTTTTGGAAATTCCGGCCTTTGCCATGATATTTCCTGACAAAACAAAAAAAGGAATTGCCAGAAGAAGAAATTTACTGATACCGGAATACATATTGGTTGCTACAATGGTAAGAGAGGTTCCGGAGTACAAAATCGCACATACGGAAGATAATCCCAGACAGATCGCAATGGGCACATTTAAAATCAAAAATACAAAAAAGGATAAAAATAATACTGCACTGACCATTTTCTAGGTTCCTCCTTTTTCTTAGCGTATTTAAAATCTGTGCATACATCCACACAGTATTCAATAAAATGCAGCACCATACAGCCTGATCCAATGGGTACAAAAGACCAGAAGATCCATTCCGGCCAGTTCAAAACAAAGGTTCTCTTGCCGTTTTCCAACTGTGTAAGTACCTTGTCCATACCATACTTAAACAAGATTGCTGTAAACAGTACTGATAAAATGGTAATGATCACTGCAATGGGTTTTCTCGTCTTTTGAGGAAGACGGTCTGTCAAAAGAGGCAGGCTCACCAGTTCTCCCTCCCTGCATGCAAGAGCAGCCGCTACCAGAGTGATCAATACAAACACGGCTACCACCAGTTCTTCTGTAAAAGACCAGGAGCGGTGAAGCACTTTTCTGGACAATACATTTCCCACCGTAAGGACAAGGATCAATACAGTTGAAAGCACTAAAGTCCATTTTTCCAGCCCGGCTATAAAGTCCATGACTTTCTTGTAAAACTTCATGATTAGGTTCCTCCTTCTTTCTTCGGCAAAGGTTCTTAATTGGATAAAAAAATCCCCCACAGCATTTTGCTGTGAGGGACGAATAAATCCGCGATACCACCCTGCATTCCCCGGCAGTCACCTCCCGGGACTCTTTCAACATACTTCTCATATGTGTTTCCTGTAACGTGGAACAGACGGTAATGCTTACTTATGATTTTCCTGTTCAGCCTTACTTCTCTGAGACGATATTCGCAAAATCCCGGAATGCTGCGTTTCACCACCCGTCAGCTCTCTGAAAATCCAGAATTTCCTACTTTTTCTCTTCACCGAATTTTTATAATTAATTTATTGAATTTTAACTCTTTCCCTTTGGTTCGTCAATACTGTAAAGAGAAAAATTGTATACAAATTTGTTATGTCTTCCATATCTTTTCGCTATAGTTTCTTTTGTCTGATTTTACCTGTTTCTTCTATTTTTTTATTGAAAAATAGTTGACAAATAACAACCAGACCCACTATAATACTAATAACTTTAACAAAATATTGTGATAAAACACAGTGACAGGAGAAGTATAAAAGATATCTTCGCCCTAAGCATTCCGGCTTGGGGCGTTTTTACTACAAAAAATCGCAAGGAGGGTAACGTGCATATGAAACAGATATCCGGAAACAAATTATTGGTAAAAGCATTGAAAGAAGAAGGTGTAGAAGTACTCTTCGGCTATCCGGGAGCATGCACCATTGATATCAGCGACGAATTATATAAGCAGAGCGGTATTGATATCATCCTGCCAAGACATGAACAGGCTCTGGTTCATGAAGCGGATGCCTACGCTAGAACTACAGGGAAAGTGGGCGTATGCCTGGTCACCAGCGGTCCCGGTGCAACCAATCTGGTAACCGGTCTCGCTACGGCAAACTACGACAGTGTCCCTCTGGTATGTTTCACCGGACAGGTTGCAAGACATCTCATTGGAAACGATGCCTTCCAGGAAGTAGACATTGTGGGAATCACCAGAAGCATTACCAAATACGGCATTACGGTTCGAAACCGTGAAGATCTGGGCCGCATCATCAAAGAAGCTTTTTATATCGCACGGACAGGACGCCCAGGACCGGTCCTCATTGATCTCCCAAAAGATGTGATGGCAGAACTGGGAAGTCCGGAATATCCAAAATCCGTAAATATTCGTGGATATAAGCCAAATACCAGTGTTCACATCGGCCAGTTAAAACGTGCCTTAAAAGTACTTCAGAAGGCAAAAAAACCCCTGTTTCTGGCAGGGGGCGGTGTGAATATCGCACGGGCAAATGAAATCTTTACAAAAGTGGTGGAAAAAACGCAGATTCCTGTTGTCACAACCGTTATGGGACGCGGTGCCATTTCCACGAAAAGCCCCTACTTCATCGGCAACCTCGGTATGCACGGTGCCTATGCCGCCAACATGGCTGTGAGCAACTGTGATGTTTTATTCTCCATCGGAACACGATTTAATGACCGTATCACAGGAAAACTGCACGCCTTTGCACCGAATGCTCAGATTGTTCATATCGACATTGATACTGCTTCCATTTCCAGAAATATTCATGTAGACATCCCCATTGTAGCGGATGCAAAAGAAGCACTCACAAAGATGGATGAATATGCCGAGGCACAGAACACACAAAAATGGCTGGAAGAGATTCACGGCTGGCTGGAAGAACACCCTCTGACCATGAAAAACCGCCAGCTTATGAGTCCCCTTGATATCATTTCGGAAATCAACCGTCAGTTCGAGGAATCTATTCTGGTGACAGATGTAGGTCAGCATCAGATGCTTGTTTCTCAATACGCAGATATCACAGAAAAGAAACGTCTGATCATGTCCGGCGGTCTCGGAACCATGGGATATGGACTGCCAGGTGCCATTGGAGCGAAAATCGGAAACCCTGATGTTCCTGTTATTTCTATTTCCGGAGACGGAGGCATGCAGATGAACATCCAGGAAATGGCCACTGCAGTCTTGGAAGAACTTCCGATCATTGCCTGCATTTTCAATAATGAATATCTTGGTATGGTTCGTCAGTGGCAGAAGCTTTTCTATGGAAAACGCTACAGCATGACCAACTTAAAGGCAGGAGCACTTTCCCGCCGCACAGAAGGTGCTCAATTCCCGGAATATACGCCTGATTTTGTAAGACTGGCAGAAAGCTACGGAGCGAAAGGCATCCGGGTTACAAAAAAAGAAGAGATTGCCGCTGCTTTTGAAGAAGCAAAGAAAAATACCAAGACCCCTACCATCATTGAGTTTATCATCGATCCGGAAGAAATGGTATATCCGATGATCAAACCGGGCGGAACCTTAGAAGATATGATTATGGACTGTTAGGAGGAGTGCAACATGGAAAAAGGAATGAAAAAAAGATGGATCTCACTGTATGTTGAAAATCAGGTTGGTGTTCTTTCTAAAATTTCCGGTCTTTTCTCCGGAAAATGCTACAATCTGGACAGTCTTACCGTAGGCACCACAGAAGACCCTACGGTTTCCAGAATGACCATCGCAACAGTCAGTGACGATGAGACCTTTGAACAGATAAAGAAACAGTTAAACCGTATGGTAGAAGTGATCAAAGTCATTGATTTTACAGATATTTTTGTCCGTATGAAAGAAATTCTCTATGTAAAAGTCATGAACTGCTCTGCTGCTGATAAGGTAGAAGTATTCCAGATCGCAGAAACCTTCAAAGCCAGGGTTATTGACTACGGAAAAGACAGCCTTCTTCTGGAGTTTGTACAGACTGCCACCAAAAACGATGCTGTTATCAAACTCTTCAAAGAAGAATTTAAGACCATCGAAGTGGTGCGTGGCGGAAGTGTTGGAATCGAATCGATCAGCATGATGGAACGCTAAACAGAAAAGACAGGATACCGTGTATGGTTTCTCAAACCTCTACGGCACCTGTCTTTTTTTTATATCTTACTTAAAGCTTTTTTAAACTCACGACTAAATAATACGATGGTAAAACATACAGCCAGGATATCTGCAATGGGTTCTGCCAGATAAACAGCCATGGTCTGATTGTTCTTTAAGATTGCCGGCATGATATAGATCAGCGGAATCAACAGCACGAACTTACGCATTACAGCTACTACAATGGAGGCTTTCGCATTTCCAAGGGACATAAAGGTAAGCTGACAGGCAAGCTGAATCCCAAAGATAAACATGGCTGCAAGATAAATCCTCAATGCCGTTTTTGTGAATTCCAGCAAGGCTGGATCTGAGGTAAACATCCCTGCAAAAAGCTGAGGGAACAGCATAACTGCGATCCAAAGAAGGGCAGCATAGACCATACTTGATTTTAAAAGCAGCTTGAAAGCACCTTTGACACGGTCTTTTTTTCTGGCTCCATAATTATAACTGATGATCGGCTGTGCTCCCTGTCCCAGTCCCTGCAAAGGCAGCATGGCAAACTGCATAACGCTGGTAAGAATGGTCATGGCACCTACGGCAATGTCTCCTCCATACTTCAGCAGCGAAGAATTAAAACAAATGGAAATAATACTCTCGCTGGACTGCATGACAAAAACAGATGAGCCAAGTGCCAGGATGGGCAATACCATGGAAGGCTTCAGATTCATATTTTCCCGACGTATTCTAAGGGTTGTTTTCTTTCCAAACAGGAAAGAAAGTACCCAGATACAGGACAATCCCTGAGAAATAATCGTAGCCAGTGCCGCACCTTTTACTCCCATATGAAAACCAAAAATCAAAATCGGGTCTAACACAATATTGGAAATTGCACCGATCAATACAGAAAGCATACCGGTCTTTGCAAAGCCCTGTGCTGTAATGAAAAAGTTCATTCCAAGCGTAAGCTGCACAAAAATCGTACCAACAGAATAAATGTTCATATAGCTGACACCGTATTCTATGGTATTTTCACTGGCTCCGAAAGCCAGAAGAAAATTTCTGTTCCAAAGTAATAAAACCACCGTCAAAATCAGAGAGATCACAATCTGCATGGTAAAACAGGTTCCGAGAATCTTCTCCGCAGATTCCTTCTCACCCTTTCCAAGAGCAATGGATGCCCGTGGTGCACCTCCGTTCCCTACCAGTGCCGCAAACGCAGATACGATCAAAATCAAAGGCATACAAACGCCCACGCCTGTAAGGGCTAACGCTCCAACCTTTGGAATGTGTCCGATATAAATACGATCCACGATATTATAGAGCATGTTGATCAATTGTGCTGCTACAGTCGGAACTGCCAGGCGAAGCAAAAGCTTACCCAGGGGTTCTTTGCCTAAAAAATCTCTGTCTTCACTCATTTTAACAATCCACTCCTTTTCATGATCTGTAATGTATTTTCTGCAATCCTCCCATTCATTTCATGAAACAGACGGATTTCTTCCTCCGTAAACCCACGGAAAATCTCATAACCAAATTCTTCCTGTTTCTTTTTTACTGCCTCAATAATGGGATCTGCTGCCGGAAGCAGGGATAAATGTATTTTCCTTCTATCCTCCGCATCCTGTTCTCTGGTGAGCAGTGATTTCTGAATCAGCGATTCCACTGCCTGAGAGACATTCCCCTTGGACAGCATACGCAGCTCCACAATGTCACCGGCTGTATCTTTTCCAGGATTATTGTACAAAAAAACAATAATGGTTCCCTCGATCTTTGTGAGCTGAAAATGATCGCAAAGTTCTTTGATCAGTGCATCCTGACCTTTGATGATATACCGAAAATTCACCAGCCATTCTGTCGCATAACTCATTCCTATTTTCTCACCCTTTCCTGCATATATTGCATCTAATAGTTTTATTTAAAACAGTTCTTTTAAGAACTATTATAAAAATATTATACTCATGAAAATAAAATTGTCAAGAACCATAAAAAAAAACACTTTCACCACATTTATCCGATACAATAACACACAGACATTAACAATATTTAAGGAGTTCTAAAGACATGAAAAAAGAAAACCGAAAACTTGCCCAACAACGCAGGGCAGAAGAACGAAAAAAAGCTGCACAAAAGAAAAAGATCAAAAAAATCCTGGCCTATGCACTGCCCATTACTGCTGTAGTAATACTGACAGCAGTCATTCTGGCAGACTATGTAAAACATCATTCTTCCAATGAACAAACTACAGAAACCCAAACGACTTCACAGGAAGAGAACACGGAGCCAGCTTTATCCACAGACACCTCCCTTACTGTTGCAGATGGAGATACCGTAAACATCGACTATGTTGGCTCTATTGATGGTGTAGAATTTGAAGGCGGTAATACCAATGGAAAAGGCACAGACCTCACCATTGGCTCCGGTCTCTATATTGATGACTTTGAAGAGAAGCTCATAGGTGCCCATCCCGGAGACCAGGTAGATGTCTATGCCACCTTCCCGGAAGACTATGGAAAAGAAGATTTAAACGGAAAAGAAGCCCTGTTTCAAGTGACCATCAATGGCATTTATCAATAAAACAATCTTTTCCACGCTTCTCGTACTGAGAAAAAACAAATACAAGTAAATACCAGGAAAATAATTCCTGCACTCCACAGGTTCACACGAAATAGTTCTTCCTGCATCACATTTCCCAGTGCTTTTACGGAAAAATAAGACGTGAGGCAGGTAAGAACAAAGGGGCAATAATAAGTAAAACAAATTTCTTTTCTTACCGATTGCTTCAGCACGGTTCTCTGAACACCAAGCTTTTCCAGGATTCCATAACGTTCCTTATCCTCATATGCTTCATTCCCTGTTTTCAAAAACAGCACGCTTCCTGCCGCCAGGATCAAGGTTGCAAACATAAATAAGCACAGGGAATACAGAATACGAATCCAGCTATCTTGCGATATGGTTCCCTGGCTGAAATTCACGCCTATATTCACACCTTGTTCTCTCCCTTTCTCTGCCAGTTCTTTCAAAAATGGTCTGGATTTTTCAGCATTTTCCAAGTCTTGAATCCGGTAGTTATAGAAAAATTCCACCTGTACAAGCGGCATAAGGGATGCATACGTTTCATCACTTACCACAAAAATTTCGCTCATGCTCTGGATATTTCCCAGATACGGCGTTTTATCTCCCCCCAGCACCTCATACGTTTCTGTGCCAATTTCTATGGTCTTATCCCGTGTCTGCTCTCCCATTAGACTGATTAAAATTTCATGTTCCAGCTTAATCACCTGATTCCCAGAGGGCTCCTCCCAGGGAAATTCCAGCCCCGCCCTCTTGGCTCCTGCTTTAATCTGAGACCAGGAAACAGCTCCGTACACATAATTTGTAAATTTGGTATGCATCACCTCAGGCGGCAGAATCAGCACCTCATATTCATTCCAGTATTCCACTGTATTTTCTTCTTCAATGCCCTTTTTTATCTCTGCTCCATCCTGCCGCCGGCTGCTTAAAACCTGATACGTATAGGTCTGGTCAAAGTTCACCATTTTCTCGTACCGCTGCTTCATGGCAATGGAAATGGCAACTACGGTAACCGAACAAATCATCAGCACGGTAACAATGGCATAGGTTCTGTAGTTTTTCTTCATACGGAAAGCCAGGCTGTTCATCCATAAGGCTCGCTCTTTTTGATATAGAAATTTTTTGGATGTTGGGGTCAAAAGAGTTTTTAGAAACTCTCTGACTTCCTATATAGTACCTT
>NZ_CANTKB010000044.1 GCF_947654165.1 uncultured Blautia sp.
TTATGATAAGATATTTATTGGTAATCGTCAAAGCACCCAATTTTTATACGCTTACGAAGTTCATAATTGAGCTTCGCCCTTTCTTTTGTAAAACTACAAAGAATTCTCTTTGAACGCATGAATTTTTGTTTGAGAAATACGTTCTCGATTCTTCTGATCTGCGGTCACTTTGGCTTTAGATAGTTTTGAAAGAACAGATGCCCTTGCTTTTGTTCTAATCTGTTCTGTTCCGGCTTTCTTTACGTCTGGTTGCAGGAGCTTGCCCTGGATTTTTTGGACAGCGCTTTGCATAGCATTTTTGATCTTGGCAATCACTCCATCTAATCGTTTGACTGCATACTCACGCTCTTTCTTAGACACTTTTCGTTCTGGAGAAAGTATCCAATTTTTTGATTCTTCCACCAATCGGATATCTTCCAGATGGGTTTCTTTTTTTACGGTAGCAGTAACAACTTCAACAGCTTTGTCGTAAGCAATATCGGAAACTTCATCAATCAAAGTTTCTACGTCCTCAATTTTCATAGTCAATTCTTCGAATTTTTCTTCCTGCAGTTTCAGTTGTTCTTTCTGCTTTGCAAGAATATAATCTTGCTTTTCCAGATATTTTCGCCCGCCGTATTCTGGTTCTTCTTCTAATTGTAGTCCATAATTTTTTGCAATATCAAAGAGCAATACACGACAAGCAGAATCAAATACCATTTTACGATTATTGTTTCTTCCTGCAGGTTTTTCAGGATTGGGTAAATCAAATCCAAGCTTTTCTAAAGCTTTTTCCTGTTGTGGAAATAATTCTCCATATTGATTTTTGCAATCGAATACATGGCGTTCATGGATGTGAGGTGTACTCTCATCCAAATGAAGTGCCCAGTCTAATATATGAACATGTGTACCGAATCGCTCAGTAATTTCAACCATAAAATCTGAAACTACCTGTAATAAAATATCTGGTGATACGTGATTGTCTAAAGTACCGATTTGATAGATGGTTTCTTCCGGGCAGGTTTTTTTGTGCTTTAAGATATCTGATGTGGTGCGATTACGTTCTGGGTGACGATTTTTGATATTCCTAATATTTTGACCTTCGATAAAATCTCTATAATGAATAGAGTCATAAAGTTCTTCCACTTCTTCGAATGTATTTGCCAGTTCACATTCTTTTTCTTTGTCATAAAAAGTACGATATCCGTTGAAGCAGTCCCAGTAAATATTTCCTTTTGCTCGTTCTTTATCGATGTGTTCACTATTGTTAATATTAAAACTGCGGTCGTTGTGCTTGGGATTGTAAGCACCGTTTTTTCCGGCACGACCATTGTGCCTTGTTAATTTCATTTTGATGTTCCTCCATTCTTTGAAAAATTTCCCTGAAAGGGATTTAGACAGCGAAGCTGATTCCTTGTTGCTTTTTGCGTCAAATAATACCCAGTACTAAGTGGCGAAACGCCACTGAACTGGGCAAGGCGGCGCCCTTGACCTGCACAGGGGTATTGCATTCCCTGTACCCATGCACAAAGGCATTGCATTCCTCTGTACACCTGCACGAAAGAACAGATTTCATCATAAAAATGACTCCATTCAGTTCTATCGGTTTATGCCAAATTATTCGCAGGATAATTTGGCATAAGAAAAGCCGATGCATTGGCTCTTCGCTCAAAATACATCGGCTGCTTCGTCTGACCTAAGTGGTCATATTCAGTTATAAATTTATGCTGATTATTTTTGTATCATTTTATGCCATCGATCATTGCCTTCAAGAAATCCGTAGGTTTCTTTATCCTGGAAGCAATTCAATAACTCTTGTTTTAATTGTTCCGAAAATGTATTGTTTGATTTTTTAAACACCATGTGTTCATATAGTGGGGAGTTCAAAAAACTGGTGATATCATTAAGGGAGGCAAGCATTGTTTCCATTGTGTCTAATACAGTATCGACATCTTGTTCGGTAGTTGCCAGATCCAGTTTACTGGATACTTCATGATATTTGCCCATTTCAAATAATTTTGCCAGTTCTTGTTGCTTGTCTGTAAATAAATGGGCTTTCTCATAATTTTGTTCTTCTAAACTGAGAGCATATAAACTGTTCAAAGTCATACTGAGAATTTGGTATTCAGAAAATAATATCTCTTCGTAGAGTTTATATGCTTCATCTCTTCGATTTGTTTTGCTATAAATAATTCCCTGTTTTAATTTACGCAGTGGATTTTGCATAGAATAATACTGTAAGTATTGTTCAGCAGTCTCGTATTGTCCATTTCTTGAATAATACCCAAAGAGAGAATCTGCGGCACTGGTGCGAAGAGTTTCTTCGTCACTTTCTAATGCTCGCTTGTAACATTTTAAGATATAGTCGTCATAGTCCATGGCATTTGGAATGTCTTTTATCAAACGCTGTGCATCAAGAATCGTTGCCAGTTGCCAAATCAACATCAAACAATTTGGATAAGATTCGATGATGGATTTCGCCCAACGGAAAACTTTATCATAAGTTTCAGTTTTCAGTTTTTGGTCTGCTTCCATGACAAGCGAAGCAATTTCTTCTTTTGTCAGTTCTTCCTGGAAAGAAAGTAGTGTATCAAGAGATATCCCAAGTAGTCGTGCGATTGGTGCAAGTAGCGTAATGTCTGGATACGAATTTTCATTCTCCCATTTATTCACAGCAGGCGTTGTTACACCTAAACGATTCGCCATTTCCTCTTGCGTCATACCTGTTTCTTTTCTATATTTTCGAATTGTTTTTCCTATCTGCATTGTTCAAGCCTCCTTAAAGTTTTAACACCGGCCGTTGTTTATAGTTCAATCATAACAAAGTCAAAAGAAAACAACAATTGAGCAGATGTTAATTAACAAGAAATAAATTTATCCAATATTCAATGCAGCAAGCGCAGTATGACAAAATAGCAAAAATGATACCATGCTACATCAATCGATTTTCCATGAGTCTCCATATCCAAGAATATCCATCTGCATTTTGTCATTTCTATCATTTCTGTCATTTTACGATAAAGATAAATCCATCTGTTCAAATGGATTCTCTATCGTATCGTCCATCGTTTCAAAATCTGATTCTTTCACAGAAGTATCTTTAAAATAATAAGCTCCATCAGAATAACGTTTAATCATATACCCTTTGTCAGCCATATATTCCCAGAATCGTGACTTGCCATGCGGTGTTCGTCCGTTATCCTCACAGTATTCTTCATACATCTTGTACACTTCACTACGTTTTATTTTCTCACCGACTTTATGACAGAGCATATCATCGGTAAATGCTTTTACGCTGTCAGCGGAACGATAAAGATGTGCAATACATTCTTTACTGTGATTACTTTCAATAAAATGATTATCGGTGTATAACTGTTTCAATGCCAGCATTGCCATGTGGATGGCATAGGCAGATTCATTGCACATTTTTTCTTTTAGCTTAGAATCTTTTTCTTCTTCTGGAATCGTACGGTTAATATCTAGAACCAATAAACGGCGGTAGTAAGCGTTTGTTTTATCATCCAGATTCAAGGGCATTTCATTGGCTGAAAACAACAATTTTGCATAACTGTTAAATTGTGTTGGGTCTTGTCCTTTCTTTTCATAAAGTAGCGTATCTTCCCCAACTGCTTTCTTGATGATATCAACACTTTCCATAGCGGTGCTTGGAATATCCGCACAAGCATTTAATAACTTTCCAAACAATCCCGTAGGATAAAATCGCTGGTTCAAATTCTGTAGCGACATACTGGCATAATTACCAGAACCAACGATGTGTTGTATAAAAGAAATTGCAATGGATTTACCAGTTCCGCCTTTCCCTTTTATCATTAGGAATTTTTGAAAACGAGTATCGGTAGTCATACAATATCCAAGATACTGCCAGAAAGTCTGCTGATCGGTTTCATCTGAAATAGAAAAATCCAGATACTTGCGGATATGTGTTCCACCAGTAAGAACAGTTTCCGCTTGATCTGGATAAAAAGAAAAAGGTATTTGATTAATCATCAGATATTTCGTGTCATGTTCAATTAATTTCCACTCCATCACATCAAAATATCCATTCTGGAAATTGACCCAATGCGATGGCTGATTGTTAAGGTCTGTAAATCGTTTCTGTACCTGTGGCTGAGATACCAAAAGATTATAAATGCCCTGAATAGTAGTTGCTTTAATGCAATCACGATAGAGCAGCTTCTGAATATGGGATTTTAAGCGAATTCCATTAGCGTCTTCGTGATAGCAGCCACTTCCATAGATATAAGGTGTATTTTCTAGCATAAAAAAAGGAACCGTCTGTATCAGATAATCTACAATCTCCATATCAAATACACCGATTCGCTTTCCTTGTTCGTTAAATCTATGAAATTTGTTTAAATCCGGTTGGTCTGTTCCTTGTCCTTCAAACCGCTTGATAAAATCCGATATAACTGCTTTTATCTGGAGCAAATGCTCTGGTTTGGCAAGGTATTCTTTGTCTTTAAATAGAATCCATCCCTTACGATAAGTGAGATAATTATTCTGGAAATATTGCTCCAGAGACTCATTCGTTTTCTTACTGGAACAGGCGGGAACGTAAATGTAGTCCATCTGATATGTTCCGGTATAGGCGATTTCATCCATATATTCGATGAAGCTGTCTATATCATGATAGCCTTGCTGTCCGTATAAAAGTGTAACAGCTGGATATCCCGCACTAAGAATTGCAAATGCGATATCCTGATTATCTACGAGAAACAGATATTTCTGTTCATTGGTTTCTGGTTTGGTTTTCATATAGTGTTCTAAAAAGTTTTTATTCAATGTAAATCCCTCCTAACGTGAAGAAAGGCGTTCCAATTAAGGAATGCCTTTCGATAAATACTTTATAAAATGGCTGAATGCAAGGCTTTCGCCTTTGTCAGACCATCAATCCAGTTGCATATAATAACTATAGATTCAAGATTTACATTGATTTGTGAACAACACCTTTTCGTCCGCCCAGAATCTCTTTTCCTTTTAAATCTTCCCACTGAAACTCCGGCATTTTCTCTCTGGATACCAAGAAATTTCCTGCTCTCTGAGTAAGCTGTGCAAAGTTTACCACTTTATCATTGGCTCCCTGCTGATACGCATAAATGCTAGATTCTGAACCCATAAACCCAATCTCCGCATCTCCGGACAACACTGCCGCCATAACCTTATCTGCACCAAATCCGGTGACCAGGTTCAGATCAATTCCTTCCTCCTTAAAGTATCCTTTTTCGATTGCCACATACTGTGGTGCATAAAAAATCGAGTGTGCTACCTCGTTTAAAGTTATCTTTGTAAGTTCTTCCTTTTCTTCTTTTTTGTTTCCTTCCTCCCTGTCTTTACATGCCACCAGTCCAAAGCAGCACAACAGGACAACCCCTAAAACCAGAGCAGCTTTCTTTTTCATTGCTTCCTCCAAAAACTTCTAATTATCATACCATATGTAAAGTACAAAAATTTGGTTCCTGTCACTGCTTTCAGATGGTCTGGATATTATGTCAGTACACGCATTGTGAAACAGGCATCATTATACTATAATCAACTCAACCTTCCCACACCATTTGTTGTGCTACGCCTGGTGAGTAGATACGCCCCTTACGAGGCGTACCCCTGCTCAGAACCGGACGTGCGACTTTCCCGCATCCGGCTCCCTACAAAGCTGATTGTTCACATTCATGTCTCATATATACTGACATATATCTTTGGCTTAGCCAGAGGATACACTCTTAGCATATCATTGAATGCATTCCATGTGTAACTTATCTTCTGACTTCGCCGATTGAGCCAATAAAACAGACTGCATCGTACACGATAGAGAAAACCGTCTATTGCTCTGAAATTGTCAGTTATGCCGTAGTAATGATAGTATCCAACGAGTATCTGATTTAGCTTAGCTACTATCAGACGAAGAGTCCAGTGCCTGATGGAACTAATCAGCCGATGGACTTCCTTGCATTTCTTTGCAAACTTCTTCTTACTCGTTTTCCTTTTAACCCTGAAATGTCCTGACTTGCTGTGCGAACAGTAGTGGGTGAAGCCGAGAAACGTAAAGGTTTCTGGTTTTCCCTCTCCCTTTTGTCTCCTGTTTTCTTCTGCGTATCTTCCAAACTCTATCAGTCTGCTTTTGCTCTCTTCCAGCTTCAGCCCGAAGTACCCCATCCTCTTTTTCAGTCTTGCGTAGAATTGTTCCGCTTCCTTCTTATACTGGAAACAACATACAAAATCGTCCGCATATACTACCAGACCACTGAATCCTCTGAGATTTGGCTGTATCTTTTCCTTAAACCACCATATCAGCACATAATGCATATAAATGTTTGCAATAATGGGGGAACATACCGAACCCTGTCCACTACCTTCTTCCGTTTCTTCATACTGAAAATCTTCCATTATGCCTGCTTTTAGCATTTTCCTGACCAACCGCAGGATGTTGGGGTCTTTGATTTTCGCCCCAATGAATTTCACTGCCCACTCATGGTCTATGTGGTCGAAGAAACCTTTGACATCGGCGTCCAGAACATAATTAGTATATTTCTTTTCCAACATTCCGTTCAGTTTACGCAATGCCTTATGGCATCCCCTGTTTGGTCGAAATCCCATCATTTCATCATAAAATAATGGTTCAAACACGATTTCCAGTATCCTTTTCAGTGCTTCTTGCACTAATTTATCTTCATAGCAATAGATACTTAATGGTCTAGTCTTTCCATTATCTTTTGGGATTTCTACTCTTCGTGCAGGTTTTGGTTTGTAAGCTTTTCTTTTCAGTCGTTCCGCTAACTCCTGTAGGTTTTCCTCAAGATTCTTTTCATAGTCCTCTTTTGTAATGCCGTCTATTCCCACTGCTTTGCCACCATCCATTTTATTATGGCAATCTCTTAGCATCTCGCAGTTGATGAGGTGGTAGAGTGATGTAAACACTATGTCAGGATTCTCGGCTGACATTTGTGATATTCTCGCAAGTTTCGTTTCCATTATGTCTCCTATCCCTGTGTATAGATAATGTTTCCCTTTTGATATAACTTTGCATGGTGGGAACGGCAGGGTACCGTTCCTTCTCGGCTTCCCTTCTCCGCGATTAAGCGGTATCAACAGTACTATCCGACCATCCGACTGCCTGTCCCCCATTTAACCTCCTTCCTTTTTGGTTGTGCGTTATACCCTGCATTCCTTACAGGGAGGGTACAGGCTCTCCCCAGTTGACATGATGTCATTGTATTGCATGACTGGCATTAGAAACACCGCAGAGCCACATGAAATCTCGCCTTTACGATAACCTGCGTGTAGACTTCCGCCTTTTCAGAAACGTCGTCGCTCTGGTCTTGTATTTATTTCGGTGCCAAACTGCCTTGTAGCCCTACAACCTATTCACTTACGCTTAGCCCATTTCATTACTTCCATGAACCGTAAGCTGTTACCGATGATGTGGCTAGCACCTTATCGGGAGGGATTTCCACCCTCGAAACATCACACCCTTCTCTGGGCGCACTGAAAAATCAATACTTTCATCCATAAAGAAGATGTGTCGGTATCGGTAGAAAGCATTTACAGAGTTCGGAATTTTATCAGCCAGACCATAAATAGGCCAAATTTCACAATTTCTTCATTCCAACCTACTTTTTGTGGCTCCAATAGGTTGTATTACATGTTTTTCTCATATGGACCTACTTTTTTCTGACCTCGATAGGCTAAATTACAAGCTTTTCACTTTCCAACTTATTTTTCTCTCTTACAATATAGGCCAAATTTAGAGAATCTTGCTCAGCAGCCTATGTTACACCAAAATAAGTAGGTGTGATTTCAGCTTTTAAAAAAAACCACCTATTCGTGCCTGAAAAATGTAGGCTAAAAATCACAAAATAACATTTTTAACCGAAAAAACATCGGAACAGGGTTTTACCAAAAAGGATTGGGCTTTAGAAGAGCGGATTCGCAATGATAAGATTGATTTAGATGAATTTAGCGATGAACTGAAGGAAACTATTCGTTTGATTATAAAATGTGAATAGCAATCGAGGTATGTGTTTGCGGATACATACTTGGAGGAGCCGGAGAAATCTGGCTCCTCTTTTGATATATCATGTTTGCTATTTTAAAAAATTATATCAGCATAAAGGATTCTGCCTCAAACTGTTTGACATAAAACACGATACGCCATTCTACCTCCTCCTGAACTTCCTCAAAGTGTAGGGAAGAATATACTCTATGCAGTTTTCCACGACGGGCCGCTCCCGGCAAAATTGCAACAGGTTCATCTATACCGCCGATTACAGTCACACTACACACCCCTTTGGAAACAGGTTCCAAAGAATCTTCGTCTGATAGAATCTCCATAGGCTTATCTCCCTCATGACAGTCAAAAATTGTAATACTGTCATCAGGTTCTGGAGACATTGTGTAGCTCATTTCCACATAGTGTCTCGGATAGAGCCATCGTTCAGAATCAAATCCTTTTTCAGAAATGAACTGCTGTCCTATTTCCTGTACCGTCAGCGTATATTTCATCCCACTGACAGGATGAACAAATGGGAACGTATCTCCTGGTTTGTGAATTTTAAAATGTGGTCCCGGTATTTGCCCCGGTATCTGTTCCATTGTAAGAAAAAGTTTCTTAATTTCCGGCCGACGGCTGCCTGCCCACAAAAAGGCTTTTCTGTAAACAACCCATCCAAAGGATTGATCCAATCCATAATATTCTATAACTGCTTTTACTTCCGATTCCTGAAAACTTCTCTCCGGCAGGCATGGATAAAAACTCAAACTACATCCATGAGACATCCTCAGTGTATTCCCGTTTAACTCTATGCGTGGGCGAAAATCCAGGCAAAGTGGATTTTCTATTTCCATTTGCATTTGCTGCTCTTTGTTAAAATTTTCATAGGAATCATTCTCCAGACTCAAATTCCACTTCTCCATGAAGCTGCGAATCCTTTCTACAGAAACCTGCATGCAAAAATCAATAACAAGCCCTTTGCCACAGGAGTATGCAGCAGGAACAATCCAATGATGCCCTGCCCAGTCAAATTCTTTATCGATTCTGATTTCTTTTCCTGCATGGTCTCTGCTGTGATGCCCCCAGAAGTTCCCTTCAAAATAAACCTTCCAAGAAGATTTTCCGTATTTTTTATCCATTTGATTTTCTCCATATACTTCTTGCCATATTACATTTCTGCCAATTCAAAAACACCTCCGTCAAACACAATATCCTTTCCTTCCTTATCTTTGTAAAAGGATACTTTTTCTGTATCCACTTGTTGAAATCCCAAGGATGCCAGCAAGGAAACCGACGGTACATTTTTCATTGCAGTACCGGCTGTAAATTTTGTGATACTATACTTTTTCAGATAAGAAAAAAGTGCTTTAAGACTTTCTTTCGCATAGCCCTTCCCATGGTAAGCTGAGTGAAAACAATATCCTGTCTCATACCCTTCTTCTCTGGCATTTAAGGAAATATATCCTATCACCTTTTCTTCCCTGCATACAGCAAAAAACATATGCTCTAATCCTTTCGATGTCTCTTCCCATCTGGCTATCCGTGCACGGACATCGTTTTCTTCGGTACTATGTGGAATGTCATATTTTGAAAACTCAGAAGCATTAAAATCCTCCCAAATCTCTTTGATTGTCTTCCAGTCCTGTTTTTTTATTGGCCTGAGCAGCAGCCGGTCCGTTTTTATCGGTGATGCTGTTTCTATCCAGTATCTTTGCTGGATATTCCCGTCAGGATTTACCACTTCGTTTTCCAGAATACCTCCATTTTTGATAATGGATTTTGCAGAACCGGTATTCGTCTTGTCGCAGGTAATCAAAACTTTATGAATCCCCAGTTTTCTACACTCTTCCACCCCTAATGCAATCATCTTCGTGGCATAGCCTTTTCTTCTCTCACTTGGTCGAACTCCATCCCCAATATGACCTCCATATTTTAATAAATAATCATTTAACTCATGCCTGATATTAATTGCCCCTACTACTACATTCCGCTCTTCATCCAGGCAAAAGTAGGTTGAATCCGGCACCAATCCTTCTTTTGGTGTTACAACATCAAGATGCTTTTTGTAATACTCAAAGTCATGATAATCATTTTTAAAAATAGACCAGGGAGAGGTATTTGCTTCCGGATGTTCCTTGTTATAGGCAATCCATTCCTCTAGCATTTCGATAATCTGTTTCTGGTATTCTGTTGATGGTTTTATCAATCTCAGTGACATGCTGTCTTCCTCCTTGGGCACACTTTTTCTGCATTATACTACATTTGTAAAGCAAGTCAATTGTTTTCACTTAAAAAGCAGCAGAAATACCATCTTATTCCTGCTGCTTTCTACCTTCCTATTTTCTACAAATGCGGAATCTGTTTTTTCTTATCAGCCAGATATTTCTTCACACCTTCCACATCGGAATATGCAAAGTGTCGAAGTTCATCTTCCGTAAGCTGCCCCAGTTCTTCCAGATCGTAGCTGCCTGTCACGTAGCAGCTTGGCTTTAACATTTCTTCTGTAAATCCCAGTTCTTCCATCTGTTCTTTTGAGATATACTGGCTCACCTCGATTTTGTTGCAGGCTTTGCAATGATATACTGTAAAAAGTTCTTTGCTCATGATCTTGTTACTCCTTCTGTGTACGCTTTTCTACCATGTATTTTAATACAATTTTTCTGTTTTGTATAGCTTAGAATTATACGCTCATGAAATACAGGGACACGAAAAGAAATACTGCCAGAAGAATCCACAGAATCTTTTTCACTGCCCCTTCTGCTTCTTTGCTAATCTGCCGGTTTCGCAATTTATAAGGCAGCAAAAAAGTAAGTAATACGCAAATACAGAAAATCCCAATGTCCACCCACAAAATACTTTTTCCGCTAAAAGCCGTATAACCATAAAACAACAGCTGCATGGCCAAAAGTCCGGCAAAAAGCCCCAGAAGATTCTTCCCCAAAAGCCCAGGCATGGTCTTTCCCATTGCCTTTTGTTCTATGAGCATGTATGCCAATGCAGGAAAAAACAATAATTTCAAATGTTCCCACACACTTTCGTTCACAGGAGAAAACAGCCCGACCAGCATAGATTCATATGACCATTGGTAAAAGAAATGACTCAGTGTTCCTAAAACAAGCGTCCATAAAATCCCTATTCCCGTTATCTTCTTATATCTTTTCTTCATAAGTCCTATCCCTCTCTTTCCCTGATTAGTATATGTCTGCCAAAGATTTTCTATAGACATTGCTTGCCAAAACTTCAAAAAAGATTCATAATGATAAAAAATACATTACAGGAGGACTACATTTCATGAAATTAGGATTTATCGGATGCGGCAACATGGCTTCCGCCATCATCGGCGGCATCCTTGAAAACAACCTTGTAAAAAAAGAGGATATTCTGGCATCTGTCAGATCAGACACTTCTGCCAAAAGAGTCCGGGAAACGCTTGGCATTTCCTGCTCCACAGATAACCTTGCGGTTGCTGAACAGGCAGATTATCTGTTCTTAGCCGTAAAACCACAGTTTTGTGCTCAGGTGGCAGCCCAGATCAAAGAAATTCTTCCAAAAAATCAGGTGATCATTTCCATTATTGCCGGAAAAAACCTTTCCTGGTTGAAAGAACAGTTGGGAGAAGAGAAAAAAATCATCCGTACCATGCCGAATACACCTGCTCTGGTAGGGGAGGGCATTACCGGTGTTTGCCCTGACTCTCTGGTTTCCCAGGAAGAAATCCAGCAGGTGCTCACCATTCTTCGCTCCTGCGGACGGGCTGATGTAGTGACAGAGCCCATTCTGGACATTGTAGGTGCCGTAAGCGGAAGTTCCCCTGCTTTTGTTTTTATGTTCATCGAAGCACTGGCAGACGGTGCCGTGGCTGAAGGAATGCCGCGAAAACAGGCCTACGAATTCGCAGCCCAGGCAGTTCTGGGAAGTGCAAAAATGGTATTAGACACCGGAAAACATCCCGGAGAACTCAAAGACATGGTCTGCTCCCCTGCCGGAACCACCATTGAAGGTGTAAATACCCTGGAAAAAGAGGGCATGCGAAGTGCTGTTATGGATGCTGTGAGAGCCTGCATTGCCAAAACAAAAAAATTGTAGGCTTTGGCTTTTCCATCCGGGATTGACTGTTTCCGCTCCAAATGGTATGATTGTTAAAAATGAAACGGGTTTCTCCCGTAGATTGGAGTGTATCAATTGATTAGTATCCGAGACGTAGCAAAACTGGCCGGAGTTTCTCCTGCCACTGTATCAAGAGTTATGAACGATACTGCAAATGTAAATGAAGAAAAGAAGCAGCGTGTCTTACAGGTTATTGAAGAAACCGGATTCAAGCCCAATGAGGCTGCACGCTCTTTATATAAGAAATCCGCACGGATCATCAGCTTGATCGTGCCGAATATCGATAACCCCTTTTTTAATGAAATGGTCAAAGCCATAGAGGATGAGGTCTACAAACACGATTACCGTCTTACCCTGTGTAATTCCAATAATGATATAGAAAAAGAACTGCACAACATTGAACTGCTCACACGGATGAATGCAGACGGTATTATCCTTCTCACCAGCCGGGAAGAACTGGTTCAGAAAATCGATAAATTCAATCTTCCTGTTGTGATGCTGGACCGTGAATTGTCCAGTATCCCGGATGTGACCTGCATCGAATCAGACCATTTTGAAGGCGGACGCCTAAGTATGGAACACCTTCTGGCATGCGGCTGCAAAAGCATTGTAAACATGCGGGGACCACAGAAACTTTCCAGCGGTCGGAAACGATTTGAAGGGTATCTCAGTGTCTGTCAAAAACACCAGATCGTACCACAGTTTATTGACTGTAAATATCATTACGAAGATGGATTAAAACAGGCAGAAACACTTCTTCAGAAGTATCCTGACGTAGACGGAATCATTGCCGCAAACGATATGGTAGCCCTGTCTGTCTACAAAGTTCTCACAAAACACGGAAAAAAAGTCCCTGAAGATGTTCAGCTTATTGGATTTGATAATATCCGCTTCAGCAGCATTATGACTCCTGCATTGACCACCATCGAGCAGCCGATCAAAGAAATCGGAAGACAGGCAGTTCTGTCCATCATAGATTGTATTGAGAACAGACCTACAAAACAACACTATACCTTTGATGTAAAACTCATCTCCCGTCAGACCACACAGTTGCTCTAGTACCCAAAGCGGGGGGAGCGGCTAATGCCGATTTTTTCCATTTATAGGAATAAGGCTCTGTTTTGCAAAGGGACTATCTATTTCCCGACAGTCCCTTTGCAAAACAGAGCCTTGCCCTAACAATCAAATCAATTTAAAATGTTATCAGTTTTAACAAAATTATCCATAAAACTATTTTGACCGATTTTTTCTAATTTATTCTCCATAGCCATCGCTCCTTGGAATTTTCTAACTACTTCTTGAATTTGTATTTTCCTTTTCCGTGACCGGATACTGGTTCAATAATACCTGCCTGCATCAAATTGGAAAGAAATTTTGAAGCACCTGAACTTTTCAACTCAAGAAGCTCCATAACTGCACTTCTTCCAAACACCTCATCAAAGCCAAACTTTTCAAAAAGTCTATGGATATGAACTGTGGTTTTTACTGAGAAATCGCTGCCTTTTTCG
Source organism: uncultured Blautia sp. (assembly GCF_947654165.1). GTDB lineage: Bacteria > Bacillota > Clostridia > Lachnospirales > Lachnospiraceae > Blautia. The sequence continues at coordinate 13,600 of NZ_CANTKB010000044.1, forward strand.
GAAAGTACACTTTCAATATCCACTTTCGGGTTTTGAATATCCACTTTTATATCCCCAATGTCCACTTTTCCTTCATTCAAAAGTCCACTTATGTGAAGATTTTGATTGTGAAGTTCATTTTTCTCGTCTAAAAGCAAATTTCTGAGAAATGCTTCCAGATACTCTGTTGTTTCGTAAATGCCTTTTTGCAGGTTCGTATAGTTTGCACGGACAAGTGCATTTCTGAAATACCACGCATTTTCTGCAAAAATATCATTGGTTGCAGAGAACCCAAGTGTCCTCAAATATTTGATGAAGAACACCGCCGTTGTTCTTGTATTGCCTTCCCCAAAGATATGGATTTGCCATAGCCTTGAGATGAATACCGCAAGATGATGGATAATCTCATCCATTGAAAGCCCTTTATAGCTAAAATCTTTCTCCTGCGAAAAATCATATTCAAGTGTAGCTCTCAATTCAGAAGCACTACCGTACATAACAGTTGCTCCATCAAGCACCCATTCTTTCTTTGTGATGTTGTAATCTCTAATCTTTCCAGCGTGTTTATAAATCCCCTGAAAGAGTTTGCGGTGGATAGCGATATACTCATTCGGAGAAAACGAGAACGCCGTTTCAGAAAGAATTTCTGCAATACGAGAGGAAACCTTATCAGCTTCTTCAGTACGCTCATCATCAGACAAATGGGCAGGTTTTCCCTCATAATAACTGTCGATAAGGCTCTGTGCTTCTTTCATTGTGATTTTGCCTTCAATATTCTGAATGGCAGTATCAATCAAATATTTAGATGGTTTGAGTCCGTCCACCGCCTGAAGTCCGATTGCCGTACTCCAAGCATAACCCTTATGAGCTTTATCCGGTTCAGACTCCCTCAAATATTCCTTAAACGGGTCTTTTTCCATATCCACTACCTCGCTTCATAGTCTTATAATTCAATCTTGCCCAAATTGTGCAGACCGTCTGCACAATTTCAAATTTACACTATTCGCTTTCCTGCATATCCTCATCGGTTTTTGCAATCATTTGTCTGTACTGTTCTTTCACACTCTCCGGTGCAAGTATTTGTACCTTACCATTGAAACTAAACACCCAACCGAAAAAGGTAGGACTGGCTGATACTTCTGTCCGTACTCTGAAAGAAGTCATATCATACGCAAGGGTCGTCACATCTTCTCCGAAACGGTCAACCATTGTTTTCATCAAGCAGTTGCCGTTGTGCAATAAAATGCCCCCTGAACCGGAACAATGCCGCCGTGATTATTCGGCTTCTTTACTTCAATAAATACAAGTGGAAGTCCATTCACAAACAATGTAATATCAGGTCTAAATTCATCTTGGTCACGCTTACAAGTGAACTCGGCGGTAAAATGATATGTATTATTCTTTGGATTCTCAAAATCCACCAACCTAACAGGCGAAACAGACGATAAACGCTCGTAAAAACTGCGTCCTATATCATCATTATCTAATTCCTGCCTAATAGTTTTCAGTGTCTGTTCCGCTTCTCCTGCGTGAGTAGGATTAAGCCATGCGAACTGCTCCTTAAAAACGTCAATTAAGATATTGGTATCAGGGTCATATACTGTACCTGCCATATCCTCAGTTATTTTTCCAAAATAAGTATAACCAAGTCGTGTCAAATGAACCATTGCTGGCATTTGAACACGGTAGCTTCGTTAAACATATTTTTCTTACCACTTGCCGCCATCTGCAGACCTCCTCATATCATTCGTCTAATATGACTTCACATACATCGCCAATATCACAATAAATACTTTGCAAATTCTCATCAGCACATCAATGGATACTATCTCGTTCTTATTTAACTTTGTTGCAACAGACGATGAAATCTCTGCTGCATGCATTAAATCTTGTCTTTCCATTTGATTATCAATCATAAGTTTTTGAAGTTTATTATAGCGTATTCTCATCTGTAACGCTCCTTCGTATTCTCCGTTCTTTTAGGTTACAGCTATTTATTTAACATCCTACTATAAATATTCTATCTTTTCAAGATATAGAGATTTATTTGCAATCTATATTCATTAAGGTGTCACTTTTTCATAGCACCTATTATAAGTTATCTGAGACAACTAATAGTTGTTATTGCAAAGCCAAAAGTAGGCCAGCATAGAAAAATTTTGAATTTTAGCCTATCTTGCCATCCCCGGAACCTTTCAGGAGCACAAAAAGGCTATCAGAAAAAATCCTGATAGCCTCATTTCACTTCTATTATTTAATTAATTCCACTTCTACAGGAAGTGATTTTTCTACGGTCTCTCCATTGATCAATTTGATTGCTGTCTGTACTGCTGTTTCTCCCATGAGTTCTGGTTTCTGTGCTACAGTTGCTGCCATTTTCCCTGCTTTTACTGCTGTAACCGCATCATCTGTTGCATCAAATCCGATGATCTTAATATCTTTTCCTGATGCTGCAACCGCTTCCACCGCACCCAGTGCCATCTCATCATTGTGTGCAAAAACACCTTTTACTTCCGGTGAAGACTGCAGAATGTTTTCCATAACGTTCATACCTTCTGCACGGTTGAAATTCGCTGTCTGGCTGGCCACAACCTCCAGAGCTGCGTCTGCTGCCTCATGAAATCCGGCTCCCCTGTCAATAGTTGCAGATGCACCAGGTACGCCTTCCAGCTCTGCTGCTTTTGCACCTTCACCGATCAATTCTACCAAATACTCTGTTGCCATCTTCGCACCTGCAACATTATCTGAAGCAATCTGGCAATCCACTTCTACTCCATTTACTACACGGTCAACAGAAATCACTTTGATTCCTTTTGACACTGCATTTTGCACTGCCGGTGCAACGGCATCTGAATCTACTGGATTTACGATCAAAACACTTACATTTCTTGAAATCAGGTCTTCAATATCATTGGTCTGTTTTGCTGCATCATCGCCTGCATCTACCACAACCAGTTTTACACCCTGTTTCTCAGCTTCTGCCTTTGCACCCTCGGAAAGAGATACAAAAAACGGATTGTTTAAGGTTGAAACAGAAAATCCAACTGCTCCGCTTCCGCTGTTCTCTCCGGAAAGCTCTCCTTCTCCGTCTATGGTGATGGCATTACATCCGCCCAATGAAAACATCATGGCAACAGCCAGTAAAAGTCCTACTATTTTTTTCATATTCTTTTCTCCTATCGTTTTCTATCTGACAATACTGCTACTAAAATAACCAGTCCTTTGATCACATCCTGATAGTAGGAAGAAACACCTAAGATATTTAATCCATTGTTCAATACAGCGATGATCAATACACCAATAAAGGTTCCGTAAATTTTTCCCCGTCCTCCGCTCATACTGGTTCCGCCTAAAGCTACTGCGGCAATGGCGTCTAACTCATAGCCGGTTCCCAGTGTCGGCTGTGCAGAGCCTAATCTTGATAATAAGATAAGGCCAGATAAGGCTGCCATAAATCCTGAAATCGCATAAGCAGCAATTTTTGTCTTATGAATGTTGATACCTGCAAGTTTTGCACACTTTGCATTGCTTCCTGTTGCATAAACAGCACGTCCGAAGGTTGTCTTATTTAATAATACATAAAATCCGATAAAGATAAGGATTAACAGAATAACCGGGATGGGAATGTGATACCAGTTTCCTTTTCCGATCAATTTTAATACAAAGCTGTCTCCTAAATTTGAGATTGGTTTACCGCCTGTAAAAATCATGGTAAGTCCGCGGTAAACAGTCATGGTGATCAGGGTTGCGATAAACGGCTGTAATCTTCCCTTGGTCACTAATAATCCGCTGATGATTCCAAATCCGGTTCCAAGTACCAATGCCAGAATCATGGCAAGCCCTGCCGGAACGCCGCTTGTGATCATTCCTGCACAAAGTGCTGTACTAAGAGCCAGAACAGAGCCCACGGAAAGGTCGATGGCATCTGTCAGGATAACACAAGTCATACCAAATGCGATCAATCCATTAATGGACGACTGGCGAAGCAAAGATAAAAGGTTCCCCCATGTCCGAAATTCAGGACTGACAATACTGATACCCACTACCAGCAACACCAGAGCAATCAGAGCGCCCAGATCCTGGACATGATTCATAATCGTTTCCTTATTGATTTTCATTCTATTGTACCTCCCGTAGCTAATGTCATAATATTTTCCTGATTGGCCTCTTCTTTTGTAAGGATTCCACGAACTTCTCCTTCCCGCACCACCATGATACGGTCGCTCATACCAAGCACTTCCGGAAGTTCCGAGGAAACCATAATGATTGCTACCCCATTTGAAGCCAGTTCATTGATAATCGTATAAATTTCTTTTTTTGCACCGATATCCACACCTCTGGTGGGCTCATCCAGAATCAGAATATCAGGATTTGTATAGATCCATTTTGCGAACACAACTTTCTGCTGATTTCCACCGCTTAAATTGCTGCATTCATGCTGAGGACCAAAACATTTGATATGAAGCTCCTTGATTCCTTTTTTTACCAACTCGTCTTCTTCTTTAGAACCCACAAAGGCATGTCTGGAAATTCTGGACAGATTGGTCAGTGCAATATTTTTCTCAATGCTTTCTTCCAGCATCAGACCTTCTACTTTCCGGTCCTCTGTGATAAAACCGATTCCGTGTTTAATCGCATCCATGGGTGATTTTATACGCACTTCTTTTCCTGCTATACGAATACTTCCGCTGTCATAAGCAAGATTTCCGAAGATTGCCTGCATGATCTCTGTTCTTCCGGCTCCCATCAGACCGGATACACCCAGTACCTCTCCTGCCTTTACCTCAAAGCTCACCTGTTGAAAAACACCATTTTTTGTCAAATCGCTAACTTCCAGAATGGGATCACCGATTTCGCAGTTTCTCTTTGGATATCGTTCTCCGATCTCACGTCCGATCATCATCTTCACAATTTCATTCATATTGGTTTTCGGGATTTCTCTTGTTCCGATATAGGTACCATCTCTCAATACACTGATTCTGTCGCAAAGTTCGAAGATTTCTTCCATACGATGAGAGATGTAAACAATGGATACCCCTTCTTTTCGAAGTGTCTGGATCACCTCAAACAGCACTGAGGTCTCGCTTTGTGTCAAAGCTGCTGTGGGTTCATCCATGATAATTACCTTGGCATCTACCATAAGTGCCTTACAGATTTCAATCATCTGCTGCTGCCCTACAGAAAGATTGGACATTACTTCTGTGGGGGAAATAGAAACCCCAAGGCGTTTCAGTGCTTCTTCTGATTTCCTCCTCATCTCTTTCTGGTTGCAGATTCCAAAACAGTTCTTTATCTCTTTTCCCATGAACAGATTTTCTTCTACCGTCAGATCAAAGAGTACATTTAGCTCCTGATGGATAAACACGATTCCTGCTTTTTCCGCTTCCTGCGGATTTTTATAATTTACTTCTTTTCCGTCTACCAGTACCGTGCCCGCATCTTTTGTATATACGCCGGTCAAGATTTTCATCAGTGTGGATTTTCCTGCACCGTTTTCACCCATCAGTGCATGAACCTCCCCATCCCCCAGAACAAATCCGGCATTTTTCAGTACCTGATTGCTTCCAAAGGACTTGTCAATTCCTTTCATCTCAATTCTCATTTTGCCACCTCCCGTTTTCCTACTCAGAACAAGCACGCAGACTGCAGGATAATATTTGCATAAGGTGTTGTTTCGCCGGTTCGAATCACAGCCTTACATGTACGAGTCTGTTCTTTTAATCTCCCATGTGACACATATTCGATCTCACAGTCTTCTTCTCTGTCAAATAACTGCAGAATCTGTTCCAGCATTTCCGGGTTCTTTGTCTTAATCTCTTCTGCCAGAATGATCTTTTCTATTTTCATCTCTTTTTTCACTTCACAAAGCACATCCATAAAGCCCGGTACCCCGAATTTTAATGCCAAATCGATTCTTTCTGTTTCTTCGGGAATCGGAAGTCCGCAGTCTCCCACTGCAATCTGATCTGTATGTCCCATATACGACAATACTCTGGAAATATCACTGTTCAAAATGCCGTTCTTTTTCATCTTCCTGATTCCTCCATAGCTTTTTTTACCTCTTCGCAGGTGGGCATTCCGCCTTGTGCTCCGAATTTTTCTGTGGAAAGACTTGCTGCTGTATTTGCAAATACAAGAGCATCCTTCACTGATTTTCCTTCTGTAATAGCTACAGTAAATGCCCCGTTAAGGGTATCTCCGGCTCCGGTTGTATCTACTACTTTTGCTTTTCTCGCAGGTACCAGAAGGATTTCTCCTTCTTTGGAACAGGTGCTGACTCCTCTTGAGCCCTGTGTGATCACCAGTTTTTCCGGATACCTTCTCATCAGTTCCTCGAAACTGTATCCGTTGCCAAAAATGATCACAGTCTCATGCTCATTGGGGGTAAGATACGTTACCTTCTCAATGATCTCTGCCTTTACCGGTCTTGCAGGTCCCGGATTCAGCACTGCTTTGATTCCATGTTCAAAACAAAATTCAATCACATATTCAATGGTTTCCTGTGGAATTTCGTGCTGAAGAAGTACGATTTCACATTCCAGAAGATCTTTTTCTATTTCCTTGACATATTCTACTGTTACTTCTCTATTGGCACCTTCCACCACAACAATGGTATTATCCTGTTCGCCAACGGTTATGATGGCAAGTCCGGTTGGCACCCCTTCTATTGTTTTGATATGAGAGATATCCACACCCTGCTCTTTCAGATTTCTTTTAAGACTCTCTCCTGCCCCATCGTTTCCTACACATCCGAACATGGACACCTCTGCTCCGAGTCTTGACATTGCCACAGCCTGATTGGCACCTTTTCCTCCTGGAATGTACTGAAGATTCTCTCCCTTTAAGGTTTCTCCTTTCAGCGGGATTCTTTCCGCCTGTACTGTCATATCCATGTTAATGCTTCCGACTACACCGATTTTTTTCATCCTCTACATCCTTTCCTTTTTTTGAAACCCGTTTCATGTGTTTCAAAAAAAATATTTATTTGCACCATTTATTTATTTGAAACCCGTTTCAATTTGTAGTTTCATTATATGGCTCTTCCAATAAAAAGTCAACTACTTTATACAATTTCAACTTTTTCTATAATTTCATGTATCTGTTTTTATGTATTTTGCACAAAAAGGGCCTGTTTCTCTTCGAAACAAGCCCTGTACACCATACAAAAAACCCCTCTTCAGTACCTGAAAAGGGGTTTTAGTAGCGAGAGGGGGATTCGAACCCTCGACACTACGGGTATGAACCGTATGCTCTAGCCAACTGAGCTATCTCGCCATCTCTATTCTTTTGTTTTTTTGCAAAAGAATGGGACCTATAGGGCTCGAACCTATGACCCTCTGCTTGTAAGGCAGATGCTCTCCCAGCTGAGCTAAGATCCCATTTGAATTTAATGTCTTCCGACAAGTAGCGAGAGGGGGATTCGAACCCTCGACACTACGGGTATGAACCGTATGCTCT
>NZ_CANTKB010000045.1 GCF_947654165.1 uncultured Blautia sp.
AGGTTCTCTTAGAGGGTCAGACACAGAAAACACTATGTTCTGACCCCAGCATCATTTACTGCAAATGGGTTATTTCCTATATCTCTTACCAATTCAAAAATAATGTTGTTACTTTCTGCTATATCAGCCTTGTAATATAAATCTAAAGATTCCAATATTTTTGTACTAAAAACATTAATAATTCTCAGACTTTCATCATCAGCATTAGCTTTTTTTGCCTGTTCCATTACTATATTGTATTTCTTTTCTAAATCGTTTCGATAATCTATGTCTTTGCTTATTTTAAATGGAGCATATAATTCTTTACATATAAATCCATTTTTTAACCATGTCAATTTCATTTTATAGTATCACCTTTTCATACTCATATTAAAAGGCACATTTTGTATCCTTCTGAGTTAATATATTTATTTCAACAAATTTCATTTTTGCATAATACTCTGCATATCGTCCTATCTGCATGGGACTTAATTCTGACCATTTAATTTTTGGGATATAAATCACACTCCAATCTATGAATACAGCTTATCCACTTCTTTTTCATACACTGATTCTGTCACAGCATCAAACAAAACCCATTCTACAAGGTCAAAGCTATTCTCGTTATCCTCCAAAAATCTGCTTACCGTCTTTACCGCTATCTTTGCTGCAAGTTCTACCGGAAAGCTATATACTCCTGTTGAAATGGAAGGAAATGCAATACTTCTTATCCCATGCTCAAATGCCACCTGCATAGAATTAAAATAGCAGCTTGCCAGAAGTTCCTCTTCCTTACTTCTGCCGCCATTCCAAATCGGACCCACCGTATGTATCACATAATCGCATGGCAGATTATATGCTTTTGTAATCTTTGCCCGACCTGTCTCACAACCATGAAGATTCCTACACTCTGCTAGAAGTTCCGGTCCTGCTGCCCTGTGAATGGCACCATCAACTCCACCTCCTCCTAAAAGAGAGTTGTTTGCAGCATTTACGATTGCCTGAACATCTGTAATCTTTGTAATATCACCTTTTACCGTCTTGATTAAATACATCTTACCACCTGCCTGATTCTTATATTACTATTCCATTGCAATGGTCAATCTCATGCTGGATAATCTGTGCTGTCCATCCTGAATACTTTCCATGCTGTTTTTTAAAGTTCTGATCAAGATAGTCCACTTCTATTTCCTGATATCTCGTGCATGGTCTTACGCCTTTCAGCGAAAGACATCCTTCCTCAGTCTGATACGCTCCAGATTTCTTTGTAATTATCGGATTTATCATTGCAAATTGAAATGATCCTGCTGCTACTACAATGATATTCTTTTTTACCCCAATCATATTGGCAGCCATACCAACACAATGTTCTAAATTTGCCCTAAGTGTATCAAGCAAATCAGTCACAATCTGTTTATCCGCCTCTGTTGCATCCACTGACTTCTGTGCCAGAAACAACGGATCATGCATTATCTTCTTTACCATTAATTCCATCCCTTCCATACATCAGGCTGATATCCAAGTGTAGATTGTTTTCCATTTCTTACTACTGGTGTTTTAATTACCTGTGGATTCTCCAATATTTTTTCCAGTTTATCTTCATCAGCAATATACTTAATAAGAGCAATCGTATCCTGGTCTTTACCATCCCAGTTAATCATGTTTTCAAGTCCACCATTAGCCTGTGCAACAGAAGTAAACTCTCCCTTACTCATGCCTTTTTCTTTCATATCAATGAACTGATATTTAATGCCACGCTCCTTGAAGAAGCGTTCTGCTTTCTTTGTATCATTACATTTCTTAGTTCCAAAAATTTGGATATTCATCTGCTTCACCTACCATAAATCATAAAGTTTCATTGTCTCTGTATTTCTATATTCATGCTTCTCATAGTACCCAATCAGCTTTCCTTCATCTCGAAGAGCAACCATATATACATCCTTATTTTGTTTTTCATTGTGAAAAGTATATACAATATTGTGGTTATTATCTTCAATAAACCAGTCAACCACTTGCTGTATCTTTTCTCTAGACGCTTGGTTATGACATTCCATGAGGCTTCTTCCAATCAACTTTTCTCCGCCCCATTTCTCATAGTTAAGTACAGCCGCCGGATTCATATAAATAATTTCATGATTCAAATTGCATATTACTACTGCACATCTATCCTGATCCACGATACTCTTATAAAAACTCACATACGACCTGAACTTTATGTTTTTCTCATTATCCAGTCGTTTCTTCAAATGTGGTTTCTTTCTGTGATAATAACTAACAATTTCTCCCGACGGTATCCATATCTGTGCCTCATTAATCTTATCAAGAACCTCATCAATAATATGCTCATCCGCTTCTGAGTCAGGAACTTTTTCATTCTCCGTTACATACTTTTTGTATTCTTCATATACCCATGCAGTAATCTTATCTTTCTGCTTCATCTTAAGATTGTTAAAAGACTTGTTCATCTGCAAAAGCTGTCCATCTATTTTCTTATGTATTTTGGTTTTCTTGCTCTTTGCCATTGATTAATCTCCTTCTTGTGTCCGTGCCACTAACACCAGCTTCTCAAACGACTGTGCAAATCTCTTATCGTCTTCCTCCGTCCTTTTCTTAGGACCTTTCAAATGATTCTTATGAGAACCTCTCCTTGCTTTCTTATTCAGGTGTCGTTCCATTAACATCTGGTCAATATTTTCATTTGTGTACCATTTTCCTGATTGATGAATTGCATACGCACCTTTTCCAAGCGCCATTGCAGCTACTCCGTAATCCTGTGAAACAACGATGTCTCCTTTATGACAAATACTAATTAATTTATAATCAACTGCGTCTGCTCCTGCACCAACCACAATGACTTCACTGTAATCGGAAGTCAAAATGTGATTCGTATCACAGAGCAATGTAACATTGATCCTATATTTTTCTGCCACTTCTTCTACAATACGCACAACAGGACACGCATCTGCATCTACAAAAATCTTCATGCTACCATTCCTTCAATTAACACGATAATCTATACCATTTCTTGATATATGTATCTTCCAATAATGTTTTATCTGCATTTACAAGTTCAATAAACAATGCTGTCAGTCCATCCCATTCTTCATAGGTACCTGCTTTATACAATTTCCAGTTCATCTGCTCTAAACATTCATCCTCTACAACATCTTACCCAGTTGAAAATGACACAACCCTCATAAATTACCATAAACAATATTATAACAAACAAGTAGCCAGTATAGGCCACCTGATTGTTATAATATAGCTTCTTGAATTTTTTGTTTTAGTTTTTCTAAGCATTCCTTCTTTTCGTTGTCATCGAGCTTATCAAAATAGAAAATAACATCCTCTATTTTTCCTTCACTTATAATCTCATCAGCTTCTTTGCCTAATACTTCTACTTTCTTTACAGTTTCATCAGACAAATATTCAGGCAGAAATTGTGTTCTTTCTTTCCACTTATGTACATTAGCACGTGATTTATCACCTAAAGAAAGATTCTCTTGTTTCCACTGTTCTTCTCTATCATCAAGAACCTTTAATATCTCAGAAATAACATCTTCAATTATCGGAAGCACTTCAAAATCAAAATCCGACTCTGCATACTTTTCTTTCATTTGAATAGAAACTTCTTCGAATTCTTTTCTTGAATTTGTCGCTGCCTTTACCTCATTAATATCAGCAAGCAACTCCTGAAGATTCTCTTGCAGTTCATACACATGCTCAAAGCAGGATAAAATATCATTCTTCGGTTTTTCACGAAATCCATTTGCCTGCATATACTCCAGTATTTTCTCATAAGCATTAGGAATCCTTTCAAAAGCCGCCACAAAAGGATCATATATTGTAATAACCGCATAATCAGCAGTTTCCTGATTCGCAAATTCCACACCCGGACAGTTCGTTTCGAATCCTATCGGCAAGATATATGCTGCTACATATCCGCAAAGGCCAAATCTATTTTGCAATTCAGATGAAACATACGGAAAATCCCATCCAATCCTCATTGCATCCAGATGCAGCTTCCGCAGACCTGATTTCTGTGCCCAGTTATCCATATATTCATTGACATCATCCTCCGGGTTCAGCGTAACCATAACGTATCTCGCCATACTAAATGCGTTCACCCGCTTTATCGTAACCTCTGAATAGATTTTCTCGCAATCAAGCATATCTGCTTTGACTAAAGCATCCAACTTGCAGGCAAATAAATCACTTAAAGCAATCAGCTTATTCAACTCCGGGATAATTTCCTCTGCTTCCCATCTGGATATGGTTTGGCGGGAAACAGACATAATCTCAGCCAACTGTTCCTGAGTAATCTTCTTTTGTTTTCTCAAATACTGAATGTTTTTTCCTAAACTCATACAACACTTCCTCCATACACTTGTATTGACAAAATTGTAATCCTCATATATATGATTGATTTATTATTGCATAAACGTTAAGGAAAAACCACCACATCAAAAACACTATTTCAGCAAATTCCGTCAACTAACGGTTTACATTGTCACTTTCAGACTCCATCAAATAGCGTTTTTTGTTTTTCTCCAATCCTTGACCAAAATCTCTATTCGACAAAATTCAGCCTTTCGCCGAAAGTTCATTTTTTCTTACCCCACCTGCTCCAAGGAAACATATCTTCAGTCCCACCAAACAGAAAACACAGAAACATATCGACCTCTAATCGCCCAAACCCTTTGATTTAGCGGGCTTTCCGGGTGAGCAAGCACACGGTTTCAACTGTTGTTTCGTTGTCCCAATCTAATTCGTATATCTCTTTCCCATTGAAAAATACAGGGAATCTAAACTTTAGACTACGAAGGATTCTTCCGTCCGCCTGCTCTTCCTCGTAAATACTCACATCCGCAAGGAAGCTCTTCATAAATGTTTTCTTTTCAATATCCGTAAATTTGTCGTACAGCTTATCAAAGAATAATAAGAACTGGTACACATTGTCGCCGGATATTTTCTCCTGTCTAATATTATACAGTCTGGTCTCCACTTCTTCAATCAGAGTTTCGATTTCTTCTATCTCATCATAAAGCTTGTCCAGACGCACCTGCATGTCCTCGTACTTCTTGTCATAATGCTTGTCGGATACGGATAAATTGTCCATCTGACTCGCCAGCTTATTCTTAGCACCGATTACTTGCTTTAAGCGTTCCTGTAAGCCTGTATGCTCTCTATCCAATTCCTGCGTATCAATGCTTTGTCCGATATGCTTCTTAATCTCTGTTTTGAACTTTGGATTATTCACTAGCTTACGGATAATCTCTTCCACAGCCGCATTGATTTTATCCTCGCTCCACTGCTTGCGGTAAGTACATTTATGACCATTTACAAAGGTTCTGTGCTTGCAGGCATAGTAAAAATAGTCTTTGTAGTGTCCGCCGTCAGGATGCTTTTTACGATTTACATTACCATACATACCACTTCCACAGATAGGACATTTGATAATACCTGATAAAATATGCTCGTGATCCAAGCTGTGAGTTTTGATGTTGGCAACTCCGGTTTCCTGTCTCTTTTTATGCACCTGATTCCACAATTCTTCTGACACAATGGCCTCATGGATACCGTCGTTAAGCATGTACTTGTCCTGCTTCACAATGTGGTACTCATTCCTTGTTCCCGGAATCTTCTCATTTTTTCTTCTGCCAAAAGCAAGCTTGCCACAGTACACAGGATTATCCAATACACCTTTTACAAAGGATGTAGAAAAACCTTCTATGGTATTGTTCTGGCGAAGCTTTTTCTTGTATCCGCTGTTGTTTAGGAATGTAGCAATGGCCGCAATTCCCATAGTGGTATTGGCAAACTTATCGTAGATAATCCGAATAATCTCCGCTTCATCTTCAGCAATGTGCAATTCGCCATTGATAAGCTGATAACCATACGGAGCAAAACCACCGTTCCACTTACCTTCTCTGGCTTTCTGCCTGCGACCTTCCATTGTCTGCACCAATATATTCTCACGCTCTATTTCAGCCACCGCAGATAAGACGGAAATCATTAACTTACCTGCATCTTTAGAACTGTCGATACCATCTTCCACACAGATAAGATTAACACCAAAGTCCTGCATTCTCTGAAGGGATGATAAAACATCAGCTGCGTTTCGCCCAAATCGGGATAATTTGAATACAAGTACAAAATCGACATTGTCTTTACCAGATTCTATGTCTTGAAGCATCTGTTGGAACTGTGATCTACCTTCCACACTTTTACCGGATTTACCTTCGTCAGAGTATTCACCGGCGATAATCATATCCTGATAATCAGCGTATTTATGTAATTTATCTTTTTGTGCATCTAAGCTGTAACCATCAACCTGCATGGAGGTGGATACACGGGTGTAGATGTAGCATCTCTGTTGTTTTTTCATATAGTTATCAGCCTCCTTCAGATTCTGTTGTAGTGCCAAGTGAAATCTCTAACAGTTCTGCCGCCACCTGATGATTTTTGATACGCATTAAATTATCCCATATATCTACCTTCCCAAGCAGATTCATACCTCCATGCCATACCAATTCATCATCTATAACAGCAAATCTTTCTTCAACTTCTGCCTTTGTTACTACATTTATTCCCACCTGTTTCATTTCGTTTATCAACCCATAACATACATCCGCACTACCATAAACCACTTCTTCCGGGTCTGTTGTGATGACTGTTATAAGTACACCTTTTTCCTGACGGTCTTTGACTAACAATAACAATCTGTCAATCTTGTCCTGTCGTATATCCGGACTAGAAATTACAATTGATTTCTCCGCTTCTACAATATCCTGCTCGAATTTTTCCGTATAATTACCAGAATCATATATAGCATTAATTATCTGCTTAGTATGTTCATCACCCGTCCATATGGAAAATCCGGTTCGCTTGTATGTTTTCAATCTTTTGCCATACATTTTATTAAAGAATCTCACATGGGCATCAATGTAATCATATACATAAACAGCTTCTTTCCCTTCGTAGTCACGATTTAATCTTCCTACATACTGTTCCAGACGCCCTTCAAAGGATACTGGTGCAGCAAGCATTAACACATCAAGTCTTGGGAAATCAAATCCCTCTCCTATCTTCTGTCCGGTTGCAACCAAAATAATGCTCTCTGTTCTAGGAACCTGCTTTAACTTTACTCGTATCTCTGTATTTTCCTTGTCTGAATTATCACCATACAAAAGAAATATATGGTCAGCTTCATTTTTCAACGCATCATACAGAAGTTTTGCATGCTCCTTAAATCTGGTTAATATAACCGGAGTCTGATTCTGAGCAATACTTTTCTTCACATCACTTATAATCATATCATTACGTATCTTGCTTGTACTAATTAGACTATAAGCCTTGTTGATGTCATCTTTACTGTCAGCAGTGTCTACAACTCTTGTATACCTTGGTACAAAATAATGACCTATTCCCTGCTCCTGTGCTCTCTCCAATGCCGTAAATCTATGGCGAAGCGGTCCAAGTAGCATATAGATAATTTTATCTAAGCTATCTCCACGCTTCGGCGTCGCAGAAACTCCATATACATATTTGGCATTGATTTTCTGCAATAATTCCACAGACGTATTGGATGCCGCATGATGACATTCGTCCATAATTACCATTCCATAAGAATTAATCAGGTCATTAAACTTACCTTTGCTATACATAGAGCCAACCATGGCAACATCTACAATACCTGTCAATGTATTTTTACTACCATGCAAAATACCTATAACACTGTCTCTCTTTTTCTTTCTGCCTGTTTTGGTTTCATACTCCGGTGGTTCTTCCTTAATGTCCAAGAATTTGTTCAGCTCATCCACCCACTGATTCAGCAAATCCTTACTTTGTAATAAAATAAGAGTATTCACTTTGCGCTCCGCAATCAGATAACTACACACAACCGTTTTACCAAATGCAGTTGCTGCACTTAATACGCCATCTGAATAGGTCAGTAATTTTTCTGCTGCCAGTTCCTGCTGTGTCCGTAAATCACCTTTAAACGAAACTCTTATAGGACGCCCCTTTTCCCTTTGGTCAGATATTTCAACAGAAATTCCAGCTTTATTACACTCATCTATAATCCGTTCTATTAGCCCTCTTGGAATTTGTATGTAGCCATCAATGTCTTTTCCCAAATATACAGCACTAAAATTATAGTAATTGGAATATCCCAGTCTCTTATTTTTATAAAATTCCGGATTATCAAAAGCAGCCAGACTGCGAATCTGATTTTGTATTCTCGGCATAAGATTTAGCGTGTCAATGTAAACACCATTACTAAGCACCATATGTAGCTTACCAACCACATCCGCCTTAACAAACTCACACTTCTTTTTCCATGGTTTTGGTCTGTTATTTATATCGGTACCAGCAAGCATTCCCCGACTTTCTGCCAACTCTGCCTGCCATTTTGCCATATATTTTTCAATATCCTCTATACCTAATTTTTCTGTTTTATTCAGCAAAACATCCCACTGATTCGGATAGGCATTCCAGTTTTCATCCACAAATGCACTGTTACCATTTTTAAGTGCCTGTCCCTGCAAGGGCAATGCAATTAGATTCCCGATACTGCTTGCCACATCCTGAGACGGATACATTCTGTCATAGTAATGAAAGGATTTTAAGTTAATAGATGCAGAACCTTTATCTAATAACAGAAATCCAAAATTTCTGGCTACAGAAGCCGGTATTGCTTTCTTAAAGAAAATCCATACATGAGCACCTTTACCGGAACGAGAACGCTCTACCAATGGCCTAATACCATTTATCTCGCACATTTTTCTAAGAGCATCCACTTCTTTATGCCACTCGTTATCTGTATTGGCAAAATCTGTCGCTTCTGCACCTTTTTCATGATTATCAAAATCAAATACAATAAATCTACACATCCCATTAGGCAACAGCGGATATACACCTATTACATCTGAGCCATCCTCTTTATACCCTAATAGATGTGCAATAATCTTCTTAACATCCAGCCGTGTCCACTTGGTATTTTCACATTCATCACAGAAAACCTTTTCACCTCTTTGTTTCGGACAAAGTCTGGCATCCCATCTATTATCACATTGCGGGAAATAACCACCGTTCTTACCACGCTTGGCATAAACATCCTCTCGTCCCCAAAACATAGAAAAGAAGTGTGTCGCCATTTCCTCTGTTATAAACGCAGGATTGACGATACGTTCTCCCTGATCAGGATCGTACTCTTCCACATTATCCATCGTCTCTTCAAAAGGATTTACCTCGTCATACGGAATATTTTCTTTCTTCAGTTTATCTTTCAGTATTCTATTTTCATACTCAAGGAGTCTGACGAGCTTTCTTAAAGACTCTGCATCATATGCTTCTATATTCACGAATATCACCTACAATTCTTATGTGCTTAATCCCCTTTGCTACCTGTGTAAAAGAAAATCTACACTTTCTTTTAATTCATCACTAAAATCTGCCAAATCAGCAGTTGTGATTACACCACTATTAATCAATGCCACAATATCGAAAATCATATTCCCTTTGCTTAATTCGAGCATTACTCCCGGATGTTTCTTATCCTTTTTTATTCGTTCTTCCAGCTTCCAGAACTTATCTGAAGCATTCTCTTCACCTTCTAATAAATCCATATATTCCTTAACCAAGCGTTCCATATACGCTTCCTGCCAATCCCCAATAGAAGTTCTAAATAATTTCCAATCGCTTTTTGAAACTTCCATGTAAACAACCTCCAATCTTATGCATTGATTTCATATGTTTTTTATTGTCCCAACACAATTATACACCTGTTCCAACTATCTTTCAACACCGTTTCTTATAAGCAAACCTCGGTAAAAGTTAAAATTCTACCGAGGTATACCTAATTACTCTTATTTAACAAATTTTCCCCATAAACTCCAAAATCCCCTCCGTCACAACACCAATTTCTTCATCAATCCATCTTTTATCTGAAGTATCAAGTCTATGAATGTAACTCTTATCACTAAAAGCGATTTTTAATCTCCTAACTATATCATTCCCGGTATTTTCCTTCATCGTTGTGTCATTGAATATATATGTATCCAAAGCTACCATCAATTTTTCTCTATTAACAGAATCCTTCAAGTAATACATATCATATACATCCTTATACCTTGTTGAAAATGGCCCAAATTTAAGAAGCGAACGCAATTTTTCTGCTAACATCTGCTCATCAGAATTAATCAACAAGCTTGCTCCTTCATCATCGTACGCAATATCGAAACAATATTCTTCCTGCTCCAATTCAAATCGATTATGTACACCTAAATCAATCTTACTTCTGACTTGATTCCCCTCTGTATCTTCAATCAAAATGAATACTTGCTTTCCGCTATAATCCTGTTGCTTCAACTCTTCAATCTTACCCAACCTGCTAATCTTGATTCCATCAAGACAATTCAGCTTGCTTATAAACGCATCTATCGATTCATCTGCCAAGGAATACTTAATAAAATCAATGTCCAAGTCCTGCGTAGCTCTTCTAACATTATTGGTCTTGCTGCGCATAACCACACCACCCTTAATTGTTACATTTCTACTCAGCGGTCCAACTGATAATGCTTTTAATACAATATCCTGGCATACTTTCGCAGATGCCTTATCTCCCTGATAACCGTTTTCATTTGCTTCCTCAATCAACTTCTGTATATTAACCATTATAAAACCTCCAATCTTAAGATCTCCATAACCGTGTTGGATTTTGGTAATTCATACGCATATTCCGCAACTAAAGTCATATCCAACTCATGAACAATTCTTCTATAACTCGTAATTATTTCTTTATAAAAATCAAAAGAAAATTTTCTTTTATTTCGTATCAATTCCACAAGAAGACGCTCTTTATCATAAATCACAATATCCACACCATCATAATTCATCTTGGTTTTTCCCATGTCAAAGGCTTTGCTATTTTCATAAAATTGCTTCACCCTTTCATCACTGATTTTTCTTGTGTTTTTCGGTGTGGCAACATAATAAAAATCAGGTATGGTATCCGTTAAACCATAATAATAAAAGGCACTATTCAGCGTAATAATTGCATTGGGATATTTCTTAGAAATAATCTCCAGCTCCGGTACATATCTCTTATCTGAATAGATTCCCTTTTCTTTTACATACAGTTCCCCTTCTTGAACATGTTTTTTTATTTTATAATCTGTTCCATATTTTTCCAAACATTCCTGATATGATAGTAACATTTTTCTTCACCTTCTTTCAACAAAATGCAGGTATTAAAACATTTTTTACCTACATTTACTCAAATTATACCATATAATGAAACATAGTCAAGATGTAATGTGAATTTTTAAAGGGAATGTAGGTATTTTTTTGTTTTTTACCTACACTCCCTTTAATATCATTTCTCATATTCACTCTATACTTATCCTTCATATATTTTAAGTATTTCCAGTTTTTACATATTTTTTGAACGCTCTATCGTATGTATACATCCCACTCTCGCAGGATGCCGGTAATCCTTATGCCGCCTTCTCAAACCGCTTCAGAAATCTTCTCGCATAAGCCTCATACCGAAGTCTTTTTCCTTCTGCATCATCACACCAAGTTTCCGGTTCGTACTGAATCTCTACGGCGATGTCTCGCAAAACCTGTGCTCCGTACTTCTCCATCATCTCAGCCAGGAATGTGCAGCAGCGTTCAAATTCCTTGTTCAAAACTTCCCTCCTTCCATAATCGCTTCTGCATCTTTTCGTCCGATAAGTCATCTATGGCAAACATAAATGCCGGGAGCATGAGAATCACCATGCCAGTTGCCGCATTGCTTGTCCCGATATATCCTTTTGTCAGGAAATAAAAAGGCAGCCCAACAGCCGCCGCAATTACCAGGCAGATAATCTGCCTTTTGGTAAGGTTTAGCACAACCTTGTTCTTTACTTTTGTTAAATCTTTTGGTACGGATACAAAAGCCAAGGCAAATCCCTCCTTCCTTAATGGGCATTAAAGATGGATTTCGACAGATTTCCCGTTTTCATCAAGCTGAAACAAAGAATTACGGTATATGCTGCCACTCCAAATAATGCCGAGTGCATATTGTCTGAAATTTCAATGGTAGATATCAGCACTGCATAAATGCCAACACACACCATCATAAAAAATCCCTGAAATCCGAGAGCCAAAAGCCCACGGAAGTAATTGTTTCCCACCTGCCCCCATTCCCGGTTGGACATGGTTGCAAAAGGGATCGGTGCAACCGAGGTGTAGAGGTATATTTCAATCATACGTCCATAGAGAATAACCGTGATAAGCACGGACATGATCTTCATGCAAAGGCTGACCAGCAAGGTTTCCAGAGCCAGTATGACCAGTTCTCCGAATGAGCCAGTTCCTTTACTTCTTCCGAGACTTTATCATGAGCCTTTTTGTATGCTTTATCGCTCATATGAGACCGAACCACATATTTCTTACCCTTTTTACGGACTTTCAGCTTGAACCCGAGAAAATCAGAATACTGTCTTTTGAGATTAACTACTTTGGATTTGTCAGGGCTGATTTCCAGCCCCAGCCTGTCCTTTAGCCATAACTCTGTTGCCTTGTACGCTCTGACAGCATCCTCATGTGATGCACAGAAAATTTTAAAATCATCTGCGTACCGGACTGCATGCATCTCTTTTAATCTGCTCCGGCGCAGAGCCCTGTAAGCGTGGCTCTTAATCTCTGTTCCCTGCGCATTGCTCCTCGTTTTGAATTTTTCGTAAGTGTCCTTAACACCCGTACTGCCTCCGTAAAAAAATCCACATACTCTCCTTTCCGACTTTGCGACATCGTGTCGCAAAGTTCTTATCCTTTACAGACACCAAAAAAGAGCATTGCTACATGCCCTCACTGTTTTCACCCATATCCTCATTTTCACTTCCATCCACTTCAAACAAGTCAAATTCCTCTTTCATCCGAAGTTTTAACTGATGCTTCATGTGTGCCTCCACATCAAAGGCATTTCTCTTGTCATAATCCGACAGTTGTTTATACCGTTTGTGACGGGTAATATCAAATTTGTCACTGAAAAACGGACGTACTCCACGAAGCTGGAGGATACACTTATTTCCATCCATGACTGCCAGTTCATCCCGGCTCATCAGTTCTTTTCCCGTTTTCTGGTAATTCAGTCCATAAGAACGGCTCTGCCCACGGGTATCGGAAGTATTGTATAAATCAACATCAAACGGAGCAAGTCTGGCACCGCAACTAATAAGTATACTTTTAGCCGTCTTCCCGGCGGCAAGTTTGTATTTCTTGTACTGCCTGACCGCAAAATGCTCCGGCTTCTCCGCTTCCAGTTCTTCAAACATAAGATCAACCGGATTTTTAAAATTTTCATCATCCTCTCTGGCTTCCGATGCGTTAATCAACGCAAGCAGTGTATTAAAGTTCTTTTCTTCCTCCCGGCCCTCGTACCAGATGTAGCCGATCAGCGCACAATAATACAGCTTCTCAGCCTGTTTCGATAGGTAAGCCTTTGAAGTTATCTCCGGCTTTTCCCCCGACTAGCACC
>NZ_CANTKB010000046.1 GCF_947654165.1 uncultured Blautia sp.
ATGGAATCGAGGTGTCTTTCTTTTATGCAAAATCACGAACTTGCTCATTTATAGTTAGGAATATTAAATCTTTATATTGTCAGTACCGTTGTGCAGGACAAGGATTTTCCTAAAAAACGCAAAATTAGTATCTTTATTTATATTTTTGTAATCGTGCTTTTGTTTGAAAGAAGCATGCAGCAATACATTCTGATTCTGGGATTACTGGGAACAGGCTTTCTGCTTGCTTATAAAATATCTGAGAAACTGTCCAATATCCTCAGTTTTCTGACCGGTTATCTGGCTTTTGTGTGCCTGGACTACCTGTTTGCGAATGTTGGATACTTTGTTTTTGGGACTACCCTACAAGAAATTCAAGAGAAACATATGATGGCTTTTACCGCTGTTTTTGTCCCTGTTTTATTCGGTGTTGAAAAAATGATCCAATGGTTTTTACATATGAAATTCCAAATTAAAAAAAATATTGCAAAAAGCCGTTTTGTATTAGGGATTTTAGGAAATCTCAGTGTGAGCGTAGTTGTTTTTGCAATTTTGATTATTGCGGGAGAACGGGTAGGATATTCTCCCCAAATTATTACAATAAATGGAATTTTAATTTTTTCTCAGTTTTGTCTAAGCAGTGTCCTTTTAGTAGGAATTATGCGTACAGAGAAGCGGGAACATGAGATGCGTCTTCAACTGGCTCAATATGAAACATTATCTGCTTATACTCATGAGATTGAACAGTTATATGAAAACATGCGTTCTTTTAAACATGATTATATTGACCTGCTTTCTTCTATGAAACTATATATTGATGAAGGAAATCAAGAAAAACTTTCCCAGTATTTTTATGATTCTATTTTCCCTATGGGAAGTGAAATGATGGGACATGACAGGCAGCTTGGAAAACTGGCTTATGTGAAAAATGATAGAATTAAAAGCCTGTTGTTTTCAAAAATTCTTCTGGCCTCAGAGCATCATATTCATGTAGAAGTAGAGGTAAGAGAGCAAATCACAGATTTTCCCATGAAAGAGATGGAACTTCTCAGAGTGCTGGGTATTTTTCTTAATAATGCAATAGAAGCTGCTGAGGAATCAGCTGAGAAGGAATTGAAACTGGCAGTGTTTCCAAAGGATCATGGTCTTGTGATTTTGATTCAAAATTCTACAAAACCTCTTCTGAAACCTCTTGATAAACTTTGCGAACGTGGGTTTTCTTCAAAAGAACAGCATAGCGGTCTTGGTTTAGATACAGCGGTAAAAATTTTAAATACGTATAAAAATGTATTTTGGAATTTTTCCTATGAAAAACCGTATTTTTTTACAGAACTAATTTTATACCATGAGGGAAAATAATATGATTTCAATTTATTTATGTGAAGATAATCCAAAGCAATTGGAATATTTTACAAAAATTATCAGGAACTTTTTGCTTATGCAGGATCTGGATGCAGAACTGACCTGTAGCGTGACAACCCCCAAAGAATTGTTAGATAAACTAGAAGAAGATTCTCCGGATTTTGGTCTGTATTTTCTGGATATCTGTCTTGGAAAAAATATGAATGGTCTACAGTTAGGAAAGAAAATCAGGGAGAAAGATCCATTTGGTGACATTGTTTTTATTACCTCTAAAAGTGAATTGTGCCTGCTTATCTTTCAGTATGAGGTGCGGGCTCTGGATTTTATTGTAAAGGATGATATGGAATTGCTTTCAGAAAAAATAGTAAAATGTATAAGAGCAGCAAACAGGAAATACCAGAAGATGCACACAGATGTTTCTGAAAGCTTTTTTATTAAACAGGGTGGGGAACAGGTTGAAATTCCGGTGGATGAAGTTCTTTATATAGAAACATTGAAAGAAGCACCTCATAAAGTTATGATTTGTACGAAATCGAAAGTGTATCATACGTATGGAACGATAAAAGAATTTGAAGTTCTTTTAAAACCGTATCACACATTTTGCCGTTGTCACCAGTCTATACTTGTGAATGAAAAATATATACAGGATATGGATAAGAGAAAAGGACAGATTTTACTTACCAATGGAAGTACCTGCCGGGCTTCTGTGCGATTTTTAAGAAATGGAAAGAAAGGAAGTAAAATCAGGATCGAGGAAGCGTAGAGCAGGAGGAGAAACAGATGCTTGACAGGAACATTCCATTTTATAATATGATTTTAAGATGCGACCATATTATTAATTCAGAAATCAGGCTGCCAGATGGATATACATTCCGATTCTATGAACCAGGTGATGAGAAGGAATGGGCAAAACTGGAATATGAAATCGGGGATTTTGATACCATGGAACTGGCAGAAGAATATTTTGTGACAAATTATTGCCAGGATATAAATGAGATAAAAAGACGATGCGTCTTTGTTTTGAATCAGGAAAAACAGATTGTTGGCTCCTGTATTGCCTGGCACGATTTCAGGAATCATCAGAACGTTGCCTCTCTGCACTGGCTGATTGTTTCCCCCGGGCAGCAGGGGAAACATCTCGGGAAAGCACTTTGTCAAAAAACGATGAAGATTTTTGAGAAACTGGGAGAATTTCCTGTTTATATTCATACACAGCCGTGGAGCTATGTTGCAGTTTTTCTGTATGTCAAGATGGGATTTTGGATACAGAAAGAAGATACATTTTCTCATTATGAAAATCAATATACACAGGCCATGGAGGTACTGAAAAAGATATTGAGCAAAGAACAGTACGAAGAATTAGTTGCTCATTCTTTGTAGGGCTGGTTTTAGGAAAAGGAGCAAAAAATGGGATTAAACAAATTAGCGAATAGAATATTTTATTTAGAACATGAACCGGAAGTGGACAGACCTATGTTAGCTTATATCAAAGGGGATAAATGGTCTCTGGCCATTGATGCCGGGTATTCAGCTTCTCATGTTCAGGATTTTTACGAAGCAGTTGTATCAGAACAGTTTAAGAAACCTGATTTTACGGTAATCACACACTGGCATTATGACCATACTTTTGGTATGCATGCAATCAGTGGAATCAGTATTGCCAATGATAAAACAAATGAGTTCCTCAAGGAGCAGCAGGAACAGGCAAGGGATACCGAATATATCGAAATTCTGAAAAAAGAAGATGTTCATTTTGGAAAAGAATATTGCGGACAGGACAAATTAGATATTGTGCTGGCAGATATAGTTTTTTCAGACAAAATGACGTTAGATTTGGGAGGTATTACGGCCAAAATCTTTCATACAGTTTCGCCACATTCAGAAGATACCACTTGTGTTTATGTGCCGGAAGAAAAAATGTTGTTTTTAGGTGATGCAACAAGTGAAGATTTCTTTAACGGCGGATATATGGATAAGGATAAATTGCAATCTTTGATACAGATGATCCGGTCAACGGAATGCGATTATTGCATACTCAGCCATTGTGAGCCATTAACCAAGGAAGGTTTGCTTTGTTATTTGGAAAGTATTCTCTGATTTGTTTTTGCTGGGATGTTTGCAAAAAAATCAAAGAAACTGCCATACAGAGTGGTATGTGGCAAGCAGGTTTTATTAACACCAGGGACTTGTTGCTTTACCCGGAAATACGGGAAATCTGTAACGGAAATTCATGCCGAAATTATGGGAAAACCTGGGCTTGCCCGCCGGCAACAGGTACGATAGATGAATGTAAAAGACGAGTTATGCAATATAAGAAAATGCTCTTGTTTTCTATAAAATACGACTTAGAAAATTCGTTTGATGTTGAGGGGATGCAAAATGCCATGTTTTCCTTTAAGGGCAGCGTGGATATTTTCGATGAGAAACTCAAAGTGTTTCTATTGGACTACTTATTGCTTTCTAATGAAGGATGCGGAAAATGTACCAAATGTACTTATCCGGATGCTCCCTGCCGTTTTCCAGAGTACCTGCACCATTCTATAGAGGGTTATGGTTTTAATATCTATGAACTTGCAAAAGCTGCCAAAATAAAGTACAACAATGGAGAAAATACAGTAACCTTTTTCGGTGGAATGTTTTTCGGAAAACAGGGCTGAGAATGTAGAGAATCAGTTTGCAATTAAGTATGATTTTAAGATTCGGACATATGTTCTGATGCTATGGAGCAGAGGCAGATTTGAAGTTGATATTTTTTAGAGGGAAGAACAAAATGATAGAAACGGACAGCTTAATTCTTGATAAAGCAAAATTTTCGGATTGGAAGGACATGTACAATCATGTCTGGTCACAGGAGGAAAGTGCAAGATATATGCTTTGGAATGTTACTACAAACGAAGAAGATGCTAAAGTAAGAATGAACAAGACCATAGAATTTCAGAAAAACCATGATACATATTTGGTATATGAAAAGTCAAGCGGAAAAGCAATTGACTTTTTAGTATATAATTTTAATGGATAGCTCTATTGACTTTCCGCTTTGTACTTGTTAGTATATTAATACAAAGAAAGTTTACCACTGACCCATATGTGGTATATAAATGGTCGGGTTGTAAGTTTAGTCCTTCGCCGAAAGGTGGGGGACTTTTTCCATATTTCCGCAGAGAGGATGGAACGAATGAAGAAAATAGAATTTTATTAGTCAAACTATAAATAGGCCAAATTTCATAATTTCTTCGTTCAAACCGAGTTTTTCGTGACCCGAATAGGTGGGAGTGTATGTTTTTCTCATATAAGCCTACTTTTCTGTGAGGAAAATAGGCTAAATTCCGAGATTTCCACTTTTCAACTTATTTTGTTCTCTTAAAATATAGGCCAAATTTAGAGAATTTTGCTCAGCAGCCTATTTTGCTCCCAAATAAGTAGGTGTGATTTCAAATTTATTTAAAAACCACCCATTCGTGCCTGAAAATGTAGGCTAAAAATTACGAAATGGCACTTTCAACCGAAAAAGCATTGGAAAGGGAATCGTCTGCTACCGCAATGCTATGTTATGTGCTAACAATATTGGGAAATGAAAGCAGAATCATATCAGATAAGTATCATATAGGAAATGTATAAAATATAAATCAAAGGGAGCGTGAATAGCATGTATCAAGAAAAAAAGCGTCTTCCTGTTGGAGTAGAAAATTTCCGGCAGATTATAAAAGACAACTACTATTACGTGGATAAGACAGAGCTGATTTCCGAACTGCTTCATAACGGTGGAATGGTAAATCTGTTTACCAGACCAAGACGTTTTGGGAAAACTTTAAATATGAGTATGCTGGAACACTTTTTTTCTATAGAGGGAGATCAGAGTATTTTTGATGGCCTGGCAATCGCAAAAGATAGAAAACTATGTGAGGAATACATGGGAAAGTTTCCTGTGATTTTTCTATCGTTAAAAGGTATTAATGCAGGATCTTATGAAACAGCTTTTCGTTTAGCAGTTGAGACTGTAAAAGGTGCAGCAAAAAAAGCAAAGTTTCTCAAAACCAGTGACAAATTGGATGACGATGAAAAAGATGATTACCGGGCACTTCTTGATAAAGATATGGATGAGGCCACACTTTTTTTGAGTTTAAAAACGTTGTCAGAGCTTTTGGAGAAGCATTACGGAACACAGGTGATCATTTTAATTGATGAGTATGATGTACCACTGGCAAAAGCATTTGAAAATGGATATTATGAGCAGATGGTATTTCTTGTTCGTAATCTGTTAGAACAGGCATTAAAAACCAACAACAGTTTGAAACTTGCAGTGATGACAGGATGTATGAGGATTTCAAAAGAAAGTATCTTTACGAGACTTAATAATTTCACGACTTTTACAATTACAGATGTAGATTTTGATGAATATTTTGGTTTCACAGATCAAGAGGTTCGTGACCTTTTAGCTTATTATGAGTACAGCAGCAAATATGAAAGCATAAAGGAATGGTATGACGGATATTGTTTTGGAAATGTGGAGGTATATTGTCCCTGGGATGTAGTTTCTTATCTTCGCAGTCTGCGAACAGACAAAGAATCAACCCCTCAGAATTATTGGGTAAATACCAGTGGCAATGCAGAAGTGAAAGAGTTTATCAGACAGTCTAAAAATGCGACAACAAAGCGGGAAATTGAACGTTTGATGGCAGGAGAAGTCATTACAAAAACTATTCGTTCAGAATTAACCTATAAAGACATGTATGATTCCATTGAAAATATCTGGAGTGTGTTATTCACAACAGGATATTTAACTCAGGCAGGCCAGGTAGGATCACGGATATATAAACTCCGAATCCCAAACCTGGAAATCCGGGATATCTTTAAAACCCAGATTATGGAATATTTTAAAGAAACCGTTGCAAAAGACGGAGATACATTGGGGAGGTTCTGTGATGCGTTAAAAAACGGAGAGGAAAAGCAGGTAGAGGATGTTTTTGAAAGCTATCTGAAAAAGACCATCAGCATCCGGGATACTTTTGTGAAAAAGACAATGAAAGAGAACTTTTATCATGGCATCTTACTTGGCATTTTAGGCATAAAAGAAGAATGGGGTGTATTTTCCAATCAGGAAACAGGTGAAGGATACAGCGATATTCTGATAGAAACAGAAAACGGTGAAATGGCAATCCTGATTGAAGTCAAGTATGCCAATGACGGAAACTTGGATCAGGCTTGTGAAAGGGCCTTGAAGCAGGTAGAGGATAGGAAGTATGACCAGGAACTTCTGGAAAACGGAGTGGATAAAATATTAAAGTACGGAATTGCATGTTACAAGAAACAGTGTAAAGTGAGACTGGCAGATGCTTGATACAGCAAAAGTACACAGTATAAAAAGAAAGACGAGGAATCACATATGATATCACATGAAAGTATTGAAGAATTTATTTGTCAGTTTCCGGTATATCAATACGCATTTTTTAAACCGGAGGATATTGAATTCTCTTTCCGGGTGCGTTGGATCTGTGAACAGGAATGTGAGCGGTACAACACGACCTGGGCATGTCCGCCTGCAGTGGGAAGTGTGGAGGAATGCAGAAAACGCTGTCTGGAGTATGAAGAATGTTTTTTGTTTTCTACCATTGCCGAAGTTTCAGATGTGATCAATTTTGAAGAAACGCTGGCTACCAGGGCAGAACACGAAGAAATCACGGCAGCAGTTGAGAAATTTATCAGGGAGCAGGGGGCACAGTGTATGGCTTTGTCCACAGAATCCTGTGATATTTGTGAGAACTGTGCCTATCCGGATGGTCCCTGCAGATTTCCGGAGAAAATGCATCCCTGTGTGGAAAGCCATGGGATCATTGTCAGTGAACTGGCAGAAAAATATGATATGGAGTTTACGTTAAGCCCGAATCAGATTCTCTGGTTTGGAATCATTTTTATCAAATAATCCTCATATACTTGGATGAGAAGCAAAATCCGGAGGTCTTTTGGTGAATCAAAAGTTTCGCAAGGTTACCGGAAGAATTGGGGATTCCCTGCAGATTCCCAGAGATTTATCTTACCGGGAGTCTGTCCTGACCCTCACCGGTTCCAGGGAATTGTATATTGAGAATTATAAATGTATCCGCCAGTACAGGGATACCTGCATCCTGCTTCTTTCCCCTGAAAATCAGATAAAAATCCAGGGCACCTGCCTTGTCATTGAGTATTATACGGAGCTTGAGATGAAGATTACCGGAAATATCTGTAGTGTATCGTTTGTTTGAAGGAGGGGTAGGGGTGAAAGACTGGAAGAATTACCGGAAAGGATATGTGCGTATCCGTGTATGTGCCCCAAGTCCGGAGCGTTTTTTGAATCTCTGTGCACACCATCAGATTTTTCTCTGGAATCTGGTGTATCGGGAAAAAGCATATGAGATGAGTGTCAGTATTTCCGGGTTTTACCGGATGCAGGGGATTTGCAGAAAAACACACGCCAGAGTCAAGATCATAGGGAAATATGGACTGCCTTTCTTTTTTTACAGAAACCGAAAAAGAAAGGCATTTTTTCTTGGCATTTTTCTCGGCTTTTTTATTTTATGCATGCTTTCCAGGCATATCTGGAACATTCATGTGGAGGGAAACGTACATAACAGTACCCAGAGTATTTTAAACTATCTGGAAGATTTGGATGTACGCCATGGAGTATTAAAGAAGAACCTGGACTGTGCATACATTGCCCAGCAGATGCGAGGGGAATTTCCGGATATCACCTGGGTTTCTGCCAGAATATCCGGCAGCAGGCTGATTCTGGAAATCAAAGAAAATGCAACCGTTCTCCCAAAAGGAAAAGAACAGGCAGAAGCTTCTGATCTGGTTTCTGATAAGGCAGGAACCATTGTATCCATGGTGACCAGAAAGGGACGTCCTTTGAAAAAGACAGGGGAAACTTGTGAAAAAGGAGAAGTTCTGGTAAGCGGAAGGCTGGAACTGTACAATGACAGCAAGGAAATCAGCAGATATGAATATACAGACGCAGATGCAGATGTGTATGTCCGGTATGATCTGGAGTATTATCAGGAATTTTCTATGAATTATAAAAAACCAGTTTACACAGGGGAAAAGAAGAAAGGCTATGTCTTACAGGCAGGAAATTATTATTTTCTGCTAAAAGGAAAACCAAAATGGCAGGAATATGATACTGTGACAGGAATCCGGCAGCTGCGTATCACAGAAAATTTCAAACTGCCTGTTTTTTTGGGAACCAGCACGGATTACGAATATAAAACAAAGACTTGTACGTACACAAAAGAAGAGGCTGAGAAAAAAGCCGGAGAGAAACTTCAGACACTTCTGAAAAGTTTAGAGGAAAAGGGGGTTCAAATATCCGGGAATCGTGTTAAAATAGGAATACATAACGGTGTTTGTACGGCACAGGGAACGTTGACAGTGATTGAAAAAACAGGGGTTCCTGCCGAGGTACAGATACTGGAACAGCCAGCAGAAAGGAACGCAGACGTAAATGAGTAATATTTGTGAAGAAAAAATGGAATTGCCTGCAGAACATGAGAGAAACGTGTTCGGACAGTTTGACGAACATGCAAAATTGATAGAGAAGACCCTGGGTGTCACTTTGATCTCCAGAGACGGTCAGCTAAAGATACTGGGGCCTCAGGTTGCCTGTAACCAGGCGGTGAAAATGCTGAAAGAATTTTTGGAATTATCCAAACGTGGAAATACCATTACTCAGCAAAATGTAACTTATGCACTGTCTCTTACCATGGAAGAAAAGACTTCCGTGATGACAGAGATAGACAGGGACTGTATCTGTCACACCTTGAACGGAAGACCCATTAAACCGAAAACACTGGGACAGAAGCAGTATGTGGATGCTATACGGAAGAAAATGATCGTATTCGGTATGGGACCGGCGGGAACCGGAAAAACCTATCTTGCCATGGCCATGGCGATCACTGCATTTAAAAATGACGAGGTGGGAAGGATCATTCTCACCCGACCTGCCATTGAGGCCGGAGAGAAGCTGGGATTTCTTCCCGGAGACCTTCAGAGCAAGGTAGACCCGTATTTAAGACCTCTTTATGATGCTTTGTATGAGATCATGGGGGCAGACAGTTTTGCAAAAAATATGGAGAAGGGGCTGATAGAAGTGGCTCCTCTGGCCTATATGAGAGGCCGTACCTTGGATAATGCATTTATTATCCTGGATGAGGCACAGAATACCACACCGGCTCAGATGAAGATGTTCCTTACCAGAATCGGTTTTGGTTCCAAGGTCATCGTGACCGGAGATTCCTCTCAGAAAGACTTGCCGTCCGGAGCCCGTTCCGGTCTGGATGTGGCACTTCATGTATTGAAGAAAGTAGAGGATATCGGCTTTTGTCAGCTCACGAACAAGGATGTGGTCCGTCATCCTCTGGTACAGAAGATTGTCCAGGCTTATGATGATTATGAGAAAAAAGAAAAGCCGGAAAAAAATGAGCGGAAAGAGCGTGTGGGCAAAAGAGAGAACAGAAGAGAAAGAAGAAAATAAAGGAGCGGTATGTCATGACGTTAAACATTGAGATGGAATACGAATCTTTGTTATCTTTTGATTATCAGGAGATTGCGAAAAGTGTAGCAGAGGAGGCACTGGATTTTGAAGGATGTCCCTATGAGGCAGAAATCAATCTGGTGCTCACGGGAGAAGAGGAGATTCAGAGAACCAACCGGGAATTTCGCCAGATGGATAAGGTGACAGATGTCTTGTCCTTTCCCATGGTGGAATATGAAAGACCGGGAGATTTTTCACTTGTGGAAGAAGACCCTTCCTGCTTTCATCCGGATACCGGAGAGCTGATGCTGGGAGATATTATGATTTGTATTCCCAGGATGCAGGAACAGGCCGTAAGCTACGGCCACGGAGAAGTGCGGGAATTTGCATTTTTGATCGCCCACAGTATGCTGCATCTGATGGGATATGACCATATGACACCAGATGAGGCAGCGGTGATGGAACGCAAACAGTCTGAAATTCTGGAGCATTTGGGGATTACCAGATAAAACTGAATAAATAGCAAAAATATGCCGATACTATAGGTAATTCAGATAAAGGAGGGGTTCTGATGAAAAGAACCATGTATAGCATCGGCTTTTTTCTTGCAGTTTTGTTTCTGTGTTCCGGTTTTTTTCTAAGTTACCAGGTCAGTCAGATGAGAGAGAAGATCAGGACATTGGAGAATGACTCTGCTATGGCAAAACAGGAAGTTTCTGCCCTTTCTAATGCCAGAAAACAAGATTTCATATTTGAGCGTTATGAGGATGGAGAACTGAAAAGAGAGGTTTACCGCATCTGGGCATATGGGACAGACCATGTAGTCCTGAAACAGGAAAAGGCGGGTACAGAAGAGAAGGAGCAACAAACCTTTTGCCTGCAGGTAGAAAATGGTTATGTGGTGGTGTATCAGGAAGGTGGAAGCCAGGTATATGAATACACAGACATCCCCCTGGAAGCCTTGCCCACAGAATTACAGTCCCAGGTGCTTTTAGGAAAAGTCCTTCATAGCCAGGACGAACTGTATAATTTTTTGGAGAATTATTCCAGTTAAGGGGAGTTTTTCATGGTCTGTATCTGGACGAACCGAAAAAAATGGTGTAATATAAAAAAATATGAAATGAAACCAAAGAGGTACAGATATATGAACATGCGTGAAAGACTGAAAGAAAAACAGAGAATTGTAATAAAAATCGGTTCATCCTCCCTGACTCATGTCAATACCGGGAAGTTGGATCTGACAAAACTGGAAATCTTGGTGCGGGAACTGTCGGATATCCATAATCAGGGGAAAGATGTGATCCTGGTATCCTCCGGTGCCATTGCTGTTGGACGTGCTGCCATGGGGATTGACCATAAGCCGGACAAATTATCCCAGAAACAGGCTTGTGCTGCCATCGGCCAGGCCAGACTGATGATGATTTACCAGAAACTATTTTCTGAGTATGGACAGACAGCGGCTCAGGTTCTTATGACGAAATATACCATGACCAATGATGTGAGCCGTGAAAACGCTAAAAATACATTTGAAAGTCTGTTGGAGATGGGTGCCATTCCCATTGTAAATGAAAACGATACGGTTTCTACAGATGAGATTGAGTTTGGTGATAATGACACCTTATCGGCTCTGGTAGCTGCCCTGGTAGATGCGGATCTTCTGGTATTACTCTCTGATATTGACGGGCTGTTTACGGATGATCCCCATGTGAACCCAGATGCAAAGTTTATTGATGTTGTAGAGCATTTGGATGAAGATTTGATGGAGATGGGGAAGGATTCCACAGGAAGCAGTGTGGGAACCGGTGGTATGGCAACAAAATTATCTGCGGCAAGAATCGCCGGAGGAGCAGGGGCAGATATGGTCATTGCCAATGGCGGCGATTTCCATGTCATACATAAAATCATGCAGGGACGGAATCACGGAACCTTGTTTTTAGGAAGTAAAAAGGACCAAGCTGCTTTACAGCAGATGTTTGAACATTTATAATAGA
The DNA here is from genome assembly GCF_947654165.1 of uncultured Blautia sp. Classification (GTDB taxonomy): domain Bacteria; phylum Bacillota; class Clostridia; order Lachnospirales; family Lachnospiraceae; genus Blautia. The sequence continues at coordinate 11,836 of NZ_CANTKB010000046.1, forward strand.
AAAAGGAGTAAAAAGACCTATGGATGCAAAAAAAATCGAAAGAATCAATCAATTGGCCAGAAAGTCAAAACAGGAAGGACTTACCCCTTTGGAAAAGGAAGAACAGCAGAAACTCCGGGCAGAATATATTGCGTCTGTTCGTATGAATCTGAAAGCACAGTTGGATAATATTGACATTCAGCAGGAAGATGGAACCATTGTCAATTTAGGAGAAAAATATGGCAGAAAAAAAGCTCATTAGAAAAGAAATTTTTGAGAAACGCAAAGAATTGACTCAGGAACAAGCGGAAGAATGGAGCAGAGAAATCTGTCAAAAAGTGATTTCCCTGCCACAGTTCCAGGAGGCGTCCTGTGTTTACGCTTATGTAGATTATAACAAAGAAGTTGTGACCAGAGGGATTATTGAGGCTGCATGGAAACAGGGAAAACGTGTGGCGGTTCCGAAGGTTACCGGCCCGGGTAAGATGCAGTACTATTATCTGGAGTCTTTTGAACAACTGGCACCCGGTTATTTCCAGATTCCAGAGCCGGCGTGGGGCAAAGAGGCACAGGAGGAAGATGCTTTCTTAGTCGTTCCCGGTGTGGCATTTGATGAGAACCGCCACAGAGCAGGATATGGACAGGGATTTTATGACCGATATCTGGCTGCTCACAGAAAACATGCTACGGCTGCCGTGGCTTTTGAATTTCAGATCGTGGAGGAAGTTCCGGCAGAACCTACGGATATTTTTCCGGATCTGGTAATCACGGAAAAACGAATTCTATCATAGAAGGAGGCACAGCGAAAGCTGTGTCTTTTCCTATGCTTTCATGGTTATTATAGTTGTTATAATTTGACAAATAGATTTTCTTGCCATATAATATATTTAGCAAGACAGCCAGTAAGGGAGGTTAAGGCTCCCCGACCTGGTAAATATATAAACTAGCTAAAGAGATAGCCGCCTATTCTTTTCCAGAGAGCAGGGCGGCTATTTCTTATGTGATGTATATGTAAGGATTGCTACGATAAGTAAAGCTATGTTTACAATCAAGCTCAATTCTTCATACGTACTCATAAGCATCCCCTCCTGTCAAGACTCAGGTAAGGGAACCACAGCCGTCCTACTGGCTGCCTGGGTAAATATATTATATTGTCATGTGCTTTCCTTTATCCTGAATTATTCACGGAACAGTATCTGAACTGATAACTGCACCATGAATCTGA
>NZ_CANTKB010000047.1 GCF_947654165.1 uncultured Blautia sp.
AACGACTTGGCAAGCCAGCAATATTTAACTGTTTATCAATGATACAGTACACTAGTCCCAATATACTGTATAATATCCTCACCGCTGTATCTTCCGATCCAATAAGGAATCGTAATGGTTGTCGCCAATCCAACCATACTTACCATCACAGCTATAAATGGTGTAAACAGAACTCCACTGCTCAAATATAAAATCGACAATGGAAACATAATTGTAAGGCTTTTGAGAGCAAAGAACAAAACTAAAACACACGCAGCCAAAATCATATTTTCAGGTGTATACCTCAATATCGTTTTTATAGACAAAGGTTCTTCTGATTTTCTTACAATCACAAAAAGAATCAATGTCATCAGAATAATTGCTGCTAAAGGAGTGAGTTTCTTTAGCTTTATTTCTGACTTTTTCTCACTCTTTTGTTTTTTTTCTTTGTTTCTGATTTTCATCCAACTTTTCTCATTCATAATTATAATCACAAGATATTTCTTATATCTATTCGTCTATTATATTTCCATTTACTTCATCAAACACATCCTTCATTTCAAGAGCATATTTTTTACCTATTTTACTCAATCGGTATAATATAATAATGTCAATAATGCCATTTAAAATGAAGATAATTCCTGCCATTAATGCAGCGGCTGAAACTGTATCCGGTGAAAAGAACATCATACTAATTCCAGCCAGAATAATAATACATGATAGAATAACATATGATGTACAACGCACATGAAATATGTCTTTCATACAAACAGCCGTCTCCATACAGATTACTCCATTGATTATGATGAAAATACTAAACACGTAAGAAAACAACACTATTGTAATTCCAGCATGTGTAATGATAAAGATTCCCAAAATACATTTCAAAATGCCTTCAAATAACAATCCCTGCATAAAATAAGTATTCAACCGAATTTTTAAATCATAGAACAAATCAAAAATCCCACTGCACAAAATCATAATACCTGCAATCACTGCAATCACTTTAAATGAATCATATGGCTTTATTATGAATAAAACTCCAAGCAATACCGTCATGATTGCATTTATCCACATATCCAGCTTTATTTTTTTCAACGTTTTCATATTTTACTCCTCCCAGTTTTAGTAAACTCTCACATTCATCAATAATATTTACTATTTCTGCTTTTTATAGCAAATGTCGAAACGGAATAATTATAATGCGCAGGATTCCATAAAAAATCCTTTTTCCTACACTCTGTTCTATTATTTGATAATTTTCTCCATCAATAATCGTTCCGTCCGGAGCAACTTGTCTACTTTTCAGTTTCAATTTCTCTGTATGTCCACGGAGAGTTTCATTAAGTTCCTTGCATTCTATAAACAGCATCATTTCTGTATCAAGATACACACTCCTCATATCAAGATTGCAGGATCCTACTATACTGAGCGTATCTCCTGCCAATACAGTCTTTGTATGTAATGCCTGGGTTCCAACATATTCATACACATAACTTCCTGTTTGCCTCACAGCTTTCTTCTGATTCAAATAATCCGTACATCCGAAAGGATTGGCACCACTTTCTACCGCATTGATTATCAACTCTGTCTTCACACTTTTCGAACATATTGCTTTCAAATCACCATACATTTTCTGATTGCATATAACATAAGGGGTTTGTATCACAATGTTGTCCGCTTCTTTCATCTTATTTACCATCCTGTCCCAAACCTGTGGCTGTTTATTATACGGATATAAAGGGTTGGTGCAAAGTTCAATACTTTCTGTCTCAATCGTTTCTTCAAACCAATCGATTTCACAAAAAGCTTCTGGATATTTTTCTCTGACTTCCTGATAGTGTTCTCTTAATCTGCCATTAATTCCTTCATGTTTTCCAGACATTCTACAGCAGGAAAGATTCCATATATTTTTGAAATAATCTTGAATCTGATTGTAAGAATTACCCTCACCCGGAACCGTTTCATAGACCAGAATATCCCTATCCTCATTATATGAGTCGATATAATTACCAAGAAATAAATCATCTGTGTTTCTTCCGCCAAGGATATATGCAAAATCATCTGCAAGCAAATATTTGTCATGCATTCTGTAATTATTTTTCCACGGTTTTATCAGCGTAATAGGATTGTATAGCTTAACCTCCACATTTTCATGCGACGTAAGTTCCCGAAAATTTCTACTTCCTCTCAAATATAATGTTCCATTTATGCCATCAACTAATATCTGAACCTTTACACCTCTATCTGCAGCATTTAATAGTGCAGCCATCATATCCTGACCACTGTTATCGTCACGAAAATCAAAAGTTGCAAGCACGATATTTTCTTTTGCCGATTCGATTAAACGGAGCCGCCACACCAACGCATCCACATTATTTTCTATATTTAATATCCTCTCCTGTCCAGCCATATTTAACGCCCTTTCACACTCTCTGTTTTCTTCATCAGCTCGTTTGTGATACAGCGGCGGGATCACCAGACATACTATCAAATAAAAGAACCATATTCTCAAAATACCTTTTATCATCTTTCCGAATTTTTTCATTATTCTACACCATTGTATCCTTCGACATTTTATGCTACGATATAAAAAAACAAAAAGCGAGTTGATATATATGAACCATACAAAATCTGCCATCATAGATGCTTTCTGGCAGTTGTTGGAAGAACGTCCCTACACCAAGATTACTGTAAGGGATATCGTAGAACTCTGCCAAGTCAATCGAAACACCTTTTACTATCATTTTCATGACATTCCTGAGCTTCTGGAAACTACGATAAAATCTGATGTAGATCAAATCATCCAGACTAACGGACATTTTGGTTCACCGACGGATTGCTTGATTCCAATTGTTGAGCGTTGCTTAAAACGTAAAAAAGCCATGCTCCATATATACCGTTCTGTGAAACGAGATATATTCCAAAGCGAATTAGAAAGAATCATACTCTACACAGTAACTCAATATGTACATACTGTTACCAAAGATTTGAATATTCCTTCTGAAGATAAAACTATCCTAATACAGTACTATAAATGTTGCCTTCTTGGATACACATTAGATTGGCTGGACAAAAACATGAACTTTGACCTTTTGAAGTCAGTTACTCGTATTACTGATTTGATTGGAGATTCTTTGAAGCAGGCATTTCTTGAATTGTCCGAATCTTCAAGGACATAATACCCGATTAGATTGAGCACCGCTTCAACTTGACGGTGCTCTTTACATTAGTGGGGCAAATATTCTCAAGATTTCCTGAAATACCCTTATTGGCAACCTTTCTATACACTCTTCTAATGTAATCTGCGTGCACTCATTCAATGTATCAAAATAATCTTTTTTAATTTGTAATACTGCCTTACTGTTATACATCCATACTCCACATTCGAAATGCAGATAGAGGCTTCTAAAATCTAAATTCGTTGTTCCTACAGTCGCTATCTGGTCATCGGAAACAAATATTTTAGAATGCATAAATCCTTTTGAATATTCATATATTTTCACACCACCATATATCAATTCCCTGTAAAATGATCGTGTAGTCAAATGAATCAAGGCCTTGTCATAAATATGAGGAGTGATAATCCGCACATCTACACCGCTTTTAGCCGCTAAGCACAATGCAGATACCATGCTGTCATCGACAATCAAATATGGCGTACAGATATAGACATAATCCTTAGCATTATTTATAATCTGAAGATATACATGTTCTCCCACGTTTTCATTATCCACAGGATTATCCGAATAGGGTTGTACAAATCCATCTGATTCTATTCTTTCATCTACTTCATTTTTTGGGAAAAAGCACTCTATGTCATCTGGTATTCCACAACATAATTCCCACATTTCCAAAAACATTAATGTCAAACTCCATGCAGCTTTCCCTTTGATTTGTATAACTGCATCTTTCCAATACCCATGTTTTTCATAAGTATTGATGTACTCATCAGACAGATTTAAGCCTCCAGTAAAAGCAACCTTCCCATCAATTACAGTAATTTTCCTATGATCCCGATTATTCTGAATAGCCGTAAGAACAGGACGAAATGGATTAAACACTTCACATTTAATACCAATATTTTTCAATTGCATCGCATAGTCTTTCGGTAGTGCGAGAAAACATCCAATATCATCATAAATAACTCGCACCTCAACACCTTGAGAAACCTTTTCTTTCAAAATATCCAAAATAGACTGCCACATCAATCCTTCTTTTATAATAAAGTATTCTATAAAAATATATTTTTGTGCCTTTTTCAATTCCTCCAGGAAAATAGGAAAAAATTTCTCTCCCGGCGAAAGGTACTCAGTCTGGGTATCATCATAAACAGGAAAACCAGCATACTTTAGATACCGGATCTGTGGTATATGAGCAGGAGCCTCATAATATGCAGATTTTTCTGCACTTCCAGGTAATCCATAAAGGGTTCTGTTCTTTTGTCCGATCTGAAATATTTTCTGTTCAAATTTTCTTGTAGATGCCTGAAAATTATATAAGATATACAACAGACTTCCAAACAACGGAAACAATAAAATCAAAAAAATCCAGATTACTTTATTGGCCCCTTTGTCCTTTTTAGAAATGATATAAAGGACAAGAAACCCACTGATTATATGAACAACGCTTCGTAATACTTGTGCAATAAAGCTTTCATTTTGAAAAATAAAGAACAAAAAGCAAAGTTGTAAAATCAACAAGAATAATACTTGTACTCGTCTCAAGAGCAATGCTCTAAACCATGAACGCTTCATTTGATTCCCCACTTATTCTAAATTCTTATTTTTCTACTTATCCCCATACCGAAAGCCCCTGGTCCTACATGACAGCTGATACTGAAAGTCAGCGGATCGTATTTAACATCTTCCCAAGGAAACATCTCTTGGGCCATTTCCATCCATTCCTGATGTTCTTCTTTTTTTCCGAAGCTCCCTGCGACGCCAACATATATCTCATCACTATTTTTATGAAATTCATCTGCAATTGTTTTCATTTCCATAAGCAGACGCTTTTTACAGCTTTTTGTTCCACGAACTTTTGCATAGGCATCTAAACGTTCCCCGGCAATTACAAGCAGTGGTTTTATACTTAACAATGTGCCCATGGCAGCTCCCGCCGGAGTGACACGTCCTCCCATTTTCAAATATTCTAAGGTTTCCACGCCTACATAGACAATGGATTCATAAGCAGTTTGTTCTAAGGCTTCTTTTATTTCTTTTGCAGAACACCCTTTTTCTTTCAACATCAGTGCATCCAACACGGACTGCCTCTGGGTGACAGAAATGCGATGATTATCAACCACCTGTACTTTTTCTTCATAATCCTGTGCCAGTACCTGAGCTGTTTGACAGGAACCACTAAGTCCGCTGGACATTGGAATATATACAAGCTCATCATATTCGGATAAGAGCAGTTTATCCCACATGTCTAAAACTTCTGCTGGTGAAGGCTGAGAACTAAAAACTTCTCTTTTTTCCTCAAGGCATTGATAAAACTCCTCATGAGTTAAATCAATGCCTTCATAGTATGTTTTCCCTTCCAGAATCACCGGCATTGGAATGACATGGACACCTAGAATCTTTCCTTCTTCTTCAAAGATCCCACTGTTGCTGTCTGTTACAATCGCAACATTCATCTCATAATCCTCCTGTGCCATTTTTATACTATTACAAATATTTCTTTAATTCATTTACTTTATCCAGCCTTTCCCATGGAAGATCCAAATCTTCTCTTCCAAAATGTCCATAAGCAGCTGTCTGTCTGTAAATAGGTCTTCTTAAAGTCAATTCTTTGATAATACCAGCTGGGCGGAAATCAAAGTTCTCTCTTACAATCTCCGTAATTCTCTCATCTGAAAGTTTTCCTGTTCCAAACGTGTCCACCATAATTGAGGTAGGCTGTGCTACACCAATAGCATAGGAAAGCTGCACCTCACATTTTTCAGCCAACCCTGACGCTACAATGTTTTTTGCCGCATAACGGGCCGCATATGATGCAGAGCGATCTACCTTAGTACAGTCCTTTCCCGAAAAAGCTCCACCACCATGCCGCGCATATCCTCCATATGTATCTACAATAATCTTACGGCCTGTCAATCCACTGTCTCCATGCGGTCCACCTATTACAAAACGGCCTGTTGGATTGATATAGAATTTTGTATTCTCGTCCACCATTCCACCAGGCAGGATTTCGTCAAACACATATTTTTTAATATCCAACTGAATCTGTTCCTGTGTTATTTCCGGATCATGCTGTGTAGAAAGCACTACGGCATCCAGTCTGAGTGGTTTGTCCTTTTCATCATATTCTACAGTTACCTGGGTTTTTCCATCTGGTCTCAAATATGGAAGTATTCCTTCTTTTCGTACTTTTGTCAGCTGCAATGCCAGCTTATGTGCAAGCTCAATGGGGTAGGGCATATACGTCTTAGTCTCATTCGTCGCATATCCAAACATCATCCCCTGATCTCCGGCTCCGATGGCTTCAATCTCTTCATCCGACAAATTATGTTCTTTTGCCTCAAGAGCCTTATCCACACCCATTGCTATATCTGCCGACTGTTCATCAATGGCTGTTAACACACCACAGGTATCTGCATCAAAACCATACTCTGCATTTGTATATCCAATTTCCCTGATTGTATCTCGAACCACCTTCTGGATATCTACATATGCATTGGAAGTAATTTCTCCCATTACCATAACAAGACCCGTAGTCGTTACCGTCTCACACGCCACCCGGCTCATAGGATCCTGCTTCAATAATTCATCCAGCACGGCATCTGAAATAGCATCACACATTTTATCTGGATGCCCTTCTGTGACAGACTCCGATGTAAAAAATCGTTTACTTTTATTCATTTTTCATTTCCTTTCATCTTTTTTCCGATTAACTGAATAAATACTTTGATATTCAAATTCATAGTTGTTTCTTTAATTTGAGATTCCCTTTTTCGCTCTGTTCTCTTTCCAAAGTTCATCTGCAACTGGCTTCCAATTCTTCGCATACTGGTCACATTTTGCACAAAGATGTTCTGCTGTTTCTGGAGATTGAAGATCTGTTGAGTGAGCTCCTGATTTTTCAACCATTGCGCGAAGCTTGTCAGGATTTTCCAGCATAGGACACGGACGAAGCATATTATCATTAAATGGCTGATTATCATGGTAAGCCATCATCATCGGTGACTGCAGTGCTTCCAGAAGCGTCTTTTCCCGAATATTAGAATCTGAATAATGGATAAATACGCAAGGATCGATATCACCGTTAGCATTAATATGTAAGTAGCGATGACCACCAGCGATACATCCACCAACATATTCTGCATCATTCTGAAAATCCAGTGCAAATAATGGCTTTTTGGCACGATAACGACGGATTTTCTCATAAACTCCGGTACGCTGCTGCGGTGTAGGCATCAACTCTGGAACAGCATCGTTTCCTACCGGCATATAATGGAAATACCATACAAAATAGGCGCCCATTTCAATCAATGTATCATAGAATTCCTCTGATGTAATTGAATCATAATTGGCACTGGTATAGCAGCAAGAAATTCCATAAATCAGTTTCTTTCTTCTGAGAAGTTCCATGGCTTTACGTACTTTCTGATATACACCAGCTCCACGTCGTCCATCAGTTGCCTCTTCAAATCCTTCCAGAGAAATGGCTGGTACAAAATTACCTACACGGAGCATTTCATCCGCAAATTCTTCGTCAATCAATGTTGAATTTGTAAAGCAAAGGAATACGCAATCCGAATGCTTTTCACAGATCCGAATCAAGTCTTTTTTACGGACCAGCGGCTCCCCACCAGTGTAAATGTACAAATAAACGCCCAATTCTTTTCCCTGGCAGATAATATCATCAATCTCATCATAAGTAAGATTTAATTTGTGTCCATATTCCGCTGCCCAACAACCAGTACAGTGCAGATTACAGGCCGATGTGGGATCCAGAAGGATAGCCCATGGAATATTACAGTTATACTTCTTTCTCAGTTCTTCTTCCTTTTTCCAGCCAACCAGACTGGCATTAATAAAAAGATTCACGGCAAGTGTCTTAGTCACATTGGGATCTACCTCTTTAAAAAGACGGCGGATATAGCTATAATAAGGATGTTCCGGATCTGTAATTGCTTCCCGAATAATTTTTCTCTGAGAAATAAATTCACCATCAGCAAATTTGTCCGCCCAGTCCATCATCTTCGGCATATGCTTATCCGGATCCTTGTAAATATAATTGAATGTCTGCTCAATTCCCAGTTTCTTTAAAGTATTTGATGCGTTCATAATAGAGTTCCTCCTAAGATTTTATATTTGTTAATAATAAATTTTACTTAAACATGCTATTCTTCCCAGTCAGTATCTTCCTCGTTCTTTTCCTGTCCTTGGATTTGTTTTGCAATCTTCACCGTCTCCTTGACCGTGAGATGGTTCATGAGACCTTCTGCAAAGAAACCGCATCCAATAATGACATGACTGATTTGACTTTCTTGAAATGGCTTTATTATAATTAAGATACCAAAAGTAGCTACAATGATGGAAAGTGTCAATATCCATTTCCATATTTCAAGTCCAAATACTTTTGCGTCTTTTGCAGTCTGAACTTTTAATACAGCATCAAGCAAAATCAACAATCCAAGTCCTGGTGAAAGATATGAACGGATACGCAAATTGCATCCAAGCACTATCACACCAAGCACTATCAGGAATATTCCACAAGCCAGATCATATTGGAAAGCCAGATCATACAAATCATCTGAAAGATATCCAATAATCTTAACAATTCCATAAGCAACTAAGATGATGCCCCCTGTGATACATAGCACCAGTGGGGATATAGATGGTATTGTCATACATACGATTCCAACTATATAGAAAATAATTGAAATCAAAACATACCCATCTCTTGCCATACGAATCTTTTTCAATATTTTCACCTCCATTCTCTTTTTCTGCCTAAATTCTACATATTATTTCATTCTTCTTCTATGGGCAAACATCTTCTATATATCCAAAAACTAGGCAAACTTAACATGTTTGTCTGGATTCATTCAAAGTCCAAGATCAATAAAAGCTTCCCATTGCCGACATAAATTTCGACAACGGGAAGCTTTTGCTTATTTGTTTATCATGGAAAAGAATATGATTATTTCAATTTTTTCAAACTCAAATAACATGATATTCTTTCAGCAGTTTTTCCACATCTGTGTTTTTGATAAAGTCTAAAGCCTTTTTAACAGCAATCTTTTCCTTGATTCCCAGCTTCATCTCAGTCAGTGGTTCTCCATCACGCAATTTGACAGTCGCATTCAAAAGATCCCTCACATCATATGTGCTGCCCCAAACCTCCGGAACTCCACGGTCTACATTAAGCAAGGTATAAACAGCCTCCATACCGGTACGCATGGAATACTCTGTTGTAAAAATAGTATCCCTTGCGGTCTCGGCAAACTGGCCAATAAATGCAAAGTTTACTGCTCCATCAGGCACAACTTTTGGACGATCCGTATCATTACGAGGCATGAAAAAGGCATCAATATAAGGCATCATGACCGGAACTGTGTTTGCACTGTTCTCAGCCAGTTCTTCGATCTCGTTTTCCGGCACACCAATATGGTACAGCCATTCCATACAGATCTCTTTTCCTGTACAATCTCTCATTGGCTTTTTGACATAGTCACCAGGTTTGTCATTAAAGAGCGCATATACCCAAACGAGACAATGGTCTTTTGGCTGGGAACGGAACTGTGGCTGACGGTTAATCGTCCAACTCAAAAGCCAGCTGGAATCTTTTACAGATACAATACCGCCAGTGACCACTTTACCAGTAAACGGATCTCGTTTGCAGATATTTGTGATATATGGAATAATTCTTTGATCCAGTGTCTCCACAGTGGCACTCATCCAGTTACACAGCTCACTGTCATAACAGAATTTATCAGGGTTTCCAAAGTCAGGACTCTGGGCGGCAATACGTCTCCACATATCCCATCCGCCACCTGGCTTGATTTCCGGATTATATGGAGCCGGCGTATTCTGGGATCCCATTGCAGAGTTTTCCACACATCCACCATTTGTGATGAACACAAGATCATCCTCTGTGAGGTCTACGAAACGTGTTTCACCTTCCGCCTCAAGTTCAATACGGGTAGCCTGCTTTCTGTTGGATGTAACATCAAACTCAACATTTACAACCTTTGTATTATAGTGGAATACGACACCGGCATTTTCCAGATATTTTACCATCGGAAGGATCATACTCTCATACTGATTATATTTTGTAAAACGCAGAGCCGTGAAGTCAGGAAGACCTCCGATATGGTGGATATAGCGCTTAATATAACGCTTCATTTCCAGTGCACTGTGCCAGTTTTCAAACGCAAACATCGTCCGCCAGTACAGCCAGAAATTTGAATCAAATACCTCGTCGTCAAAATATTCATCGATACGTTTATCATACAATTCTTCATCCGGAGTGAAGAACAGCCTCATGATCTCCATCTGTGCTTTGTCTGAAACTGCAAATTTCTTATCTGTATGTGCATCCTGTCCCCGGTTGACAGTCGCACGGCAAAGAGAGTAATTCGGATCTTCTTTATTGAGCCAATAATACTCATCCAGTACACTGACTCCCTCAGTTTCAATAGATGGGATAGAACGGAACAAATCCCACATAACTTCAAAATGGTTATCCATTTCACGTCCGCCACGCATTACATAACCTACACCCGGATATTCAAACCCATCACAGGCACCACCAGGAATCGGATCTTTTTCAAAAATGTGTATACGTTCACCTTTCATCTGACCATCACGGACAAGGTAACATGCGGCTGAAAGTGCTGCCAGCCCTGTACCAATAATATAAGCTGACTTGTGATCTACTCCTTCTGGTTTCTTCGGATGAGCAAAAGCTTCATAGTTTCCACTTGAATAATACATAATCATACCTCCTGAATTTCAATTCGTTATATATGTTTTTCAATTACATCCTCAATATACATTGAATGATAACTACTCACAATCAACAGAATAGCCCCATCATCGAATTCTTCGATGACAGGGCTATATTGTTGTTTTTTTCGACAAACTTCATCATTTGTTGATATTATCATATGGCTTATCAATCCGGCATTTTTCAAGCATACGAATGATATCTCCCTCTATTAAATTACTCAGTCTGAAAATCATCTTTTCCGGTGACGGTTTCATGTCCTTCCGTATCCAGTCCAGCATCATACCCACAAAAGCATACTTGTAAAAATCGGCAATAAATTTTTTATCCTCCTCCCTGACACTCATGCCTTGTGCGCATTCTTCAACAACATTAATAATCAATTGATAAACAACCCTGTACAGATATTGAATAATCTGTTCCTGACTGACATGACGGTAAACATTAAGTATAAAAGGCTTGTTTTCTTCTACGGCATGAAAAATATTCAGAAATCCCTGCTCCCATGTATCATATGTAGTATTTCCATTTGCTGCTATGCGGGAATCCTCCTCACAGGACCATTCAATGAGGTCATAAATATCTTTGAAATGATAATAAAAAGTTGCACGGTTGACACCGCAGTCTTCTGTAATATCACTAATTGTAATTTTGGTAACCGGCTTTTTCAGTAACATCTTTTTGAGAGATGCCTCTAATGCTCTTTTTGTAATATCCGACACTTATCAATCCCTCCTGTTCTGTATATCATTCCATTCGTTTGAAAATTATTATACACTAACTCACATATTTCCCACAATGAACAAAAAATAAAGCACTGAAACTTCCTAAAACCAAAAAAATTCAGTACTTTATTGTAGATAAATCAAATTACAAATGACAAATCAGCCAATGCCTGATATCGTCATAAACGTCTTCTTTGTCTGTCTCATTGATCAATTCATGTCTGTCATTTTTATAAAGTTTTATCGAAATATCCTTAATTCCTGCTTTTTTGTAGATTTCATAAACATGTTTAACTGCTTTTCCATAATTACCAACAGGGTCTTCTTCTCCTGCAATCAAAAACACAGGAAGGTCCTTCGGGATTTTTGCAATATTATCTGAATTCTGTATGAATGACAGCACGTCCAATAAAGTACGGTATCCATTTACCGTAAAAGAATATGTACAATACTTATCCGTATTATATTTATCAACAATAGTTTCATCCTTTGTAAGCCAATCATTTGATGTCCTGACGTTTGGAATATGATCATTAAATTTGCTGAAAAACATATTTTTCAGCATCTTGGATCTATAGCGGTCTCCCTTAAAGAATTTAGTCAGCGATACCATTATTTTACCAGCTTTCAGTACACTTCCAGACTGGTTGCCTGTTCCGGAAATAATCACTCCATCCAACTCATTTCCATATGTCATTATATAGCGCCTTGCCATAAATGACCCCATACTGTGTCCAAACAAGAAGTAAGGAACATTAGGGTAATTTTTCTTTGCAAAACGGGTTACTTCATATAAATCTGCAACGACAGTTTCACTCATGTTGCTTGGACAAAAATACCCCAAATTGTCATCTGTTTTTGCCGTTTCTCCATGACCAAGATGGTCATTCCCAATTACAAGAATACCCTGTCTGTTTAGGTATCTGGCGAATTGATCATATCGTTTAATATATTCAATCATTCCATGTGAAATCTGGACAATTCCAATTACTGGCATATTTGGCTCCCAAATAACAACGTGCAGATGATTTTTTCCATCCGTGGATGGCAAATATAATTCCTTCATTATACTACCTCCTAGTATTCTTATCTCCAGAAATATACTTTTAAATTCTATATACATGATACCAGGGTCAAAAGCCCCTGCTGAATCTTGAAAATTTAATATTTTACAG
>NZ_CANTKB010000048.1 GCF_947654165.1 uncultured Blautia sp.
TAGAAACTATGTGGTTTTCAGCCACTTTTACGGCTGTGCCGTGAATAATCTAGGTCAAATTAACAATATGTAAATTTGCAGACTATACTTGTAACGAATCAGGCATTTTGAACACTAATTATCAGAAAGGAGAACACCGTATGGATTCTATTGAAGAACTCTATCAAAAACATGCGAAAACGGTATATGGCTTTCTTTTAACCAAAACTCAAAATCCTGATATTGCAGAAGAATTAACACAGGAAACCTTCTATCAAGCCCTAAAAAAGCTAAACACCTTCCGGGAAAATTCCAGTGTCTCTACCTGGCTATGTGGAATCGCAAAAAATCTTTGGTTTGACTTTTTACGAAAACAGAAAAAACAGTTAGAGTTGTGTAGCCAGCTTTCTTCCCAAGAAAGAGAAAGCACATTTCCTTCCACGGAGGAACAATTTTTTCAAAACTGGAATCATCTTGAACTTTTGAAGAAACTTCATAACCTAAAAGAACCTGGGAGAGAAGTCATGTATCTGCGTTTGATTGGAAATCTTTCCTTTTCTCAAATCGGAAGTATTATGGATAAAAGTGAGAATTGGGCAAGAGTGACCTATTACCGTAATAAAGAAAAATTGATAAAGGAGGTTACACGATAATGTCAGCACATACACCGTGTCATATGATTAAAGACCTATTGCCATTATATCTGGATGATCTTGTTTCCGAAGAGTCAGCAACTGCAATTGAACAGCACCTTAAATCTTGTTCAGATTGCCGTGAATATTATGAACACATGAAATCTGAGCTTTTCGAAGAACAAACTCAAAAGCAAACGGAAACCCAGAGAGAAATCAATTATTTAAAAAGGATTAAACAACATACCACAAAAAAATTAATCTTGGGAACTGTTTTGACGCTCTTTACCTGTATTCTTGCTTTGACTGTCAAGCTGTTGATCATCGGCAGCCCTACTGACACCTACCATACTACTGAACTAAACGTGGACAAAGATACTATCCAGGTAGGCGGCACTTTTGCCGGCTCTGCACAAGTTTACAGTCACTACAAATTAAAGGAAACCAAAAACGGCAGTGAACTGATACTTTACACTTGCCTTCCTTCCCCCTGGAACAAAAGCGGCACCTTTCATCTGGAACTTCCTAAAAACAAAATTCAGGGAACGCTTTCTATCAATGAAATGACAGTCAAAGAAGATGGAACCATTATCTCTGCAATGGCAAATCAGCTTTTTCAGAACAAACATCCATATATTGGAGATGCCACTGCAAATGCCCGTCTCAGTCAATGTCTTGGGATTGCAGATGAACTCGGCAGTTTTACGAATGAACTGCAAACAGAAACCCAACCTTATGGCTGGACCTTATATTTTGAAAACAGCATAAATAACTCGGCTGTCTTTGATGAAAAAATGAAAGGATTCTCCTGCATTTTACTGGCACTGATTGATAATCTTGGTGAAGTGAGCTGGGAATACACGCTGGAACTGGCAGAAGGCCCTGTAACACATACAAAAACCATGACCGAAGCCGATTGTACCGCTTATCTCGATTCCCCGGTAAAAGGCTTTTCCAAAAGCCCTGAAGATGTACAGAAACTCTTAGATCTTTTAAAAAGGCAATGTGGGCTGAGTTTACGTAGTTTTGAATAAAGAAGTAACTTCTTTGTTCAACGCTCAAGAAAAATAAATTTATGATTGCATATAACACCTACAGGTTGTTATAATCGTTCTATGGGTGCTACCTACACGGTAGGCGGTTAGTCCTTCTACGGAGGGACTGTGACCCTCCGATTACATAGAAATCCCCGGCTCGTCTGACGGAAATCTTGCTAAAGGAGGGGATGCCAATGTTGACGCTTGAAGGTCTGATTGCTGTTATCAGCTTATGCTTGACAGCTTTCAGTCTCGGATACACAATAGGAAGCAATAATAAATCACAAAAATAGCCGCCCCAGTCTGCTAAACTAAGCGGCAATTTTTGTCATATATTTATCGGACTAACCATCTATCGGTAGCATCCTTTTTATATAATCATATTATCACGGCTCTACATATATGTCAAAGATTTTTTCTTTGCAAAAAATCAATTTATTATGAACCATTTCACCTCTTACTGTTAAATCTGTACCCTACACCCCACACTGTCTGAATATAAACTAGATGACATGGGGCATCTTCTATCTTTTCTCTGATATGACTGATATTGCTCATGACAATATTATAATCACCGGAATAAGATTCCTTCCAAACCACATCATAAATCCGTTCCTTAGTGAATACCCCTTCCAGGATTTGGGGCAAGAAGTTAGAGGACTTCAAACTCGGTATATGTTAAATCTACTTTTACTTTACTCTTAATTACTTCCCGCCTGTCTAAATCTATAATCAAGTCCTTATACCGCAACTCTGATTTTAAATCAATCTCCTGAAAGGTAAATTTTTCTCTACCAGCATCCAGAACGGAAATAACAGAATCTATTAACTTTTCTTCATTGCCTTCAAATAACACCAACAATACTTTTCCGATACAAACACCTCCACCAAACTAATATACCTGTTTTTTTCGATAGATCAGATAAACAAACGGTATTATCATCAATACAAAAACTGCATACACTACCAACAATATCGGCACCGCCGGAAATACACGTCCAGCAATTTCATATAAATTAAAATACTTCACCACTTGATTCATCTGTAAAAGCTGATCCGGTAGAAGACCTAACACTTTATTCAGTGCCGGAATGCTTGTTCCGCTTAAAAATGAGGGAAGAAAAATCAGCGCAAACGGAATAATAACTGCCACTACTGCTGAATTTGTCCTTGCAGAAACCAGCATGGTAAGCAACAGCATAAACAGGCTGCCCAAATATCCTCCTAAAATAACCAAGAGATATTCCTGCCAATTTGTAATATTATAAATACTTTTCCAGCCTGCCGAGTACGACTGAATCGGGCAATTAGCTCCATCGGCACCTAACATTCCAAGAACCAATCCCGTATATATCAGCATAGTTCCCCAATAAACAACTGTTATAATAATCAATCCCGCCTTAATTTTTGCGCTAATCGCTTTTCTTCGCCCATGGAAAGAAGAATAAAATACCGCACTGGATTTTTGTTGAAATTCACCGGAAAAAATACCTGAGCAAAGAAAGCTTAAAACCAACGTCACTATCATGGTAATACTTGGCGCATACTGTAATAATGATTTCCAGCCTGCCTGATAATCATAATACAATGGTGTTTTTAATGCCTCATACTTTGTAAGCAGATATTCTTTTTCCTTTTCCGAAAACAGATCTTTTCCATCTGTATTCAGCCACTCCTTCAAATTTTTAATACGATTGGGGTAAAAATCTGCCGCAAGACCTGGAGATAAAGAATCTGCCAAATAATAATCATAATTGTTGAAACCACCATAATCGTAGTTTAATAAATTCCTAATATCCATAAGGCCTTGTTGGTGACTATAATTCATATCATTCTGTTCAAAATCTTTCGATAATGCTTCTGATGTCTGGCTAAGTCGTAAATTTTCTTCTATCACTAATCTGATCTTTTCTTCTGTCAACTCACCTGCCCATTGCTTTTTCCCTTCTCTGATTTTTGATATGGCAGCAAATCCAATTTCTCTATCTCCATTTCCATTTACAAAGAAATTTTCCTCCATAATAAAATACGCAACAACTATCAAAACTATTATCATCAACACCAGTGCAATCTGACTGCCTTTTTTAGAAAACACCTTTTTTATCTCATAATACGTCATAATCCGCTCCCGCCTTCTCGCCAAAATAATATAAAAACACATCCTCCATCGTCAACATTTCTTCCCTTGCATTGTAGCATGGAGACTCTTCCGCCAAAGTTCGAAGTTCCACACCATCTGATGATATTTTGATATTTGAAACCTGATATTTTTTCTGCCAGACGTCCACTTCACTATTTTTCATGATACAGCTCCATACCTTTACGGGTACAGACCCTATAATCTCTTCCTGCGTTCCGATATGATCAATTTTTCCATCTTTCATCAAGAGTATTTCATTCGCAATGTACTCAATATCTGATACGATGTGGGTTGACAAAAGCACCAATCGCTCCCTTGACAATTCACTGATCAAATTTCGGAAACGTATTCTTTCATTCGGATCAAGTCCTGCGGTTGGCTCATCCAATATCAATATCTTCGGATCATTCAGCATTGCTTGTGCAATTCCGACACGGCGTTTCATACCACCAGACAGTTTTTTCATCTTTTTCCCTTTTTCTTTTTCCAATCCTACCTGATGTAGCAATTGGGGAATTCTCTTTTTTGCTACTGCCGGACGGACTCCTTTAATTGATGCAATATATTTCAAATAATCTTCAACCGTAAACTCCGGATAAAATCCAAATTCCTGAGGCAGATATCCTAATATTTTCCGATATGCACCGTCTGCTTGAAAAATATCCTTTCCATTATAGGTAATACTCCCTGCGGAAGGCTTGATTAACGTGCAAAGCATTCTCATCAATGTTGTTTTTCCTGCACCATTCACGCCAAGCAGACCATATACCCCCTTATGCATTTCCACTGAAATATCATCTACTGCTTTCACACCCTGAAACTCTTTTGTCAAATTCGTTATTTTTATCTCCATAAAATTATTCCTCACTTCAAGTCATCCTGTCATTTCAGCTTGCAACACCCATTATTTCAAAATAATTCGAGCTATCTTTCCAAACACGAATAATACTGTAGCAGAAGCAGATAAATGATAACAGGATTACCCAAATCCAGACAGGCAGCAAAATATTCTTATAAATTTCATCATTCAAAACCATAGATATCCATATTACAATCCATCCCATACAAAGAATTAATGCGGAAAAAACACTGAGATTTCTTTTGCTGTGTAACGTTCCAAAACAGATACAGCCGGTTACATTTAATGGTACAAGAAGCTGAATCAGAAAATCAATAACCGTAATCTGAATGGTAAATACACTTACTATACAAAATATCGTCAACAGGCAGATATCCACCATACCGAACAGAAGCATCCGGGCAGTGTAAATTTTCTGCAAAGAAAAATATGCTGTACCTTCCACTTCCATTGCATTGCTGCTTCTGTTTTTCCAAAGCTCCGGAAGAAATAAAATTACAAAACAAGGTATCAATATCCCTACGCACCGCCGTTCATAAACATTACTGTTTGATAAATATAATATAAGCCATAAAATAGCCAGTAAAAGTCCTTGTCCAAACCACCAACGTTTCTGTATATAGGCTGCTTGTTGATACAAAAACTCCAGCCATGAGACCTCAACACTTGTCTGACTCTTCCAGAATTCTTCTTTTGATTTTTCAATAGTACATTGCAGTTTTTCCTTATTTACGCTGCTGTTCTTCTGAAGATCTGCATATGTTTTGAGCTTAGTTTCAATGGACACAGCTATACCTCCTCCCCAATATAAATTTTTAACTGTTCTTTTGCTTTTTTGAGCCTGTACTTCACCAACGGAAGACCTATTCCGATAATTTCTGCTACTTCCTTTAGTTTCATATCCTGAAAATAATGTAGAATAATGACTTCTTTCATATCTTCCGGTAACCGTCTGACAGCTTCTTCCATATCCATCCTAAGATTCACTGTTTCGAGCGGATTTTCTCCCATTTCGGGCAGCTCTTCCAACAACAATTCCTGCTTCTTCTTATAACTATCCCGACACAAGTTTCTAGCAATTACATATAAGTAATTCGTTAGTTTTCCTGAATGGTGATAAGACATAAAAGACCTAAAAAAATGCTCAAATGTTTCCTGAGTTAAATCCTCAGCAGTCTCGTCTATATATGTATGACAACGGCAATAATTTCGTATAGCTGGATAATATTTTCGCACAAACAGTTCCATTGCAGCTTCATCACCATTTTTCATTTTATGAATCAAAAGAAAATCCGCATCCATAATTTACCTCCTTCCCGATTTCTTATCGAAAGCACTTTCTAATATGTATAACGAATCAGCTTCAAAAAAAGATAGTATAACTTACTTTTTTATTATAACATCCCCCTCAATTATCCTTCTTTTTTAAAAATACCCAAACTATATATTGCTTTTTTCAAATTTCCCACACACAATTTTCTCCATTAAAACAGGCAACTCCAGAGCCGCCTATCTCCCTGTTCTATCTGGTTTAAGTGCTTATTCAATTTCCCCTGCAGGAGCATCGACTGATACCAACTGGACTTATACTCTTTCAAATAAGTTGTCCGCAGCATTCCATATTTTCCATATCTCACTGGTTCATCTTCTGAACTTTCTCCCAAAATTGGGAAAAAGTAATCTCCACGCTGTTCATACCAAAGTCCATTTTTCTCATCCAAAATCTGTTTTTCCATCTTCTCTTCCTCCTCGATAATTTGTTAAATCTCACTCTTTTCTATCATTCACTTTTGTACTAGAATAGAAGCACAAATATCATTAAGGAGGCAGCATTATGGTAGGTAAAAAAATTCGGACATTCCGGGAATTTAGAGGATACAGTCAGATACAATTAGCCGAGCTGTCCGGCATTAACGTAGGTACAATCAGAAAATATGAACTGGGAATCCGGAATCCAAAAACGGATCAGTTAGAAAAGATAGCAACTGCACTTGGATTAAATGTAAGTGTTTTTCTGAATTTTAATATTGAAACAGACGGAGATGTACTCTCTCTGTTGTTTTCTATTGATGATTCAGTGAATCTCTCACTTGCTGAAACACCTGATCAGAAGATTTCACTGACTTTTGATAATCCTACAATGCAGGACTTTTTCAAGAAATGGTGTCAATTTAAAAATGTCTATAAAAAGGAAAAAGCTGAAATATTAGCTATTGAAGATGAGACTAAAAGACAGGAAGAATGGAAACTGCGTGCTATGGGAACTACCATTGGCTGTCATACTGTAGTAAAAAAGGGAACTGAAGATAATATTATCAAGACATATGATCTTACATAAGGAGGTGTTAAAACTAATGAATCAATGTACTGATTTTTGTACCATTATACAAGTATTGAAACTTTGGCGTTGATTCTTAGCCATCGAACATTCCGATTAAATTCTCTTGATCAGATGGACGTTCTACAAGAAAAAGTAGCTTCTGATATAAAGAATATCGGACAATTTTGTTATGTCAGTTCATGGACTGACGATAAAACTGAAAGTATTCCGATGTGGAAAATGTACAGTTCACTTGATTCCGGTGTTAGAATAAAATTAAAAACAAATCCTTTTAAGTTATTTGAGAATACTCCTGAATCAATAAAAGAGGTTAGTGTCCTTCCTGTAACTGATGAATCCAATGGTGTTTATCTTAAATCTATAATTCCTATAGCTGACATGATGAAAAAAGGCTACATCTGTCCTGCAGCAATGAGTGATAACATTTTGCATAAAGTTGAATACACTTCGGATCCTAGTAAATTATATCCAAAATTAGTTACTTATGAGTGTGATAAATTTTCTATTTCCCTAGGAACCCTGGGAATTCATAAAAATATACATTGGGAATTTCAACATGAATGGAGATATATTTTACAATTTTATCCTGTAAATATTAATCAAAGTCCTAATATACTTTCAACTTCTGTCCAAATAATGGCAAATAAGATTTTACATGGACTGGAAAAACAACCATTCCCGTTTTATGATTTACAACTAGACGATGTTGCTTTTTCCGAAATGGAAATTACTCTAAGCCCCAAAATAAGTGCTGGATATCGTTTAATCGTAAATTCCCTTATAGAAAAATATAATCCTAGCGCCTTAATTCATAATAGTTCTTTATTAGGTTTAATATAATTCGGAAATTTTGTTATCATTCTGTTATCAAAAACGGTTGTCAGGACACTCTACCGGCAACCGTTTTTCTATACTGTTCATTATTCTTTTCCACTCTTTTTTATATTTTCAGGCAACAGGAAAACCCGTAGAACCGAAGTTCTACGGGTATCTTACGTTTGGACACAATACACCTTTCGGTGTTCAATATATATTTATTCTATCGAACTTCGCAGTACCCTCGAATCTGCACTGCTCATTGCTTACCGCAGATTACTCGATGATAGATGCAACAGCACCTGAACCTACTGTACGTCCACCTTCACGGATAGCGAATCTAAGACCCTGTTCCATAGCGATTGGGTGAATCAGTTCGATTGTCATTTCGATGTTATCGCCAGGCATGCACATTTCTGTACCTTCTGGTAAGTTACATACACCTGTTACGTCTGTTGTTCTGAAGTAGAACTGTGGACGGTAGTTGTTGAAGAATGGTGTATGACGGCCACCTTCGTCTTTTTTCAGTACGTAAACCTGAGCTGTGAATTTTGTATGGCATTTGATGCTTCCTGGTTTAGCGAGAACCTGTCCTCTTTCGATTTCGTTTCTCTGAACACCACGAAGAAGAGCACCGATGTTATCACCAGCCTGAGCTTCGTCTAACAGTTTACGGAACATTTCGATACCAGTTACAACTACTTTACGTGTTTCTTCTTTCAGACCAACGATTTCAACTTCGTCAGATACATGAAGAGTACCAGCTTCTACTCTACCAGTAGCAACTGTACCACGACCTGTGATAGAGAATACGTCTTCTACAGGCATGATGAAGTTTTTATCTGTATCACGTTCTGGATCTGGAATGAAGTTGTCAACAGCATCCATAAGTTCCATGATCTTGTCGCCCCATGGACCGTTTGGATCTTCCAGAGCTTTCAGAGCAGAACCTTTGACGATTGGGCAGTCTGTGAAGTCATATTCTTCTAACTGCTCAACGATTTCCATTTCTACTAATTCAAGTAATTCTTCGTCGTCAACCATATCACATTTGTTCATGAATACAACGATGTATGGAACGTTAACCTGACGAGACAGAAGGATGTGTTCTTTTGTCTGAGCCATAACACCATCTGTAGCAGCTACTACTAAGATAGCACCGTCCATCTGAGCTGCACCTGTGATCATGTTCTTAACGTAGTCAGCATGTCCTGGGCAGTCAACGTGAGCGTAGTGACGTTTTTCTGTTTCATATTCTACGTGAGAAGTAGAGATTGTGATACCACGTTCTCTTTCTTCTGGAGCTTTATCGATGTTTTCGAAATCTGTAGCAGTGTTACCAGCAACTCTTGTAGCAAGAACTTTTGTGATAGCAGCTGTTAAAGTTGTTTTACCATGGTCAACGTGTCCGATGGTACCGATGTTACAATGCGGTTTGCTTCTTTCAAATTTAGCTTTAGCCATTTTGAATGTCCTCCTTGTTAAACATGCGCCCCGTTTGGGCAATTGTTATTTTAGATTTTGATGCCTCATAACGAGGCGGCTGATAAAATCAACCTGCTATCCTTGATTATATTGCAAATCAAGGATATTTGCAAGTTTTATTTGTCTTAAATATTATTTATCTGATTTTCCTGCCAGAACTTTTTCCTGTACGGATTTTGGAACTGGTTCATATTTTTCAAAGAACATGGAGTAGTTACCACGACCCTGTGTTCTGGAACGCAGGTCTGTTGCGTATCCGAACATTTCAGCCAGCGGAACGTATCCACGGATCATCTTTCCTCCGCCGATATCTTCCATACCTTCGATACGTCCACGACGGGAGTTGATATCACCGATAACATCACCCATGTAATCTTCTGGTGTTGTAACTTCAACTCTCATGATTGGCTCCAATAATACTGGTGAAGCTTTTGCCATAGCATCTTTGAATGCTAAAGAACCAGCAATGTGGAATGCCATTTCAGAAGAGTCGACTTCATGGTAGGAACCATCGTATACGTTAGCATGAACACCAACTACTGGGAATCCACCAAGAACACCGGCTTTCATAGCTTCTTCGATACCTTCACCAACTGCTGGAATGTATTCCTTAGGAATAGCACCACCAACAACTGTGGATTCAAACTTGAACAGTTCTTCACCATTGGCATCCATTGGCTCGAATTTAACTTTACAGTGACCATACTGTCCACGTCCACCAGACTGTTTAGCATATTTGCTATCAACATCAACTGGTTTTGTGAAGGTTTCTTTGTAAGCAACCTGTGGAGCACCTACGTTAGCTTCTACTTTGAATTCACGAAGCAGACGGTCAACGATGATTTCCAGGTGAAGCTCACCCATACCTGCGATAATGGTCTGTCCTGTTTCTTTATTTGTATGAGCACGGAAGGTTGGGTCTTCTTCAGCAAGTTTTGCTAAGGATTCACCTAATTTACCCTGTCCTGCTTTTGTCTTAGGCTCGATAGCCAGCTCGATAACTGGTTCTGGGAATTCCATGGATTCCAGAATTACCGGATGCTGGTCATCACAGATGGTATCACCCGTTACTGTAAATTTAAGACCTACAGCTGCAGCGATATCACCGGCATATACTTTGTCTAATTCCTGACGTTTGTTAGCATGCATCTGAAGGATACGTCCAACACGCTCTTTCTTTCCTTTTGTAGAGTTCAGAACATAAGAACCGGAGTTGAGTGTTCCTGAATATACACGGAAGAATGCAAGCTTACCAACAAATGGGTCAACCATGATCTTGAATGCAAGAGCTGCAAACGGTTCATCGTCAGAAGAATGTTTTTCGATTGGGTTACCATCAAGGTCTGTACCCTGAATAGCAGGTACATCCAGTGGAGAAGGCATGAACTCAATGATCGCATCCAGAAGTTTCTGAACACCTTTATTTCTGTAAGCTGTACCACAACATACAGGAACAGCAGCACATTCACATGTTGCTTTTCTTAAAGTTGCTTTTAAAGCTTCTGTAGATGGTTCTTCACCTTCCAGATATTCCATCATTAAATCATCATCTAATTCACAGATTTTTTCAACCAGTTCTGTACGGTACAGTTCTGCATCATCTGCCATATCTTCTGGGATATCAACGATAGAAATATCATCACCCTTATCATCATTGTAGATGTAAGCTTTCATTTCAAACAGGTCGATGATTCCTTTGAATTCATCTTCCTTACCGATTGGAAGCTGAATGCAGATTGCATTCTTTCCTAATCTTGTTTTAATCTGTTCTACAGCGCCGTAGAAATCTGCACCAAGGATATCCATCTTATTGATGAATGCCATACGTGGTACATTGTATGTGTCAGCCTGACGCCATACGTTTTCGGACTGTGGCTCAACACCGCCCTTTGCACAGAATACACCAACAGCACCGTCAAGTACACGCAGAGAACGCTCAACTTCTACAGTAAAGTCAACGTGTCCTGGAGTATCAATGATATTGATACGGTGTTCCAGAGCACCTTCTTTTGGTTTGCAGTTCTCCTGCAGTGTCCAGTGGCATGTTGTAGCGGCTGAGGTAATTGTGATACCTCTTTCCTGCTCCTGTTCCATCCAGTCCATGGTAGCAGTACCTTCATGAGTATCACCGATTTTATAGTTTACACCGGTATAATACAGGATACGCTCTGTTGTGGTAGTTTTACCAGCATCAATGTGCGCCATAATACCAATGTTTCTGGTTCTATCTAACGGATATTCTCTTCCAGCCAATTGGATTTCCTCCTCTTAGAAACGATAGTGAGCAAATGCTTTATTTGCTTCAGCCATCTTATGCATGTCTTCTTTTCTCTTAACAGATGCGCCTGTGTTGTTCATTGCATCTAATAATTCATTAGCCAGTCTTTCTTCCATTGTTTTCTCTCCTCTTTTACGAGAAAACATTGTTAACCAACGAAGAGCTAAAGCCTGACGTCTGTCTGGTCTAACTTCGATAGGTACCTGGTATGTTGCACCACCGATACGTCTTGCTTTTACTTCTAATACTGGCATGATGTTGTTCATTGCTTCTTCGAATACTTCGATTGCTGGTTTACCAGCTTTTTCTTCCACTCTGGCAAATGCACCATAAACAATTTTCTGAGCTACACCTTTCTTACCATCTAACATAACGCTGTTGATAAGTTTTGTAACTACCTTGCTGTTGTACATTGGATCAGCCAGAACGTCTCTTTTCTGAGTATGTCCTTTACGTGGCACGTTACTTCCCTCCTTAAT
>NZ_CANTKB010000049.1 GCF_947654165.1 uncultured Blautia sp.
AGAGAACAGAAAAGGATAGCATGTATGAACTGTCCGCAAAAAATGACCGACTGATATGGAATGGTGGAAGGAATAGAGAAGAGGAACTTCTTGCTAACTGCTATTTTAATTCCATGGAGCTGGCAATGGATAATGGAATCAGGTCTATTGCATTTCCTTCTATATCGACAGGTGTGTACAGTTTTCCGGTAGAGCTAGCAGCGAAAGTTGCAGTTCATACAGTTAATAGATTCCTGCAGGATAATCCAAACAGCTTTGATTTGGTGGAATGGGTGCTGTTCGATGCACATACTGAGGCGGTGTATGAAGCAGAGGTTGATAAGATATATGAGTAATAGAAATGAAATGTCTATTATATCTATTGATGATTCCGGTTTTGTCGATATAATATATTGTGAGAAATGAAGAGAAGGAGATTAACCAAATGGATAATAATGAAGTAGTAGTAACAGAAGAAGTGGCAGCAGTTGTTGAAAATAATACAGGTATTGAAATAGAGCCTTTATTTGAGGAGCAGGTTGATTTTGATACATTCTCAAAGTCAGACTTCCGTGTTGTAAAGGTAAAGAATTGTGAAGCAGTGCCTAAGAGCAAAAAACTTCTTAGATTTACACTTGATGATGGAACAGAGAATGAGAGAACAATTCTTTCAGGAGTACATGCTTTTTATGAGCCAGAGGAACTTGTTGGTAAGACATTACTTGCAATCGTAAATCTTCCACCACGTTCAATGATGGGAATTGACTCTTGTGGTATGTTACTTTCAGCTATTCACAATGTAAATGGTGAAGAAAAGTTGAATCTTGTAATGTTAGACGATTCAATTCCAGCAGGTGCAAAACTGTATTAAGATTTGCACAGTAATTACATATATGTTAGTGGATAATTATATGTGATTTTAAAATTTATGTTGAAAGTAGATAGTAAAAGAGCTGGGTGTCATTGTGCCCAGCTCAATCTTCTACATGGAAGACATCTTCCACCAGCATATTAAAGTATTTAGAAATCCGCAGCATAAACTCGGCAGATGGGGTGCTGTCTCCACGTTCTATCCTGCCGACAGTTTTGGTGCTGTATCCGATAGCAGCGGCAAGGTCATCCTGGTAAATGCCACGTTGTTCTCGGATTTCTCGGATATTATTGGTAACCGCCATAAAAATCCCTTCTTTCAGTTCTATAGATAGATAGATATTTTCTTATTGTTAATTATGCAAAATGATGTGTCCGATAAAAAGGACTTGCAATTTTATCGGCAATGCCCTGTAATAGCAGAAGCATCAGATTTTCCAAGAACTTTTCCAAATATGTCTAAGCGGTCATTTTCACTAACCTTGATAGGTGCATATTTTTTATTAAGTGAGATAAGGAAAATTCCGTCGTTATCGTTCTGTAACTTCTTAATATAGGCTTCTCCATTGAGAGAGAAGATACCGATTTCTCCGGTATCAACAGATTCCTGTTGTAATACCCATGCAATCTGACCATCGTGAAACTCAGGCTCCATACTGTCACCACTGATGCGTACACCGAATGTAGTATCTTCTGGTAGAAGAGATTCATCTATGCATATGGTCTTTTTCGGTCCGTCTACAAGAAAATTACCAGTACCAGCTGATACCGCATTTTCAAATATATCAATGCTGCGGAATGGGATAATCTTAGCCATTTTCTTCTCATACATTCCGGATGCATGGAGCAGATTGATGTAGTCCATAGCTTTTTCTCTGCCTTCATCAGTCAATGATGAGAAAGGATCAGCAGGATTTACTCCAAAATATGCTTCATACATATTAGTAATACCAAGGATTCTACACACCTTGTAAAATATCGTTACGCTTGGTTCGGCAAGATTTCGCTCCCAGTTGGATATAGCCTTGTAGGAAATGGTAATGCCTTCCTTTGCCAGTTCATCAGCGAGATCCTGCTGGAGCAAGCCTTTCTTTTTTCTATATAATGAAATGATTTCTCCGATTGAGTACATACATACGCCTCTTTTCTTTCATTTTGTTGATTTCTAATGTCTCTTTTCACTCCATAGTATATAGCAACAGTACCAATTATTCAAGCTAAAAATCCAATATAATGAGAAAAAGGACACATGTGTCCGTTGACAGTCGATTATTCTTGGGGTTATACTATGCCCTGTAAGAAACATTACCCATATACTTGGACTAAAGTTATGGTAATGACAGATTAAATGCAGGAGGTGATGCAGATGGGAGACAGGGTAATACTTCATTCAGATATCAACTGTTGTTATGCTTCGATTGAACATCTGCATCATCCTGAGCTTGCAGGAAAGCCATTGGCAGTAGGCGGCGACCCGGAGGCAAGACATGGGATTGTCTTAACAGCTGACTATATTGCCAAGAAGTACGGTGTGAAAACAGGAATGGCACTCTGGCAGGCAAAGCAAGTCTGTCCGGGCATAACATTTGTTTCACCAAGAATGGACTTATATCTTCGGTTCTCAAGGATGGCGCATGAGATATATGCAGAATATACGGACAGACAGGAGCCATATGGGATTGATGAGTGCTGGCTTGATGTTACAGGGAGCAGCTCCCTTAAAGGGGATGGATTGCTCATTGCACAGGAAATCAGCAGGAGAATGAAGTCAGAGCTTGGCATCACAGTAAGTGTTGGTGTTTCTTTCAATAAGATATTTGCAAAGCTTGGTTCAGACTATAAGAAGCCGGATGCAATCACAACTATGTATAAGGGTGAGTTTAAGCAGAAGGCATGGTCACTTCCGGTGGCAGATCTTCTATACGTTGGCAAAAGTACGAACAGAAAGCTTGCATTATTTGGTATCAAAACCATAGGTGATCTTGCAAGGGCAGATGAAGATGTGCTTAACAGTCACCTTGGAAAGAGGGGCAGTATCTTATGGTCGTTTGCTAATGGCTATGATGATTCACCTGTCAAGCTGGAGAATACCCACGCTCCAATCAAATCGGTGGGAAACAGCATAACGACGCCAAAGGATTTAGTATGCGATGAGGATGTAAAGATTGTTCTTTATATTCTGGCTGAGAGTGTTGCAGCAAGACTTCGTGAGAATGGATTCCGGTGCAGAGTGGTTGAGATAAGTGTCAGGGATAATGAGTTATTCTCTTTTACCCGTCAGAAAAAGATTGACCATGCAACGAATATCACCGGAGAGATAGCTGCATATGCTTATCAGATATTTAAGGAAAACTATAACTGGAGCAAGCCAATCCGCAGTGTTGGTGTCCGAGGTGCAGACTTAGTAACAGATAATTATTGGGAACAGATTGATTTATTCTCAAGTGTGGAGAAGCGTGAAAAGCAGATGAAGATGGATTCAGCGGTGGATGAGATACGCAGAAGATTTGGATTTTACAGTATCCAGAGGGGACTCATGTACCGGGACAGGATTCTATCGGCAGTCAATGCAAAAGAAGAACACACAGTACATCCACATGGGTACTTTTCAGGTTAGCAACGAGAAGTGCCAATAGAGTAAAGAAGAGGGAGGCGGAACATGAGCGAAGCAGCAAGAATTAATCTGGTAGACAGAGCACCATTGACGGAGAAGCAGCAGAATGTGTATGAAAGCATTATGCAATATCAGCGTGTGAATGGCTATGCTCCTACTATCAGGGAGATATGCAAGATGGTAGGGGTGGCATCGACTTCAAGTGTTTATGCACATCTGAAAATATTAGAAGAAAAAGGCTATATAGCAAGGAAGATGGATGCTTCCAGAGCAATAGCAATCTTGTAAGGAAGGTGATTACATTGAGCAATAAGGTATATGTTGATGTACTTGCAGAGTTTTCAAGGGACGGACTGCTCATTCCAAAAGAGATAACATGGGAAGATGGCAGAAAGTATGAGATTACACGAGTAAAAGACAAGCGCAGAGCAGCCAGTACAAGGGCTGGTGGAGTTGGAGAGCGTTATACCTGTGTGGTAGATGGAAAGGAAATATTCCTTTTCTATGAAGATAACAATATGTGGTTTATGGAAAGAGCCGGAGCCTGATGTGATTGTGTGCTGACAGCACAATTCATATCAGTTGGCTTTAGATCAGCAAAGCCGGGGAATGTGCAGACATTCATCGGAACTCTCGGCAAAAGGCTTGCAAAGGTGATTTCCCTTTCCTTTACGAGTACAGAATTGTAGATTGATGATTTTGTATGAATAAGGAGCGAACTGAATTGAACAAAGAAAATGTTATAGAAATTAGATGTAAAAAATGCAACAAGTTAATGATGGAATATTTTGTATGCGGTGATGATTCCGCTGTGGCACTTCAGAATATTGGAATTAAGTGTGACAGATGCAAGCGAGTGATGATACTCAAGAAGTATTCCGAGGGAATGATGAAGGAACATTCTGAGAATGGAACTTTCAGAATATAACGATTGAAAATTAAATTATAGCCCACCTGATAAGGGCACATCAAAAGATGGAAGCACCAGAGACGCAGGGGAAACGAACAGTATTTATGATACTGGTTTCCTCGTGCGTCTTTTTGTGCTGTAAAGGTAATCCGACTTGTTCGTTTCCACGGGCGGCAAGGAGGATTTATGAGCAGTAAAGCACAGACAAGAGAAAAGGATTATGAGAGAGGAATACGAATTGCTGATAGAAGAAAGGAGATAGGATTATCACAGGATGAGTTAGCTCATAGAGTAGGTATAGGCAGACAAGCATTATCTGCGATTGAAAATGGTGGAGATTTTAAGACACAGACATTAGATAATCTAGCAATCGTACTTGGTGTATCTGTTGATTTCATAATGTATGGAAAGAATGAAGAAAAGTCGGAACTATTATCTGAGGCAATGGATGTTCTTTCAGATATGGATGAATTGCAGATAAGACAGTGTCTTGCAATGATGAAAGCAATGAAAAGCGTGTCAGTTGAAAAGTGATTGTCGTGTTTACACGACATAATTGTCGCCTGTACACGGTCGGCAATTAAGGTGTGGCAGATTACAATATACTTGTGCTTGAGATACAGCACACCACGAGAGTGGAGGCGCCAAAACTCTCCAATACGAAATCGTAAAGGAGATAACAAAATGAAAAAAAGAGATTTTAACTTAGTAGGAAACGAAGGTACAGATAATCAGGAGCTTGCAAAGGGTATTGCATTTGTAAAGTCACGCAGAGCGGAACTCAATGTAGTCCAGATGGTTGAAAGTATGCGTGATCAGGCAATACCTAATGGAGTAATAATAAATGATGCGTATTGTGATCGCTCAATGACAAGGGACTATGACAGAGAAGCACTGAATGCTTTATTTGCAACACTTAAAGAGGAAGATTTTGAGGTTGTAGTAGTCAGAAGCCTGAATGAGATCACCGATGACATTTATGATCTGGAGGAATTTGTGAAGACCATCACAGATATGGGCATATGGCTCTATTCTCTTGAAGTCGGTCCAGTGCCAATTACTGTATCTCATGCAGAGGACTTTGGATGCTAAAGGAGTCCTTTGGTAGATCGACAACAGAAAATCATTCCGGTCGGGACAAACAAGTCCCGGCTGTGAAGGATTGCAGATTTACACAGACTGCATTCGGAACAGTTGTACATGATTCAAGTGGGAAGTGGCTTGGTCAGTATGAAACAGAAGATGCAGCTGTAGAGATGATTAGGGAAATGGCACAGGACATTGGAGGGTACGACGATGAAATACGAAGGATATAAAATTGGTCCGGTGATTCGTGATATCCGTAAGGACAAAGGACTTCTCATTGAAGAGGTTGCTGCTAAAACTGGAATAAGTGTTTCGACACTTGGACAGGTGGAGCAAGGAGGAAGAAACTTGAGCATGAAAAATTTGTATATGCTTATGGAAGTTTATGAAACAGACGCAAATAGCTTACTTGCAATAGACTGTACACCGGATTCATTAGATTCGAGGCTAAAGCGGTTACCTGCAGATAAGCAGGATTATTTGGAAAAGACATTTGATTTTATGATAGAGCAGGCTTTGAAGTCAGCATAGGAGGCAGAGAATGAGAAGAAAGATTAAAAAGATGGATTGCATAGAATATCTTTCAGTGCAGGCTCCATTGGAAAAAGTAAATATGCTTGAAGACAAGCAGAGCAAATATATACATGAATTTGTAAAGAGAAAAGAATATTCAATCGTGGGAAAGATAAGACGCAATGGCTTTTCGCAGAGAGATGTTGATCGCCAGTGGAATCAGATTGTGAATATGATCTGCAAAAAGCAAATCAGTGGAGTAGTTGTTGCGAATATGGCAGCTATATCCAGCAGTGTTGCGGATGCTTATTTTAAGGTAGGACTGGTTATTGAAGCAGGCGGCATTGTGGTGACTGTAGATGAGGGCAGATTGGATATGCACATCAAGAAGGGAGCATAGATATGAGCAGACGAACAGAAAAAAGAAGATATGGTAAGTATAATAAATTTGATGTCGTGTATGCAGATTTTGGAAAAAATCCACATGGCATCCAGGGAGGAATCAGACCAGGAATAATTATTTCATGTGATGCCAGTAATCATGATGGTGCACCACAGGTGTCAGTAGTCCCTTTGAGCAGTAAGTTAAAGGATATTCCGGTACATGTGATTTTAAATCCGAAGGATGTGAGTGGATTTGGATTAAGTAAGATATCTGATTTTATGCCTGAAGATGCACAGACAATTTCAAAAGGCTGCATTAGAGCAAAAAGTGGAACTGTCATTGAGGATTCCGGCGTGAGAGAAGAAATAGACAGAGCATTGATACGACAGTTTGATCTGTTACCTGTAGCTCGCAAAATGGTAATGGAGGAGTTAGCAAATGGACAGCAGAACTAAAAAGACTAATAATAAAAGATTTGTCAGATATTCAGAAGGAGCAGAGATGTATTCAATGAGTGTGTCAAAGTTTATGCAGTTAGCGAAGGATGCAAAGGCATGTTATAAAGTGAATCAGCTGGTGTTGGTTAATCTGGATATTATTGATGAATATCTGGAGACTTTCCATATTGTAGATGACGAGTTTTATAAGTAATTATGAGAAATGACGCATTGATATAGAAGAAATACAAACAAGTATGGAGAAAAATGAGCCAAGAGAGAAAAAATGTATTGACTTTCGGTCAGACCAAAAGTATAATATGACTAAGATATGAAGGAGGCATACAGATGGCTAGAACTGGAAGACCAAAAGCAGATAAACCTTTTGATCATAAGGTAACTGTTAAATTCAAAGAAGAGGAATACCAGATAATGGTTGAGTATGCTGAGACTCATAATCTATCCATTTCGCAATTGATTAGAATGGGTGTTGAATTACAAATGAAGCAGCAGGCTAATCAGTAGAACAGGCTCTTTTCTCCGGAAAGGAGAGAATAATGGCTTGTAGAAAAGATGGTAAAGGCAGAGTATTAAGAAAGGGTGAGGGTTACAGAAAAGGCGACGGAAGATACTCATATGTATATATTGATCCATTAGGCAAGAAAAGAACCATTTATGCAAAGTCTTTGGTGAAGCTTCGAGAAAGAGAAGAACAGTTACAAAAAGACCAGTTGGATGGACTTGATATCTATGTCGCAGGAAAAGCTGATGTAAACTTTTTGTTTGACAGGTACATATCAACTAAAACAGAATTGCGTAGCACTACTTACAGTAATTATTTGTATACATGGAATCATTTTATTCGTGATACATTTGGCAAGAAGAAAGTAAGAGATGTGAAATACTCAGACGTGTTATTCTTTTATACAGACTTGATTAATAATCAGGGATTACAGATTAATACGCTTGAGACAATTAACACAGTACTAAGACCTACATTTCAACTTGCTGTCAGAGATGATATCATAAGGAAGAATCCGGTAGACGGAGCATACTGTGAAGTAAAAAAGCGTAATGGTGGTGCCAGAAAAACAAGGCGAGCGTTGACTGTGGATCAGCAGAGAAAATTCATGGAGTATGTAGCAAAGAATCCGTTCTTTTATCACTGGTATCCATTCTTTGTATTTTTGTTAGGAACTGGATGCAGAATAGGAGAAGCAATTGGGATACGCTGGGATGATATTGATTTGGAAAATCGAATCATTGATATCAATCATAGCTTGACCTATTACCAGAGAGCGGATGATTCATATAAATGTGAGTTTAGAGTATCTTTGCCAAAGACAGAAGCTGGTAATCGTAGAATACCTATGATGCAGCAGGTATATGATGTGCTTCAGGAAGAATATGAGAGACAGAAGCAGGAAGGCTTTTGCGTTGAGAATGTGGATGGAATGACCAATTTTGTATTTACAAACCGATTTGGGATGCCACATAACCCAGCAGCAGTAAACCGGGCAATCAAGAGAATTGTGGATACACATAATTCAGAAGAAGAGGTGGCTGCTAAAAAGGAGAAGAGAGAACCTGTTATGATTCCAAGATTCTCCTGCCATATCTTCAGACATACGTTTGCATCAAGATTTTGCGAGAATGAAACCAACATCAAAGTAATTCAAGAGGTAATGGGACATGCTGATGTATCGACTACCATGAACATATA
The DNA here is from genome assembly GCF_947654165.1 of uncultured Blautia sp. GTDB lineage: Bacteria > Bacillota > Clostridia > Lachnospirales > Lachnospiraceae > Blautia. The sequence continues at coordinate 8,518 of NZ_CANTKB010000049.1, forward strand.
TGCAGAAGCAAACCCAGATGTTACCAAATCAGTAATTGAGAAATTATCAAAAAATATGGATATTTTTTAGAAAAGAGTCCTGCGATTGAACTCTTTGAAGATTGAAAATATACCTATTCATACTGGGATAAATATGCTATACTCATCTAGTATTGAAGTGTTTGACACGGCAGTACATGTCTTAAAATAAAAAGACGTATTTTAAGGCGAATGACATCTTTTAGACGCACAAAAGTCAAAAAAACGTCCAAGAGTGACCAAGTATATAGAATCCGGGAAAGCCTATTTTCCAAGGGTTTGCAAGGATATACAAGAGTTAGCTTAGCAATCAAAAAAATTCCCGACAATGAAGTCCCTAGACGCTGACAAGAAAGCTTCCAAGACTTCCGAAGCAGCTCCTGCTGCTGCAGCAAAGGTTGCTGAGAAGGTTGATTTCTCCAACGTAAAGATCGAGCCAATCTTTGAAGAAATGGTAGATTTCGATACATTTGCAAAATCTGATTTCCGTGCAGTTAAGATTCTTGAGTGTGAAGCAGTTCCGAAATCCAAGAAGCTTCTGAAGTTTGTACTGGATGATGGAGAACGCAAGGATCGCGTGATTTTAAGCGGTATTCACGACTATTACGAGCCGGAAGAACTGGTTGGTAAGACAGCAATCGCTATCGTGAACCTGCCACCGAGAAAGATGATGGGAATTCCTTCTGAGGGTATGCTGATTTCAGCAGTACACGAGGAAGATGGTCACGAAGGACTGAACCTTCTGATGGTAGATAACAGAATTCCGGCTGGTGCAAAGCTGTACTAAAATTAAATACAAAATCTCTAAAACCATGATGTCAGACCACAGTTGACAACAATTTGACAACAAAATTTGGGATAATAATGAATCGTTATGAAGCATGACGAATTTCAGGTGAAAGGACACAGGTTTGAGAATGAAATCAAAATTGATTTACCGAATCAATGATTGATATGCATGAAAACAAGAGCACTTCTTAGAGTTAATCTGAGAGGTGCTTTTTTTCGTACTCAAAAATATATCCCGGCAGTCAACTTCTGTAAAACAGTGAATCTAATTTTGGAGGAAAGTATCATGGATAAAAATTATAAACCAATCACAAGTATGAAAGAAGTACCAGAGCAGCTTAGAAAATTGCGCCGACAGTATCTGCGCTATCAGCAGGCAGAGATTATTTACAGCATTTCTTATAAGAAACTTTTTGAACTCGCCAGTGATGCAGGTGCGATTTACAGAATAGATGGAACCGTATTGATCAACCGGGATATTTTTGATGTCTATCTGGAACGATTTCATGAACCAGCGACAGGAAAGGGCAAGGAGGAGATAAAAGATGAACGGTAATGTATGGATGTTTTCAGATGAGATTGATGACGAAGATCTGGAATTTATGAGCCATGACTACGTGACCTATAACATGGCGTGCGAATACTACAGACTTGGAATCAAACCCGTTGTCTGTATGTCGCATGAAGCAGGGGCAGTATATAAAATCGGGAAAAAGGTGTTGATTCGAAGAAGTATATTTGAAGCATATCTGAGAGAGAAGAGAAAGATTTGATGGAGGAGAAGAACATGAGCGATCAGAGAAAAATACTATATGATGACAGTAATGGATTAGATTATGTATTGGCAGGAGATTATTACCTGCCGATGATAGGCTTGCCAGAGGAAACCAGACCGATTGGTTACTGGGGAATACTTCGGAAAGAATATCTGAAAAACTATAAATCAGGCACGTATTCTTATCTTCTGTTGACTGGGAAACTGGACAGCTATCTTGCGGATATGAATGAACAGGCACAAGAGCGGTATGAATTGATTGATGCACAAATACGAAGTGCGGAGGGAGTTACAGAGGAATTAAAAGCATGTAATCCTATGGAGTGGGTGCGACAGTGTAATAATATTAGGAATCGTGTGCAGGAAATTGTGTTGAGTGAATTAGTGTATCTATAGGAAAGCATGAAACAGATTCTTAAAGCATTGTCCTGAATGAGATAGTAGTTTAGAGTGAAAAAGTTCAGAGAAGACATGGGAGCTGTCTTTCTTTTGGGGAAGACGGCTTTTCACCTATCAGAGACTATGCAGGAGGTAACAAGGATGGGGAATATATTTGGATATATACGTGTCAGTAGTCGGGATCAGAACGAAGATCGGCAATTGATTGCATTGAAGGAGTTGGCTATCCCAGAAAAGAATATTTTTATTGATAAACAGTCTGGAAAAGACTTCAAGCGCCCACAATACAGAAAAATGGTTCGTCGTGTCAGGAAAGATGATCTGCTTTACATAAAAAGTATTGATCGCTTAGGACGTAACTATGTGGAAATACTGGAACAGTGGAGAATTCTCACAAAAGACAAAGGAATTGATATTGTGGTTCTTGATATGCCTTTACTTGACACTCGCCGGGGAAAAGATCTGATGGGAACGTTTCTGTCAGATATTGTATTGCAAGTACTGTCGTTTGTAGCAGAAAACGAAAGAACAAATATTCGGCAAAGGCAAGCAGAAGGTATTGCAGCGGCAAAAGCCAGAGGTGTGCGGTTCGGCAGACCACCAAGCAGATTGCCGGATAATTTTCACGATGTGTATCAGCGGTGGAAAAATGGGAAAATAACTGGAACGTCTGCTGCGAAAGAATGTAATATGCCCTTATCAACTTTTCGGTATCGTGCAGAAATTTACGAAAAAGCCAAATTATTGTAAGGTGGGTGTTTTACATGAAGGTGTACTTT
>NZ_CANTKB010000050.1 GCF_947654165.1 uncultured Blautia sp.
TGCAGCAGAAAGAATCGATGTAGACGAAACAGGAAAGATTTCCGGTCTGTTCTAAATAATGAAAGAGGCGGCTGCCGCATAGCAGCTATCCGGGAAACCCGGGTATGCACAGGGTGTGGCAGCCCTATTTGTCTAAAGAATCGGACTTGAAGGGAGCATAGAAACATGTTTAAAGACGAATTTAAGGCCGTGTGTAACAGTGCGGCAGCAAAATTAAATTTATTAAAGAGCAATCCACTTGGATACTTTGTAGCATCCATTCTTGCCGGCATCTTTGTTGCTATGGGCGGTTTTGTAGCATTTACCTTTGCCGGACATTTATCAAGTTCAGATGCAGCAGCAATCTGGGCAAAACCGGCACAGAGTGCCGCATTTGCAGCAGCACTTAGCCTGGTCATTATGGCGGGTGCAGAACTGTTTACCGGAAATAACTTTGTTATGGCAGCAGCAGGATTCAGAAAAACCGCAGCATGGGGCGATGCCTTTAAATTGTGGGGCTTCTGCTGGATCGGAAACCTGGTAGGTTCTCTGTTATCTTCTGCACTTTTTGTAGCTGCAAAGGTTCCTACCGGTGCGATCGGTGACTATTTTGTGAATCTGGCAGTGAATAAAACAACAACTGCTCCGGTGCCGTTGTTTATGAAGGCAGTGCTGTGTAATATTCTGGTCTGTCTTGCTGTATGGTGTGGAATCAAGATGAAGTCAGAATCAGGAAAACTGATCATGATTTTCTGGTGTATTTTCGTATTCATGATTTGTGGATTTGAACATAGTATTGCTAACATGAGCAGTATCGGTGTTTCTTTGCTGACAGGCAAAGTGGGAATCGGTGCATATTTCTATAACGTTCTGATCGTTACTCTCGGAAATATGGTGGGAGGCATCGTAGGTGTAGCACTTCCATATCATCTGATTTCCAAAGATAAATAAGTCTATCCTTAAAAAAATAATGGGAAAACAGGCTTTCCGTTGTCGGGGAGTCTGTTTTTCTTTTTACAGGAAAAAGAAGAAACTTGATTCCATAAGACTGTAGCTGCATTCCATTGTCAAAAGATAAATGAAACATTTGATTCTTACTGGAAAAAATGGTAGTGGGAAGACGAGTGTTTTAGAATTTTTAAATGACTATTTTATAAATCTGGTCTGGGAAAATAATTTAGATCGAGCAGAATCAGAGAATATAAAAAAGCGAATTGAGATTCACAATGATGCAAAGCGAAATGAATGTTTTATATACTGTCTTAGGAAGATATAGAAAAAATACTGCTTTCGTAGATATGTTATGCATATCTACGAAAGTTATCTATGCAAATTATAGTTGATATTCCACTTATTTTAGGAAATTTAATAACTATTATATTTGATTATCAAATTCTTCGCAAACCCTTGAAAACACTAAGTTTGTAGCAAGTGTACTTTCCCTTACTCTTTCCCTTGTGTTACATTCTCCCATTAGCTTTCATGAACCTTAATATGGGAAAAATTAAGGGAAAGAAAATTTCATAACACAGTATAACATATAACAATAACAACATGGTGAACTGATTGAAATGTTTTCGATATTTAACTCTATAACTGATTATTAAAAAAATGGAGATAAGATACGATGAGAACAATATTTGCAGAATACAATCCACACAGAAACAGCATTGATGTTTATACCAATGCCGGTTATATGCTCCGCATTGACTGTTGGGAAGCTGAGAAGAACTTAAAAACCACTCCTGGATCAGACTGCGCATTAAATACACTTGCTATTGATGAGCCACTTGAATATGCACGATTATATCTTGATGGTAATATGCAAATGTGGGTAGATGCAGAAGATTCTTTGGAATTGTAAACCACAAGTAGCCTGTATGCTTTATTTTACATACAGGCTACTTAATCAAAATCACCATAATTGATCAAGCAAGTTTTTTTAATATACCTCGGAGTCATTTTCGTTCGATCTTTCATCGCTAATAAAATTTCTCTGAAGTGATAGCAGATAACAGATTGGCAGGTTTTTCTAAAAAATAATCTGCTTTTATGTGCTTATTATGACTGCCCCATACTGCTAAAGCAAAATCAATTCCCGCATTTTCCGCACATTTACTGTCATATTTGCTATCTCCGATATAAAGTACTTTCCTATGGTCTGTTTTTGATAATTCCACATATTTCAAAATCGGTGCGGCATTGGGTTTATGTTCCTGTGTATCGTCTGCACATATGATTGTTTTGAAATAATGACTGATACCAAACGGACAAAAATCATGTGTAAATTCTTCCCTTGTCTTTGATGTGACAATCCCCATTTCATAATCCAGACTTAGAAGATTTTTCAATAATTCAACGATTCCGTCAAATACTTTAATGTTATTTGTATAGTTACGCATATTTTTATCCCATAATTCTATCGCATAGGAAGTGTCTTTTATCGCAAGTTTTTTCAAAGCGTCTGTTCCTGTAATCCCTAACGCAAATCTTAGTTCAGAACATGGTATCTCTCTCCCGGACAATCCCTTTATAGTTTCCTGTAAAGAATGTAATACAGCATATTCCGTATCAATCAGAGTGCCGTCAATGTCAAAAACGATATGCTTATACTTCATGCTGCCACCTTTCCCTGTCTGTATCAAAATAACGTATCACCCTGCATGGATTTCCTACTGCAACACAATTAGGCGGGATAGGGCGGGTAACTACACTTCCAGCCCCTATCACGCTGTTTTTTCCTATAGTGACTCCGGGCAGAAGAATACAGCCGCCGCCAATCCAGACATTACTTTCTATTTCTATCGGACGTGCATAGGTTCTAAAAAATGTTGTCTGACGTTCCCTCCAATCCGGCACAAACCTTTCCTGTGGTAAGACAGGGTGTGAAGATGTATAAATCTGCACATTTGACGCAATCAATACCCTGTCGCCAATTCGGATAGTTTTGTTATCCACAAAGGTACAATTCATATTGACGATCACATCATTTCCCAAAAAAATATTTTTTCCATAGTCGCAATGAAAAGGCGTGTCGATTGCCACATTTTCCCCTATTCCGCCCAACAGCTCCCGAAGAATGGAAGTGCGTTTTTCTGTATCTCTATAATCAGAAAAATAATATTTCCGTGTTAATTCCCTTGTGCGGGCAATCTGCTTTAACGTATCGCTGTCCGCTGTTTCCAAAAAATCACTGGATTCGTAATACACAATATCCCCCCTTAACGAAAACTGTTTTCCATAACGCCCGGAAGCAGGGCATAGATAGAACAGCCAATCTGATCCTCAAACCGTTCTTTAATCTCTAAAATCTTTTTCCATCTGTCTATTGTCGCTGGGTGAACGCCGTATCGCATTGTCACGTCTACAAATCTCTTTTCCAAAAGACAGAACCCCGAAGGCATAGCCAATGCGTCACATAACTGTACAAGACGGTCATAATCATCATATACCGCATTTGCAACAAATTCTTTCATAAACAGGTAATCCTCATCACTGACATCAAACTCTCCGATAGATGTGGCAATATCCTGTATCATAAATGCGTGGGATATACATATTTGTGCGGCTTTTCCCCACCCACGCTCCATACAGTAACGATAGCCGTCTATCAGATGCCTTTCCGAACTCACTCCGGCATAACGTCCAATATCGTGTAACAGCCCGAAAATATACGCCTGTTCAGAAGATAAATCTTTACAGTGTGACGCAATGTTTTTACAGGCTTCGGCTACATACCGGGAATGTTCTGCCCATGCTCCCGGATTGGATTCTGCCGCTTCCCTTAATGCCAGTTCTGCGGTCTGAATGTTCAACTCCATTTTTAACTCCTTTCAAAAGGGCGGGGCTGGAAGATAAACTGTCCAGCCCCTTTATGATGAAATATTTACAGATAAATCAGCAATCCCCGGCATAGTACGAAACAATGTTCATATAGTCCGTTGGATTCGGAACTTCTAAAACAAGCCGCAAACAGTTTTTGTTTTGGGAGTATTGCCGCCACAAACTGCCCTGTATCTTTTCTTCCCCATTGATGTTTTGTTTTTTACCATCCGGGCAGAGCATATTTACTTTGCCGGAACAGCTATTGACCGTATCTAAAAAATTTTTCATGTTCAGAATGTTCAGTTTTACCACTTTGCACTCACCTCCTGTAAATGACGGATTTACTTTACAGGTATCATTATAATGCAAAAGGAATAGAAAAAATATTTCTTTTCTGCCCTTATCTATCACTATTCTGCCATTTTCTCCGATATTCTGTGGGTGAACAATGTGTGTATTCTCGAAAAACCTTTCCAAAATAACTGCTACTCCCCAAACCGCACTCATGGCTGATAACGGTAACTGCTTCCTGCCCCTTTGCTAGCATCTGACAGGCAGCTTGCAGACGGTAAGCCTTTATATACTCTACGGGTGTCATGTGCAGACAGTCATGGAACACTCTATAACACTCCCTTTCGCTTAGGTATGCTGCTGCCGCAAGTTCCGGGATAGAGATTTTCTCTCTGTAATGTTCGTGAATATATATCATCATCAGCTTTATTTTATCGTTGCTTTTATTATGTTCCCCCTTTTTTTCACGCATAGGACGGGATAGTTCAAAAAGCATGAGCCATATTTCTGTTAGGGTTTCCCGCAGTTTTATTTCATATCCAAATTCATCACTGGATAAACGAAATGAAGCGGCAAGCAGTTTCAAAATCCTTTCTTCTTCTGCATTGCCTGGAAAAAGCGGAATTACCTCAATCTGTGGGGCTGTTATGATAGGCGCAATATATTTTTGTTCAATCCTGCTTCCCTGTTCCCCGGCAAGTAGGGAAACATCGAAAATATGAAGTAGCTGTATATTCTTTTCTTTCTGCGATATTGCTTTTGTCATATGGAGTACATTGGAATTTACTATGCCGCCGCTTCCAGCCGGAAACAACAGTTTTCCTCCCGGCGTATCATATTCAATGCTACCACTTTCCATATAAAAAAGTTCCACTGTCTTGTGCCAGTGCCACGGTACATAATGTCCGATATACTTGTCAAGTTCTGCCCTTGAAGCGATATAGGGAAAATCTTTTTCAAAACCGGGAAGCAGTTCTTCCTTGCTTCCAGTATAAAATTCAATGCTATGGATATTTTTCATGTCTGTTCACCTGCACATCTGCGATTTTGTATCTGCTTTATGGATTAAATATACTAGAATAGCTCGGTAATTGTCAATCAATCAAAACAGATTCATTTGGAAGATTATAAAAAATAGTGTTAAAAATCAAAGAACAGTTTTCACAGACTCTAAAAATCTGGATAACTAAAAATAAGTATATTTGTTTTGTGAAAAACAGGCAGTTTTACCTGCCCATTTTACTTTAAAAATATCCTCGTTTTTCTCGCCAGTTTTTCACATAACATCGGATTCCGATATAAACCGCATGTACCAGAAGTAGCAACATAATGAGGTTTATCGGAATAATTGATTTTATCCATTTTCCGAAATAGATTATGATAGCTGTACTCATTATCACCACCATGATGCTGATAATATCCCAGCAATATTTCCGGTAGATTTTCCCCACCTGATAGCCAGTCCCGATTATCAGCAATCCCGTTATGATAAATAAAATTCCCATAACAATACTTACAATCAGCCAGTACACAATCCCTGAAATGATACTATTTGAGATTCCACTGCTTAACTGTCCGAAAGAATCTGCACCTGCAACAAATTTTTGAAACAGGCTTAAGATTCCTTTAGCAAACATACTGAAAAAGCTAATACAGTCACTAAAGAAAACTGGAGAAAGGATAGCAGTGAATAGTGTAATGGCTATACTGTACCATGCCAGCAGAAACAGGATACTTTCATAACCAGCCGTCATATTTTTATATTTTTTCTCTAACTGAATTTTACGGTTATCGCATTTTTCTTTTGCTTTTTGGTAAGCAGTGCGGTCACAGTTATCGCATTTCTCATAGGGCACTTTTTTCTCAACAGCTACCTCTGTTGTCTTTTGGTGTGTCTGTGCATAGCGTTTTGCCTGTTCCGCTTTTTCATACCTAAATTTCCATGCCACGACTTCTGCGTCGGCTCTTTTCCTGCTGTCTGTCTCGTTGGCTAATTGTTCTTCTATTTTCCTTAATCTTGTCCGCAATGCTTCGATATTCTCGACTCTGTTTTCGCTGTTCAATTTCTCGTTCAAGGTCAGCGATCTGTTTAGCTGCCTGTTCAGTTCCATAATCATCTGGTCTTTCTGATCCAGTTCGTCCTGCATCTGTTCTGTCATCTGTAGAAGTTCTTCCACTTGACCGACGTTCTCTAAGTTTACGCATTCTCGCATCTATATCCCTCACTTTCTCTATCTGCTGTTTAAGGTCAGTAATTCTCTGCTCTGTTTCAGCAATAAGCTGTTCTCGTTGTTCAGCTTCTGCGTTAATTCCTGCCATTGCTGATTCTCGGTTTCCAACTGTTCGATTCTGTTTTTCTGCTGTTCGATCTGGGAAAGCAGTTCTTCTGTATCTGGCAAAAGATTCAGCAGTCCGGATAACTCGCTGTTTAATATCTGCAAACTCTGGTTCTGCTCCTGAAAGGACAGAAGCTGTCTGTCTTTTTCCTGTAATTCCTGTACCATCTCTGCCATAAGGTTCTGCTGTTCCTCGATCTGGTTTATCATTGATTCCATCATGGGAATGACTTCCCGGCTTTCTTCTAATGTCATTTAATCGCTCCTTCCATAATGATAATGCACCTGATACTTTTCCAAAGGTGTCCAGTATCTTTTGCAATAACGTGTTTTGCTGTTTTATGATTTGATTTTCCGCTACTTTCCACGAACCTTTTATTTCCTGCCCGGCAAGAAATTTTTGTTCAATCTTTCTTGCGTCAGCACCTTCATGGATGGTAGGAATCTGGAGTTTTCCCTGTTTTTCATAAGAACGGTGATCAACCTGATTATGCAAAGGAAGATGTTCATTACACACCTTTGCCCACTCACTCCGCCACAGCTCACAATTTTTGGGATTGTTCCATCCAGTAGCATCGGTCAGCACCCGTTTCCATTGCAGGCGGTTTCTTGCACCAATCTTCTGGATTCCGTTTTCGTCTAATACAGGGATACGGATTCCATGACGGTCAGGGTTTTTCTTATCCTGCCACCAGTCCGGGTGGGATTCGTCAATCACGATATTTCCGCTTTTATCTCTGACAAAATCCCAATCCTTGACTTCTTTCTTTCCCCAAGAATGGTCCGGGTTAAAAGGTCGCATCGTCAGAAGCAGGTGGACATGGGGGTTGCCATCCCCTTTGTCGTGGATACTCCAATCAGCACACATTCCCTTATCCACAAATGTTTTTTGGATATAGTCGGATGTATATTGAATCTGTTCCTGTCTGCTCCATTCTTTTGGGAGGGCAAATTCAAATGACCTGCCAAGTTGGGCATCCGCACTTTTTTCAATCTTCAATACCTCATTCCATAATCTTTGTTTCTGAAATGTGATTTTGAATTTTTCTAAAGCAGCTTCTTTATCTTCTGACCTTTTGTAGCGGACAGATTTTTGAAAGCGTTTTATATTTTCTTCTGGTACTATCTGCCATTCAGGAGGTGCGTTTTCACACATCATCAGACTGGTGTAGACCACTTCTTTTTTAGAAGTGTAATAACTGATTCTCCCGGTTTCCTCGTTTTTCATCACATCCCCATTGAGATATGCGGAAGCGGAGATAACAGATTTCCCTTTACTTCGTCCGACTATTTTGATTGTGTAATGAAAAATCGCCATATCTGGATTCCTCCTTTCTGCACATCCGGTATAGATTTCCGGCAACATTGCTTTCGATTTTAGAAAAAGCAGCATTGCCAGAACGCCCTCTGCGTAAGAGTGCCCTGCGCATAGCAGCCTGCATGGAATGCGCCTCTCTGGCGAAGAGTGCCTCCTGTGGCATGAGCAGGTCTGGCTGAAAGCCCCGCCGACGGAACGAGCCCGGCAAGCGTGAGCGCAGACCGGTTGCCACTTGTGGCAAACTTATTGGGACGACCTCTGGTTGTCCATAAGTGCGCCCTTCATGAAAAAGCAATGAAGGGAATGAAAAACTCATCCCATCCGCCATTACACTTCCTCCATATCGGTATTTGTTTCTTTCTGCATTGCCTTTGAGAAAAATTTCCCATTGGCTTCCTGCTTTTTCAGAAAACCAATCAGCTTTGGGATGTCTTCCTCCTCAATAGTCGCACCAAGAACGGATTCCACCGCACCGCCAACCTGACAGAGCCTATGGGTTCGTTTTTTACTTTCTTCGGCTTTCTTTCGTTTTAGAAGTTCTTTCTTCTGTGCTGCATATCGTTTTGCTTTTTCAAGGCTTTCCTGTTCCTTCTTTTCCATTTCAAGCATTCGTTCTTCATAACTTTTTGTTGATTTTGCCATTCTTACATTCTCCTTTCCTTCACAAACATAAGTTCTCGGTTGCGTATCAGAAGAAGCACATGGTATAATCTTCTTGCGTGTAGGTATATCATGGCTTCGGTCTGATAGAACCTTTGGCGGTTTCTTCGGAAGCCGCCTTTTTAATTTGCCGCAGTTCTTGTTACGGCTTTTACATTTCCTCTATCCCTCAAATCACGACCTTCATTAGCTTCCATAAACATTTCCAGAATATCGGTTTTAATCAGGACTTTGCGACCAACCTTTAATACTGGAAGTTTCTTCCATTCTACAAGCTGTCTTAAGGTATTTCTGCCGATTCCCGTATAGTCAGCAGCTTCTTCGATGGATAATGCAATTTTTCTTTGCATCATATAATCACCTCCTTATAAATTGCATTATGCAATTCTTGTGATGTAAGTATATCCTTTTCATATCTTTTTGTCAAGCGTTACGAAATATCAAAAACAAACTTTATGTTGCATATTGCAATTTTGGAAAAACAATGCTATAATTCATACATACCGAAAAAGGAGGCAGTCAGCATGAAAGATAAAGAACTACGCAAGCTGATAGGCAGCAGAGTAAAACAGCGCCGTCTGGAATTGAATCTGACACAGCCTTATGTCGCAGAAAAGATGGGGGTTACCGCTTCTACAATCCTGCGTTATGAGAATGGTTCGATTGACAATACGAAAAAAATGGTGCTGGAAGGTCTTTCGGAAGCACTCCATGTATCTGTGGAATGGCTCAAAGGGGAAACAGATGAATATGAAACCGACATTACGGATAAGAGAGAGTTACAGATTCGTGATGCGATGGGAGATATTCTGGAACAGTTACCGCTTGCCCTTACCAAAGAAGAAGATGCTTTTTCAAAAGATTTATTACTGCTGATGTTAAAACAATATGGTCTGTTTTTGGATTCCTTCCAGTTCGCCTGCAAAAATTTCAAGGGGAATGCTGGTCAGACGGATATTGCCAAAACAATAGGGTTTGAATCGAATGAGGAATATAATGAGATTATGTTCTTAAGGGAAATCACTCCTACCATCAATGCTCTTAATGAGATGGCAGACGTTGTAAGGCTCTATTCCAAGAAACCAAAAACAGCAGAACAAAGGCTTGCAAATCTTTTATCAGAAGTCTTATACGAAGATTCCGAATCGGTATAGTAAGACAACCGGAGTTATGATATACTTACACGCACGAAGCATTTCATCAGTTCCGATTGTCTAATATCGAAAGGAGATATACGATTATGGCAAAAGGATCTGTAAGAAAAAAAGGAAAGAAATGGTACTACCGCTTCTATGTAGAGGACGCAAGCGGCAATCTTGTTCAAAAAGAATGCGTTGGAACAGAAAGCAAAAGTGAAACTGAAAAGCTGCTCCGTCAGGCAATGGATGATTATGAAAAAAAAGAAATTTGTTGCCAAAGCGGAAAATCTCACAGTCGGACAACTTCTGGATGTGTGGGCAGAGGAGGAATTAAAAACAGGTACGCTCAGCAATGGTACTGTGGAGAATTACCTCGGAACAATCCGAAATATCAAGAAACACCCATTGGCAGAACGGAAATTAAAAAATGTAACCTCTGAGCATTTGCAATCCTTCTTTGATTTGCTTTCCTTTGGGGGAGTTCATCCCGATGGAAAAGAGAAAAAGGGTTACAGCAAAGATTACATCCATTCTTTTTCCGCAGTCATGCAGCAGTCCTTCCGCTTTGCAGTATTTCCAAAACAGTATATTACGTTCAATCCCATGCAGTATATTAAACTGCGGTATCAGACGGACGAAGTTGATTTGTTTTCGGATGAGGACATGGACGGAAATATCCAACCAATTTCACGAGAAGATTATGAAAGACTGCTTACGTATCTTCAAAAAAAGAACCCAGCCGCAATACTTCCAATCCAGATAGCCTATTATGCCGGGCTTCGTATTGGAGAAGCCTGTGGTTTGGCATGGCAGGACGTAAATCTGGAAGAACAATGCCTTACCATAAGACGCAGCATCCGATATGATGGCTCAAAACGCAAATATATCATCGGACCAACCAAGCGGAAAAAAGTGAGGATTGTTGATTTTGGAGATACGCTGGTAGAGATTTTCCGTAATGCCCGGAAAGAGCAGTTAAAAAATCGAATGCAGTATGGAGAACTTTATCACACGAACTACTACAAAGAGGTCAAAGAGAAAAACAGAGTGTACTACGAGTATTATTGCTTAGACAGAACAGAGGAAGTCCCGGCAGATTATAAAGAAATTTCTTTCGTCTGCTTAAGACCTGATGGCTGTCTGGAACTTCCGACTACTTTGGGAACGGTATGCAGAAAGGTAGCAAAAACATTAGAGGGATTTGAAGGCTTTCATTTCCACCAGTTACGTCACACCTATGCAAGCAACCTTTTAGCAAATGGAGCTGCCCCAAAAGATGTGCAGGAATTGTTAGGACACTCAGATGTCAGTACCACAATGAACGTCTATGCTCACTCCACAAGAGATGCGAAACGAAAATCGGTTCGGCTTCTTGATAAAGTGGTAGGCAATGACTAAAAAATTTCCCTTATTTCCCTTGTGATTATCTCATAAGGGCAAAAATAAGGGAAACTACATATCATTTCACTAATGGACAGGCGGGAAAGCCTATAAAATGGGGAAAGTTAGAGAGATAATTATATAAATTCTTTAGGTTAGAATCGATGATGGGGTAAACGAAAAAGCAGTTTTGGC
>NZ_CANTKB010000051.1 GCF_947654165.1 uncultured Blautia sp.
CGATAATTTCATCTGTTACCTCATAATAGAGGTAACAGATATGCTAAATATCAATGATACAGTACACTAGTTCCCGGCTGGATATATAATAAGTTCTTTCTAAAATCATCTCTTTGATTTGTCTTAAAATAAAAATTATCATATCCCCAAAAAATAGATGAAAAATTATATGCAAGATTGACCAAGTAAATATTGTCTTAGCCTGATGTGAAAATACTTTTGGAGATAAGATTGGGTGATTTATATAAAAATGCCAATGTGGATGCGTGTCCATATTTTTAGATATTGCATAATTTGATAAAATGATTTAGTATACTGACTATACAAATAGTGCATATTTTACAAGAGAGTATTAATATGAAAAAGAATGTAACAAGAAAAGATATTGCAAAAGAAGCTGGAGTTTCTGTATCTGTGGTGTCCAGAGCTTTAAACAACAGCGGATATGTAGAAAAAGAAAAGAAAAAAAGAATTTTGGAGATTGCTAAGAGGGCAGAATATGTTCCAAATCCCATGGCAATGGCCTTACAACAGAAAAGAACCAGACAGTTGTTGTTCTTCTGTGGGGATCTTACAGGAACCTATTATAACCAGATGTATCATGGCATGGCCAGAGAGGCAGAAAAAAGAGGATACCACGTTTTAACTATCATGAATGAAAAGGATTTTGAAATGGTAAAGACAATGTTGGTAGATGGATTGCTGTTTCCTACGGAAGAAGTGGCAAAGTCATATGTAGAAGCAGTAGGTAAAAATTATTATCTGCCATCTGTGACAGCTTGTTTTGATCCTTCTGTGGTTTTTGCAAAACCTATGCCGACAGTGGTGATTGATAATAGGAAAGTTTTGAACCTGGCTATAGATTATTTAAAGAAAAAGGGGCATAGGAAGATAGGTATTGCAGTTCCCTTTAATGAAGGATATGCAAATTTGAGATATCGATATTGGAAAGAACGAATGATGCTGGAAATGGGGAGTGAGTGCAAGAAGTACATTTTGGATGTAAAGGGGGATTTAAAAAAATCAGAAAGCCCAAGAGGAAAAGATGACAGAGATTTAAGTTACCAGTCAGAAGGATTTGTTTATATGGATTTGTTCTTTTTGGGAAAACAGGCGGCAAAATTATATATTCAACAAAAGTTTAAAGCCACCGCAGTAATCTGTTTTAATGACGATATGGCTCTCGGAATGATGGAGGAATTAAAAAGAAATGGGATTTCTGTACCTGAGGATGTTTCTATTATGGGAATAGACGGGATATATACAAGAGAAAGATATGAGCCTAAGCTGACAACTGTAGCAATATATCCTGAGAGACAGGGGGCAGCCTGTGTTGATGTTTTGATAGATATTTTAGAGGATAATAAATATAAATACATGAATTATTCACCATTTGAGGTGTTAGAAGGTGAAACGGTAAAAAGGATAGAAAGTATATAACATTTGATATAAAAGCATGCGCACGGCTTTATATAGAAAAGATAAATAAATATGAATGGAGGAAGAAAAATGAAGTTTAGAAGAGCAACAGCATTATTACTGGCAGGAATTATGGCAACAGGATTGACTGCATGTGGAGAAACTAAGAAAGAAAGTGACCAGGGAGAAAAAGGGAAAAAAGAAAAACTGGTTATTTGGTCATGGGGAGCGGATGAAGAAAAGAAATCTAGAGAGAACATGGTAGAAGCTTTTCAGAAAGCACATCCGGAAATAGAAGTGGAACATTCTGTAATTCCTACAGCAGATCATGTATGGGATCAGAAAATGACAGCAGCATTATCGGCAGGAACGGGACCGGATGTAATTCAGATGTCCCCAGATTACTATGGATTATATACAGAATATTACGAAGATCTAACTCCATATGTTGAGAAAGAAGGAGTTGATTTGGATTCGGTCATTACGGAGGGGATGTTAGATCCATACTACCGTCCGGATGGAAAGCTGGAAGCAATGCCATTATTGGAAAACGTGTTTGTTTTGGCATATAACAAGGATATGTTTGATGAGTTTAATGTGGAATATCCAACAGCAGACTGGACATGGGATGATTTGGCAGAGGCTGCCAAGAAGTTTGCAGGCGGAGAAGGTGCAGACGCTACCTATGGTCTAGTAAATCACTGGATTGATGCGCCATTGTCTATTTTAGTTAAAGGCGGAAATGCATATTCTGAGGATTTAAAAACCTGTGAGGTAAACAGTGAAGAGGTAAAAGCAGGACTGGATTTATTCGGAGATCTGGTACAGAGTAAGGCAATGCCGGATGACACTGCTGCAAAGGGGCTTCCTAAGGAACAGCTGTTTGTTTCCGGACATGCTGCAATGTATACACTGGGTGGATTTGAGACTAAGTTGATTGCAGAAGAAGTTGGAGAAAACTTTGAGTGGGATGCAGTGCCTATGCCAAAGGTGGAAAATGGTAAAAACAATCTTATGTATGCAACGGGATATGCAATGTTAAATACATCTGAACACAAGGATGCAGCATGGACTTTCTTGAAAGAAACAGCTTATGCCAACGAAGATATGGCTAAGGAAACAGCAGCGATTGGTCTTCCGGCTTGTAAGAATATAGCAGAGACATATTATAAAGACTTGTCCTATGGACCTATTAAGAACAGCTATTTCCTTGAAGGTCTGGATGGAGCAAAGTTGAACATCTGGGGAGGTGCATTTGCAGCGGCAGGAGATGTTTATACACAAATTTGGCAGTCTGTAACAATTGATGGAAAGAGTGCAGAGGAGGCAATGGAAGAATACTATCCTGCATTAGAAAAGGCATTTAATGAGGCAAATGGTAACTAACTGTAGTTAAATATCTAAGGTCAGATTTTACTTTTGCAAAATTTGACCTTAGATAGTAATAAGTAATGAAATGGGGTAAGAAACGTGATTGGAAAAGGAAAGAAGAGGAAAGTTTCAGCAATGAAAAAGAGAGAAGCCAGAAATTTTTACTTATATACAGCACCATGGCTGATAGGATTTCTGGTGCTTACACTATATCCCATCGTGTATTCATTTTATCTTATGTTTACAGATATGAATCTTACAGGAGCAGGAGAATTTATAGGACTTGAGAACTGGAAATACGCATTTACAGATGATCCTCTTTTTAAAAAAGCATTTTTTAACACTTTAAAATATGTTGTCATGTTTGTTCCATGCAGTATTCTTTTGGCATTCTTCATTGCTCTGCTTTTGAGTAAAAAAATAAGAGGATTAGGATTTTTTAGAACTGCTTTTTACATTCCTTATATTACGTCTGGAGTTGCAGTAACTATTTTATGGGGATGGATTTTTCAAAAAGACTATGGAATTATAAACTATATTCTTTCATTGATAGGAATAAAAGGGCCAGATTGGCTGGGAGATAAAAATATAGCAATGATTTCTATTGTCATTTTGTCTTTATGGACGATTGGTAATAATATTATCATTATGCTCGCTGGTATACAGGATATTCCTGCATCTTATTACGAGAGTGCACAGATTGACGGAGCAGGAACTTTCAGGCAAACTTTTTACATAACTCTTCCATTGTGTACACCTACTATTTATTTTAACTTAATTGTAACGATTATTGCAGCATTTCAGGTGTTTCAGCAGCCGTTGATCCTTACAAATGGAGGACCATTAAACAGCACTTATACAGCGGCCATGCATTTATATAACAACGGATTCCTTTATGGGAAAATGGGATATGCGTCTATGATGGCATGGAGTATGTTTGCTGTAATCATGTTGATTACAATCGTAGTAGTTTCGACATCTAAGCACTGGGTATTTTATGACGACTAGGAGGAGAGCTATGTTAAAATCACAAAAAAAGAATAAATTACTATCCAGAACTTTAACGTATATTGTATTGATTCTTGCGGCTGCCATTTGTTTATTTCCTTTTTTGTGGATGATTTCCACTTCTTTTAAACCAATGTCCGATATTTACAAAATGCCGCCGACCCTGATTCCAGAGCATGGTACAATAGAAAACTTTATAGAGGGCTGGAAAGGTGCAAATTTTCAGATGTATTTTAAGAATACAGCAGTGATTACACTTTTAGCTACTGTAGGGACAGTGTTTTCTTCCTCTATTGTTGCTTATGGATTTGCAAGATTTCAGTCCAGAATGTCAAAATTTTTGTTTATGGTACTATTAGGAACCATGATGCTTCCAACACAGGTTACATTGATTCCTCAGTATTTATTATTTTATAAAATGGGAATGGTAGACACTATCTGGCCTTTAGTTATTCCGAGTTGGCTTGGTGGAGGGGCTTTCAATATTTTCTTGTTTATACAGTTTTTTAGGACATTGCCAAAAGAACTGGATGAAGCGGCTAAAATTGATGGTGCTAATTCATTGCAGATTTTTACGAGAATATTGCTTCCAGCAGTAAAACCAGTTATGTTGGCTGTTTTGGTTATGGCTCTTGTGTTTAATTGGAATGATTTCTTTAATCCATTGATTTATTTGAATTCTAATGAAAAGTTTACAATTGCAATAGGTCTGCAATTTTTTAAAGGTTCCCAGGGAAATGTTCAGGTAGGACAAATGATGGCTATGGCGCTGTTTTCGCTTCTTCCTGTTCTGATAGTGTTTGGAACGTGTCAAAAGTATTTTATTCAGGGTATTAAAATGTCAGGTCTGAAGGGATGATATTAAATATAGAATAGGTAATTGCGAAACAGGTTCTGGATTGGAGTACAAATAGTACTGAGAATTGGAATTTTAGAATATCTGGGATTGAAAAGAACGGAAAAACATGGTGGATAATGATATAAGTTGGAATTGAACAGGAAATGGGCGCACTTATAGAGGGAAATGAAAAACCCTGTTTTAAAAATAGTAAGTTCTATGCAATTAAAGGTTTAAGACTTCGAATGTACTGATGCTGTTCTATCTTATCAGCGAGAAGCACGCCGATTAGCTGTGTGATGCCAGCCAGAATCAGATCAGCATGAAGTGTTTTCTCATTCTGGGTTTTGCGGCCGGCAATCCCAAAGCTGTCTTTGAAGTGGTTGATGGAACGTTCTACAGTGGTTCTGATCTTATATGTATCATTCCATTCGTCAGTCCCGCGCACAGTGCCGGGATAAGCACGTA
Source organism: uncultured Blautia sp. (assembly GCF_947654165.1). Lineage (GTDB taxonomy): Bacteria > Bacillota > Clostridia > Lachnospirales > Lachnospiraceae > Blautia. The sequence goes on from NZ_CANTKB010000051.1 coordinate 5,105, forward strand.
AGTCTTTTTCCGGGTAAAGGTATACCATTCTTCCACATGGTGAAGATGTGCAGGGAGTGTCACAGTGACAGACACGGTGATATTTTCCTGTGGAAGGATCCTTTTCCCATTTGACTTTTGGACAGCTGAATTTATAGCGTACAATACCGTTCTTCCGCTTGCTGGTACCTTCATATTTCATAGGAAGGGAAGGATCATTCGGACAACAGGGAATACCATTTTCATTCATTGAATAGTCTGTGTTTTCCAATCCTGAGCGGGAATTTAATGGGATGTAGGCTTTTTGAAAGTGAATGCCATTACCGTCATCATCCTTGCCAAAAGTGTCTCCTGAAAGAAGTTCTTTATAAAGTTTAGCGGAGTCAAAGGCGGCATCCCCTAAAAAAGTATTCGGGTTGATGAGCGGATGCGCAGCAAACAGATCCTGTAAAGTAGGGATAAGCAGCCTGGCATCATGGACCGATTTATCTTCATCCGGGGAATCGGACTTCTTTTCAAGAATAATTTCAGGATGCTTCTCGAAAAAATCCCTGTTGTAGAAGTCAATATGCCGGACAATGCCTAAACCATTTGTGACAATGCCAAATTTGTAGGCATAACAAAAATGCCCATCAATGTAAAGCTGTTTAATATCAGGATTAGCGGAGGCATGGGAAGGCATGGAACTGTAAGCAGCTTTGTAAGGGTCATAGTTCTCATCAAAATGCATGGCTTTTGCATATGCTTTAAGCTGTTTGATAATGCGGTTGGCATACTTTGGATTGTTTTCTGTAACCCAGGCCTCTATGCCAGAGGAATCAAAGATAGTCATAGCTGCCTTGGCAGAATCGATTGCCTGACAGATTGGTTCCGTAAGATCAACAAGGTGGTTGAAAACAGCCTGTAAATCTTCAAGAAAATCCTGCTTGAAACGGGTGATCTTAGAGGCATCCGGAACCTTGTCGAAACCACAGAATTCACGGAGATGCCGGGAATACTGAAGGAAAACAAGGAGCAGGGTATCGGTAGGGATTGAAAAAATACGCTGAATGATAAGCACCCATAAAAAAGCGAACAAAGGGTATTTGCGGGTTCTTCCCGTTGATGCATAGAAATGCTTCCGGAAGGAAGCAGAAACAATTTCATCAAGGTCAATGTGCTGTTGTAAGAGAGACAGAAACTGAGGCTTGTCGGATTCATAAATTTCCTGGCAATTTGAAAAAATATCTGCCAAAGAAAGCTGATTGTATGGTATCATATAGGTACAACTCCTTCCGGTGGATATGGTTGATTTTTGTTTGGTTACTTAAATTTTACCACAAACCTGTGAGGAGTTGTTCTATTTTAGCAAATAAAAAAGCCCGATTTTATGCGGGCTGTGGCGTTTCGCAAACGCCTAATTAAATATAGAAAATTTGGAGGAAATAAGATATGAAATATAGAAATCCAATCATCTCCGGGTATAACCCGGATCCATCTATCTGTAGAGTAGGGGATGATTATTACATAGTGAATTCTTCGTTTGAATATTTTCCGGGAGTCCCTGTTTATCACAGCAAGAATTTAGTAAACTGGGAATTAATAGGAAACTGTCTGGATAGAAAATCTCAGCTTTTGTTAGAAAAGTGTAAGCCTTCAGGAGGAATTTATGCTCCTACGCTGCGTTATCATGATGGAACATTCTTCATGACTACAACTAATGTTTCCCATAAAGGAAACTTTATTGTACATACAAAGGATATAAAAAAAGGTTGGTCAGAACCTGTATGGATAGATCAGGGAGGTATCGATCCGTCGCTTTTGTTTGATGATGATGGAACAGTATACTTCTTATCTACAGCTACAGATGAACAGGGTGAAGCAGGGATTTTTATGTGTGAGATTAATCCCTTTACAGGGGAGAAGCTAGCTGAAAGCGTAGTGATAAGTCGTGGATGTGGTGGAAGATATGCAGAAGGTCCGCATTTATATAAATGGTTTGGAAAATATTATCTTATGCTGGCAGAAGGTGGTACAGAATATGGGCATATGGAAACGATGTTGAGATCGGATAGTCCGTATGGTCCATATGAAGCTTGCCCTCATAATCCTATTTTGACACATAGAGATGATATGAGAGAGGAAATTTACTGCACTGGACATGCTGATATGATGGAAGATCATAATGGAAACTGGTGGATGGTTTGTCTGGCGATTCGTCCATGTGAAGAGAAATCTAATAGGGTTTTGCTGCATAATCTTGGAAGAGAGACCTTTTTAGCACCTGTTGTATGGGATGAGGAAGGATGGCCTGTTGTGGGAGACAGGGGGCTGATTTCACTTGAGATGGACGGATCGCTTCCAGGACCAGAACCATGGAAGGTAAATCGTGATTTTTCAGATGATTTTTCAGATGAGACGTTTAGTCCTTCTTATAATTTTTTGAGAAATCCTAATATGGAACATTATAAAAGAGATACTGGAAATGCTGCATTAGTCTTACAAGGTACAGAAATAACATTAAATGATATGGATAGTCCTACATGGTTGGGAATTCGGCAAAAAGGTTTTGAAACGGTTTCGTCTGTAGAAGTTTGCTTACTGGAAGCAAAAAACAACGTCAGAGCAGGGTTGACCGCATTTTACACAGAATCTTATCATTATGAAATATATATAACAAAAGAAAATGGAGTGTCAAAAGTCTGTCTGGCAAAACATATACATGATATTTATGTGGTTACAGCAGAAAAAGAAATTTCTGATGCGGAAAATATTATTCTGCGCATAGAATCAGATAAAAAATATTACCGATTTGTTTTCAGTGTGGACGGAAAAGAATTCACAGAGTTAGGAACAGGTTTGGTTGTAGGATTGTGTACAGAAGGAACCAAATATATGACCTTTACAGGAACATATATCGGTATGTTCGCAGAAAATGGAATCGCCCGTTTTAAAAATTTTAAAATTAATGTGAAAGATTATTGATAGAAGCCCCTCCTGTTTTTTAACTGGAGGGGTTTTAGAAAATAATACTTCATGAAGAGGTATGGAATATGGATAATAGAAAACTGCAAGAATTATTTAATGAAATGAGTATTGAAGAAAAAATAGGGCAGCTATTTCAGGTGACTGGAGCGGTATATGAAGAGGAGGCAGTAATTTCAGGCCCGATAAAAGAGCTGGGAATAAATGAAAGAGACATTTATCTGGCTGGAAGTGTCCTGGGGACTATGGGGGCGAAAAAAACAAAACAGATACAGAAAAAATATATGGAAAAGCATCCCCATCATATACCGTTGCTTTTTATGCTGGATATTATTAATGGATATAAAACGGTTTATCAAATTCCATTAGGTCAGGGTGCTGCCTTTGAACCGGAATTGGCAAGAAAATGTGCTTCTATGGCGGCAAGAGAGGCAGCGGCAGATGGTCTCCATGTGACATTTTCACCAATGGCAGATTTGGTTCGTGATGCCAGATGGGGAAGAGTCATGGAAGCCACAGGGGAAGACGTGTATTTGAATAGTGTATATGCCAGGGCTATGGTAGAAGGATATCAGGGAGAAGATTTAAGCGACAAGGAAACTTTGGCAGCATGTGTAAAACATTTTGCAGGATATGGGGCAGCCGAAGCAGGTAGAGACTACAATACTGTGGAACTGTCAGAGCGAACTTTAAGGGATTTTTATCTTCCGGCATATGAAAGTGGGATTCAGGCAGGAGCAGAGCTGGTTATGACATCTTTTAATACCATAGATGGAATTCCAGCTACTATTAATAAAAAGCTTATGAGAGAAGTGTTGCGAAAAGAAATGGGGTTTGATGGGGTACTGATTTCAGATTTTGGGGCTATAGGAGAAACAATTACTCATGGCGTTTCTGAAGACAGAGCAGATGCAGCAAGGCGGGCATTGGAGGCAGGGGTTGATATTGACATGATGTCAGGAGTCTATCCGCAAACACTCTATCAGTTATTAAAAGAAAAGAAGATTGAACTGGAAATGATAGAAGAATGTGCCTGGCGAGTTCTAAAGATGAAAAATAAACTGGGATTGTTTGAAAACCCTTATAAAGGGGCTGATGAAGATTTGGCTGAGAAACAAATATTATGTCAGGAGCATAAAGAACTAGCAGAAACTATGGCAACAAAGTCTTTTGTTTTGTTGGAGAATAAGAATAATATACTGCCTTTAAGCAAAGGGGACAAAGTTCTTTTTGTAGGACCATATGTAAATAGACAGGAAATGTTGGGTGCATGGTCATTTACAGGAGATATATCTGACACAATTACTATACAGCAGGCAGCAGAAAAGAAAATGAAAAATTATGAGGTTTGCTTCTGCCAGGGATGTCCAATTCTTCCAAAAGAAATGAAGCTGGACGGTTTTGTAAATTACAAAGAGGAAGAATTCGGAGAAAAGGAAATTGAAAAGATGCTGACAGAGGCGGAAAGCAAAGCTAAACAAGCTGATGTCGTAGTTCTTGCATTAGGAGAGCATTTTTTACAATCAGGAGAAGCTACAAGCAGAGCAATGATAGAGATTCCTGAGAATCAAATGAAGTTATTGGAGAGAATAGAAAAAATCAATCCCAATATTGTGGTTGTTTTGTTTAATGGAAGACCTCTTGATATCAGAAAGATAAAACAAAGAGCGAAAGCAATTTTAGAGGTCTGGATTCCGGGAACTATGGGAGGAAATGCAATCGTGGATATGCTGGTGGGAAACAATACTCCTTCAGGAAAATTGCCAATGAGCTTTCCTTACTGCGTAGGTCAAATTCCGATCCATTATGATGAACTAAATACAGGACGTGTGCATGTGCAAGGAAGAGATAAAGATAGATATGTGTCCAAATATTTAGATGTGCAAAATAAACCTCTTTATACATTTGGATATGGATTGACTTATACAAATTTTCGCATATCAGAACCTGTTTTAAGCAAAAACAGTATGAGAACAGGCGAGAGAATTATAGCTTCTGTAAAAGTAAAAAACTGTGGTGAAAGGTCAGGAGTAGAAACGCTCCAGTTATATATACATGATGTGGCTGCGAGTGTAGCACGTCCTAAAAAACAATTAAAAGGATTTCAAAAGATTGAACTGCAGCCACAGGAAGAACAGGAGGTATCTTTTGTAATTTCGGAAGAAATACTTCGATTCACCAGAGAAGATGGAGTATTTTCCAGTGAAGAAGGTGAGTTTGAAGTTTTTATAGGAAATAGCAGTGAAGAAGAGAGAAGAGCTAAATTTGTTTTGAAAAGTGAATAACTTATGAGGACAGGATTTGAAAAACACGGGGAGGAAAATATTATGGCAAAATTAGTAATCAATCCAAACAAGAAAGTAAGCAAAATCAACAAGGAAA
>NZ_CANTKB010000052.1 GCF_947654165.1 uncultured Blautia sp.
AAAAATGGAATCTGAAAGCCTTGATTTTACTGGGCTGAAGATTCCGAGAGATTATTTTTGAAAAATGGAGGAAACAAAAATATGAATATATACGGATATGTAAGGGTATCCAGCAATGACCAGAATGAAGAACGGCAGATGATTGCCCTGCGGGAGACAGAGGTGCCTGCGAAAAATATTTTCATGGACAAGCGGTCTGGCAAGGATTTTGACCGCCCTAATTATAAGAAGCTGGTAAAAAGTTAAAAGCCGGGGATTTGCTGTATATTTTAAGCATTGACCGACTGGGACGTAATTATGAGGAAATTCAGAAACAATGGCGTATTCTCACGAAAGAAATCGGCATTGATATTTGTGTGTTGGATATGCCGCTTTTAGATACTCGAAAAGGTAAAGACCTAATGGGAACTTTTATCGCTGATCTTGTGCTACAAATCCTATCTTTTGTAGCACAGAGCGAGCGTGAAAACATTAAGAAACGGCAGGCTGAGGGAATCGCCGCAGCGAAAGCAAGAGGGGTGAAATTCGGCAGACCTGAAAAGGAAGTCCCGGATGATTTTGGAAAAATCGTCCACGCCTGGGAACAAAAAAGACTCCCTTTTGAAGAAGTCCTTAATCAATGCAATATGAGCGAAGCCACGTTTTACCGCAAATTGCGGGAACACAGGCTTCTCAAAGGCGAAAAACTGAAGCGATAACAGTAATATGGCTATCAAAAGGTGTACCTTTTGATAATATTGGATCGAGATGTCACTAAAGCTGTCGGGATGAAAAACATGTCGGAAAATCCTGCTATTTGCTTGTGATTTCAAGAGATTACCTATATAATGATAATGGTTAGTTGGCTATTAAAAGGTACACCTTTTGACAATATCTGAGTGAAATGTGGTAGGAATTAAGAAAATAAACAGTAATAACATCGCTCACCAATTGGCGTGGGTTGCCGTAGTCGTAAACTGACCATAGCCGCCCCACGGCAAAACGAAAAGGTGGCTGGAGATGTTGAAATTTTTTTTGCATCCATATATAATATTGAGAGGAAAGCATAATTATGAAAATTGTCTATATTGGAACAAATGGCGGGCTGGCTGAGACACTAGTTGAGCGAATGTGGCAGGAGGGGAATGATGTCTACCTCCTATCAGACAAAGAACTTTCACAAAAACCAAAGAAAGGCTCTCTGCACCACTTTTACCGAATTCCCCGCAAGGGGAAAGCTTTGGAAAACTCCTGTGATCCATTTCGCCGGATTGTGTGATATTTGCCGGTAAATACTACATAAGCAGCACCCATGAGGAGGAGTCGGATGCAGATGTGACCCTGCTGGCTCAGTCATTGCGGGCGGCTGCCGCGTTTCCGCATGTGAAATTCATTTTGCTGTCATCCATAGAGGTGTATGGGAAGACCAGTGGAAGAGCCGATGAATCTGCGGAGCGTGCTGCCGTCAGCGAACGAGGAGTCCGATTTATCCGTGAGGAACAGCTTCTGGACATTTACCGGAAACAGCACGGTATGGATGCGGTAATCCTTCGGGCATCGCAGCTCTATACCAACCGGCCCAAAGAGGGTGAAAGCGATATCTTGAGCCGGAACTTTTTCAACGCCGCCCATCCGGATGTCCATATGTCGAACAATGTGTTCCAGCCGCTTCATGTTTCCGATTTCGTGGATGCAGTTAAGCGGGTGCTGGATGCCGGAAATCAGTATGTTTACAATGTCTGCGGAAGTGCTGAGGTTTCCCAAAAGTGCCTGTACCAGATGGTCTGCCAACATGAGAAACTTTCGGAGCAGGATATCCAGTGGGAGGACTCCGGCTGCGTTACCCTGGCGGACAGCGGCCGGATCAGGCAGGAACTGGGATGGAGCGATTTTCGAAATCTGGAGGAACAGCTACAGGAGGGGGAGATTACATATGAGAGAGCACCGGTGGAGTGCCGGAAGAAGAAAAAGAGGATTGTTCCGGTGGGAATCCGTCAGCTTGTGGAAAATCCTCTGATTTTTGCTGTGTTTTTTGCCTTGAGTTCCCTTTGCGGCTGTGCTGGCTGGCGGTTATGGAATTTGTATTTGTAGGGCTTATGGTCAGCTATACCGCCAATATGCTCAGGGAAGATGCCCGGAGTGTCCGCCAGGATTTGGAGATGCTAAAGGAGGAGTATGAGGATTTAAAGGACATTAACGAGGAAAACGTACTTATCAAAAACGAGTATGAGCAGCGACTCCTGACATCCAAGTCCGGCTTTCCAAAGCTGTATGACCTGATCAGCCGCCTGATGGTTCAAGAGCCGGATCGTATCCTCTTGGAGGCTATGCAGGTTATCTCCGAGCTGGTCCGTACGGATACGGTGGCTGTCTACCATGGGCAGGCAGGAAGTCCTTGGCTCCGGTTGGTGGGAGCACTTTCAGAAAGTTCCGTAATGGACGGAAAGTCGTGGAATCTTTCCGATTCTCCAAAGATCTGTGATGCGGTAATGCGAGGGGAACTCTATCAAGGAGAGTTTGGGAGTGGCGAACCCGCCATAGTAATGCCCATTGTCTGCCAGGATGTTCCAGAGGCGGTGGTTCTCATAAAGAAGCTGCCTTATGAGTGCGAGACACTGTATCATATCAATCTGCTGAAAACTATGTCTTTGTTGCTGCACCGACGAATGGAGAAGCTCGATAGCTTTTTGATGTGCTGAAACGGTAAGCGGTGCGGATAGAATATAAGTTGAATAGAACGCTTTTGAAGGAGATTAGGTGTGATGGGAAAACAAACAATTTTAATCGTTGATGATTCAGAGATGAATCGTGATCTTCTGATAGATATTCTGGAAGATCAATATGATCTGATAGAGGCTGAGAATGGGGTAAAAGCAATCGAAATTCTTGCAGAGCAAAGAGAAGCGATATCTCTTGTGCTTTTGGATATTATGATGCCCGAGATGGATGGATTTGGAGTGCTCAGTCATATCTATCAAAATCATTGGAATGAATCATTTGCAGTGATTATGATTTCTGCCGATGATTCTCCGGTGAATATAAAACGTGCCTATGACCTGGGGGCGTTTGATTATATCAGCCGCCCATTTGACGCTGCGATTGTCCAGCGCAGGATTTCCAATACCATGTGTTTATATGTGCGTCAAAAACATCTTGAACAGCTGGTCATAGAGCAATTTTATGAGAATGAGAATAATAATAGACTGATGATTGCAATCTTATCTCATATTGTAGAGTTTCGTAATGGGGAAAGCGGAGCCCATGTACTGCATGTAAATCAGATCACGGAGCTTTTGCTGAAGCAATTGATTTTGCATACGGATCAGTATCCGTTGTCCCAATCAGATATTACTTTGATAGGCATGGCTTCCTCACTACATGATATTGGGAAGATTGCGATATCGGAAGAGGTTTTGAATAAACCCGGACGTCTTACCGATGAGGAATTCGAGATCATAAAAACCCATGCGGCAATCGGCGCTGACATATTATTAAGCTTGCCGGCGGATCAGCAATCGGTTCCCCTTGTCAGGATGGCATTTGAAATCTGCCGGTGGCATCATGAACGATATGACGGTAAGGGATATCCGGATGGATTAAAAGGAGATGATATTCCGATTGCGGCTCAGGTGGTTGCGCTTGCGGATGTGTATGATGCATTGACCAGTGAGCGATGTTATAAGAAAGCTTATTCACATGAAGACGCTTTGAACATGATTTTAGACGGACAATGTGGTTCTTTCAATCCGCTCCTGTTACAGTGCCTGCAGGAAATCACGACGGTTCTGAAACAGGAACTGACAAAGAACGTGTCGGGACAGAATATGATGCAGAGAACAGGTGGGGGAATAGACTATGGCAGAATATTTTCCGGCAAAAAGTATAACTTTCAGTCTCAGCAGCAGAAGACTTGGAAGATGTTATATACGGATCCGTTAACAGGTGTTTACAACCGCCGCTATTATGATGACTATATTCAGAATGCTGAAGATATCCAGACGGCTGTTATGATAGATGTAGATAACTTTAAACATATTAATGATAACTATGGGCACGATGCAGGGGATATCGTGCTTCACAGCATTGCCCAGACGATTTTATCCTGTGTACGAAAAACAGATGCTGTTATCCGTTATGGTGGCGATGAATTTGCTGTTATCTTTTATCAGATACCGGAAGATGTGTTTGAGACAAAATTGGAAAGAATGAGATATTTAGTTGAGGCTCTCAGTGTGAATGAGTATCCGGAAATTCATATGTCTATAAGCGTAGGCGGGGCATACGGAACAAAAAGAGCAAAGGAACTCTTTAAAATTGCAGACCGTATGATGTATCAATCGAAGCTTACGAAAAATCAGGTGAACATCTGTTTCCTGGATAAGAAAGCAGAGAGCGTGTAAAGAGGAGGAGAAAGAATTATGAATTTAAAAGAATGTTACATAATTTTTGGCGGTGACTATGATGAGGTGCTGGGCAGATTGAGACGGGAACAGACTGTGAAGAAATTCGTATACAAATTTTTGGATGATAAAAGTTTTTTTCAGTTTGAGTCTTCTATGGAAAACAAAGAGTATGAGGAGGCACTCCGGGCTGTTCATACACTCAAAGGAATTTGCCAGAATCTGTCGTTTAGCAGACTGTACGAAAGCAGCAGTCTGGTGACAAATGCGTTGAAAGAGAATGATTATGATAAAGCAATCGAGATGATGCCACAATTGTCAGAGGATTATCATCAGATTATTCATTCTGTTGAAGAATACAAGAACTCTAAGGAGGAATAACGTCAATGAAGAGCAGGAAAAAACGGTATCCCGCAATGCAATTCTTAATCTTCAGCTTCATAGGAGTTCTGCTTTTTAGTATTGTTGTTTTCAGTGTGTTGGGAATTTATATGAGCCGAAAGAGTGAAAAGGCGATTTCTGAGATTGGAGAAATCTATATGTCAGGAATGAACCAGCAAATGTCCGGACACTTTGATACGGTAATCGGACTGCGATTTGATCAGGTCAGAGGTATTATTTCTGTTGTTCCAACAGATAACACGAACAGAGAGCAGCTGTATGAGGAGCTGATTTACAGGGCGAAGGTCAGAGGGTTTGACTATTTAGCGCTTTGCTCCGAGGAGGGGGGCTTTGAAACTCTTTATGGAGAATCCATACAGCCCAGCAATCCAGGTCCTTTTGTGGAAGCGTTGGTACAGGGGGAACAAAGAGTTGCCGTGGGGGTTGATTCGACTGGGAAAGAAGTGGTATTGTTTGGTATTGATGCGTCCTATCCTATGCGGAATGGAAGTAAGTGCACCGGTCTGGTAGCTGCTGTACCACTGGAGTATATTACGGATTTTCTGGCGCTGCAGGATAAAAACCAGCTGATGTATTATCATGTTATCCGGTCGGACGGCAGTTTTGTCATACAAAATAGAAACATGGAGCTGGCAGGATTTTTTGAACAGTTACAGGAACAGCTTCAGTCTGAATCAGGAAACTCTTTAGAAGGAACGTTGATTGAAGAGTTTGGCAGTGCGTTAAAGAATCATAAAGAGTATTCTGGAACACTTGAAGTAGATGGTGAGAAACGGCAGATTTGTGGAATATCATTACCTTATTCGGAATGGTATCTGGTGGCAGTAATGCCCTATAGTGCTTTGGATGATACCATAAATCGTCTGAGTAATCAGCGTATGATTCTGACATTATTATCCTGTGCTTCTATATTGGCTATACTGACATTGATCTTTAGCCGGTATTTTTCCATAACCCGTTCCCAGGTGCTTGAGTTAGAGGATGCCCGTCAAAAAGCGGTTGAATCAAGTAAAGCAAAGAGCGAATTTTTGGCAAATATGAGCCATGATATCCGTACACCCATGAATGCAATTGTCGGTATGACCGCAATTGCCACAGCCCACATAGATGACCAGAAACAGGTACAGAATTGTCTTAGAAAAATTACATTATCAAGTAAACATCTATTAGGGCTGATCAACGATGTTTTGGATATGTCTAAAATTGAAAGTGGGAAATTAACTTTAACAACAGAACAAATTTCATTAAAGGAAGTTGTTGAAGGAGTTGTTAATATTATGCAGCCACAGGTTAAGGCAAAAAGGCAAACCTTTGACATACATGTCGAAAATATCTTAACAGAAAATATATGGTGTGACAGTGTACGCTTGAATCAGGTTTTGCTAAATCTTTTATCGAATGCAACGAAGTATACACCGGAGGGGGGCTCGATACAACTATCCCTCTCTGAAGAAAAATCTCCGAAAGGAGAAAACTATATCCGAATCCATATCAAGGTCAAGGATAATGGAATTGGTATGTCGCCAGATTTTCTGAAAAGAATATATGAATCCTATAGCCGTGCTGATGGAGTCAGGGTTAGTAAAACGCAAGGCACTGGTTTGGGAATGGCGATTACAAAGTATATTGTGGACGCAATGGAAGGATCCATTAATATAAAAAGTGAAATTGATAAAGGTACCGAGGTTTCTCTTACATTTGATTTTGAAAAAGCGGTTGCACTGGAAATGGACATGGTTCTTCCTTCCTGGAATATGTTGGTAGTTGATGATGATGAATTACTCTGCAGGACAGCGATAGACACGCTGAAAACCATCGGCATCAATGCCGACTGGGTATTGAGTGGAGAAAAGGCGATAGAACTGGTTACCCAACATCACCAAAAGAGAGATGATTATCAAATTATTCTATTGGATTGGAAACTGCCTGGTATGAATGGGATTCAAGTTGCAAAAGAAATCCGGCGTAATTTGGGAGATGAAATGCCGATTTTGCTGATTTCTGCATATGACTGCAGTGAATTTGAAGAGGAGGCCCGTGAAGCAGGTATTAATGGTTTTATTTCCAAGCCCCTTTTTAAATCCACGCTGTATCATGCTTTGCGTCAGTATATGGACACTCAAACAGAAAATGACCAGACATTGAACTCCAATATCGATCTATCTGGACGCCGTATCCTGCTTGCTGAGGACAATGAGCTTAATTGGGAGGTCGCAAGTGAATTGTTGTCTGACCTGGGTGTAGAGTTGGATTGGGCAGAGGATGGCCAGATATGTCTGGATAAGTTCCAAAAATCATCAGCGGGACATTACGATGCCATTCTTATGGATATACGGATGCCGCATATGACAGGGTATGAGGCTACAAAGGCAATTCGAGGAATAAATCACCCAGATGCTTTATCTATCCCAATCATTGCTATGAGTGCAGATGCTTTTTCTGATGACATACAGCATTGCCTGGAGTGCGGTATGAATGCCCATATAGCAAAGCCGATCGATGTTATAGAATTGACTCGCTTATTAAAAAGATATTTAATATAATGGCAGATATGGTATAACAAAAATTGCAAAATTTTTGTTATTGTAAGATAACCATTTGGGGGAAGTTGGGAATTAAGAGGGGCCTGTAGACTGAATTGTTTGCAGGTCTTTTCTTACTTTAGCCGCCTTTTATTCAGCGGCCTATCCACAGGACACCGAAGGCATGGTTTTGCAGAGTATATGGAGCAGGTACAAAGTGCTGCTTCATATGATACCGGAATCACATCGGAATACGGACACTCCCTTTTGGCTTTATTTACCTGCAGGTATCATATAAAAAATGGGGGTTCCTCGTGGCCGCCCGAACGGTGTAACCACCGCAGTTTGGATGAAAATATCCTTGACAAATCTCATCTCAGTTGAGCACGATCTTTAATTATGAGGTTCGATATTACGATTTGAAAAGTAATCCCTGTGCAAAAGCCGGAAGTATGGGTAAGAGCAAGGCAGAAGAAATGGATTTCTGGACAGGAGAGGAATTTAGGAAGTTTATCGACAGTGTCATGAACAAAAGACTTTCTTATATGGCATTTATGACTTTGTACTGGACGGGGATGCGAATGGGAGATGCTGATGGTAAAATAAGTCTAAATCAACAGAAACCCAGTAAACATGCGGGGTTGAGGCGATTTGGTCCTGAAAAATTCTTGCAACGAAACAACGAATTTATGAAGGAAAGGCCGATCTTTTATAAAAAACCAATTAAAACAGAGAAAGATTTCAGTACATGGCTGAGATGTTTTTACTATACCACGAAAGCGGTGATAACTGAATATATTTATTTTTAGGACTGAATTAGCTCGCACGGACATTAGTTCCGGCTGTCTGGTTCAGTCCTCTTTTTTATTTGAGATCAAAGAAAGGTGATAAAGAATATGGCAAAGATTATATCCGTAGTCAACCAGAAAGGCGGAACTGGAAAATCCGCATGTGCGGCAAATCTTGGTGTAGGGTTGGCTCTTATGAATAAGAAGGTGTTAGTTGTGGATGCTGATCCTCAGTCAGATGTGTCTGCGGGATTTGGATTCCGTGACTGCGATAATAGTAATGAAACATTAACAACGCTGATGGAAATGGTGTTGAGTGATGAAGATATTCCGGAAGACTGCTTTATCCAGCATACGGAGGAAGGTATTGATATTATCTGTTCCAATATTGGATTGGCAGGAACCGAGGTTCAGCTTGTAAATGCGATGAGCCGTGAATTTGTTCTGAAACAAATATTAAACAGGGTAAAAGACCGGTACGATACAATTTTGATAGATTGTATGCCATCTTTGGGTATGATCACCATCAATGCCCTGGCAGCATCGGATGAAGTATTGATTCCGGTAGAAGCATCTTATCTTCCAATCAAAGGACTGCAGCAGCTCTTGAAGACAATCGGTAAAGTAAGAAGACAGATTAACCCGAAACTGCAGATTGCCGGTATCCTTTTCAGTATGGTGGATGCCCATACAAATGATGCAAGAAACAATATGGAGTTGCTTCATAATGCCTATGGAAATCAGATTCATGTGTTTGACAATTATATTCCATTTTCTGTCAGGATGAAAGAAGCGGTTAGAGAAGGGCAGAGTATTTTTAAGTACGAACCAAAAGGTAAAGTTGCGAAAGCTTATATGAGTTTTACGGAGGAGGTCCTTGAACATGGCAGGTAAAAAGAAGCCAACGCCAATCCCATTACAGTCATTAGATGCCCTGTTCGGAACAACAAGTGAGGTACAGGCAGGCATCCAACAGATTGCTCTGGATAATCTGCATCCTTTCTCAAATCATCCGTTTAAGGTTCTGGATGATGACAAAATGGCTGAGTTGTCTGAGAGTGTAAGGACGCATGGAGTTTTGGTGCCTGGTATTGTAAGAGTAAAGGATACCGGCGGTTATGAAATTATAGCGGGGCACCGCCGCAAGAGGGCGTGTGAGATTGCAGGCTTGAAAACTATGCCAGTTATTATTAAGGACCTGACAGATGATGAATCGACGGTGATTATGGTTGACTCAAACATTCAGCGTGAAGAACTGTTGATCAGTGAAAAGGCATTTGCCTATAAGATGAAATATGATGCATTGAAACGTCAGGGCAAACGAAGTGATTTAACTTCTTGCCAAGTTGGCAAGAAGTTGGCGGCAGAGGAAGTCAGTCAGAATACCGGAGATAGTACCAGACAGATTTTGAGATATATCCATCTGACAGAATTGATTCCGGAAATGTTATGTCTGGCGGATAACAAAAAGATTCCTTTCAATACTGCGGTAGAATTATCTTACTTGAAACTGGAAGAACAGAAACTATTACTCCAATATATGGGTAACCATGAAATGGTTCCGTCCATGAAGCAGGCGCAGGAAATGAAGAAGTGTTCTAAGGAACATATACTGACATATCCGGAAATTGATAGTATCTGTTGCCAGAGTAAAACAGAAAAATTACAGGTGAAGCTGCCGGAAAAGAAACTCCGGATGTTTTTCCCGGAGAGTTATTCCAAAGAGCAGATAGAAGATGTGATTTTTAAATTGATAAAGGAATGGGCAGATAATAAGGAGCGTGTTCATAATGACAATCGTGGATGTGATTAAGAAGGCATTGTTACCACTGGCAGCTATGGCATTCTGGCTCTGGATGGTAAAAACGATTATGGGAGTAAGCGGGAATACAGATTTATTTATGTTCCTGTTCGTTGCCGGGCTTCCATTTGGAATACATAAAATGTGCTTCATTTTAATCCCCAAAGGATATGATGTTGGGGGTACCATTGGAATGATCGCATTGAGTGTTATTGTGGGTGGTTTATTGGGAAGCCTTATGATTCCATATTATGTTGTGAGAGCATTCTATGTGACCATTCGATATATAGTAAAAAGATAATGAATAGTAGATTTGAGGCAGGCTTGCGAAAAAACAAATTCGTAAGCCTGCCTTTTTTTTGTGCGATAAAGCAGGCAATTCAGGGGGAATCCCCTTTTGCATAAAGAATAAGACGGAGGAGAACGAAC
>NZ_CANTKB010000053.1 GCF_947654165.1 uncultured Blautia sp.
GATGAATAATACGTTGTTTGGACATGACGAGAGTTAATTTTACAGGAAGTTAAGATTAAAAAGACTTACAATGCGAAGGGAATGAGTTAGTCACTTGCATCCTTCACATTGTAAGTCTTTCGCACTTTTTTCTTTATCTACTTTTAAATATTGCCGCCAGAACAGAAACATGCTATACTTCCATCATGGAAAACCACAGAGCAAGGCGGCTTACCCTTCTTTTCGGAGGGGCTACCCTCCAGACCTGAAGGAAAGGAGGGACTGCTAATGTACGTTACATATTCGGATTTATTCCAGTTTTGTATCTTCATTATCTGCCTTATTGGATTGTGTTATACAATCTTTAAGAGCAGAAAATAGCCGCCACTACTGCAATAGTGACGGCTACAGGTTCTAAATCATTGTAGTTTTTTCTATTCAGGTAAGCCGCTTCTGTGGCTTTCCTTTTATATTCTCAATATAGCACATCCTTCCAAGCATTTCAAGTCAATTACAAGAAAAATCCTACCCTTGATGTTTTTTCATAAATCAATACTCCAAATGCCCAGTAAATTTTTTACTTTTCCTCCTGGTGCAGAAAATCAGCAACATGCAACGCATAGCGTTCCTGTTCTTCTTTTGCAAAATGGTAAAGCCTGCCATATTCCCCGTGGTGCTGTGCAGCATTCAAAAAATGATAGTATTCTATTTTCCTTTCGTTCTCTATAATCAGGGGCATAATGCCATTCCGTAAGCACTCTTTATAAATCAGCATCCTTCCGACACGCCCATTGCCATCCTGGAAAGGATGGATTTTTTCAAAAGCAGCATGGTATTTCATAATCTCTTCTAAATTTTTAGGAGAACCCTCATACTCCTGTATCAGTTCCTGCATTTTTCCCGGGACATCTTTCGGAAGGACTGTCTCAATATCTGAAACAATGTTTTTCCTGTTTTTATACTCACCTACCGGATAGCCGTTTGCCAAGTCCTCAAAAACACCTGCCTTCAACCTGTAGTGGTATTGTTTGACCAGGTCCTCTGTCAATGGCTCCTGATAAGTCTGCAACATATAATTAAACATCAGGAAATGCCCTGTCATCTCTTCCACATCCTTCGCACGGAAAATCGCATCCTCCCCAAAAATCGTTCCTGTTTCAAAAAGGCTTGCCGTCTGCCGCTCTGTCAGCGTACTGCCCTCAATTTTGTTAGAATTATACGCCAAATTCCTCTGCGTAAACCCATAGATTCCGCTCCTATCCTGTTTTTCAAATTCAATCTGTAACCTTTTTTTTAACTGCTCTACCATACGATCCCTTTCCTTTAATGAATTTCCTATATTTTACCACAGTTGTACAGCAACAGCAAACCAGAAATACCCCGTTATCTCCCCAATTCCATACCTATTTTCAATTTTCCTGCCATCCCCTACTACTTTTACTACTTTGTCCACTTTTCTGATATAACGGCTAACACAGGCATAATATGTCCCCTGATCCGAGTTCAGGATAACGGGTTTTGCCACCTTAAATGCCTTTTTCAATGCATTTATGACCATTCTGGTATCCAGCGTATCATCAACCTCCCAGCCTACAATACAGCGGCTATACCAGTCAATTACGGCTGTCAGATACAGGAATCCACGTTTGATGGGGATGTAGGTAATGTCGATTGACCATGCCTGATTCGGACGATCGATAACGGCGTTGCGCAGCAGATACAGGCAGACTTTTGCCTGTTGCATACGTTTGGAAAGGTTCATCTTTGGATAGATTGGATCAATCCCCATTTCAGTCATATAGCGGCGTGCTTTTCGGCGACCGACTTTATGACCGCGCATTTTCAATTGTGAAGACATCTGACGGGCTCCCCATGCTGGATTATCCGTGTGTAAACGGTCTATGATTGCTTTGCAGTCCAATTCATCCTGAGACACGGGTGTTCCGTTGTAATACACGCTGGTACGATTGATATCGAGAAGCGCTGCCCCCATTTTGACAGGGAGTTCCTTAGTCTTCAAAAGGTTTCGGACTAAATTTACTCTCGTAGTCAGATCCAAGTGTTTCTTCAGATTTTTTTTCAGCCAATCCACCTGCATGGTGAGCTGGCCAACTTTTTTAGCATATTCCGCTTTTTCCTTGCGCTCTAAGGCAAGCTTCTCTTTCAGATTGTCTTCCCGTGTATCGTCAAAGACAACAGAAGCTTTATCAAGGAATTCCTTCTTCCAATTGCGGAGAAATTTCTTCTTGTTCGTGACATAATAATGTTCCTTCTTTCTGTAGTATTTACAGTATATCAGATTCATTAAAAAATGTCTCTTGAAGTGTCTTAAATTACGATACCATTATATTTTTCACATTTTGATTCATAACCCATTCCTATAGATTCCATTTATAACAGTCCGTGCTTGCTCTATTTCTTACTATTAACCTATCTTCTGATTTCACTTATTATATTCTCTCTTCCCATTTTCCATGCTGGAATCATTACTGCCACCACTGCAATCACTACATTCAGCACCATAATTCCGATCAAAACCAGATTTGGGACATTGGAAGTCAGATGTAAGAATTGAAGCACATGAGCCATATAGTAGTCCATCACTCTTCTTAGAACTAGATTGTAAAGTAAGAAGATAAACGCATCCGCCAATAATCCATACAAAATACCTGTCTGCAAAATCATCTTATAAAATCCACTGACTGTGATTCCCGTTGCACGCATGATACCGTATTCTCTTCTTCTGGCAAGAATCGTATGGTTCATACTATTCACGATATGAAACAGACTTATAATCAGAAGAATCACCGCAATACCGGAAAAGAATATCTGCTGTTGCTTAAGATAATCTTTCTGTGTTTCGATTGCGGAAGTATAATCCTGCAATACTGCTTTTGGAACATCTCGGATTACCTGTAACAACTGATTGCTTACACTCTGGACATCTGTGCCATCAGTTGGCGACGCATTGATAAAACTGTAATCTGTAATTCCAAAGTTTTCTTCCATCTGTTCGCTAGTCATAATCACAGTCTGAGCATTTTTCCAGACTTCTGTATTCAGAAAATCTTTCTCCTGCGCCAACGGTCTGTTTACGATTGCCGCAATTTCAAACTCTTTCTCGATATAGTTTTCTTCGCCACTTTGGAATTTTAACAGTTCATCTGTATAGTTCTCTGTCTTTGGTACACGAAGCGTAATCTTATCGCCCGGCTTCTTTCCGTAAAAATAGTAATTTCCCTGACCATCCATATTCGCCGTCACGATCACTTGATTATTATTTTTTATTGTTTCCGGCTGAATCTCTCCCTCCAGAATAAAATCCTGAAGCTGTTCTATCATAGCTTCATCGTAACCATACACATTATATTTGATCCGATAATTCCCATCTTCCTGCTGATTACAGATCCCATCATATCTCTGGATAAAATACGGCTCCTGATTTTGATATTTGAAATAATCACGCCAATCTTCTTTTGCCAAAAACTCATTTGAGGAAAGCTGCAATTCTCCCATCGTATACTTTGTTGCATATACATTCTCTGTTTCCGGCATGCTTTTAATCTTATCTGCTACCACCTCAGGAATCGTATCCTTCAGCGAATCAGATTTCAAAGAAATACGGTATTCAGAACCAAGTCCGTCATCCGACATCAACGAAAGTTCTGCGTGAACCTTCAAATTTTCTACCATATAAGTCGTACATAAGAAAATACAACCACCGATAGACAAGGATAATAAAATTCCAATCACTTTCCGCTTATTGGCAAACATAAATTTCCGTACTACTACATTCGCCATATTTACATTTCGCAGAGCATATATTTTCCTTCTTTTTGTAAAAGAAGTATCTCCGCTCATTACTGCTTTTAGAGAATGCTTCCGAAGTGAACGAACCACGATAAAAGCAACCAGCGCCAATGAAATCAGCAGAAATATAAATCCAAATACCATTGCATCCACGGAAACAAAAAACTTTGCAGCATTCGCTCCTTCTGCCAACGTATGATCAGCAACGGATAGACCAGTCTCTGCACCGCCAATTCCTTTTCCACCAAATACACCACTAAGCTTTTGATATACAAGGCTTAATATGCCATTTCCTAAGAAACACCCTAACGGATACCCAATGAAAAATAACATCCACAGTTCCAAAAGTAATGTACCGCCAATCTGTGCTTCACTGATACCTAATGTCTGCAACATTCCGTACTCAGAAGTTCTCTTCGATACAGAAATGCTAAATACACTATATACTACAAAAAGGCTGAACAGACATAGCAGGAAGATCATCCCGTTATAAGCCAGATTATAGTCACTCTGCAATTTCAAAACAATATAAGTGAAGTTTCCTTCTTCTTCAAACAGACCAAATTTCACGATTTCAGAAATGCTGCTCGGTGCTTCTCCACCAAGATATTGTATTACTTCATCATTTCCGACTACTGCTTCAGATGATAATTTATGTTCCTGTAAAAAAGCATCCAACTGTTTATATAACTTCTCATCTTCATTAAATCTGAGATATAAAAATGTCTGGCTTCCTCGACCTTTAAATGAATCACTTACAAAAACTTCCATTTCACTGGAACTTGCCGCCCATTCGCTTTTCAGAACACCAGTAACAATATACTCTTTTTCTCCAATGCGAAGGGAATCTCCTAAATTTCCTGAAAATCCGAGATTGCTAAGCACAAATCCATCTGCTGCAATTTCATTCTCTTTTTCTGGGAATCGTCCCTCTAACAAATCTCTGTGCGCCATCTGGCGATAAGTTTCATCGGCATGGATAAAACAAATCATAAATTCATCTGCCACAACGTCACGGATTTCCATTTTTCCGCACTGTTCTAGTGTATATCCTTTCCCCTTCTCACCGCTTTCTGCTGAATTGAAAAGTTCCTTGTCCGTTTCTATATAATAATGCCAATCTCCGTAAATGGTTTTGCTGTTTGCCAAATCGCTTTTCTGACTGCTGTAAATCAAGGAAGAAATCCCGGAAAGCAATGACGCTGTTAACAAAATACTTGCAAAGATTGCCAACGTCTGACTTTTGTAATACCGCATATATTTCCATGCCAACTTTAACATACGGCATCACCACCTTTTGCCGGAAATCTTTTCTTTCCCGTGACGATCTGACCATCTTCGATATGAATCACTCTATCGCAAGTCTGTGCAATGGCTTCATTATGCGTTACCATGAGAATCGTCTGATTGTACTTACGACAACTCGCTTTTAATAACCCCATAACCTCAATGGTTGTGGCTGAGTCCAAATTACCTGTCGGTTCATCGCAAAGCAGGATACTCGGTTTATTTGCCAAAGCTCTGGCGATTGCAACCCTTTGCTGCTGACCGCCGGATAATTCGTTTGGATATTTCTTGCGTTTCTCCCAAATACCCAGTTCCCGTAACAATTCTTCTATATATTTGCGGTTAATATGTTTTCCACGGTCAAATGTTACCGGTAATGCCACGTTATCATACACATTCAATACAGGCATCAGACTATAATTTTGGAATACAAATCCGATATTTCTTCTGCGGAAAATCGTCAGCTCTTTTCTTGACAGAGAACCAATCTCTTTATTCTTTATGAAAATCTTTCCACTTGTGGGATTATCCAGTCCACCAATTAAATTAAGACAAGTAGATTTTCCTGAACCAGATGTACCTACAATGGCAACAAACTCACCTTCTTCTACTTTTAGATTGATATTCCGTAATGCTGTTACCTGATTATCTTTTTCTCCATATATTTTCTCAACATTTTGTAATTCTAAAATACTCATCCGTCACCACTCCTCTTTTCTTGATACATCCAGTATAACTGCTGTATCTTGCAATTTCTTTACAAACGGATGATTAGTTCTTACAGTTTTGTAAGAACACAGAAAAACAACTTCCCTTTCCATACTCGGAATCTACTGTCATATATCCTTTCTCTTTTTCCAAAATCAGATTAGAAAGATACAAACCAATACCGGAACCTTCCATGTTCTCAACTTCCGGACTTCTATAAAATCGTTTGAATATATCGGTCACTTCCTCCTGCCGGATACCACGCCCATTATCTGCAATCTGAATCTCAGTGTATAAATCATAACTTTTCACACAAATGGAAATGGTTCCTCCTCTATCGGTGTACTTAACAGCATTTTCTAACAAATTTACAAATACTTCTGCTGTCCATTTTCGATTATGATACAGTAATCTGTCCTCAAATGGTTCCAATGTAAAGTTGATTTCCTTTTTTTCTAGTTTCTCATAAAGTGTATCTACTGCGTCTAAAATCGTCTGCTTGATCCCTATTGCTTTTCCTTCAAAGCCATCAATATTTTGCTCCAGTTTTACCATCTTCGATAAAGACTCCACAATCCAACTCAGCTTGTCAATCTGTCGTTGCATTTTTTCAGAAAACAATGTTTTCCGTTCTGGTGTAATTTCCTCTTTACTTAAGATTTCTGCATAGAGAGAAATATTCGCTAAGGGCGTTTTTAATTGATGAGACATATTAGATACCAGACTTTTCACCTGCTCTTTTTCTTGTTCGGCACTATTCACGTGATTATCAAGCACTTCCTGTATCTGCTTGATTTTACTGACAAGGGCAGAATATTCTCCTTCTTCCACATCAGAAGCTGCAATCATTTCCCGATTTAACACACTGTCCAGCAAACGGTCAATCAGGCGATATGTTTTTCTTTTTTGATATATGCTATATCCAATCGACAAACACAAAAGCACTGCTAAAAGTATCGTAATCCACATCTCTTTATCCCTTCCAGATATATCCGATTCCATGAACTGTTTGAATCCATTTTGGTTTCGATACATCATCCTCTATCTTTGTACGAAGTCTGCTGATATTCACAGACACCGTATTGTTATCTACATACTTTCCATCACTATCCCATATTTTCTCCAGAATCTGCTCTTTAGAAAGGATATGGTTCTTATTCTCAATCAAATACACTAACAGACGGTATTCCAATTTGCTAAGTGAAATCTCTTCGCCTCGTTTATATACTTTGCAGACACTCTGATCTATGCTTAATTCTCCTGAGATAATTTTCGTGCTTTCAGATTTTTCCTGAAGAATCCTCTTCATTCTTGCCTTCAATACTCCAAGAGAAAATGGTTTTGACAAGTAATCATTTACTCCTAATTCCAAAGCCTTTATCTCATCAAGTTCCGTATCACGAGCTGTCAGCATGATAATCGGAATATTGCTGTAGCTACGCACCTCTTTACAAAGTTCAAAACCCGTTCCATCCGGCAAGTTACAATCTAAAAAAACAATATCATAACCACCTTTTGCGATTTCTTGTAAACCATCCTTTTTTGTTCCTGTCTCTGTCACATCATATCCATCACCAGAAAAGGAGAAGGAAAGTCCTTCTCTCAAATCAACATCATCTTCAACTATCAAAATTTTATACTTTTTCATCATATGTTCCCTTTATTACTTCACATAAATCATTTCTTTATATCATTATACCGAAACGACCATCATTGTAAAGAAAAAAGCAAGCTATTTAGGGCTTGTCTTTCTCAATCTGTATAATGCCAAAGCAAGTTTTTTAAATTTTTTCTATCTCGCCCTGTATTTTGTTCTCTGAGCATTTCGTTATATGAGAGGGTTAATCTTTCAAGAGCAAGATCCACTCAGTAATACGGTATCGCCATTTTGGCTTTCCTATTACTCTGAGTTTTATCTTGATGTGGATTACGCTCCCCATACCCTCGATACTGACATTTGCAAAATGTCAGATTGGCTTCCACATAAAATGTGTGCGCAACACCAGAAGTATCAGAAGGGACAGCTGATATTTCTAGTGGAGTGCCATGAAGTTGGAAGTGCCAAATTAAGAAAGGAGGAACAAGCCTATGGATCACATTGAGACAAAGATTTTAAATAGTTATACCATTCAGGAAGCAGCTCAGAACATGGTATTCGCAGCAAGGCTTACCCAACAAGGACATTCCATTCAAAACATGGATGATCTTATGGCGCTTTATCAAAAATCTTTTACAGATAAAACTGTAGACCGGATCGCCAGTCTTCCCCATCCAACCGTACAGAAATTTACGGTGATCACCGTTGCGATTGTAGGAGCAAGCAGACGTTTTCTTGCACAGATCACTCGTCATCAGAATGAAGTAAAATTCATGAGTGCATCTCTGCAATATAGCAACTATTCAGAAAAAGCTGCATTTGCGATCCCATATGAAATCCTTTTTTCCAAACAGAAATACGTTGATCTCTATCTGGAAAGCTGCTTATCAGATCTCAGATGCTATCAGGAATTGTGTTCTGTGGGATTTCATCATGATTCTGCCGGATATGCTCTCCCGCATGCTTTAAGAAATATCTTGATCATCTGTGCTACTCCTTATGAGTGGAAGCATATGATCGGTCAGCGTATCTGCAGGAGAAATACCGATGAAACAAGAATTGTGATGTTGGACATCTGGCAGAAACTATATGAATTTGATCCGGTGTTATTTTCACCAAAGCTAACCGGTCCTTTTTGTCAGAGAGGAGGCTGCGAAGAAGGTTCTATGTCCTGTGGAATTCCTATTCCAACAGGATGGACTCCATTGGAAATATTGAGAGCAGACTATCCTCGGCTCATAGAAGGGAGGGTAGCTGTTTATGAAAATTAAACTGATCGACTTTGGATTAGAGAAAGATCATTATCCCTTTCGACCTCATGAAAACGATGCCGGTGCTGATGTGTATATGCCTTATGACTATACATTAAAGCCTGGAGAGATTGCAAGAATTCCCTTAGGCTTTGGACTCATGATTCCGGATGGATATGCCGGTTATGTCTTTCCAAGAAGCAGCATGGCTACAAAAGGACTGGTCTGCGAACTTCCGCCTATCGATTCCGGATATCGTGGAGAAATTCATGCCATCATCAGCAATGTTAGTTCAGAATCCCAAATACTCCGCAAAGATACCCGTGTAGGGCAACTGGTTATCACTCCGGTTCTAATCGCCGACTTTGTTCTGGATCTCGGAGAAACAAGAGATACCGGGGCTTTTGGAAGTACCGGAGAATAAAAATCCTAAAAACAGAGGTGCCTAATGATTTATCATTTAACACCTCATCCGAACATAATAACTCACAGAAAGGAATTACAATTATGATTACATTTGGAAGAAAATTAAAATATTTGAGACAAAAAAATCATCTCACACAAAAAGAACTCGGTATCGCACTTGGCTTTCCGGAAGATTCTGCTGATGTTAGAATTGCACAATATGAAGCGGATGCAAGAAAACCTCGTGATGAAACACTTGTTGAAATGGCTAAAATGCTTTGCGTACCAATTGATATCCTCACCGTTCCGGTATTATCCGAACCCAAAGAATATGAGGCTGCATCCTTCTGGATGCATGAACTTGCTGCAGAATTATAACTTATTTTAAATACCTATAAATGAGCAAGTTCGTGATTTTGCATAAAAGAAAGACACCTCGATTCCATG
>NZ_CANTKB010000054.1 GCF_947654165.1 uncultured Blautia sp.
TGGAGCAGAACGTGGAAAAACAGGACTATGAAAAAGTCCATGAACTCTGCCAGACAATGTATGCCATGAAACATCTGTCAGAAGAACTGGAAGGGTTGTATCTGGTAAGGGATGATGCAGAGCTTTGTTCCCTGTATTATCAGATTTTTGTAGGAATGCTGGATTTGACAGTTTTCTCAACAGAGGCAATGGTCGATCTGAATGGAGGGAAGCATGATGAGTAATCAGGATTATATGCCGGTAGAGTGCCTGCTGGTACCTAAGGCACTTTTTAAGGATGAGAGGTATTGCTCTTTATCCACTACGGCAAAGGTATTATACAGCCTTATGCTTGACCGGCTGAAATATGCAGCACAGAACAGATGGGTTGACCAGAAAGGGAAACTCTATGTGATCTATCCCAAAAGTGAAATGATCAGAGATTTGAATAGCACCAGATACCGGGTAGATTATGCTGTTTCGGAACTGGAAAGTATGGGAAACATGGTTCGGGTTGTTAAGGACAATGGCAGACCGAACCGTTTCTATATAAATGATATTTCAAAAAATGAGGAGGAAAATGCAATGATGACAATTAAGGATTTGATGGAAATGGTAACACCGGAGGAAGCGGAGGAAATCATGGACAAGATGGTGGCAACTGCTAGGGAAATTGTAGATGATCTTATGAAAAAAGGTTACATTGAGATTATCAGGGAAAGCTGTCCTGAAGGAGGGCATTTGGAGGATGGTGTCCCGCCAATTGATCTGGGAGAGGACGAGTTTAATCCGGAAGATTTAAGTCCAATGGAATTCAGATGCTACTGCGATGAAAACGGTATCCTGGATGATGAGGCAATTGAAGATGATGCCAGTGAATTTGGTATGGATCTGGCTTTCGGTGTCATTGAATTACTGGAAAATGATCTGGATAGAATTGAAGCGATCCGCCAGTATTTCAACTATGTCTACAAGATGAAATCCATGAAGAAATTTATGGCTGTCGTAGAGACAACGGCTGTGATCTGTGGAAATTCCCCTGAATGGATTGAAGATATGCATGCCTGCAACAAAGGTGCCAGACGTATCTACCTGAAGGAACTGGTAAATGTGTTTAACATGTATCTGGATATGTTCAAGAACAAAGAAATGGAATAATGAGGATGAAAAAATGGATTATGAATACTTCCGGGTAGAAGAATCCGAGCAGTTTTCATTTTTCCGTATTCCCAAGGCATTGTTTACCGAAAAGGAATTTGAAGGGCTGTCCACGGATGCAAAGCTTCTGTATGGCATCCTGCTGGACAGGATCAACCTTTCAAAGAAAAATGGCTGGGTGGATGCTGATGGTTATGTGTATATCATCTACACGGTAGCTGAACTTCAGGAAGTGCTGCATATGTCACACACAACGGTCACAAAGCTTCTCCGGGAGCTTGACAGTGTACATGGCATCGGTTTGATTGAACGATACCGGCAGGGCTGCAACCGTCCATCGGTGATATATGTGAAGAACTTTGTGAAACGCATCCGGGCAAAACCGGCAGTTTATTATCCTTCTGGAATGCAAGAAATTTGCTGTCCGGAACGCAAGAATCTGGCAATCCGGAATGCAAAAAACTTGCAGTCCGGAACGCAAAAAAATGGAGGTCCGGAGTGCAAGAATTTTGCCACAAGTAATACTGATATAAATAAGACTGATAAGAATGATACTGATAGGAGTAAGAAAAGCCACGCTTCTGAAAAGGAAAGCTCCTGTCTGTATGGGCGATTTGGAAATGTTCGGCTTTCCGTGGAAGAATACCGGGAGCTACGGAAACTGTATCCGTATGACTGCCAGAGGATGATTGACCAGCTTTCTGCTTATATGAAATCAACTGGGAAAATCTATCAGGATCATTTCGCAACGCTTCTTCTCTGGGCAGGAAGGGAAGAACTGAAAACCGGTTCTGGAAGATATGACTTTGAGGAAGGAGAGAGTCTATGACAGATAGCAGGAATGTGGCTGATTTTCTTGGGGAAGACGGATGCCTCCGGTGTGGTGTATGCGGGAAACGAAAACAGCTGAGGATCAATTTTATGGGAAGGGATCGTGTAGTGGGCTGCCTGTGTGACTGCGAGGTTCAGGCAAGAAAAGAAAAAGAAGAGCAGCTCCGCAGGGAGGAAGCCCAGAGGGAGCTTTACCAGAGAAAATCGGTGGGACTTAGAGACCGGAGGTTCTGGGAATGGCGGTTTGAAAATGATAATGGGTCGAATGATAAGATGCTCATTGCCAGGCAGTATGCAAAAAACTGGGAGAAGATGAAAAAAGAAAATGTAGGGCTTCTCCTGATGGGTCCGGTGGGGACTGGGAAGAGTTTTTTTGCCGGGTGTATTGCCAATGCCCTTCTGGAACAGGGGGAGCGGGTGATGATGACGAACTTCTCCCGTATCCTGAATGAAATGACAAACTATCAGGCAGATAAAAACCAGATCGTGCAGAATCTGGTGGATTACCCGCTTTTGATCATTGATGATCTGGGGATAGAACGCAATTCAGAGTTTGCCCTGGAGCAGATCTATAACGTGATTGACAGCAGGTACTGTAAAATGAAGCCTCTCATCATCACAACAAATCTCGGGTTGAATGATATGAAAGATGAATCGCTGGATGTATCCCATAAGCGGATTTACAGCAGAATATTGGAGATGTGTGTGCCTGTCTATTGTGGCGGGGTAGACAAGCGAAGAGAAGAAGGAACGGAAAAGCTCGGTCGGATGCAGAGTCTGATCAGTGGCTGATCGGTTCTTTTTTTGATGAAAGGGGTGATACCGATGGTCTTAGGTTGGGACAGCACGTAATACGCTGAAAGGAGGGAAATTCATGCAGGAAGAAGTAACACAGAAAACGGTGACCTTTTGTGTGCGTACCACAAAAATGACGGCAGATGTGCTGAAAAAAGTGATTGCTGCATACCTGCGGCATCAGAAACAGAAAAGTGCTGAGAAGAAAGCACAGAAAAATCAGCCGAAACAGGGGAAAATCACGGTGAAAGAGCTGGCAAAGCAGAATGCCGGGATGACGAGTATTGAGATCACACCTAAGAACATCAAGTCTTTTGAACGGTATGCCAGAAAATACGGGATCAATTATGCCTTGAAAAAGGATAAGACCAAAGATCCGCCGGTTTATATGGTGTTCTTTAAGGGACGTGACCAGGATGCGATCACCGCAGCTTTCCGTGAATTTACCCAGAAAGAGATCCAGAAGGCGAACCGCCCTTCCATCCACAAACGTCTGGCAGCATACAGGAGTATCGTTGCAGGGAAGACGAAGGGCAAAGCCAAGAATAAGCATCAGGAGGTATCCCGGTGAGAAAGATCAATGCCGGGGGATTGACCAACAAGCTGAAAGCAAAAGCCAGAGTTACGCTGTCCGCTTTGGATATGAAAAAGCTTATTCTCACCAATCTTCCGTACCTGTTCATCTTTTTGTTTGCAGACAGGGCTTCCTGCCTGTACCGGGCAAGCCCCAGAGCAGATATGGGAAACAAACTATTATATGCCATGGAACACGCTGACCGGATTCTGACCGGGTTCCTGCCAAGTCTTTACTACATGGATGTTCTGGTGGGAGCCGGGATTGCGGCAGTTGTAAAGATACTGGTCTGGCAGAAACAGGCAGATGCAAAAAAGCTCCGCAAAGGAGGATAAAAAGTGACTATAGGAAGAGTTGAAATTACTTCTTGCCAGTACTGTGGGGGAAATGATTTTAGATATGGATATCAAAGCGGTGATAATAGATTATATGGTGCACCTGGATTTTTAGACAATCAGGAACCAATACATCATTTAGTTTGTGCAGAATGTGGTGCGATTGTGTTTTCATGGGTAACAAATCTGCGAAAATATTCGAAGAATATACCAGAAAAATCTATTTGATTTTATCTGAATAATTAGCGTAATAGTTAATTACAACAATAGTTTACAGAGGCTGAAATAAGCCGGCAGTGAAATACCTGCCGGTTTTTTCTTGCCCGAAAGGAGGTGCTATGTGAGAAAAATAGAAAATATGATGCTGACTGTGTTTCTGGTTGTTTCGATGATATGTGGGAAATACCTCGTGGATTACTGGCAGGATTCTTATGATAACAGACAGAATTACCGGCAGGTGGAAGAGATAGCGTTTCAGGAAAAGGATACAGAGAATGATGGGACAGAAGCTAATGCAGATAATCCGTTGACAGAGATAGATGATTTTGATTATCAGGCTTTGCTGGATGAAAATGCAGACTGCATCGGGTGGCTGAAGATTGATGGAACCGATATCAGTTATCCGGTCGTGCAGGGAGAAGACAATGAGTTTTATCTTCGCCATGATTTTCAAAAGAATTATGCCATCTGTGGAACCTTAATGCTGGACTGCCGGAATGATATTGATGCCGGGCAGGAACATTTGATTATTTATGGTCACCAAATGAAAGATGGCAGTATGTTCAAGCAATTGAATGGATATAAAAAAGAAGAGTTTTATCATGAGCATAAGGAGATCACACTATATCTGGAAAACCAGAAATACCAGTATGAAGTGGCTGCTGTGTATGTGACGAATGTGGCACAAAGCGGTGGTTATTATGATTTTTTACACAAAGAAACACGAAAACAGCAGATGGATTATTTACAGAAAATGGCAGCTTATCAGCTTTATCCGACGGGGGTTACCGTCAGGGAGGATGATGAGCTGCTTTCTTTATCTACCTGTGAATATTCCAGCACAAATGGCAGGCTGATTGTCCTTGCAAGAAGAATTGGACGGTAGGAGGAAAATAAATATGGCAATGAACAGGAATATGACAATGGCAGAAAAAGAAGTCTGGGATTATGCCCAGAAACAGATGGAACGGGCAGAACAGCGGGAAAATATTTTATTTACAGAGGAACAGAAAGAACAGGTTCTGGAATATGCGGCTATGACCGGGGATGATTATGATATCAGGAAAATGGTCAGAGATCTTGCAGACGCTGTCCGTTCTTTGAATGAAGAGAAGGTGGATGAAATCTTATGGAATGCCAGAGAGGAAATTGACGGATTCCCAGACCGTTCTGTTGGTATGGCGGAGCTAAAGGGATATGGCTATACCGCAGATGATATGTTTCCTCTTCGTCAGGAGATGGCACTGGAGCTTCATCGTGTCGGGGAAAAGGTGTACTGTCTGCAATCAGACGGTTCCCATGGGGACTATGTTAGTAGAGAGATGATCCTGGAACATGAAGGTCTCTATGGAATTGAAAAAGAGGCGTGGCAGCGTATGCAGGAGCAGGGGGATGAAATAGATTTTGAGGAAACTGGATTATATCAGCCTCCAATGACAGATCTTGATAGAGATTAAGCATTAAGAATGTTCGATGCGGGGGAGACCGTATTTTTGGTTACCACTTATCCAAGACCGATTGCGGTGCGTGAACGGATGGAGATTGAGAGAGGACCGGAGCATTACCAGATGGAGAGAGAGGATGTGGAACGGATCAGAACGTTGGAAAAACGGATGCAGGGGTATCCACAGATAAAGTCATTGAAAGAGGAGAAACTTCTTCTGGGGACAGAAAACAGATATGGAATATACCAGATCATAGACAGCAGCCCTGGCAGAGAATATGAATTTATGGATCTGAATTTTATTGAAAGGCATGGATATCAGGTGAAAAAAGAGGACTATGAGCTAATTTATTCCGATAAAATGTATTATGGAGATACATTAGATTCCCTGTATGAGAAGTTCAATATTGCCCATCCGGAAGATTATACCGGTCATTCCTTATCGGTCAGTGATATTGTTGTCCTCAATGAAAATGGGAATGTAAAAGCCTATTTTGTAGACAGTATCAGTTTCCGTGAATTGCCGGATTTCCTGCAATTAGAGCCGGAACTGAACCAGGAAGAATTGGCTTACCGGATCGGGGATCAATTCTTTGCTATTCAGGTGGCAACGGAGGGGTATGATTATTCCATTTATGATAAAGAGTATAAGCTCATGGACGGAGGAATCATAGATAATCCGGATATTTCCATGAGAGAGGCTGTTCAGGATATTTTAGAGTATGAAAGTCTGGATCAATTAGAACGGATACCGGTAGATTATGATGAACTGCAGGAAAAAGTGGAAGAAGTAGAGGTAGAAATCCTTCAGGAAACAAGAGGCCAGAGAAAGCGGGTTCCGGTTATTTCGGAACATACGGAAGCGGAAGCCGGATTAAATGGAATGAGCCGGTCAGAAATCTAAGAAACCGTATGGGCGATTGCACAGGCAGAGATTATTGAAAACGATCTGGATGCCAGGATACAGGCTGTTCGTGTGTACGGAAGCCGTACAAGGGATGGGCTATATAAAGAAGAATCTGATGTGGATGTGGTAATTGCTTATGAGGGAACTGTACGTGAGGATGATTTGTTTTCTGCATTGAACGAAGCAGGGTATATGCTCGGAAATATGAGAGTAGATATGAACCCGATCAGACCGGATAAGACTGGTACATTAGAAGATTTTCTTGAAAGATCCGAACGGTATCTGGATGAAAAAACGGAGCAGATGAAAGCCAGAGGGGAGTACAAGCCATTGGCGAAAGTAGAAGAGTTGGAAGAGGCAAACTACAATATGATCGATAACGTCCTGAACAATATGCCGCCGAAGAAAGAGCCGTATCTGGAATACTATGCTGCAGAATGTGATGAATACCATAGTCTTGGCAAAATATATAAGAGTACAAATCTGGATGAGATAGTTGCAAAATACCGGGATATCATTGATGACCCTACGTTGAGCTATTATGGAAACGGCATGGGAATTATTTACCGTGACCCGGATGATACTTTTTATGATGAGGCAGAGGTATCTCTGGTCAGCAGGAAATCTATCCGGGGAGACAGCCTGGATGATGTGGCATTTCTGGCAGCACTTCCAATGGTACATGAGGCACTGGAAAAGATTGTAGAGGCGTTTCCGGATTTTCGATATTATCCCCCGAAGGAATTGAATGTCCATTATTATCAGGAGAAAATGACTGCGGATGAACTGGCTGCAGCACTGGATCAATTAGCGGAAGACTTTGACTCTTATGATTATCATGACAACTTCAGCCCGGAGGAAGATATGGTAGAAACTGCCACATTGGAATTAAGATGCGGCTATGCCCATAAGTACATCCCGTTTTTGAAAGATATTATAGATGAGGAATGCGAAGAGTCTCCACGGGCAGAAGAACTTCTGGAGAAACTGAAAGCCTATCAGCCAGAAATACCAGAAACAGCAGTTCCGATTGTTCGTATCAATTTCTGTGAGGATAAGGAAATGGACATTTCCGGTTATCAGAAGCTGGGAAGTCTGGATGAAACTACAGCCAAAATGGATGCAGAGTTGGCTTCAAAAGCAGATCCGAAGACAGGAATACCAGAGAAAACAGTTCAGATGTATTTTACGATTTACTATCCGGATCATAACCAGATGCAGGAATTAAAAGGGAAAATCAATATCGGAGATGGAAATGGCGGTATTGTGAGCCAGTTGAAGAACCAGAATGAAATGAAGTTGCATGATGAAAGTTGGCTGAATTACCAAAGGGGTAAGGGCGAAGAATCTTTTCAGGCATATATGTCAGATCTTACGGATATGCAGGAGCATGTATTGCCGTATTTGCAGAGTTTCTGCAGTTTGGAAGAGAAGGAACCTGAACGAATAGAAGGAAAAGTTCAATTATTGGCGGATGGAGAAAAGAAGTTGCCTGAAAGAGCAGTATCCGATAAGGGTGCCTTAAAACAGGGCTCCCTTTTAGAGAACGAAAAAACAATGGGGAAAAAGGAAAGGAAATCTATTCATGAGCGATTAAAAATGAACAAGGAGATTATTGCAAAACAGCAGGGAAAAGATAGCAAAGCGAAAGGGGTTGAGCTTGCATAAGTACTGAAGAGCAAGAAGAGTTCTATAAGTTATATTGCAGAAGAAAAATACTGCAGGGGGAGAAATGTTCAAATGATGAATGTTTCTCCTTATTTTAAGGAAATTATTGTAGTTTATTTGTTATGGAAAAGTTTCATGAAACAATGATTTAAAACTATTAGACATACCTTGTATGAATGTCCATATTTTTAACATAGCAAAGGTGTTTGCCTATTGTCGTTGAGAGGATATCTGATATGCTGAAATAGAGGATACTTGAAATAATGTATATGATGCTGGGGTCAGAACATAGTGTTTTCTGTGTCTGACCCTCTAAGAGAACCT
>NZ_CANTKB010000055.1 GCF_947654165.1 uncultured Blautia sp.
TTGGGCAATTTTGAGCTAACAGGCAGTACAATTTTCAAGTAGCACAACGAGTTAAGTTAGCTGGATTGCTCAATCAGAAGTATAAGGACAAAGAGTAAAAGGAGGCGTATCAAAATGGCAAGTGAAAGGCATGGAAAGCATAACAAACCAACCATTTCTTTTCGGGTAACACCGTATGAGCAACAGGTAATTGAAGAAAGAGTAAGGCAGAGTGGAATGAAGAAACAGGATTATATCGTGCGTTCTTGTATTTACAATCATGTTTGTGTGGTGGGGAAAAGAGAGAATATTGAAATTATCAGATCAGAAGCAAAAGAAATGTACACAGTGTTGGAGGAAGTATCAAAAGAATTAAAAAAGGATGTGCCCGCATTATCGGAAGAAGGACTCGACAGCATGACAGAAAGGTATCTGGCATTTCTGGATTCGATGTTGTGGATGCTGAATGGTGCAAAATACTTATGGGAGGACAAGGAAGATGAAGAAAAAAACAAGTAATGATTGCAGAGTTCTGGCCTTATGTTCACAGAAAGGTGGCGTTGGAAAAACAACAAGCTGTGTGAACCTGGCGGTAGGATTGGCGAGGGCCGGGAAGCGTGTACTGGTGGTGGATAACGATCCGCAGGGGAGTATGACGGCAAGTCTTGGTTATCCTAATCCGGACGAATTACCGGAAACTCTGGCTACAGTTCTCATGAATATTGTAAATGAGGTAACATTTGAAGATTCGCTTGGAATTCTTCATCACGAAGAGGGTATAGATCTGCTTCCGGCAAATATTGAATTGGCGGGACTGGAGGTATCACTTGTAAATTTTATGAGCAGAGAACTTGTGCTGAAACAATATATTGAACAGGTAAAAGATTCTTACAATTATATTTTGCTTGATTGTATGCCTTCGTTAGGTATGCTGACAATTAATGCACTTGCGTGTGCAGATGCTGTGGTAATTCCTGTACAGGCTGCCTATCTTCCGGTAAAAGGATTAGAGCAGCTGATCCGTACAATTGGAAAGGTACGCAGACAGTTAAATCGTGGTCTGGAGATCGAAGGCATTTTGATTACGATGGTTG
Source organism: uncultured Blautia sp. (assembly GCF_947654165.1). GTDB lineage: Bacteria > Bacillota > Clostridia > Lachnospirales > Lachnospiraceae > Blautia. The sequence goes on from NZ_CANTKB010000055.1 coordinate 1,074, forward strand.
ACAGCAGAACTAATTATGCAAGGGATATCACGGAACTGATTCATGAAACATACGGAAATCAGATTCGTATTTTCCCACACAATATTCCATTTTCTGTTCGTGCCGCAGAAATCAGTGCTGAAGGTGTCAGTATTTTTAAGCATGATCCGAAAGGAAAAGTCGCAGAAGCGTATCAGTATTTAACGCAGGAGGTATTAAAGGATGAAAAGTAGAAGTGCATCCAAGATAAAACTGACTTCCTATGATGATTTAATTGGCGGGGCAGTAGCCCCGGATGATATCCAGGAGATGCCTATTGGACAGCTACAGGCATTTGAGAACCATCCATTTCATATTCAGGATGATGAAGAAATGGAGGAATTGGTGGAAAGCATCAAGGCACAGGGGATTTTGACAGCTTTGTTGGTTCGTCCATCAAAAAAAGGTGGTTATGAAATTATTTCCGGACACAGGAGATGCCATGCTGCTAAGCTGGCAGGATTGATGCAGGTGCCTGTGATCATACGAGAAATGGAAGATGATGTTGCAGTAAGAGCGATGGTGGACAGCAATCTGCAGAGAGAGCATATTCTTCCCAGCGAAAAGGCTTTTGCATATCGGATGAAAATAGAGGCCATCAGTCATCAGGGTGTCAGCGGAGGAATATCTGCAGAGAATGTTGGAAAAGAAGGGCATGACAGTGCAAGGCAAGTTTACCGTTATGTTCGGCTTACATATTTGTATCTGCCGATTCTGGATTCCGTAGACAAAAATTTACTTGGACTTCAAACGGGTGTGGAACTCTCTTATCTGGGAGAACAGGAACAAATATGGGTAGAGGAAGTGCATGGACTAATAGGAAAGTATCCCAGCCTGGATCAGGCAAAAAAGATCAGACAAAAAGGCGAAGAACAGAAATTAACAAAAGAAATCGTACAGCTCCTCATAATGGGAGAAAAAAGAAAGATAAAATCGGTTACGCTAAAGCAGAAAGAAATCAGCAGATATTTTCCGGCAGATTACGACGAACAGAAAATGCGGACTGTAATCTGCCAGCTTTTGGAAGAGTGGAGCAGTCAAAATAAATGATACAGTAGAGAGGAGGGATTTTCATGAGTATAAAAGCAACGTTTCGTTATTTTCAGGGAATGGAAGGCGATATGTATAATTTTTACCGGATTCCAAAATTGTTGTTTACAAGTGAATATTTCAAAAATCTCTCCTGTGAGGCGAAGGTGCTGTATGGATTGATGTTGGATCGGATGTCACTTTCAATCAAAAACCGCTGGTTTGATGAAGAAGACAGAGTATACATATTTTTTTCTGTGGAAGAAATTATGGAACTCTTAAATTGTGGGAGAAATAAGGCGGTCAACTGCTTGAAAGAACTTGATCAGGAACATGGTATCGGTCTGATCGAAAAAAAGAGGTTAGGGCTTGGTAAAGCAAACGTTATCTACGTGAAAAATTTCAGCCTTCAGGAATATCCGGATGAACCTGCAGAAATTGCGTTGGCATCTGAGGAAGAAACAGTGGAAAGTGAAGAACAGATACCGTGCAATTATGGACCAAAACAGGCTGAAAACCCCGTAAACACACAGAAGTTTGAAAAACAAACTTCAAGAAGTTTAGAAAACAAACTTCAGGAAGTTTCAAAAACAAACTTCAAGAAATTTGAAAAACAAACTTCAGGAAGTTTAGAAAATAAACTTCAAGAAGTTTCAAAAGTAAACTGTAATAATACTGAATATAACGATACTGAATGGAGTAAGACAGAATCCTATCCATCTATCCAGAAAATGGGGAATGATGAGATGGATATGAGGCAGGCATATCGCCAGATTATCTGTGACAATATCGAATATGATGTGTTGTGTCAGAGTTATAACCGTGAAAATGTAGAGGAACTGGTAGAACTTATGTTGGATGCTATTTGCAGTACAAAGCAACATTTGCAGATTAACGGGGAAACTGTGCCTGTACAAGTGGTCAAGAGCCGTATGTTAAAGATTGGTTATGAGCATATTCAGTATGTATTCTTTAGCTTGAGCAGGAACACGACAAAAGTGAAAAATATCAGGCAGTATATGCTCACTGTATTATATAATGCACCGGTTACGATTAATCAATTTTATGATGCAGAGGTGCGGCATGATATGTATGGGGGATAGCACAGCATATTTGTTACGTGCATCACTTTGTGCCCGGTGGGCATGAAGTAAGAGTACAATAGCAGAGATGACTTTGTGCCCAGTAGGCATGAAGTGTAGGAGGGATAAGTTATGTTACGAGTTTTAATTCAATGGTTATTAAAAGCGTGTGTATTTCCAATCTGGCTGATTGTGACGGTTATACATACCATTGGTACATTTTTGACAGGTCTTGCGTCATGGCTCTTTTATTTAGTAGCAGGGATAGCAGTAATCACGGCTTTTTGCTGCGTGGGTTTTCAGCTTTATACCTGGCAGGAAGTGAAAAATAATCTGGTTTGTGCCTTTGTATTTATCCTCATTCCAAATGTGGGGATGTGGATAGTAACTGGTCTTTCGTTGATTCAGTGTGGATTACAATCTTTCCTGTTTGAATAAGGTAATCTTTAATTGAGAGAGCTTCGGCTCTCTTTTTTCTTTGCACGAAAATGTGCCAATTTAAAAAAATCTTTGATAATCATGTCCGAATTTTTAAATCCCAATCCAGTGTATATGGAAGGCAAAGGTGAAATTCCTCCGATTTGATAAAAATCCAAACATGAAAGAGGCTCACAGTACTTCCGACTGTACCTTGACAATTTAATGAGCTGATACATCTTGATTAACAGGCTTACCGGATTAGAACATGACCGGCTCGTGCAGGCGAAGACTCCGTATCGGATACAGGAAGAGCGAAGCTAATAATGATACCACCAAAAAGGTGCAGGACCTCTGCCGAAACAGGGGACTGTGACTGCTGTATTGCAGCCGGGTCATCTGGAATGATGACAATCAGATGTATATGTACAGACAAGCCAAAATGCGAATATGATATTTTCCTATATCGCAGGAGAAATCCTGCGTAAGTGGGGAACGGTTCGACTCCGTTCCTCATTTTTTGGTGCAGATCATGCACTGAGTTAGGAGGAAAGGCTTATGAATTCTATCACGATAATGGGAAGACTTGCGAGAAATCCAGAACTTCGGCACATATCGACGCAAAAGGGAGACACTGAGGTGACAAGATTTCCATTAGTAGTAAGAAGAAACCGTACAAATAAGGCATTTGCGGTTATGATCACTGCTTATGGTGCAAATGCAGGATTTGTACAAAAGTATCTGGAAAAAGGCATGAAGGTTACTATTTCGGGTGAACTGGTAGTTTCACAGATCAAAGACGAGAAAAGAGAAAGCGTATCTTATTATACAGAGATCATTGTAGATATGCTGGAATTTGCAGAGTCGAAGGTAAGGAAAGAGACTGGTTCAGATGGTTTTTCTTCTGCAAAAAGAGCAGACATACCATTTGAAATACCGGAGGAAATGGAACGGGAAATGCCATTTCGATAAAGAGGAGGACAGAAACATGAGAAAATATTTTATGGAGTTATTTGTGATGGGGTTTGTTGACAGTGTGGGTAATTTGATTGAGGAGAATATCCTGCGAGATGCCCAGAAAACTGCAGCACTGACAGCGAAGATTATGGGAGAGAATATGAATGGCACAAGGGAGCTGGAATTATTCATGAACAAACTTCTTTGTGCATGGATGGTTTGCTCAGACGAGAGTTTTTCAAGATGTGTTACTTGTCTCGTTGGAGAGGATGCAGCTAGCGTGGAAGAACATTTATGGACTGTAGGTTCAGTACTGGAAGATGATGAATATAGTGATTATATTTCAGAGTATCTTCTGGCATTGATTGTCGAAGTGGCAAACATGACAAGGGATCAGATGATTGAGAATTTTATGAGGTTTATGTCAGGAGGTTTGGGAGATGGAGAAGACGGCATGTAAAATTACAGAGTTCCGTAATACAGAGTTTGGTGCAATTCGGTTAATTGAAGATAACGGAAAATTATTGTTCTGTGGTACGGATGTGGCTTTTGCTCTTGGATATTCCAAGCCTAGAAATGCTATAAATATGCACTGCAAGGGAGCCCTGAAAAAGGGCGCCCTTACGGCGGGGGGCGTTCAAATGATGACATTTATTCCAGAGGGCGATGTTTATCGTCTAATAACAAAAAGTCATTTGCCAGCTGCCCAGCGTTTTGAAAGTTGGGTATTCGATGAAATTCTACCGGCAATAAGAAAAACCGGAGGGTACATGACCAGTGATCTGTTGGAAAGTGTGCGCAACAATCCAGAGATACTTCTGGAATTTGCACAAAGACTTTTAGATGAGAACAACAGAAACAGAGAACTGCAGAATCAGGTGGAAGAACTCCAGCCCAAGGCAAATTATTTTGACCACTTCATGGTTAAGGGAGAATGCACAAATATCAGGACAAGTGCAAAGGAAATAGGAGTGCCTGAGAAGAAATTTGTCAAATTTCTTTTAAAAGGAAGTTTTTTATATAGAAGTCCATCAGGTACGCTTCTTCCTTATGCGGTACCGAAGAATAAATCCCTGTTTATTGTCAGGGATTTTTTTAATAATGGACATTTGGGGTCTCAGACATTGATTACTCCAAAAGGAAAAGAATACTTCCTAAATCTGTTTGCAGACCAAGAAGATGAATAATTGGAAAGGTGGTGATTGCCATGATTTCAATACTGGACAGCACGTAAAACGCTGAAAGGAGGGAAATTCATGCAAGAAGAAGTAACACAGAAAACGGTAACGTTTTGTGTGCGGACGACAAAAATGACGGCAGATGTTCTGAAAAAAGTGATCGCTGCATATCTGCGGCATCAGAAACAGAAAAGTGCAGAGAAAAAAGCACAGAAAAATCAGCCAAAACAGGGGAAAATCACGGTAAAAGAACTGGCAAAACAGAATGCCGGGATGACGAATATCGAGATCACGCCCAAGAATATCAAGTCTTTTGAACGTTATGCCAGAAAATACGGGATCAACTATGCCCTGAAAAAGGATAAGTCAAAAGAACCGCCGGTATATCTGGTGTTCTTTAAGGGGCGTGACCAGGATGCGATTAACGCTGCTTTCCGTGAATTTTCCCAGAAAGAAATACAGAAGGCGAATCGTCCTTCGCTTCATAAGCGGCTGGCAGCATATCGAAGTATTGTTGCCGGGAAGGGGAAGGACAAAGCCAGAAACAAGCATCAGGAGGTATCCAGGTGAGAAAACTCACGCTTGGAGAACTGACAAAGAAGCTGAAAGCAAAAGCCAGAGTTACGCTGTCCGCTTTGGATATGAAAAAGCTTATTCTGACAAATGTTCCTTATCTGTTTATATTTCTGTTTGCAGACAGGGCATCCTGCATGTACCGGGCAAGCCCCGGAGCAGATATGGGGAACAAACTATTATATGCGATGGAACATGCAGACCGGATCCTTGCCGGGTTTCTGCCAAGCTTTTTCTATATGGATTTGCTGGTAGGAGTTGGAGCTGCAACAGTTGTAAGGATATTGATCTGGCAGAAACAAGCGGATGCTAAAAAGCTTCGCAAAGGTGTTGAGTATGGCTCTGCCCGGTGGGGGACGCCGGAAGACATCAAGCCATTTATGGCAGATGATTTTTGGATGAACATCCCTCTTACCGCAACGGAATCCATTACCATGGAGAGCCGTCCGAAACAGCCTAAGTACGCCAGAAATAAAAATATCTGCGTGGTGGGTGGTTCCGGAAGTGGAAAGACACGTTTTTTTGTGAAGATTTCCATTATGATGATGAACTGTTCCATGGTCATTACTGATCCGAAAGGCACACTGATTGAAGAGTGCGGGAAGATGTTAGCAAAAGGACCACCAAAAAAGGATAAGCATGGAAATGTGGTAAAGGATAAGAACGGGAAAATTGTGCATGAACCTTATGTGATAAAGGTTCTTAATACAATCAATTTCTCCAAGTCCCTCCACTATAACCCGTTTGCTTATCTTAGATCAGAAAAAGACATCCTGAAACTGGTGACGGTCATCATTGCCAATACCAAAGGAGAAGGCGAAAAAGCATCAGAGGATTTCTGGGTCAGTGCGACTTGTTCGTAGGCGGTAAAAAGCCTGCGCATAGGTTTGATTTAATTTA
>NZ_CANTKB010000056.1 GCF_947654165.1 uncultured Blautia sp.
GGATAGCATATTTTGTTGAAGTTTTTTATATTAACTAGCACAACAGGTTAAATTATATATCATGCAGCATCTGACGGAGGAGGTCGCAAAAGACATAGCGGCAAAGCCGGAAGAGTGGATGCTGTTTCTGGATACGGTTTCCCGGTTGTATAAGTACACCTTCCATGAACAGCTTTTATATAAAAAATCATAAGAAGCGTATCTTTACAGAAGAAAAAAGTAATGATACCATTAAATTATTTAAGGTGAAAGGCAGTTGACATATATGGCAATCTCAAAAATTAACCAGAGCTTTCTGGAATATTTATATCTGACATTTCAAGTGGGATGTCAGATTTATGACAGTCAGAATAAGCTGATTATCCGAATTGGAGACTTTACTAATATTAAATTCAGTGCATATGAAAAAACTGTGACAAATCTGCGCAATAAATGTGGGAACGGAAAAGGTCCAGTTGTAGAAGTAGACAATGATATGTTCATTTTCGGTGCATTTCTGGATGATGGGAACTGCTTGTATCTGTTTGGCCCAGTTGCATGGAGTACTCCGGGAATCGAGCAGATGTTTGAATTCTATCAGGAGTATGGTATCTCTATGAAAGATGTGAAAATTCCTGTAAAATCTTATGAAGAAATTATGAATATGCTGGCACTTGGATTTATTCAGATAAATCACGAGAAAGTCAGTGACACTGATTTGATGGGAAATGGAGAGCGGGAGAACAACGATATAGTAACAGAGGAAGAACTATCAGAATATCAGTCGAAGAGATCCATCATGGATATAGAACGGTTAGGACAGCTAGAAGAGGCTGATATGTGTCGGGCAATCGCCATCGGAGATGTGGAATATTTCCAGAATCGGGCAGGCAGAACAGTTAGTTCCCTAAAGGTGCTGGGAGATATGGCTCAAAGTAACAGGAAGAAAATAGAGTATTTATTTGTTACTGTACAGGCACAGGTTCGGATGACAGCAGTTAACGCTGGATTAAGTTTTAGTGAGGCATGTGACCTAAGTGACTTGTATCTTCATAAACTTGAAAAATGTAAGAATAATGATGAAATCCTGAACCTGATGCGGAATATGCGGATCGATTATGCAACAAGAGTTCGCCGGGAAAAACAGAATAAACGGAGAAACTATTATGTAGAGTTCTGCAAAGACTATATTGCACAGAGGATCACAAAAAACATACGGGCTAGCGATATAGCTGATCATCTGGGAGTAAGCACAGAGTATCTTTCAAAAGTATTTTCTGAACATGAAGGGATGACAATGACAGAATATCGCATTAAAATGAAATTGAAAGCGGCAAGAAATCAGCTGAAATATTCACAATACAGCATAGCCGAGATTGCTGAATATTTTTCCTTTTCCTCACCTAGCCGTTTCAGCGCTTATTTTAAGAAAGAATTTGGAATGACACCACTTAATTATAGAAAAGAGAATCAGGTAATGGAGTTTATAGAAAAGAAATAACTTTTATGAATCAACAAAAAAAGATGCCTCGGCATCTTTTTTTGTTTAAATTCTGTATAGAAAGTATAAAAAATGTATGTTTTCAAAAAACATCTTATGCTATCTTATGTCCAAGAGGCAGTAAGCCTTATAACTGATCAGATAAATATCCTCTTTTATTAGAGGGGACGAAAGGAGCATAGATGTATGGAAAAAGAAAAAACTGCAATTGATAGGGTTCTTGCAGAGATGACCCCAGAGCAGAAGCTGGCTCAAATACAGGGAATGTTTTGTGGTAGCGATGCTATTCCCCCAGAAATGTTGAATCGTTTTCCGGATGGTCTGGGCGCAATCGCAACGATTACATGCGGAGACAGCCCGGAAAAACAGATTGCAGAGGCTGAGGAACAGCAGAGGATCCTTATAGAAAACTGTGGTATTCCGTCACTGCGCCATATAGAAGCAGTGACGGGAGTTGTATCACCAGCGGGCACTGTGTTTCCGTCAGCTATCGGGTTGGGGGCTACATGGAACCCTGATACGGTAGAGAAAATGGCAGATATTATACGGAAACAGATGCTGAGTGTGGGATTGAGACAGGCCTTGTCTCCGGTTATGGATGTGGCGAGAGACCCGCGCTGGGGGCGGATAGGCGAAACATATGGCGAAGATCCGACACTTTGTGCCGCTATGAGTGTAGCATACACGAAAGGATTGCAGACTGAAAATCTCTCAGAAGGCGTTTTGGCTACAGCCAAGCATTTCCTAGGGTACGGAATGAGTGAGGGAGGGCTGAATATGGCCGCTAATCCGATTCCAGACAGGGAATTAAGAGAAGTATATGCAAAACCATTCCAGGCGGCAATTACAGAAGCACATCTGGGATCTGTTATGAATTCTTATGGTTCTGTAGATGGTGATTTAATCATCGGATCTGAAAAAATTCTCACAGAACTTTTGCGGGATGAAATGGGATTTGAAGGGGTTACAGTGTCAGATTATATGTCGGTCAATAAGCTGGTAGATCTTAAATTGAGTGATACACCGGTAAAAGCAGGGAAAAAAGCCCTGGAGGCAGGCATGGATGTAGAACTTCCTATGCCATATGGTTATACAAAAGAGTTACTTGATGTAATCAATGAAGATGAAGAATTAAGTAGGAAGTTGGATAATGCCGTACGCAGAATCTTGGAAATGAAAGAAAAAATGGGGCTTTTTGAAAGACCTGGTGCGCATGAAGAACTTCTTGGAGAGGCATATGACATGGATGTGACGGCACCGCACAACCTGCAAGCGGCAAGAGAATCAATTGTATTGCTGGAAAACGATGGTATTTTACCTTTGAGTAAAGACATATCAAAAATTGCCGTTATAGGACCGCATGCAGATTCTATTCGTCTTTTGTTCGGATGTTATACATATCCAGCTGCATTTGACAGAGATACTACGGGAGCAATGGCAGATATGCCGGGAATGCAAGGGGTGTCGCAACGAGGCGATAATCCCAACCAACAGCCTTATCTTCCAGGAAGTACAGTAAGGGCTTCCTTCCCGCCAGTGGAAGAGCATCTCAAAGATCTGTACGCAGATCGGACGATAACAATCTTGGAAGCAGTCCGGAGAAAGTGCCCTCATGCGCAGATAAGGTACGAAAAAGGCTGTGATGTGGCTGGAAATGACAGATCCGGTTTTGATGTTGCAGTGGAAGCGGCGCGTAATGCGGATGTTGTAATCGTCACAGGCGGCGGAAAATATGGCTGGGGAGGCAACTGTACTACAGGAGAAGGAATTGACTGCGACAGAATCGGATTGACTGGAGTACAGGAGCAGCTTGCGGAAGAGATATCCAGAACAGGAACACCTGCCGTTTACATTCATATGGATATCAAACCGCTTTGCAGTGAATATATCTGCGGCAATTATAATGCGGTACTGGAAAACTGGTTCCCAGGTGAGACTGGAGGAATGGCAATAGCGGATGTTCTGTTTGGGGATTACAACCCGGCAGGACGGCTTCCTGTAACAGCGGTAAGGAATGAAGGTCAGATTCCAATTTATGCCTCCCAGAGAAATGGTAGCGGATATATGGATGAAAGCGGAATGGTCATCAGTAAATATGTAGAGGGAACAAAAATGCCGCTGTATTATTTTGGTGAGGGAAAAAGCTATTCAAGTTTTCGCTATTCAGATCTGGAGATTACGAAAGATGTAAATGTGGACGGAACAGTGGAAGTATCCTGTACAGTAGAGAATGTCAGTGATATTGACGGGGAAGAAGTTGTTCAGCTCTATGTAACTGATGAATTGGCAAGTATGTTGCGTCCAGGGCAGGAACTGGCAGGATTCTGCCGTACCTGTCTGAAATCGGGAGAAAGAAAAAGGCTTCATTTCTCTATGAAGGCAGACCAGTTTGCATTCTTGGACAAGGATATGCACTGGCTGACAGAAGCAGGAGATATGACTGTGAAAATAGGAAGTTCTTCAAAGGATATCCGTCTTACAGGAAAATTTCGAATAACAGAATCCGCTTACATTGACGGGAAGAATAGAGGATTTTACGCAAAAGTGTGGGAAGATGAAATGAAGTAAAGGATTAAAGGAGGATATGAGATGAGTTTTAATAATTTTGGAAAAATGTTTTCATCGGAGAAGTTAGATTCAAAGATACATTCCGCAAATGTTGAGAATAAAGAACGGTGGCTCGGATTTTTTCTAGGACCTGCAGGCGTTATTATACTGAATGCGATTATGGCACAGTATTTGAATATTTATTGGTCAGATGTGGCGAAGATTACAGGAATCGCAGGGGGCGCGTTTATTCTTATATTTCCGATTGTTTCCAAAATCATTGATGCGATCACTAATGTGATTATGGGGCGCATCATTGACACGACAAAGAGCAGACAAGGAAAAGCAAGACCATGGCTGATCTTTGCAGCGCCAATCCTTTTTATCAGTGCAATTCTCTGTTTTTCGATTCCAAACGCAAATCAGACAGTGCAGGTAGTGTGGATCATATTCAGCTATAATCTGTATTATTCTATCGGATATACTATTTATTATATGAGTCACATGATGCTGGTGCCGCTGTCCACAAGAAATTCGAAGCAGCGTGATGGTGTGGCAATGCTTTCCAACATGGCGATGTGTCTGATTCCTGGTTTTTTTGTGGCAATGCTCTTTCCTATGCTGGTACTCCCTGCACTGGGAGTTGATCCTGCAAAATGGCGCCTAATGATAGTGATCTTTTCCATTATCATGCTGCCATGTATCATGCTGGAGTATTTCTTTACTAAAGAGCGTGTTACGGAAGAAATGGCTGAACAAGAAAACGAAAAAACAGTTTCTTTTATGGAACAGTTGAAAGCGTGCTTGACAGACAAATATTGGGTAGTCTTTATGATTGCTCAAATAGTGATTCAGTTGGTTACAAATATTCAGAACAGCAGTCTGATTTACTATTGTAACTGGGTATTGGGAACATATAACGACGGTATTACAACGACCATGGTTTCTGCTATCGGAAACTTTCCACTTGGTATCGGAATCCTTATCATGTGGCCACTGGTTAGAAAATTCGGAAAAGCAAAGGTCATGGAGACAGGACTTATATTGGCAATTGTAGCAGGTTTTGCATTCTGCCTGAAGCCGGAAAATATGGGGTGGGTACTTATAATGCTGATCATTCGTGCAATCGGTGTTCTTCCAATTACATATATCATGATAGCCATGCTTGCAGATGCCATGGATCATGTAGAGTGGAAATCCGGTTTCCGTGTAGATGGTGTGTCCATGTCTATTTATACAATTATTTTTACGGTAGCGGCAGGGGTAGCACAGGGGTTGTTTAATCTTGGCCTGAATGTATCTGGATATATTCCGCCGGCTGCTGACGGAACGTGGGTAGAGCAGACGCAGACAGTTAAAAATTTCTTTGTATTCGAATATCAGGGTCTTTATGCTATTGGTATGGTCATCGTATTTATTCTTTTCCTAATCTGGAAACTGGATAAAGAATTGCCACAGATACAGGCTGATATTATTGCGCGTCACAAAGCGGAAGCGGCTGCAGAAGGAAGAGTATGGCTTTCACCTGAGGAACAGGCTGCAATTGAACAGAAAGAGAACGACAGGCTGGCAGAAGAAAACAGAATTAGGGAACTGAAAGAAAAATGCCAGCGCAAAGGACTGAACTTCGAGGAAGAAGAGGAAAAATATCAGAAAAAACTGGCAGAAAAAAAGGCAAAAGAAGAAGCAAAAAAAGCAAAGAAAAAGAAATAGAGGCAGGGAGAACATGGATATAAAAAAAGTTGTATCTGAAATGTCAATTGAAGAAAAAGCTTCTCTTTGCTCGGGAAGAGACTACTGGCATACAAAGCCGGTAAAGCGGTTAGGAATTCAGGATATGATGATGTGTGATGGCCCTCACGGCCTGCGTAAGCAGGTCGGTGAGGGGGATCACCTGGGGATCAACGAGAGCATAGAGACAGTCTGCTACCCGACGGCATCAGCACTTGCGTCATCTTTTGACCGTAGTATTATGAAAAAGCTGGGAGAGACACTGGGAAAAGAGTGTCAGGCGGAAGGCGTAGGAATGCTTCTCGGCCCCGGTGTTAATATGAAGAGAAGTCCACTGTGTGGTCGGAACTTCGAATACTTTTCTGAAGATCCATACCTTGCGGGAGAACTTGGATGTGCATATGTGGAGGGGTTACAGAATGAAGGAATTGCCGCATGTGTAAAACACTTTGCGGCAAACAATCAGGAAACAAGAAGGATGTCAGGTTCTTCTGATATGGATGAACGTACTCTGCATGAAATTTATCTTCCGGCATTTGAAACTATTGTAAAAAAGGGCAAGATTCGGGGCGTCATGTGTGCGTATAATGCCCTTAACGGTACAGCATGCTCAGAAAACCGAGAACTGCTCACCGAGATATTGAGAAATCAGTGGGGATATGATGGAATGGTTGTTACCGACTGGGGAGCAGTAAAAGACCGTGTTATGGGGCTTGAAGCAGGGGTGGATCTTGAGATGCCCGGTGGTCCGGGAGCACAGGATCAGGCCATCATCGATGCGGTAAAAAGTGGAAAACTAGATGAATCTATACTAGTGTACTGACCGCTTGTAAATAATGGTAAATATGTGGTATGATAAAAGA
>NZ_CANTKB010000057.1 GCF_947654165.1 uncultured Blautia sp.
CTCTCATTACAGGATTATTGTCACAGTATGCATATAGATTTTTATCATAGAAGTCGTCTTGCACTTCTAACACATCAGATGGAATCTCACTTTCAATCCACTTATAAATTTGAAGAACAGGAATGATATGCCCCGGATACCAAACTTCCCATCAACTTTTACAAAGCAAAAAATTTCCCTAATATTCCATTTTTCTTTGCATGACTACTACCAAGTTGATAAGCATAAACATCCCTATTTCCCACTCACAGTGATATAATTTGTATTGGCTTATTCTTTTTTCAGCTGGTTGTGGAGACAATAATTTCTGTTGAAGTTCTTTTAACACGTTTGCTCTCATTTTTGCCTTCTGCGGATTTTCCGCCATCCAACGCTTTAAACCGGATCATCATCGGAATCGGATATGTATCTTCATATTTCTTCCGCTATATCATGCTGGTATAGCTTTGGTCCCCATGCGCTCACTCTATCAGCCTCCCACCATGCTTATATAATCGCATAAGTATGGTATCATTGTTGTACTCTCACCGACTACATTTTTAAATATAACATGTCATTCATTACCAAAAAGCATTTAAACTAACAAAGCATTATCCTATAATTATGCTTTTACATGCAATTATCAACCGATCTCCTGAAATAAAGGTAATTATCGTTTCGATATATTTTTCTTGAATATCTAGTGCACAAAATGGGTAATCATTATTATTTTTCATTTCGAATAATTTTGGAATGATAGTTGTATTATCTTTTTCTACATATTCAAAATCAAGAATATGTGGGGATCGCCCCCAAAAATCGCAGGATGTCATTTCAAAGCCAATTACATTCAGAAAATCAATCGAGAACCTTACACTATTGAATTTCTCTTCTTTTACAATCGAAAGATGTAATTTCTTTTCAGCACGATTAAAAGTAAACTCTTCAAGTATATCATCGTGTATATACACTTCTTTTGAGTTAATAATATTTCCGTTTGATGTATCTATTATCATAATTTTATTCATCCCTTTCACCTCACTCAGTATAAGATATTGCGAAAATTCATGTGATTTTATCTTTGTATAAATAATCTTGTTTATGGCTTAAACGTTCAGTTACTGCCGATTCTCCTTATAATCTTTGTTGAATCTCTCAGCTTTACTCTGAAAGAATATAGATTTAAAAATTGTGTATAAAATCTGTTATGGCATTGATCTCCACAAAACTTTTGTAGTAACCTGCATTTTTCCTACTGAAAACAAATTTGTGAAAAGAAAACTAACAAGACAAATGCCAAATGGATTACTGATCTAAGTCACGGCTACTACTTCATGTGGTGATTTGATTTGACCCTCATAAGGACCGATTAATTGTTGGGACATAGACCGACAAAAAAATCAGACCGATGAATCGCAGAAAAAACCTTATTATACTTATGTGTTCACATTAATTTATCTGCCTAAAATCTCATTAAAACTGCCCTTTAATCTTGTTCCTTTCGTCTGGACTTAATACTGCATACAAGTCCTCCTGATTCTCCTTAGATATCTGTTTTAAGGAATCTCTTATCATATCCGTATACTTCCTGATAATCCCCTGCACATTATCAGTCGACATTTTATGCCGATTCCCACCATGGGTTGTATATATGAGAAAATCATCATTATTGGTACTTTTATGAAAAAGGTCCAAATAGAGCTTTAGGTTACCAACCGTTTCTCTGGTAATCGGAATTACCATTTTCTACCTTCAAAGGAGCTCAAGAGTTTTTCCCAGTTCCGTTGCACTCAAATTAATTCCGATGCATTTAGGCTCCACCTTTAGAACAGAGGTGCTTCGTCCATTCGGCTCAGCGCACATAGAAACCGCCAAGTCTACGCCATCTAACCATTTGGGTAATAGTGTATCAGTCACTTTTACCATTGCAAGTATCACGATCCTTGCAATGGTTCACATATGTTAGCCATGTAAATCAATTCCTAGCAGTCTGGCAGATGTGACTTCTACTTACTCCATTCTCCCCAGTATAGTTGAGGAATTAGGTTTTTCATTTAAGCATAAACTTGTTGTCGGAAACTTTATGCATCTATCAACTTCGTAATCTTATGTGTTATCGTTTTAAACTGATCATATTTAAATCAAGCGAAAAGAACCATTTGCAGAACCCTATCAGAAATCCAACCTACCTTCGCCAAAACATGAAATCTTGGTAGCACAGGCAATTATCATAGCAAGGAATCAAAGTTATAAAATAAAGTTAGTAACTGTATAACCTTAACATATTCAGTATTCAATTTTAAAAGCTCCACCGAAAAATGACAGATTTGTGATACAATTAGCGAAATTAATACTCTTTACTTTTCATTTTAAATCTTAATCTCCAAAATAAATCCAATTCCATGGTTCAGGAACTGGAGTTCCTGGAACATAATGCATACCGTCATGTTTTCCATCCCACTCAATCATCATTGCATGGTAATGTGAACCATTCCTAAAATCCTCATTCCATTCAAATATCTTTGCTTGGCTAATTGGATCTCTCCATTCAATAATGCGTCCATTTTTAGTTCCAGGAAATTCTTTCATAACTAAACCTTTAGGAGTAAAATCATATGGACTAACTGTAAAATATGCACGTTTTTTAGGTGAACGTGGAATAGTAATAGCCTTTTCTCTTTCTTTAGTTTTTGGTCGAGATATTGATGGTGTTTTTGCCGTTATATATATTCCCTTGCTAACAGCTCTAATAGTACATACTGCTGCTATCCCAAGTGCAATAGCATCTGCAATTAGAAGTGGTCCATCAATCGCTGCTGCTCCACCACAACCAGCATATACTGGAGATATGGCACCTATTGCTTTACCAACTTCAGTTACAGCTGTTTTGATAAAATTCCAAACTCCACTCCAGAAGTGTCCTGTTGGGTCAAAACGATTTACAGGATTGTTTCCACAATAGCCAAACATATTGTTTCCAAATAATCCCTGTCCGGTAGATACATATCCATCCGCATTTAAAAACCGCCCAACCTCCGGATCATAATACCTGCTAGTTACATAATACAGCCCGTTCTCTTCCTCATACACATACCCACGATACCGGAATGGATTCAGCTTTCCAACTGTATCCTTTTTCTCCCCGCTTACGCTAAGCAGCTTGCCCCATGCGTCATACTCATATGTTACCACAGGACTCATATCCTCTGCAACCATTCCGATGACATCGCTTTGCATATTATAGAGGTAGTAGTAGGTTCCTTGCTTCTGGCCTTCGTGATACCAGATGAAGCCTTCCCGTCTTCCGGTGGCATCGTACAGGAATACGAGTTCCTCGTCCCCTTGTTTCATGGCCTGCATTGTTCCGGATGCATCTACGAAATAGCTGGTTTCCATATCATTTACGGTTTTTCCGATCCGGATTCCGTCTGGGTTATATTGGTAGCTGACGCTCGTTTCATCGGAAAGCTGCATGCTTTGAAGCTGTCTGCCGTTCTGCCAGGAGAACTGCATCCCGTCCCGGTAAGTGAGTGGATTTCCGATCTCATCATAGGTGATGGCTTGTCCATCATAAGAGGTCAGCTTATCTTTCCAGGTCTCGTCTTCATAGCCGTATGGGATGGTTTCAATCGCTTCTCCCAGTTCCCCGGTCGTGTAAGGGTACTCTGTTTTTGCCAAGAGGTTGCCGGCGTTATCATATGTATAGGTGAAGGTCTTGCCCCGTGCTTCATCGTTTTCCCTGATCAGCTGATTGAAGGCATCGTATACATAGGTTTTCTCACGGCTCTTTTCACCGTCTTTTTCTATGATCTTCGTGATATTTTCTTTCTCATCATAGGTGTACTCGAAGGATGTATAGCCGTCTATGGCTGTTTTTTCTTCCGCACCGGTACCAGAGAGGTTCGTATAGCCCTTGATGAGGGTGGTAGTACGGTTGCCGTCCAGATCAACGAAAGCAACTTCATTTCTTAAATGCGTTTTCCCGTTGGCATCCGGATAGACCTGATGCACGGCTTCTCTTTGCAGGCTGTCATAGGTCCGGTCCACCTTTCCTTCCGGCAGGGTTGTGACGCCCGGACGGTTGGAGGAGAGATAGGCGTAAGCCGTTGTGAATTCCTTATCCCCAAATGCAACCGTTGCCTTGTTCGCACGGTTGAGATTGTCATAACCGTAAGATATCCTTCCCTGCCCGTTCAGATAATCGGTCAGCCTGCCGCCGATATCATAGGCATAGGTGGTCGTATGGTTGTTCACAAGATCCGAAACCCTTGCCACTTCCCCTTGGGCATTGTAAGTATATGCGGTGGTCTGCTTTGGAGCCTCTCCCTCCTTGGATGCTTTCGTGGCAAGGATACGGTCATACTGGTCGTAGACGTATTCCTGAGTCTGCCCGTTTCCATAAGTACGTTTCAGAAGATTTCCATTGGCAGCGGCATATGCATTGGTTACCAGGGTATTATTTTCACCGATCTTTACACTTTGGACGTTGGACCATTTGTCATAAAGGAAATGATAGGCGGTACCGTTTGCCTGGATGCTGCTTAAGCGGTGTCCAAGCTCTGCTCCATCATACCCATAGGAAATGGTGGTATCGCTGCTGTTTACCTCCGTAAGATGTTTGCTCACGGCATCATAAGTATAATTGATCTGATTCCCTGCCACATCGGTAAGGGAATCCACCTGCCCCGTCTGGCTGTTGACATCATAGGTGATCTGGTTTCCACGCTGGTCGGATTCCGATTTTACGAAGGCGCCGTTATCGGTATATTGGGTATTGGTCTCCATATATTTTTCGGAGGTCATGGAGCCTACTTTACCGGTTCGAACGGTTTCTACATTTCCTTTGTTATTGCCGCTGCCGTAGGTATATTCAAAGCCGATTCCGGTGGAGTTTTCTTTGGCAGACTTCAGCTGCTTTTTGTAAGTGGTATCGTAAGTGTAGGAATACACCGTATTCGACGTGTCTTTGAGGGAGGTGACCATATCGGTCGCATTATTGATGGTATAGGTTGTCTGCTGTTTGGCGTTATCCTCACTGCTGATGAGATTTCCTTTGCTGTCATAGGAATAGGTGGTTCCTGCCTCATCCATCGTCAGCATCACGTTATCAAAGTATGCGGTATTGGACTGATTATAGTAAAGCACGCAGGCTTGGACATGCATGATCTTCTTGTTGGCATTTTCCTTCCTTGGCGCTGCCGTCACCGAGACGTTTTGCCAGTCGTTGGTGTCTAGATTAAAAGAACCTACCGTCCAGTCTCTGGTCCCGTCGCTGTACCAGATGCCCACATCGATTGCAAAATAGCATTCCTTTTTTCCGCTCTTCGGTACTGCGGCTGCTTTTGCGGATGCTCTCATATGAAATGCGACTCCCGGCTTGTCTATCTTTACATACTGATACATATTTTTCAATGCATTCGGGGCGCCTGTGATGCGGATCGCACCGCCTGTCACGCCATCGCCGGAGGTCAGATAGCTTCCCTCCCACTTTCCTGCGGCATTCAGGTCACTGTTCTGCAGCAGATTATAAGGGCTTACGGTATCATTTTCCTCGACCTGGAAACAGTCGAACCATGCAGTTCCGTTGACATAACGCAGTCCGCCGTAGAAGGTGATTTTTACTGCTTCCTTTGGAGCGGTAAAGGTCATGGAAATCCTGCGCCAGTCGTTGTCTCCGGTAAGTCTGGTATCACATTCAAATGTGCCTAAGCCGGCAGAATTGCTGCCATGGGCAACTGCATACAGTGTCGCTCCGTTGCTTCCGTTTTTTATCACATCTTTTGTCTTTACATAGGCAGAGAAAGTGTATGTTTTTCCGCCGGTGACATTGACCGTCTGCGCCCATCCGCACCGTTCCGGATGAAAGTAATCCTGGCTGACTTTTAAGGATTGGTATCCTAGATAGGCTTGCGTTTTGTCTGCCGCAAAGTTTGCTTCGGTCGGGGACCATTGGGAAGTCGACCAGCTGCCTGTTCCATCTTCCGCGCTGTGATTTAGGAGCATGTTGTGCACATATTTTGTTCCGGCCCCTACTTTCGTCACTTTATTGTTGGTTGCTAATTGGGCTGCATTTGCTTTTGTCCCATCAAAGGTATTATATTGGATCTCTGCCATGCTGCCGTCTTCCCCGAGGATCCCGGTGGTGTGGCCCCAATTGTTGAACTGATAGGTTTCCGATACCGTTCCGCTTGTTTTTCCATAGGTAAACACGGTTGTGTTCTGTTTGGAATAATCCATCGTAAGGCTGTTTCCGGCCGTACCGTCTGCGGCATATTCGGTCACGCTTTTGACACGGCAGCGTTGCTGAGCCGTACCGGAGGTATGGTAGGTATATTGAAGTTTGATCCCAT
>NZ_CANTKB010000058.1 GCF_947654165.1 uncultured Blautia sp.
GGTACTATATAGGAAGTCAGAGAGTTTCTAAAAACTCTTTTGACCCCAACATCATTGTATAGGTAAATCAGAAAAATTACAAGGCAGGGATGAGAATGAAGGAAGAAATAAAAGAAATTTTAGAGAAAATGTCGTTTTGGAATCATTTACAGGAGTCGGGGAAAGAAAGCCTGATACAAAATTCTAAAATTATCGAATATCATGCAGGAGATGGGGTCTATTCGGGCGGTACCCAGTGTCTTGGCATGATGACCGTTTTGGATGGAATCCTGAGGACTTATTTGCTGTCCGATGAAGGGAAAGAGGTGACCATCTACAGACTTCGAGAAGGGGATGTCTGTGTGCTGGCAGCTTCCTGCATGTTGTCTGCCATAACCTTTGATGTTGAGATGGAAGCACAGACAGATACCAGAATTTTACTTGTGCCGGTATGGCTGCTGTCGAAACTTCAGGAGGAAAATGTTTATGTAGAGAACTTCATTTACAAAGAAGCCGCAAAACGTTTTTCGGATGTAATCGAAGCGTTGCAGCAGATGATGTTTATGAGTCTGACCCAGAGGGTTGCATCTTTTCTTCTGGATGAATCTGCGAAACAGAATACCTCCAGTATCTTTATGACACATGAAGAAATTGCGAAGATCATTGGCAGTGCCAGAGAGGCCGTGAGCAGAATCTTGAAACAGATGGCAAAGAATGGATATATTTCCCTGAATCGCGGAGAAATCAAAATAGAAGAAAAAGCAAGGTTATATCAGTTATTATAAAAAAACTGCTGTAAAAGAGACACAATCATGTGCGAAACTCTTTTGCAGCAGTTTTTTGTTGCTATTTCACCAATGCTTCCAGTTTGGATTTTGGTACAACGCCAACGGATTTTTCAGCTACCTGACCATTTTTGAATACCAGAACAGTTGGGATGTTCATAATTCCAAACTGTGCGGCAAGAGCAGGTTCTGCATCTACATTGACCTTTCCTACTTTATAAGCACCGTTTGCACTTTCGGAAAGCTCTTCCAGAACAGGTGCCAGCATCTGACATGGCATACACCAGGTTGCCCAGAAATCTACCATTACCGGTACATTAGAATTTAATACTTCTTCTGTAAAATTTTTGCTTGTCAGTTCCATTGCCATAATCTCAATCCCCTTTTCTGCAATTCTTTTCTAATAAGTTGTTTTAAGTATAACACAGGACCCAAGGATTGTAAGTGATAAAGTTACAATTCCTGGATCTTTTTCAGATATTTTACTGCTTCGGTACCGGCCAGGGCACCTTCATAGACTGCTTTTGCAATCTGCAGCATTCCGCCTGTGCAGTCACCTGCTGCAAAGAGCCCCGGAAGTGCGGTGCTGGTATTGGCTTCAATATAAATGTGATTATTTTCAATATAAAGCCCCAGTTTTCTTGCAATGTCGGTGCTGTCTGCAGTTCCAAGGGCAACAAAAAGCCCGGAAAGAGGAAAATGGCTGCCATCATCCAGCTCCAGCCATGCGAGGCTGGATTCACCTCCGGCGGAACGTATGAGATGAGTGTTTACCCGGATGGTTCCAAGCTCTTCTGGTGAAAAAGTAGGCTCTTTTCCATTGGTTAAGATGGTTACTTTGGAGGCTAAAGGCTCCAGGACCTTGGCTTCATGAAGGGCATAAGCTCCGTTTCCCAGTACGGCAACCTCTTTTCCACGATAGAAAAAACCGTCGCAGACAGCACAGTAACTGATGCCGCTGTTTTCGTATTTTTTTAATTCTTTCAACGAAAGGGTGTTCCGTTTTGTACCGGTAGCAAGAATCAGTGCTTTAGAATGATAGGTGTGTTCTGCAGTTTGAACTGTGTATTCACCGTCATAGGAAATAGCCAGCAGTTCTTCTTTCAGTACCGGGACTCCCAGAGCTTCAATCTGGGAAATTCCGTTGAGATACAGCTCTTTTCCGGATACGGGTTTTGCAAGACCATAGTAATTTTCAATGGAGTTTGCTTTTTCCAGAGCCCCTCCTCCCTTGTGAAGTACCAGAGGAGTCACACCGGAACGTGCGGCATATAAGGCCGCAGATACTCCGGCCGGGCCGGCACCGGCAATGATCAGTTGTTTGTTTTCTCGTTCCATATTTTTGGGATTCTCCTTTATTGAACTGGATTCTTCTCTTTAAAATACAGGAGAAAAATGTTAAAATAAGAATAACACAAAAACACAGAGGAAGGAAGTGTTGGAATGGTTCTTGAAGAAAAAAAGTTAGAAACATTACAGAGAATTTTGGATGAAAGTACGTATACGGTTGCTCTGTGTGGTTCAGGGGTTGTGACAGAGTGTGGGCAGCGTACGCTGAAGTCTCCGGAAATGGCTTATGATGTGGAAGAAAAATATGGGGTGTCTCCGGAAGAGATTTTTACAACGGTGTACTATCATAACAGAACAGCACAGTTTTTTGAATTCTACAGGGAAGAGATCTTGAGAAATCCGGCCAGCGTTACAGAGACGGCAGAGACTTTGCGGAAAATGGAAAAAACGGGGAAATTGCAGTGCATTATCGACAGTAATATTTATCAGCAAATGAAATGCGGAGGATGTGAAAAAGTCATTCCTCTTCATGGCTCTATTTATGACAATACTTGTCCGCATTGCGGAAAAACGTATTCTATGGAATATATAAGAGACAGTGAAAAAATTCCCCGCTGTACCAATTGCGGCACGGTAATACGGCCGGGAGTAAAACTTTTCGGAGAAATGATGAACAGCACGATTATGTCAGAGGCATCCAGACAGATTGAGCAGGCAGAGGTATTATTGCTTCTGGGAACGGCTATGAATTCAGAAGTATATTCCAAATATATCAGGCATTTTGAGGGAAACTATCTTGTGATCATCCATGAAGAACCCCATTTTTTGGATGACAAAGCAGACCTGGTGATCTTGGGGCAGCCAAGACAGATTCTAAGTCAATTAAAGTTTTAAACAGAAGATGGCAAACAGGTATTACTGTTATTTATGTATTGCATACTAATTAGTTATAACACTCAGAATTCATTGACAAAGCCAATAATAGTTGATAGAATTACAAAAAAGTTAGCCGACAGAGGCGTGGGAGAAGGTGCTGTATGAATAATACAAATAAGAGAATCTTGTCCATTCTGGTTGAAAATACAGCCGGTGTTCTGAGTCGTGTTTCCGGACTCTTCAGCCGCCGGGGATACAACATTGACAGCTTATCTGCAGGCATTACCACGGACCCGAATTACACCCGTATGACTGTGGTGTGCAGAGGGGATGACCTGATTCTTGAGCAGATCACAAGACAGGTGGAAAAGCTGGAAGATGTGCTCTCTGTGAAAGTTCTCAGGGATGACCAGAGTGTTACAAGAGAGCTGATGCTGGTAAAGGTAAAAGTGTTGCCGGATCAGAGAGCCGGTGTTACCGCTATTGTGGACATTTTCAGAGCAAACATCATTGATGTGGGAAAAGAGTCCATGATCATTGAACTTACCGGAAATAAATCAAAGCTGGAAGCTTTCATAGATTTATTGGATGGTTACGAGATCCTGGAGATTGCAAGGACCGGTATTGCCGGACTTTCCAGAGGCGCTGATGATATCTTCTATCCTTCTGAGGAGGAAGATGAGTTTTATTAAAGTTAGGTTCTTAGAGAGTAATCCCTGAACATATAGAGTCTGCAACAAAGACTCAGTGCTGCAGAAGCAGCGTGCAAGAAAATAAAATCAGTACATAAACTGATGAAAATTTTAGGAGGAAAAGAACATGGCAGTAAAAATTTATTATCAGGAAGATTGTAATTTGGCTTTATTAGAGGGAAAGACAGTAGCAGTCATTGGTTACGGAAGCCAGGGTCATGCTCATGCATTAAACTTAAAAGAATCCGGTGTGAACGTTGTGGTTGGTCTGTATGAAGGCAGCAAATCCTGGGCAAAAGCAGAAGCACAGGGATTGAAAGTTTATACTGCAGCAGAAGCAGCTAAAATGGCAGATATCATCATGATTTTGATCAACGATGAAAAACAGGCAGCAATGTATAAGAAAGATATTGAACCAAATCTGGAAGAAGGCAACATGTTAATGTTTGCACATGGCTTTGCAATTCATTTTGGACAGATCACACCTCCGGCAAACGTAGATGTTACAATGATCGCTCCAAAAGGACCGGGTCATACTGTAAGAAGTGAATATCAGGCAGGAAAAGGTGTTCCATGTCTGGTAGCAGTACAGCAGGATTACACAGGAAAGGCAAAAGACAAAGCATTGGCTTATGCAGCAGCGATCGGTGGAGCAAGAGCAGGTGTTCTGGAAACCACATTTAAAGTAGAGACAGAGACAGACCTGTTTGGTGAGCAGGCAGTTCTTTGCGGTGGTGTTACTGCTCTTATGAAAGCAGGATTCGAGACTTTGGTAGAAGCAGGTTATGCTCCTGAAAATGCTTATTTTGAATGTATCCATGAGATGAAACTGATCGTAGACCTGATCTACGAGAGCGGATTCCAGGGAATGAGATATTCTATTTCCAATACTGCTGAGTATGGTGATTACATTACAGGTCCTAAGATCGTAACAGAAGAAACCAAGAAAGCAATGAAGAAAATTCTGGCTGATATCCAGGACGGTACCTTTGCAAAAGACTGGATCTCTGAAAACCAGACAAGCTGCATGCATTTCAAAGCAATGAGAAAGAGAGAAGCTGCTCATCAGTTAGAAGAGGTAGGAGCAGAACTTCGTAAACTGTATAGCTGGAATGATTCCGGAAAGTTAATTGAAAACTAAGAAAACGATATAAAAGGGTTCCCATGATTCGGGAGCCCTCTTATATTTATTTTAATTTATAGGAAATTCCGAGTTTTGGAAACACAAAAAAAGAACAGGAGTTT
>NZ_CANTKB010000059.1 GCF_947654165.1 uncultured Blautia sp.
GCTACCTTAACCCATCGTCTAAAGCCAGTGGGATTGCGGTAGCCTTATTTCAAACAGGTCATGCAATAAATTCTCCAGTTTCATAAGTCTGCGCTGCTGATACCAGATCAATCCGGGAAGTCCCACTGCAAGGAAGAACGAAGCACATAAAATCTTTATTGCCTGTCCTCTGCTGCTTATCCCTCCATATCCAAATCCACATACCAGATTCACGAATAAAACATAGAAATATCCACAAAATAAAACAAATTCAAAAATCCACACCAACACCTTTTTCACTTTCTCTTTCACTCTGTACTTCTCCCTCCTGCATTTTTAAATTCAGTGTAGCGAATTTCTCGCTATGTTTCAATAGTGAATATCTCGCTAAGTTATTATTATGCTAGAGGTGAAACGCATGTATCAGAGAATACGGGATCTGCGTGAAGATCGTGACCTTACGCAGAAGAATATGGGTGAAATTCTGAATTGCAGTCAGCGTATTTACAGTAATTATGAATGTGGTGATGTCGATATCCCTACTCACATTCTGATTAAACTGGCTGAATTTCATAACACCAGCGTTGATTATCTGCTAAACCTGACAGATGATAAACGTCCTTACCCAAGAAAAAAGAATAGCTCCACTTAAGGCAGTCCGATTTATTTTATGCAAACCGGACTGCTTTTTCTTTTTACAGACAGCTAAAAACTATCCGCAAGATCCAGTGCTGCATCCATATCAGCTTCTTTCTCCCAATCCAGATTATCTTCTGTAATCTCACCATCTATTTTCTCCACTGTCAGTGTCCCATTTGTCAGGTTGCTTCCACCCACCGATTCTTTTACAAACGGTGCAAGTATTTCCAGCAGGTTCTTCGCCATAGCCATCGCGACGGATTCTTTTACTCCATCCCGAATAGCTGTTTCCACTCTTTCCAAAAACGCATCTTCCTTTTCTCTGGTTTCCAGATACGGATCTGCTTCATTCCTGTACTCTCTGGAAAAATAATCGTTTAAAGC
This sequence comes from uncultured Blautia sp., assembly GCF_947654165.1. Lineage (GTDB taxonomy): Bacteria > Bacillota > Clostridia > Lachnospirales > Lachnospiraceae > Blautia. The sequence continues at coordinate 1,003 of NZ_CANTKB010000059.1, forward strand.
AACTACAACTGCTCTGGTGTACGATTTATATTTTTCCCTGTCCATCGTCTGCAAATATTCCCATGCCTGCCTGTCCTGTTCATCACAAAGATTCAAACGGATATTTGTGTTGATGATTTTCCGTTCTTTTCTCATACAAGCATCCCTCCGTTTCTCTGGATTTTCCTTACGGTCATTGCTTCATAGCCTTTCGCTGTGGCACAGATGTCCCGTACAATTGTCACCCGGCTCTTGTCATATTCTCCAAAATTCTGGATCATACAACCGCCACCGCCGACCACATACAGACGCATCAGTTCTGGATTATATTCCCGTTCTCTCAGCTTATGGAAAATTTCTTTCGTATAATCTCCGGCAGCTTTACGAATGACTGTCAGATATTTCTCACCAATATCTGCTGTCCCGGTACGGATCACCTGCTCAATCACCAGATCGTCCACCACTGTTCCCAGTTCTTTCAGCAGGGATTCCCTTACAGTAAGCACACACTGATGCGTTCCATATTTCTCTGTAAAGCATTTCTTCTCTAATGGACGGGAATTGTTGATATACATGATGTTCATAGTTCCGTTTCCAATATCCACAAGCATGTTGATTCCTTTGAAATCCTGTAATCGGTAAAAGGCTGCTGCAAACCCCTGTGGGTAAATATCAGCTCCTGCAAACTCTACATGGTAGTCTTTGTTACGGAATGTAAAATCCACACTTTCATTCTGGAGAAGATATTTCTGAAAGTCTTCTTTCTGTGTAGCTACCCAGGTAAGGGGAAGTCCGGCTGCGATATGTACCGTTGCCCTGTTCATACCTTTCCCATCAAGTTCTCTTGCGATAGCCGCCAGTGTCAGCACATAATAGTCCTCATCCTGCGTTTTCTCTGCACAGAACTCCTTGTGTTCCTCTCCGATCTGGTAATACATGCCATTGTAAACAAGAAGATTATTCTGAAAGATTGGCTCCTTGTCATATCTGGCTACACCGGATGGGAAACATCTGGTAGCTGTTTTCATGTTTCCATAACCATGATCAATCCCGATCACCATAACTGTCTCATTATTGTTGTTTTTCATCATTCTCATAATCATACCTCATACTTTCTTAATGTTTATTTTTGACTTTTTCCCAAATTCGGGAAAAACCTATATTTGTATCAGCTAAAACGTTGATACCTGAAAAAGGGCAATCAGTGTAAAAAAAGCAAAATTTTATGTACTCTGGCAGCTATCTTTGTTATTTCTCCTGCTCCGGTAACATTTCTTTTTGCTTATTTTGCCCTAAATGCCCTTAATTCCCCGATTCATATTTAATTGTAACTGTTTATAATCTATATCTGTTTCTTCAAAAGGTATTCTTTCTTCTGGATCTACAGGACAAAAATCTTCTTCCTTAACTGCAATATCCTGATAATAAAACTCACCATTGTACTGCTTCAGAAGGAAACCTTTATCCGTCATATTCCTGAAAAAGTTGGACTTACCATGCCCCTGTCTGCCATTCTCTTTGCAGTATTCCTCATACATATGGAACACTTCACTTCGTTTCAGACGTTTTCCTTTGGCACGCACCAATGACTCATCAATAAAAGCGCAGATACTATCTGACGTCCGTTGCACTTCTCTTACACATTCTTTGCTGTGTTCGCTCTCCGTGAACTTTCCCTGTTCGTACAGATTTTTCAATGCAATCATCGCCATATGAATTGCATAATCGGATTCTGCCTGTACCTTTTCCTTTAAGTGCAGATCTTTTTCAGCACTTTTTACTACCCGGTTCATATCAAGAATCAGTAGTCTACGATAAAAAGCATCTGATTTATCCTCAAGATTCTGCGGCATTTCATTGGTAGAAAAAAGCAGCTTCGCATAAGAGTGAAAATGGATTGCATCCTGTCCCTTTTTCTCATAGATCAGTGTATCTTCACCGACTGCTTTCTTTAATACATCTGTGTTCTCCATTGCTTTGCAGGGAATATCTGCACAGGCATCTAACAGCTTTCCGTACATTCCAGTCGCATAGAATCGTTTATTTAAATCCTGTAAAGAAATACTGGACATATTAGTGATTCCAACTACATGCTGGATCAGCGATACTGCCACAGACTCTCCGGTTCCACCATTTCCTTTCAGTGTAAGAAATTTCTGAAACTGCGTATCCTGTGTCATGCAGTATCCAAAATACTCCCAGAATGTCTGCTGTTCTTCTTTGTTAGGAAGAGACGATGCCAGATACTTTTTGATATTTTCTCCACCTTGTAACACTTGCCCACAATCCTCTGGATAATAGGGAAATGGAATCTGATTGATTGTCAGATAATCCGGATTGTGTTCTAGCATTTCACCCGTAACCGGATCATAATATCCATTTTTGAAATTGATCCACCTTACCGGCTGTTTATTTAATTCATAGGCTTCTCTGTGGACTTTCGGCTGTGTGATCAGCAGATTATAGATTCTTTTGATCACGCCACTCTGTACCTGGTCTCGATAGATCAGCTTCTGGATACGGTATTTCATTCTTACCCCATCATGGTCTTCCAGGAAAACACCATGCTCATAATAATACAGTGTGATTCCTACCACAAAAAACTGAACATTCTCCACCAGATAATCTACAATCTCCATATCCCGAACACCTTTCACATTTCCTTTTGCATCAAATAAGTGAAAACGGCTCAGTTCCGGTTCTTCTTTCGGATTTCGCTCAAACCGAAGAATATACTGTTCCAGTAATTTCTCAACTTCTTTCTGATTATCCAGTTTGCCAAGATACTCTTTCTCTTTGAACAACTGCCAGCCCGCTTTTCCATCAAGACCAGCGTTTTTGAAAAATGTCAGTAACTTATCATTTACCCACTTCACCGTACAGGAAGCCACATAATGATAGGCACACTGACAGCTGCCAGTAAACTGAATAGCTCTCATTTCCTCTATAAAAGAATCTGCACTGAAATAATACCCGTCATCTTCCTGCACCAGACAAAGTGCCTGATAACCTGACATTACAATATTTAACGCTATATCCTGATTGTCCACCAAAAAGATATAGGTCTGTGCTGTCCCTTCTGGATTGGTGTCCATATAATGCTTCAAAAACTTCTTGTTCAAACTTATCACTTCCTTTCAGGCAAAGAAAAAGACGCAAGCCATATTTTATGACTCACGCCTTACTTCACTCACAATATTCTATTTTTATCAGTTACCTGCCAGATTGATTACTGGCTATCCTTATACATAAATCAATTCTTTCAGGATAATCTCTTCTGCAATCGCTCTGTGCTGATTGGCAGCTCTTACCCATGCCATCTGATCTTTCTCCTTATCCGGCAGTGGTTCTTTTTCTTCCA
>NZ_CANTKB010000060.1 GCF_947654165.1 uncultured Blautia sp.
AAGGTACTATAAGGAATAGGATTAAATTTATTTATGGTTTTGACCCCAACATCATGTAAGGACACCAGTCCTTTTCATAAAGTTTATCTTTCCAGTCCTTCCATTCATATGAATCCTGCAATCTTTCACAGGATGAGGAAAGATCCAGCTTATTATCCTCGTAGAGGGTGTTGAGCAGGGAAAGGTATTTGCCTTTGAACTTATCGCGGAGAACATATACGGGGATGAAAAATTTACCGGAAGACCTTCGGATCTTATGCTCCCTGGTCAGACCGCCGCCCGAAATGATACAGTGCATATGCACATGGTAACCGATCTCCTGGTTCCATGTATGGAGTACCTGGATGATGCCGGGTGTTGCACCGAGATACTTTTTGTCGGAAGACAGTTCAAGAAGTGTTTCGGCACAGCATCTGTGAAGAAGCCCGTACAGAAGCTTCTGGTTACGATAAATAAGCGGGTTTAGTTCATGTGGCAGGGTGAAGACCACATGAAAATACGGTGTATCGATGACTTCTTCCCTGCGTTTATCCACCCAGACTTCTTTTAAGACAGCCTGGCAGTTTGGGCAGTTCCGGTTACGGCAGGAATTATTGTGGAATTGCGTATGTCCGCACTCGGTACACTGGCTGGCATTGGCTCCAAGGGCACCGGATTTACAACGGATGACAGCGAGGGAGGCTTTTTTCTGGATGTCAGAAACAGGGTGCCCGGAAGAAAGAAAAGAGTCAAAAGAACACTGCCAGATCTTCTGGATCTTGAGATCACTCATAAAGCCCACCTGCCATTCTGTCAAAAGGATTGGAAGAAGCCATCAGGGCATTCGATGCCAGATGTACGTATATAACCGTGGAAGAAACAGACCGGTGTCCCATGAGCGCTTTCAAAGTGAGCAGGTCGGTCCCGTCTTCATAGTGATAGGTGGCAAAAGCATGTCGGAATGTGTGACAGGTAAAACGGTGCTCCCATCCGAGTTCTTTTTCGTGTGCAAGGATAAAGCTGGGGATACGCTGGTGGTCGATGGGCTTGTCCGGGTTTTTCTTCTGTGGAAAGAGCCAGTCTTTCGGCCGGGAACCAGCCGGGAATGAATACCAGTACCGGAGGATGATCTCCCAGACGTTATCAGAAAGAGGTACGTAACGGTCAGAGCGGTTCTTGGAAGCACGTATATGAATACGTTTTCTGGAATGTTCAATGTCAGAGCATTTCAGATGACGTACCTCGCCCACCCGCAGCCCGGAAGAAAACATAAGGCAGAGTATGGTCTTAAACTTTATGTCAGAAATGGAAAACAGGAATGTTTTCATTTCTTCACGTGAAGGGATAAAAGGGGTATAAGAGTCAAATTTTCTGAAAGGGAGCTGATAGGGGTCCCAGGGCTTATGGAGGACATAAAGTGTAAAAAATCTCAGCTGTGAGATGCAGGCATTTATCGTACGGTCAGAAAGATCTCTTGTGTTCTGGATCCAAAAGATAAAGTCCCGCATCTGCTGCCATGATGCATCTTCCGGTGCAGTCAGACCGTTGTCGGAAAGGTACTGCAGATAAGCGGAGATATATGTAGAATACGAAGTAATGGTATGGTCAGTAAGACCGCGCAGGGAAAGCATCTCCCTGAAAGAAGATAAATATTTGTCCATAAGGAACCTCCTGAAAATGAAATAAGATTGATCTAGAGTCAGGATATTTCAAAACAGGTGGTGGACGGATAAAAAAGTAAAATATGTACTTGTTGAGTTTAAAAATCCATGATAACATAAGCATAGCAGTTTTTTTGTATTGTTTTAGGTTGTCTTGTGGTGATTCAACAATAAAACATATATAAGAAAACTGCTACTTTTATTTCGAGGAAAACTGATTTTTTTGAAAAAAAGTAGTGGAATCACGTACTTAGGACTAGCCGTCGCGCTAGCGACTTGGTACAATTTGTTTCAATAGGGAGGTGCGCATGGAGACTTATAGTGTTAAACAAATTGCTGATATGTTAAACACAAAGCCGGAAACAGTACGTCGTTGGATTAGAACTGGAAAACTTAGGGCAGAACAATCATCGAGAAAGGATGGAAATGTTATAACCGAAGGAGACCTAAATAATTTTCTTAAGTCTTCGCCAAAGTATACAGGACTTATTGCTGGAGCAGCTATAAGCACGATAGCAGCTCCATTTGCAGCAATTCCTTTGGCAGGAAGTATTGTAGCGACGTATTTAGCAGCAAGTAAAAAGGCAAAAGATAGCGAAAATTCATCTTTTTCTAGTGATGATGTTAAAAAGTATCTGAAAGAAGAAATTGCTAGGCGTGATGCTTCAATCAAGCAAAAACTGAAAACAATAGAACAAATACAACAAGAAATAGCTAATGATCAGCAACAAATATCAGAGTGTAAATTTATACTGACACAGCTTGAAGAGAAGGATTAAATGGATATTACAACATTGAGATTATGAAAATATCTGTGATTATGCAGTAAATGGTTATGTTTATTGGTATGGTAAATGCCATAAAAATTAAATGATTATAGGAGGGCGGTATGAGTAATTTAGGTGATTATCAGAAAATTACCACAGTATCCAAAGCGGTAGGGGGTCCAAAGAATTTAGTAATGCTATTGCTTCTGGCGGGAGCAACGGGAGGAAAGCTGGTAGATATTGGAATAAAGGAAGGGAAAAAATTTATATTATCGAAACATGAAGAAAAGAGAAAACAAAAAGAAGCTTCTGAAATTCTTTACACAGCGAAAAAGGACGCAGAAGATGAGCAAGGACTTAGGTTTAGCAAAGGAGATAAAATTCGGGTTCTTGAAAACGATGCGGACTCAATTCTTATTGAGAAGATTGGGGATAGGAGCAATCCTTATTATGTATCAAGGGATTTCTTGAAATGTATGTCTGATTTTAACTAAAAATGTTTCAATATAAAAAGCGGAGTTTGGCTATGGGGTATGAAGCATGGAAACTTAAGTGCAGAAACAGGAAACATGGTAATCTACTTGGTAAAATAGACATGGAATGCTCATTAAAATAATGTAGAAACGAAAGGAGGATATTTATGGAGGGGAAGATTACATTGTCGGATGTTTGCGATGAGTTGTATAGACATCAGCAGAAAAAGACAGGAAAACTATTATCAAAGCAAACAAAGCAGCAGAGAACCAATTTTTTATCAAAGAATATAAAGTATTTGAATGAAATATTTAAGGCCATGCAGATTACTGAATATGTGAAATATATCAAACCGAATTTCCGAATTGATGAAAATGGGTATGAGTTTTCGAATAAAAGTTTGGTGTTCTTGGTGGATTTATTAGACAAATACACAGATGATAATGTTTTGGAATTGCGAAGAGGCCATTTGGATAAAGTTTCAGATAGATGTGTCGTATGGATTGTAGAAGGCTTGTATAGGATGTTTATGTATAATGATGTTCCAGAAGATATTTTAATTCAGATAGGAATTGCTATGTCAAATTTTACGAATTACCCTGTTAGACTTCGGTATGGTAAGATGTTTCAAATGACGTATGATTTGGAACAATTGGCCAGTAGACCTTTTGATCCTATATGGTTAACCAATTTGGGCGCAGATGATAACTGTCTTTGGCTTGATGCTATGCAAGAAGATTTGCGGTTATTTATCGCAAAATGGGAGTATATTTATGACAGTATGGGAGAATGTCGGCAATGTGAAGTAAACGATTGGGCAGAAGAAGGCTATACAAAAATGACAGCTAATCAAACAAAACGGGCAGAAATTGAATTTGCTTTAGCAGAAGAACTTAACAAAGCACTGGAAGAAGACGAAAAACTAAAAAAGCTATATGATGAAATGAATAAAGAGATAGTATACAAGAAAACAGGTTATTATGCAGATAAGCAGGATTCATATGAGTACATGAAAAAAAGAATTAGGGTGCGGACAGAAGAGGTTGAACAAGCAGTATTTAAAAAATACTGTGATGGAATTGAAGTGCCGCCTGATGATGATATAGTAGATGATACAGTCTTTGATAATATGAAGACTTCACAAAACGTATTGGAAGAGGCAATAAATGATTATCATCAATGGATTGCGCCAAGACCTAAGGTTGACCTACCAGATATCAATATTGAAGAGATTATTGCACAATTTCAAATGGAACAGGCATTAAAAAAGAAAGAACGGTAGTTCGGTGGTAATTAGTCTAGTGTACTGTATCATTGATATTTAGTATATCTGTTACCTCTATTATGAGGTAA
>NZ_CANTKB010000061.1 GCF_947654165.1 uncultured Blautia sp.
AAAGTACACATTTTCGCAGATGGAAGTACCGGTACTTTTCCTGTCAGAGCAATAGAGCATGACGCAGGAGGAAAAACGATGACCGATGCAGAACAGAGGGAAGCTGCCCGCCAGTTTGCAAATAAATGGAAAGGACGGGGACGGGAGGATGAAGATGGAAGATCCTACTGGATTGATTTCCTGTCAAACGTCCTTGGAATGGATAATGTAACAGATCGTGTGGAATTTGAAAAGAAAGTTGTGGTTGATGGAAATACAAAAAGAATTGATGTGTATATCCCGGAAACGCATGTACTGATCGAACAGAAAAGCCTTGGAAAGGCACTGGATCAGAAGATTATGAATTCAGGTTCGGTGGAACTGACACCGTACGATCAGGCAAAACGCTATAATGATAATCTCCCATATGATGAAAAAGCACGCTGGATCATCACCAGTAATTTTTCTGATATATGGATTTATGACATGAATGCCAGAGTGCCGGAAGCAGTAAAGATATCTTTGGATGAAATACCAGGCAAATATCCGCTGCTGGATATTCTGATAAAGAAAGATGTGCAGAAGATTTCCCATGAGATGGAAGTGTCAATTAAAGCTGGAGATATCGTTGGATTGCTTTATGAAGCATTTCTGAAGCAGTACAAGATTCCGGATGCAAATCCGAAGGCTGAAACAGCAGAGCAGAAAGAAAAAAGAGAGCATAAGCTGAAAAGCCTGAATGCTTTGTGCGTCCGGATTGTGTTTTGTCTTTATGCGGAGGATGCTGGTATTTTTGGAAGAAGGAATATCTTCCATGATTATCTGAAGGCATATGATGTAAAAGATTGCAGGCGTGCATTACTGGAACTTTTTAAGACATTAGATACACCTGTTTCTGAAAGAGATGAATATCTGGAAGAAGATCTAGCACAGTTCCCCTATGTAAATGGCGGTTTGTTCTCCGATGAATCCATAGAAATTCCGCCACTGACGGAAGAAATCAAGGAACTGCTTTTGACAAAAGCTTCCGAAAATTTTGACTGGAGCGATATTTCACCGACTATTTTCGGGGCGGTATTTGAATCAACGCTGAACCCGGAGACACGTCGGGCAGGTGGAATGCACTATACAAGTATTTCCAATATCCACAAAGTGATTGATCCATTATTCTTGGAGGATTTAAAAACAGAGTTTCAGGAAATTTTGAAGATTCAAGTTCAGAGAACAAAGATAAAGCGTCTGGATGAATTTCAAAATAAAATTGCTTCTTTGAAATTTTTAGATCCAGCGTGTGGTTCCGGAAATTTTTTGACAGAAACGTATCTGTCACTTCGTAGATTGGAAAATGAGGTCATTCGTGAAAAAGTTGGAGGTCAGATGACTTTGGGAGATGTACATAATCCAATCAGAGTATCTATTCAGCAATTTTATGGAATAGAGATCAATGATTTTGCTGTGACGGTAGCAAAGACAGCTCTATGGATTGCAGAATCACAGATGATGGAGGAAACAAAGAACATCGTGTATGGATTCAATGATGATTTTCTTCCACTGAAAACCTATGTGAATATCACAGAAGGAAATGCATTGAGATTGGACTGGGATGATGTGGTTCCAGCTAGTGAGTTATCGTACATAATGGGGAATCCACCATTTGTCGGACATAAAAATGTATCACTTGAACAAAAAAACGATATGAAACGGATATTTAATAATAAACAAGGACGTTTAGATTATGTATCTGCTTGGTATATGCTTGCGAGTAGATATATTCAGAATTCAAAGATAGAATGTGCCTTTGTTTCTACTAATACTGTAGTTCAGGGAACTCATTTAGAAAGTTTATGGCATACCTTATTAAATGATTATCATGTAAAGATAAACTTTGCGTACAATACATTTAAATGGGAAAGCGAAGCATCTCAAAAAGCGGCGGTTTTTTGTGTAATAATCGGATTCTCAACTATAGAAAAAAAGGAAAAACTATTATTTGATGCATTTGATCAAAATGCAGACAACGGAAGAATAGTAAAATATATTAGCCCATATCTGGATGATAAATATACGATTGTGGTAAGGAGTCAAAATAAACCTGTATCAGATCGTCAACTTATGGTATATGGCAATATCCCAAGAGATGGTGGGTTTTATACATTTACAGAGGATGAAAAAGATACATTTTTACAGGAGGAACCGGATGCTGCTAAATTTATGTATCGTTTTCTCGGTTCTAAAGAATACATCAATAACACTCAAAGGTGGATTTTATTTCTTAAAGATGCAGAACCGCAAGAACTAAAAAATTTACCTAAAGTAATGGAACGCATACAGGCTGTAAAAGAATTTAGATTATCTAGTAAAGCAAAAGAGATTCATAAATTTGCTGAAACACCAACTTTATTTGCACAGCAAACGCAACCAGTTGGTGAGCCATTTGTAATTGTTCCTATCGTTTCATCATCACGTCGAAGATACGTTCCGATGGGATATGTAGATGGAAATACTATTGTAAATAATCGAGTATTTCTAATTCCTAATGCTGATTTATATATGTTTGGAATACTGAATTCAAACGTACATAATGCATGGATGCGAAAAGTTGCGGTACGGTTAAAAGATGATTATTCTTATTCAAAAGATCTTGTATATAATACTTTCCCATTACCGGAACTTACAGAGGAACGAAAAAAAAATATAGCACAAACTGCAAAATCTATTTTAGATGCCAGAGCACTTTATCCAAACAGCAGCCTTGCAGATCTTTATGATCCATTGACTATGCCACCGGAATTACTGAAAGCACATAATGCAAATAATAGAACTGTAATGGCAGCTTATGGCTTTAGTATCAAGATGACTGAAGCTGATTGTGTAGCAGAATTGATGAGAATGTATCAGAAGCTAACAGAAGAAAAATAATGATTAACCCAAAGGGCATTAACCGTAAATGGTTAGTGCTTCTTTTTTTGACTTTTTTTTAATCATCTGACATTTTCTACTTTCCCAAATGTGATTAGTGGAAAAATAAATTTTTTAAGAAAAGCACCCTCCAAATGCCCTCTGAAACTTGCAATTAGTGAAGAAATATTTCATTTACGCATAAAAGACTTGCAAAAAGGGGTTGGTAAATACCATTTCCAACGCTTTATAGGTAGAGGAATATTTATTTTTCAAAAATCCCCCAAATCATGTCCGATTTTATCTGTCCCAGTACAGAGTATATGAAGGGACTAACGAAAGTAAAAGAAAAAATGATAAAAATGTAAAAAAATATCACGAATTTTTTGCATCGTGCCAAGTCATTTGACTTTAGTAATTAGAGGACGTTTTGGAATGTTCCTTCACTGAACCTTGACAATTGATAAGTGCACCCTGAAAGCCTACCAGGAGTTCTGCCATGACCTTTCTTTTTCTGAAAGCAAGCGGAATCATAATGACACTCCCGATGATGGGCGGCTGACCAAAGCCTTATGGTCAGTGACCTGTGTATGCAGGCAGAGGCAGTCTGAGACGGCTGCAGGTGACAGGGAAACGCACGATAGACCGCTGATGCAACAAGTAACTAATAACAATGATTAAAGGGTAAAATGCCCGGAAAGGACGTAACAACTATGAATAGGGTGATTTTAATGGGAAGACTGACAAAAAATCCGGAGATCAAATATGCCGGGAAAGATAATGATATGGTAGTAGCCAGATATACTCTGGCAGTGAACAGAAGATATAAACGTGACGGAGAACAGGAAGCAGATTTTATTTCCTGTGTAACGTTTGGCAAGAGTGCAGAATTTGCACAGAAATATCTTCGTAAAGGAATAAGAATTGTGATCGGTGGTCGTATCTGTACTGGAAGTTATAAGGATAAGGATGGAAAGACGATTTATACCACTGATGTAATTGTAGAAGAACATGAATTTGCTCAGAATAAGGATGGCGGTGGTGGAGAAGATTCATCAGAAACATCGAAAATGGATAAGGACGGATTTATGGAAGTAGAGGACGGAGAAATTCCATTTAACTAATAAAACTATAAATGAGCAAATTTGAAAAATTGCACAAAACTACACTGCAAATTTCATAAATGAATCAAAATCATTACTTTCCTTTGCGCATTGAAAAAGATAAC
>NZ_CANTKB010000062.1 GCF_947654165.1 uncultured Blautia sp.
AACGACTTGGCAAGCCAGCAATATTTAACTGTTTATCAATGATACAGTACACTAGGTTCTTTGACACCCAGGTGACAGGGAGATATTTATTATGGTATTCTTTTCTTGCAACAGCGGTAGGGCCCCCGACTTGCAGAAAGGATGATTTTCATGTCAAAGACAGAAAAGAACAAAGAAATTGTGAAGATGGTAGATAAGCGCATCAAAGAGCTAGGGTATAAGGGGAAACTTGAGTTTGATCCTATTCCTAATACTTTTAAGCGTAGAAATCATTTTACAACAAAAGCTGACGGAACAGGAGTTTTTACAGCCTTCCTTTGGCAGATGAACACTTTGTCTGATGAAGAGTTGGCAAAGGACATAGATGACAGAATTGGTGAGGCTGCTAGGCATTTTGGCTTAAAGTAGAGAGGAGGAGCGAAGTACGAGTAGCAGAGGTATCATGCTTCGTAATGTCTGTGATGCAATATGCCAAGATGCAACTCTGGTTGATAATACAATTGCAGAGCAAATCAAAGTAGTTCGTCAATTGCTGCCAAAAGAGAAGAACGTGCTATTGAATCGATTACTTGATGACATTAACGATGCAGATAGTGAAGCTAAATATGAAGCATTCGAGAAAGGATTTCTTTTGGGATTATTTCTTGCGTCATAAAAATATGGAGGAACCGTTTCGATGGTTCCTCTATTTTTTCATTTTTGCAAAAAGGGGTTGTGTTTTATAATTATTCGTGATACTATAACAATAAGTATAAATGAAATTCTTTTGCAACGATTCTCATAGATGGTGAGATTCGTATGATGCGTCGGGGATGGAATTTAAGTTAAATGATATGAATTCGGTAGGACTTTATTATTTGTCGTGTTCTATTTGTGTGAACTTATTTTACTCTCTTGATGTATCAAGGGAGTTTTTTTATACCCAAAAATATTTATTCAAGGAGGTACATGGGTATGTATAAAGTTAGTGATGAAGTTATGGAGGCCATTAGTAAGATTGATGGGAAAGGTGATCCTGTAGTAGCTGCTGGAACAACTGGTAGTGGAAAATCAGCAGTTGAAGAGGCTTCTGCAAAGAATCCGGTAACACAGTCTTTGTTAGGAATCAGAGAGGCTTCTGGTAAGGGAAGTGTTACCAAGGCAAGTACAATTGCAACCGATTATGAGATGATCCCAGAGGATAAGCTGGTTATGTCGGCAGAACTCCATCCAAAGACAATGGCAGAGTGTGGAGACGATAATGAGCTATTGGGCAATGTTCTTTATTCTGGAGCAAAAGATTACTTTAAGAATCCGGACGAGAACTTGTATAAAGCCAAGCTGGCAAAGGCAATGACAAATTTGCTAGAGCATCCGGCAAATGATTCGTTAGGATATAAGCTGAAGGATATCGGTGATGATAAGTATAATGCTCTCATGGAAGTAATTCTTAAGTTCGATATTTCACAGGTGATGATTCTTTATAATGAGATGCTTGCAAAAACCTCAAAGAAAGGTCAGAAAGGAGTACGAGTATTTATAGAACTTTTATCCTCGAGAGAATCTTTCCGAGAAATTGTGGCAGAGTTTTGGAATCTGGTTATTGATTTTATAAACCAGGAAGTAGAGGAACTTCGTGAGAAACTTGAAAGCAATGGTGCTGTAGTGGAAGTAAAGCCCGAGGGTGGATACATATTTACCGCTCTTCTTGGAGAAGATGACCTGGATAGTGAGATTACGGAGATTCTACTTAAGAGTGAGGAAGGTTCAAAAGAATATTTGCTTTCCAATGTTTCACTAATCTATCGTGGTGCGGATTATATTTTCGATGTTGGAAATAAGGATGCATTGACGGTAGCGGAGATTGGTGATACAAAGATTCATTGTATCAGAATTATCGATACACAGGGGCTTTTCCATTCCACAGGCGTAAAGGCAAAGGATGAAGCTGAACGTATCGTTGATTTACTTTCGGAGTTTCATAGTAATAGATTGCTGTTAGTTGTCAACTCTTTTGTAACTGATACAGTTAAGGATGGCTATGATGCAATTTCTATGATGCTCCAGGAAGTGAATAGGGATATTGAGGTATATCTTCTTTTTACACATTGGGATGAGTATCTGAAGAGCTTTGCTAACCAGAGCGGTACAGTAAGCAGATTCAGCAGAAGAAGTAATATCAATTGGGCGGAAAAATATAAGGAAGCATTCTACGAGCAACAGAAAGTTATTGATAGATTTAATGCTGCTGTAGATGATAATGTTTCTAAAAAGAAGCCACAGATTATTGGTGTATATAGAGCGGCTATTCTTTCTGAAGACGGAAACAAAATGGAGGATATCCTTGATTATGAAGGTGTTCAGTACCCAGATGCATTGAATCAGCTCTTTACGGATATGGTACAGCAGGCATCTGTAACTGGAGACAGGTATCGTGTTGTTGAGGATATTGAGGAGTCTGTTAGTATTGATTCTTCCGAATTTGGAAAGCAGAACATTTCCTCATTGTATTCAAATCTTGTAAGTGAATGTAAGAATTTGAAATTGTATGCATCTACAGTTCGTGCTTGTAATCGTAAGTGGATTAATGCTGGTAATGTCCATAATTCGAATGTTGTTGCTAATGATTATGGTTTCCAAAATATAACTACAAAGTTTGTTCAGGAAATCCGTAATTATGCAATGAATTACGTTAAGAAGTTGGATATTGATGCGAAGGCTTATCTTCCAAATCAGGATGATGAGGAAAAGTTTATTGCGGATCTTATGGCATATTTAACTGCACAGCAGAATGTAGGACGTGAAGTGGCAAAGATGATAGGTAGCGAGTCATATTCCGAGGGATTTGTTCGTGCAAAGGAGTTTAAGTATCAATATGAGCGTTTTACAGATATGCTCCAGTATGCACAAGATAATTACTTTATTGCTGATACTATATATTTTACAGAGAAGTTTGAAAAGTGCCTTATTGAAGCATCCAAGAAGTGTATTCGTGATTTTGTGGATTCAAAGTGTATAGTGGTTTATTAAGGCGCATAGGAAAAGGTCAACAAATTTCAATCCAACCGATATAAAAACTTTTTGATGCACACCCGAAAGGGTGTGCATTTATTATATGAAGAAATGCCGATTTCAAGCCGTTTATGGGAGAACGCATCGTTGAATTGTATTAATTTCACTGTACCAATGAATCCATGCTACTGTGGATTTTATGCGGTTCTTTTTTCCAATTTAAAAAATTTGTTAGTCCTATATTGACAGAATCGGGCGGTTCCGGCTCCGGTAAGACACGCTTTTTTGTGAAACCTAATTTAATGCAGATGCACAGCTCTTATGTGGTAACAGATCCAAAAGGAACTGTCTTGGTTGAGGTTGGAAAGTTACTGGAGAGAGGTAGTCCGGAGACGGATGAAAATGGAAAGATTGTGCGTGACAAAAACGGAAAAGTGGTCTATGAGCCTTATAAAATTAAGGTTTTGAATACCATCAATTTCAAGAAATCCATGCACTACAATCCATTTGTGTATATCCGTAGCGAAAAGGATATTCTGAAACTGGTAACAACAATCATCGCAAATACAAAGGGAGAAGGGCAACAATCAGGCGAGGATTTTTGGGTGAGTGCGACTTGTTCGTAGGCGGTAAAAAGCCTGCGCATAGGTTTGATTTAATTTA
>NZ_CANTKB010000063.1 GCF_947654165.1 uncultured Blautia sp.
CTAATTCCCCCATGAATGGGGGCTAGGGGGTTGAGGTGTCGAAGACACTTTTTTACGGTTCGGGCAGATCCAGCAGACGGAAGATCTTGTCAGAAGCTGCCATTCCATTCATTGCAATGTGGAAGAAGGAACCTAGGAGCCGCATTGGAAGGAAAAAATCCGCTGCAAGCAAAACAATCATAACACAACCAAATAAGTCCACTTTACCGTTCCGGAACTGAAGTACCGCCAAAATTACGCCAAGTGCCGCACCTCCATAAGCGATTAAATCCATGATGGTGATGGAGTTCAACTGCATGGTCAGGACTTTCATGGTTATCTTCCGGAAATGCTCACTTTGCTCATTCATTTCTTTATGTTTAAATTCATCAGCCTGGTAGATCTTTGTAGTCGTCAGTCCCTGAAGATTTTCAAGAAACGTATCCCCCAGAGCCGTGTACTGGCTCCAGTATTTTGCCAGAAGTTTTTTAGCCCACCGCTGAATCATAATGATTGTCACAGGAATCAGGGGAACACACACCAGCAATACAAGTGCACTGGGAAAATTTACAACGCTTAAAACAGCGAATAACGTAAGGGGTGCCAGCATTGCATAAAAGAACTGTGGCAGATAGGAACCAAAATAAGTTTCCAATTGCTCCACACCTTCCACTGCAACCTGAACAACTTCAGATGTCTTTATCTGTTCATGATAAGAAGAACCAAGTTTCAATAGTTTCCTGTAGATCATCTGACGAAGGGTTTTCTTCACTTCCTTGGAAGAAAGATAACTCATTCTGCTGGAAACAATAGCACATAGAAAGCGAACAGCAACGGCTATAACAGCAACTACTGCAGTCAAAACAAATGGTCCTTCGCCTGCTGTTCCCTCATATAAATTTTGGAGCATTTTTGCGATCGCTCCCATTAGGCTGATATTGGCTGCCAATGAAATCCACTGACTAATCACATTTCCGGCAATGTATTTTTTACTTTCTTTGACTGTGCCGATCAGTCTCTTATTAATCATCATATCTTACACCTATCCGTTCTGCGTTTATTTTAATTAGTTTAATCTAACCAACAACAAAAGAAAAAACCTCTTGCGAGGTGATTAGTCTTATCTAACTGCAAACAGGATATCAGATACAAATACTTTTGTCAACAAAAATAATTTTAAATTTCCTCAGAGGCATAAATCCAGAATAAGAAATTTATTCCTCTGAGAGTCATTTCCATTTTTTACACAGAAATTGTTTTCAACTTTTCAATGAATTTTTCAGATGCTTTGGAAAACACCTGATATTTTTTCCAGACGATGTGCATCCCTGCTTCTCTTTTCGGAGACAGTGTACGGAAACACAGCTTACTATTTCCCGATGTGTTGATGATTTTGTCTAATCCGATTGCATATCCCAGACCTTCCTCAACCATCAAAGATGCATTAAACAGAAGATTATAGGTTGCCACAATTTCTAATTCGGACAATTCTTTTTTCATCCATTCTGTCAAAGTGGCCTTGCTGTCATCCTGATTTGATATAATCAAAGGCTGATTCCATAAATCCTCCGGCTGAATCACTTCGTTTGCAGCTAACGGGGAATCCCGTCTCATCAGAACGCCCCACACATCTTTAAAAGGCAGCTCCATGGAATGATATTTTGCATGATCCACATTCCCAAAGACAATTCCAAAATCAATCAGCCCCTTATCCAGCTGTTCATTGACAAATTCTGCATTTCCACTGGAAATGTGATAATGGATGCCAGGATATACCTCATAAAGCTCTCTGGCTGCTCTTGCAATAAAACGGACTGCATCTGTTTCCCCTGTGCCAATGTAAACATCTCCTACAATCGTCTGATCCGAAAGTGAAATTTCCCGTTCTGTTTTTTGCACAAGACTTAATATTTCTTCTGCACGCTTACGAAGAATCATCCCCTCTTCGGTAAGCGTTACTTTTCTTGTTCCCTTTGTTCCTCGGACCAAAAGCTGTTTTCCCAGCTCCTCTTCCATTGCCTTAATCTGTGTAGAAAGTGTGGGCTGTGAAAGATGCAGGGACTTTGCCGCCCTGACAATGCTCTGTTCCCTTGCTACTGCAAGGAAGTAACTAAGTACACGCAGTTCCATAAATAACATGTATCCCTTCTCTATTTCTTTTTAATAGTATAAATGCTTTTTCAATAGCTTTCAACTATGCTTTTCTATTATTTATAAGTATTTGCTATATAATTTTGTTTTTACTATAATAAAAACAGAAACCCGGAAGGTGGTGGTAAATGAATATGTCTGGTGCGGAAATGAAACTGGAACAGCTCCTTGCATATGGTTCAAGAACAGCAATTATTCAGAATCTAAAAGAGGCAGGATGCAGTGAGGAAACCATCAATTGCTGTCTTTCCTGTCTGGATATGGGAAAAAAGGCAGAATTATTAAAGCGGCTGGAAAATCACAGGAAAGGTCTTTTAGAGAAAGTACATGAAGGTGAGAAACAAATCGATTGTCTAGACTATCTTGTGTTCCAGATTGACCGTTGTTCTTTAAAAAAAGAGGAGGAATGAAGATGAAAAGGATAGAAAATCAAACATTTGACATGGAACGTGCTCTTTATGGGCAAAGTGAACTGTTGGTAAAAAATTGTTCTTTTGACGGACCGGCAGACGGTGAAAGTGCATTGAAAGAATGCAGCCATATAGAGGCAGAACACTGTTTTTTTAATTTGCGGTATCCGTTCTGGCATGACTACGGACTTAGCATCAGTCACTCTGAGATGACACAAAACTGCCGGGCTGCCTTGTGGTACTCCCATCATGTGAAAATAACAGACAGCAAACTTCACGGAATCAAAGCATTTCGTGAATGTAGCGACGTGCGGATTCATAACTGTGACATTATTTCTCCGGAATTTGGCTGGTCTGTCCAGGGAATCTGTATGGAAGACAGTACGGCAACCAGTGAATATTTTATGATGCGTTCAGAAGATTTGGCGTTTCGCCGTGTGCAATTTCAGGGGAAATACTCTTTCCAGTACATTAAAAATGGGGTTTTTGAGGATTGTATTTTTGACACAAAGGATGCATTCTGGCATGGAGAAAACATTACTATCCGAAACAGCACCATAAAAGGAGAATATCTGGCATGGTATTCCAATCATCTGACTTTGATTAACTGTAAGATTATTGGAACACAGCCATTCTGCTATTGCAAAAACCTGAAGCTGGTCGATTGTGAGATGATGGAAACAGATCTGGCTTTTGAAAAATCACAAGTAGAAGCAAGCATTAGCACAAAAGTTGACAGTATCAAAAACCCTCTGGCCGGAACCATCACAGTACCGGATGTGGGAGAACTGATTCTGGATGATGTGGAGGCAAAAGGCGAAGTTATCATTACAGGGCAATACAAAAACAGCGAAATGCAGTAGGTACTTGGCATAGTATAAGACAAAACTGTAAAGCAGCGTAGGCTAAATTTTACAAACTTTTCATGCCAGCTTACTTTTTTCTGGCTCATATAGGCTGGATTCTCGGATTTTCTCACTCCAGCCTACTTTTTTCTGAGCAAAATAGGTGGAAATTTATAAATTCCTCTTCCTAGTATAAAATAAATTAAATTTCTGCTGTATATTTTAAGGATAATATGTGGTAA
>NZ_CANTKB010000064.1 GCF_947654165.1 uncultured Blautia sp.
AATTCCCCCATGAATGGGGGCTAGGGGGTTGAGGTGTCGAAGACACTTTTTTATATTATCGTAGGCATATAATGCTAATTTTCTTCCTGAGAACGGCTGTGATAAAAACTGATAAATTCTTTTACCGCAGAAGTTTGCTGGATGTTATCCAGATAGGCAAACCCAATCTCACGTTTGTTCATGGAACGATCCAGTGGAATTTCCACCAGGCTTCCATCAGCCAGTTCTTTTTCTACAAATTGCCGTATGACACAGGCAACGCCAAGACCGACTTTTGCAAATTCAATGAGCAGATCCATGGTAGAGACTTCCAGTTGATTATTGGATTCAATGTGATGCAGAGATAGATAATCGTCGATGTACTGGCGTGTCATGTTTTCTTTATCCAACAGCATTAAGGTTGCGGATTTTAACACATCTGCAACCGTATTTTCCTGAGCAGGCTGTTTGTGACGGCTGTTGCGCACAGAGAGATTATCCAGGTATGACTGTGTGCTCACAAAAATATCTTCGATTTCCCCAAGAGAATCAAAATGAACATGGTGGAGTCTGTCTGGACGCCCGATTAATCCAAGATCAATTTTATTTTCTCGCAGCAATTGCAGCGTGTGGTTGGTGGATTGGCATTCAATGGTGATCCGTACATGAGGGTGCGTGGCAATAAAGTCCTTTAAATAGGGAAGGAGCATATATTTGCATAGAGTGGTGGAGACCCCGATATGAAGATGTCCGATGCCGAGATCGTTGATTTTCTTCAGTTGAGATTCTCCTAACTGGAGAGAGTAAAAGGCACTTTGTACATATCCATAAAGGATTTCCCCTTCTTCCGTGAGCTGCACACCTCTGGAATTTCTGGAAAATAAAGTGACATCCAGACTCTGTTCCAATTTTCGGATGGATTTGCTGATCGCAGGCTGGCTGATAAAGAGTTCGGAAGCAGCCTTGGAAATATTTCCTGTATTGGCCACTGTATAAAATACTTTGTATAAAGAAAGGTTCTGATCCATAAGATACCTCATTTCTAAATTATATTTCTGGCTTTATAAATTTAAGTTATGTCTGCCATGTGTTTTATGTATTTCTATTATAGCAAAACCTATGGTAAAATGGCAATAGTAGAAAAGTTAGGAGGCTAAGTCTTATGGGAATGACAATGACGCAGAAAATTCTGGCCGCACATGCGGGATTAGATAAAGTAGAAGCAGGACAATTGATCGAGGCGGATTTGGATCTGGTATTGGGAAATGATATTACTTCGCCGGTGGCGATTCACGAAATGGATAAAATGACAGTAGATACCGTATTCAATAAGGATAAAGTTGCCCTTGTGATGGATCACTTTATTCCAAATAAAGATATAAAATCAGCAGAGCATTGCAAATGTGTAAGAGAATTTGCGTGCAGACATGATATTACCAATTATTTCGATGTAGGAGAAATGGGAATTGAGCATGCTTTGCTGCCGGAGAAAGGGCTGACAGTAGCAGGTGATGTGATCATTGGTGCGGATTCTCATACCTGTACTTATGGAGCACTCGGGGCTTTTTCCACAGGAGTTGGAAGTACTGATATGGCAGCGGGTATGGCTACCGGAAAGGCATGGTTTAAGGTGCCGTCAGCAATTAAGTTTAATATTATCGGAAAACCTGCCAAGTGGGTCAGCGGAAAAGATGTTATCTTACATATTATCGGTATGATCGGTGTAGACGGAGCACTTTATAAATCCATGGAGTTTGTGGGTGAAGGCATTCAAAATCTTACCATGGATGATCGTTTTACGATTGCAAATATGGCGATAGAAGCTGGTGGAAAAAATGGTATTTTCCCGGTAGATGATGTGGCGATCGCATATATGAAGGAACATTCTATGCGGCCTTATCACGTGTATGAAGCGGATGAAGATGCTGTTTATGACGAGGAATATACCATTGATCTTAGCACATTAAAGTCCACGATTTCTTTCCCGCATCTCCCGTCAAATACCAGAACTATGGATCAGATTACAGAGGATGTGGTCATTGATCAGGCAGTGATCGGTTCCTGCACAAATGGAAGAATTGATGATTTAAGATGTGCGGCAGAGATTCTGAAAAACCGAAAGGTGAAAAAAGGAGTGCGCTGTATCATCATTCCGGCAACACAGAAGATTTATCTTCAGGCAATGGAAGAAGGACTTTTGAAAATCTTTATTGAAGCAGGAGCTGTTGTGAGCACACCGACCTGCGGTCCGTGTCTGGGAGGCTATATGGGCATTCTGGCAGAAGGTGAGAGATGCATTTCCACGACCAACCGTAACTTTGTGGGACGTATGGGACATGTAAAATCAGAAGTTTATCTGGCAAGTCCCGCAGTAGCGGCAGCCAGTGCGGTGACTGGTAAGATTTCTGTACCGGCAGAACTCGGTTTATAGGAGGAATGGAAGATGAAAGCAAACGGAATAGTATTTAAATATGGAGATAATGTAGATACGGATGTTATTATACCGGCAAGATATCTGAATTCCTCAGATCCTGCAGAACTGGCAACCCATTGCATGGAGGATATTGATAAGGAATTTGTGAAAAAAGTAAACAAAGGAGACATTATCGTAGCGGATAAAAACTTTGGCTGCGGCTCTTCTCGTGAGCATGCTCCTATTGCTATCAAGGCAGCAGGTGTGAGCTGTGTGATCGCAGAAACATTTGCAAGGATCTTTTATCGTAATGCCATTAATATTGGCCTTCCGATTATTGAATGTCCTGAGGCAGCACAGGGTATTGAAGCAGGTGACGAGGTGGAAGTAGATTTTGACAGCGGCATGATTACCAACAAGACAAAAGGAACCAGCTTTAAAGGTCAGGCTTTTCCTGAATTTATGCAGA
Organism: uncultured Blautia sp.; assembly: GCF_947654165.1. GTDB lineage: Bacteria > Bacillota > Clostridia > Lachnospirales > Lachnospiraceae > Blautia. The sequence continues at coordinate 2,862 of NZ_CANTKB010000064.1, forward strand.
AAATTATCAAGGCGGAAGGTCTGGTAAATTACATTAACGGACAACAGAAATAAAGAAAAAAGAAATCCCTGCTCGTTTCGTACAGTAGAAGAAAGGAGCAGGGGTTTTTGAAAAAATGGTTGCTTTTTCAAGAAAATCTGATATAATACTATTTGTTGCGGGGTATGGCGTAGCTTGGTAGCGCGCACGGCTGGGGGCCGTGAGGTCGCAGGTTCAAATCCTGTTGCCCCGATTTTTCCTTTGAAATCAAG
>NZ_CANTKB010000065.1 GCF_947654165.1 uncultured Blautia sp.
TATGCCACAGCCTTGGCAGGCCATCGCGCAGCGATTTTGTTCAATTCCAGTTTGTCGAATTAAAAAATAGGAATAGTTATAATAGAAAGCTGTAAAAATTCACGTTGAATTTTACAGCTTTTTGTGTATAATATAAGTAGCAGAAACAATATAAAATCAAGGAAGGAGCTGAAAGAATATGGCAAGTATTTTACCAGTATCTGATTTGAGAAATTATAACGAAGTCCTGAAGAATTGCCACAAAGGTGAACCTGTATATCTTACCAAGAATGGTAGAGGACGTTTTGTGGTTATGGATTTTGAAGATTATGAACGTGATCGTGCGGAAAAGAAGCTTTTGATGAAGCTGCAGGAAGCCGAAGAAGCAGTGAAGGATGGCGAGGGATGGCTGGATCTGGATGAACTGAAGGCACTTGTGGGGGAATAAGATGTTAAAATTGCGGATTAACCCGATTGTTGCAAAGGATCTGAAGAATATTCGGGATTACATTGCTGAAGACAACGAGGAATATGCAGCAAAGACCATAAAGGAAATTTATGGGAAATTTGAGAATCTTCAGATGTTTCCGGGAATGGGATCAGATCTTTCCAAACGAGTCAGTTTTCGGACAGACTATAAATATGCGATATGGGAAGACTATGTGATTATCTACAAGGTAGGCAACGAGTATGTAGAGATCTATCGTGTGGTCAACCGATATCAGGATATTACGAGAATCTTTGACTGATAACAGAGATTTGATAACAAATTGATAACACCGTTCAGTACAGTCTATGGGCTTAGGACAGTGGAACACATATAAAACCAAATAGAACCATAATGCCAATACAAAAATGTATAGTGACAAGGATTTATTTGCGAGTTCGAATAGAAGTCAAAACCTCGGAAAAGCCTGTATTTATGGGATTTCCCGGGGTTTTATTTTTGCCTCTGGAGTGCAAATGGAGTTAAAATTTATTTTTTTTCCTCACCGGATTTCTTAAATTGATGGTTTTTTCCGGGTATTTGCTGCATTTCCAGAAATGAATAAAGGGATATTTTGAGAGAACAGTTTGTTTTGATGAAGTAGTTTTCATCATGGCAGGCTGTTTTTTTATTGCTTCGGAACTTATAGAAAAAAATACTGTGGAAAATTTGCAAAAATTCGGAAAAGTATGTCCGAAAATCCTCCTGCCAGTCCGGTGTAAATGAAGGGAAAACTTTCAGAACACAAGGGAGGTACTGATTATGCAGAACAAATTATTTTTGAAAGCAGCTGATGTATGTGAACTTTTAGAGGTATCTACTACCTCAGCTTATGAGATTATTGCAAATTTGAATGAAGAACTGGAGAAGAAAGGCTATCTGGTCCTGAAAGGAAAGGTTCCAACAAAATACTTTGTGGAGCGTTTTTACGGGATTGAAGATGTATGTCAGATTCCACAGGAGAAAGGGGTGGAATGGTTTCATGCGTGAGAGAAAGATGTATCTATCCGTTGAAGACATAGCGGAACTTTTTGGAATATCGGTATCCTTTGCATATCGGGTGGTGGAGCGAATGAATGCAGATCTGGCAAGCAAGAATTACTATGTAATTTTAGGAAGGGTGCCAACCCGTTATGTAGAGGACAGGATTTATGGATTGGAGCATGTAGAACAGTATTTATCGGAGGGAAAAGCAGTATGAGTAAAGTACAGGAAAAAATGTATATGAATGTGGAGGATGTCTGCACGGTGCTAGGCGTGTCAAAAGCGTATGCGTATAAGTTGATGAAAGGCTACAACGAGGAACTGAAGGCAAAAGGCTTTTTGGTAATTCCAGGGAAGATTTCAACAAAATTTCTTGCTGAGAAAATTTATGGCATGAAAGTGGAGGGATAAAGATGGGAGTATACAAGGAAGGTAAAAACTGGAAAGTACAGGTGTATTACAAGGACTGGCAGGGCAACAGGTTGAGAAAACAGAAACGTGGGTTCAAAACAAAAGGAGAAGCAAAAGAGTGGGAGAGGGACTTTCTTCAACAGCAGAAACAGAGCGTTGATATTGAATTTGGAAATTTCCTGGAGATTTATTATAAGGATATGGAAGTGCGGTTACGTGAGAATACCATGTACACCAAACGTTACATTATTGAGTTGAAAATCAAACCGTTCTTTGAACACAAAATTATGAGTGAGATTACGGTAGCAGATATCAGAGCCTGGCAGAATGAGCTGCTGAAACAGAATTATTCGGAAACCTACCTAAAAACAATCAACTGTCAGCTGGGTGCAATTTTTAACTATGCGGTTCGCTATTATAATCTGCGGGATAATCCGTGCAGAAAAGCAGGCAGCATCGGGAAGAGCAAGGGAGAACCGAAGGATTTTTGGATGCAGGATGAATTTGATACGTTTCTTGAAGCAGTGAGCGATAAGCCAGAGGCGAAGATGGGATTTCAACTTCTGTATTGGACCGGCATGAGAATCGGTGAACTTTTAGCTTTAACTTATAATGACATCAATCTGGAAGAAAAAACGGTATCCATTAGCAAATCATACCAGAGATTAAAAGGAAAAGATGTTATTACGAAGCCCAAAACTCCAAAGAGCATTAGAGTGATCACGTTGCCGGACTTTTTGGTTGAGGAATTTATAGAATACTGTAGCCATCTGTATGGAATTATGAAGAACGAAAGAATGTTCCGTTTTACGAAATCCTATATGGAACATTGCATGGTGAACGGTATTGAAAAATCGGGGGTAAAGAGAATCCGTCTGCATGATCTCAGGCATTCACACGCCAGTATGCTGGTGGATATGGGAGTTGCTCCATTGGAGATTGCAGAACGCCTGGGTCACGAAAACGTGCAGACAACCTTGAACACCTATTCACATTTGTATCCGTCAACACAGAGTAAGTTAACCTGTTGTGCTAGTTAATATAAAAAACTTCAACAAAATATGCTATCCTATA
>NZ_CANTKB010000066.1 GCF_947654165.1 uncultured Blautia sp.
ATCATAGATTTATTTAGTATCTTTGTCACGCTATCTTATATAAAAGAAAAAAATGAGTAAAGAATAAACACTCGCAGATTTCACGGATATTTTTGATTACTCCACAGGCTGGTTCAGCGACAGTAGCATTAGTAGTCTATTTTATCAGATATTCAAAAGAGTCCCTTCCATGAAAATGGTGAAATATAAAGTAAACCAGGATTACCTGAAAGAAATCAAAGAACTTTATCAGCAAGACGATGCGTTCGATATCTTCGAGCATATATATTGCAATCATTTTGAGAAGGAACAAGAGGAAGAGGAGGAAGAAGAGAATACATCTACAGAAGAGTTATACGATTGCATCGTGATCTGCAAAAGGAATTTAATGATTGGCTATTTTGATGATTGCATAAAGATTGTCTATTCCAATATCGCCCAAGAAGAAATCGATCATGTCAACCAGATTTGCGAAAACCACAAAAAGGAAAATGAGAAACTGAACAATCTATTTATAGTAACATACATTCATAACTATTTCACCCTGAAACAATCGCAAATCAATAAGCCCGCCATTCAGATTGACCGCCACTATAACAATGATTTTGTTCCCGTAGCCGCCGAAATCGAAAAATTCTTATTGGAGGAGAATAAAAGCGGATTAATCATTCTGCATGGAAAACAAGGTACGGGGAAAACAACTTATATCCGCCATCTCATCAATCTCGGGAAAAAGAGAATGATTTATATGAGTGGCGACCTGGTAGATAAACTTTCAGATCCTAGCTTTATCACTTTTATCCGCCAACAAAAGAATTCGATCTTTATCGTAGAAGATTGCGAAGAACTATTATCAAGCCGCAACGGAAGCAACCGCATGAATGCCGGACTAGTCAACATATTGAATATCAGCGACGGACTATTAAGTGATGAATTATGTATCAAATTTATCTGCACATTCAACGCTCCACTAAAAGATATCGACGAAGCCTTGCTTAGAAAAGGACGTCTGGCTGCCCGGTACGAATTTAAAGACCTGGCAACAGACAAAGTAAACCAACTGATAAAGGAAGAAGGGCTGGATATCCCCCAACAGACACACCCCATGACGTTGGCCGAAATCTATAATTACGAAGGTATGGATTTCTCCTTAGGAAGAAAACGGGTAGGATTCTGAGCGAATCCCCCCGAAATGTAGGCTAAAGCAATGGAAAATATAACGAAGAATAAAATCATCGCAAATAACGGTTGAATTATTATTTATTACTATAACTATGAAAGTATATACTCATTTTTTCAAAATCAATGAAACGGAAGGATTTCGCTGGAGAACACTATTACACTTCGGAAATTCTTGGGATTGCATAGGTAGTATTGTGATGAAAGAAGTCTTAGAAGGATTATCTCGTTATAGATTCAAAGAACTAAATTGGTATGAATTCTCCATTGATCCTACCATGAGATAGGTGGCTAGTCTTTTTGCTTATAAATATGGGCTTGACGATCCAGCCCAACTATCTGGCGTAATACAGATATTCAACCTCTTTTACATAAAGGATGCTGATTTGACAAAAGCCAAGCAAAAAGCGGAAAAATATGGTATTCCACCACTATTCAATAATGCCCTACATATGACTCAATATGATATTGATCATTTGATTGCTCCTGTGTATTTGGGGTTTGGAAGTTTGGCTTGTAACCATTCTATTTTCCGCCTTGACACGCATCGCAACCCAGCATATCTTTGCGGCATAACCAATTACTAACAAAGATTATGGCAAAAGAAAAAGTAAACTACCAGGAGGTGTACGACCTCTATCAGCTGTGCTGCGAAACCAAAGACCTTCGCGAGTTCTGTGCGGATTATGGAGTGAATTACGACAAGTTCATGAACTGGCAGCGCCACCAGCTATGGAGTGAGAAGTTAGGCAAGACAGTCCAGGTTGATCAACCCAAGGTTGCCAAGGTGCAGATAACCGGCAATCCCTGCAACAGTCCAACCGTGAAAATGGAAGTGAGACAGCCCGAAGGTGAAGCTCCGATAAGATGGGTAAAATTACAATTGGCATCAGGCGCAACGCTGTTCCTGAGAAACACCACAGTTCTTGATTTGAGCTTGTTGCTTAATAAAATGATAGGATGACATGCTGGGACTGAGTGCTAACCTGAACTATTACCTGTTCAACGGTAATGTGGATTTGCGGAAAGGCATTTTCCGTCTGTGTGAGAGTATAAGGGAAGAGATGTCACTTGACCCGAGCGATGCATCCAACGTCTATATGTTCATGTCCCGTAACCGGAAGGTTGTTAAGATACTTCATTACGAACGCGGTTTTTATGTGCTTTACGAGAAACGTCCTGTCATGGGAAAGTTCAAGAAACCGGTATTTGATGAGGTCTCCAAATGCTACCGGATCCAGTGGTCTGATATGGCATACCTGACGGAAAGCATCGTAGTCGACAGGATGTATGTAAGCCCTAAAGATGAATAACAAGGTATTGATATCCAATGGAATAATAAAAATAAACAGTAAAAAGTTTGCGTAACTGCCTGATTTTTCGTATCTTTATATCATGATTGATGAAAGGGCATACGAGTTACTTTGCTGCCAGTTGGGTCTGGCGAATGAGGAAAAGGCAGGGCTTCGCAAACAGGTAAACGAACTGATTGCGAGGCTTAAGGTCATTGAAGATTCCAATAAGGAGAACTCCAAGGCTCTGGTTGATACAATCAATGAATTATCCGTAACAGTCGAGAACTATCGAAAAGAAATGGAGCTTATGAGAAAGCAGCTTGAAGCGAAAGACGAGGTGAACCGGATGCTGGCAAACGAGATATCCAATCTCAGGCTTCAGCTTGAGGACAGCAGGAAACACCGTTTCGGCCGTACTTCCGAGCAAAGAAGGCTGCTGAACAACCGTAACATTGACAAGTCTG
>NZ_CANTKB010000067.1 GCF_947654165.1 uncultured Blautia sp.
AATGCTCATGTACGGTAAGGAAGCAAGCAACCGAAAACAAGAGATAGACCGCCAGCACTACACTATTCCGAACCAAAGACCAAAAGATAAGCATTGTGGGAAAATCTAAACTTTTGGATTTTCCTACAATGCCGACTACGGCGGAATCCTTCCCACTCCTTATATCTTTATTTCCGTATACATTGAATTTGTATTTAGTAAATGCTATAATGTCCCTATTCAAATTATAAATGTGTTGAATTAGTTACATGTACATATTTTTTGTGCCGCATAAATACCCTGTTGAGGTTGTCGTTCTTTGTCCAGATGTGGAAACAATAAAAGGAAGGGAACGATACAGGGAGAAAACAGGCTATTCCGGCTTTACGGTTGAAACCTTATACGATACATTTATGCAGACAACACCACGGATCGGCTTTTGGCTGGACAATTCCAACCAAACACCACAGCAGACAGCAGAAACCATTCTGAACGCCAGAAAGTCGGTATGATTGTTACATATAAGGGGAAGAAAAATTTCTTTTAGGTACTTTCTTTCCTAAAACTAATGTGATATAATAGCATCATTCCAAAAAAGGAGTAAAAAATATGCGGCAAGGTATTCTTAAATAAAACTATAATCAAATAGTGGGAACAAAGGATTATGATAGTCCCTTTTGTGGGGGCTTGGTTTTTTGTACCCAATTTAAGAATACTTTTGCCTTATCAATTTTGACATATCCGAAAAACAGCAATCACAAACAGGTGTATGCTGTATATGTGTATGTCCGCAAATTATAATCCCCAGTGGTAAAAGTATTTTACTGCTGGGGATTTTTATGCCCTTTTGGGGCTGTAAAAGGAGGACAATCACATGAAAATAATCAATATTGGAATTCTCGCCCATGTAGACGCAGGAAAAACAACATTGACGGAAAGCCTGCTGTACACCAGTGGAGCGATTGCGGAACAAGGAAACGTGGATAAAGGAACTACAAGAACAGACACTATGATTTTGGAACGGCAGCGCGGAATTACCATTCAGACAGCGGTTACTTCTTTTTGCTGGAATGATTATAAAATCAATATCGTGGACACTCCCGGTCATATGGATTTTTTAACCGAAGCATACCGCTCTTTATCTGTCCTTGACGGAGCTGTTTTAGTCATTTCGGCAAAAGACGGCGTACAGGCACAAACCCGTATATTATTCCATGCGCTTCAGAAAATGGACATTCCGACAATTATCTTTATAAATAAGATAGACCAAAATGGGATCGACCTGCGGCGTGTTTACCAAAGCATTAAAGATAAACTTACCAGTGATATGATTGTCATGCAGGAGGTTTCCCTGTCGCCAAAGATAACCATGACCGATATTTCTGATTTGGACAAATGGGATATGATTATTTCCGGAAGCGATGAACTATTAGAACGATATGTTGCAGAGGATTCTTTGGATATACAGGAATTACAATATGAAAAGTGCAAAAGAACCAGATGCTGCTCTTTGTTTCCTGTTTATCATGGGAGTGCAAAAGACAATTTAGGAACAGAAAAACTGATTGAAGCGATTACAGAAACTTTCATTACAGAAACAGACGATATTCAGTCTGAATTATGTGGATATGTTTTTAAGGTTGAGTATACAGAGCGGAAAAAACGGCTTTCTTATTTACGCCTGTATCATGGGACGCTCCATTTACGGGATACCCTGCTGCTGTCAAAAAAGGAAAAAATAAAGATTACAGAAATGTGTATTCCGTCAAATGGTGAAATCGTCCCGGTTGACCATGCCTGTCCGGGAGAAATTGTTATTTTAGCTGATGATACTTTGAAACTGAACGACATTCTGGGAAATGAAAAACTCCTGCCTCACAAAACACGGATTGATAATCCCATGCCATTACTTCGGACAACGGTAGAGCCGCAAAAGCCGGAGCAAAGGGAAGCCCTGTTAAATGCCCTCACAGAGATTGCTGATACAGACCCTCTTTTGCATTTTGACATTGATACTGTTACACATGAGATTATATTATCTTTTTTGGGAAAAGTACAGTTAGAAGTTATTTGTTCGCTATTAGAAGAAAAATATCATGTGGGCGTGGCTATGAAAGAGCCTTCGGTTATTTATCTGGAAAGACCGCAAAAAAAAGCGAGCTACACGATTCATATTGAAGTGCCGCCGAATCCGTTTTGGGCATCTATTGGTTTGACTGTAACACCGCTTCCTGTTGGAAGCGGAACACAATATAAAAGCGAGGTATCTCTCGGCTATTTAAACCAAAGTTTTCAAAATGCCGTCATGGAGGGTGTGCGTTATGGAATGGAGCAGGGCTTATATGGCTGGGGAGTGACAGACTGCCAAATTTGTTTTGATTATGGAGTTTATTACAGCCCGGTCAGCACCCCCGCTGATTTTCGTTTTCTTGCGCCTGTCGTGTTGGAGCAGGCATTGAAAAAAGCAGGAACACAACTGTTGGAACCATACCTTTCCTTTACCCTTTTTGCACCGCAGGAATATCTTTCACGGG